>CAIULL010000111.1 GCA_903899985.1 uncultured Schlesneria sp.
CACGAAAAATCTTCGCGGCGCGCGAAGAAACAAAACGTTAGTACTACGAAAAACACGAAAAAAAACAGTCCAGGCGAGCCGGGGTGCGTCAGCCCCCGGACCGGCACAGCCTGCTCATTTGCGTTGCATAACGGGTTTAGAATAGGGAAATCATTCGCGCGTGGCACGAGGAGCGCAGGGTGGTTTTGGCTCAGATGCTGATTCGTCGTTGACGTCTGCTAAAATCGGGTTGAGGAAATCGCTTTTGCCTGGGCTGCGCCGATAACGGCGGACTTGAAATTGAGATCCATAAACGACGTCCCTGCGAACCAATCGTCGCAGGGACGTTTTTTTATGATTCTTCAGAGACGGTTTGTTCTTGTGAGCCTCGAAGATTGACCAGGCCAGCGACGAGAACGGCGAGATAAAACTGGCCAAACATGACTTCCCAGATGGCGAGAAATCGCGCTGTCGGTGTTTCCGGGACCACGTCTCCGAAACCGAGCGTTGTCAGTGTTGTAAAGCTGAAATATTCGAGCATCAACCAACGTTGTAATTGATCGTCGACCCCTCGCTGTTTGAGTGATTCCCAGCGATAGGAGTGGGGAGCCAGGGCCTCCAGTAAACAAAATGCCTCAGCGAACAGAACTCCGATCAGGACGTAGCCACAAAACGCACCGGCAATATGATCGATCGTCGCCTTTTCCTGCGTCAGTAACGTTTGCAGGATGACGACGATGATAAACGCCAGAAACAGCAAGCTCGAAATTCGTCCGCCAATCAGAACGATGTGTCGCAGGTGTAGATCCGAAAACACATTTCGCGAGAGCGATAAGATAACCGCCGGAATACCAAGCGATAATGCGATCGCACGTGAGCGTGGATTGACACACAACGAGATTGTTGCCGAGGCGAGCATCGCGGCCCCAAGCAGATCCAGAATTAACGGCTCCTGAGAACCACTGACCGTCAACATGCGAACAATGTTCAGGGTCATGATGACAATCAGTAACGCAGTGAATTTCCAACGATAATAAAACTTCATCATTGCCTTGGCTCAATACGAAGATCGATCGGTTATTTGTTTTCGGTTGAATTCACTAACACGCCGACGCGAAGCCGTCCATCTGTCAGGTAACGGTCACCACCTCCGTTTTTCCCCTCACGCACTTTGTGGAAGCCATCGACCCAGTAGACGTTGGTTAACTGAAGGACTTGCAGCAAATCATGAAACAATTTGTCGCGTTCGACATCGACATCCGGCGCGATATGGTGGGTGATCTCGCCTGTGGTGTGGCTGAGTCCGACATTCGTGTCGTACGTCGCCGCGCCGAACCAGATGGGATTATCCTGGCTGTCCAGTTTCTCTGATTTCCAGAAACGAACATGGTGTCGCCGGCGCGGGTCGTCTGCGACGGGCTGTTCGAAAGCCAGATCCTGTTTTCGTCCCCAGAGATACAAACTGCTCACCGGGGCGTCATGATAGGACCGTTTGAGGATCGTATCCGCAGCGATTTTTAACGAGCTTTTGAGCGTAATCGGATCGGCGGGAAACCACTTTGCCGCCAGTAATGCGGTGTGGACCTGTTGTTCTGTCCCGACGAGTCCCACGTTAATCGGGTCTCCAGGAATTCCTAACGTCGTATGTGTAATCTTCGGAACGGAGTCGATTGCGGGGTGTCGTCGTTCGTACTGAAGCCAATCCAGGGGGAGAATCAGATAGGCGAGCAACAGATACGTAAAGAAAACCATGGCGATCAGTCGAACGGCGAACGCAATACGGAACCAGCGCAAGATTGTTTTGTTATTGACTGGTGATTTGAAAAACATAAACAAAGTCTGGTTTTTGAATTCGTTATTCAGGGTCGTAATGTAAGGCTCAACTCTGTTGCGTCAGCGTGATGATCCTTCTTCTAGCTCGCCTGACAGGAAACAGGGGGTCAACCTCGACTCGCGATGTTGACTCGTCCGCGTAACAATAACGACAATCGTAAATTCCTCCAGACGGAAATCATGAAGATTGGATTATGAGTGACGACAAATCAAAGCCGATCGATCTGAGCGTTCATCAATCCATCGACCCGGTCCGTCTCGCAAGTTTTCGGACCAGTCTGGCATTGGATCGAACGATGCTCGCCTGGATCAGGACGACTCTGTCGATTGCCGGATTCGGATTCGGAATGGTGGGTTTTTTCCGAGCCCTCGAAAAGCAGTCGCCGAGTGTGGAAAGTATTCGGTTGCACACGGGTGCCATCCGATTCGGCACAACACTCGTTGTCTTCGGCATCGTGGCAACGCTGCTTGCTGCTTTGTCTCATTGGCGGTCTTTACGTCGACTTCAACGTGGCGAATCCCCGGTTCTGACGCATTGGCCGATGAGTATCACATTGGCGTTAATGCTTTCGATTCTTGGTCTGGTTGGGCTATGGTTTGTGTTCGAGCGTTGATGAGCGTTAACGATTATTCCGCCTGTTGTCGCGAGATTTGAAGTGAAGCAGTCTGTCCGACGAAACCCCACCGCCCCTGCGGCGGTGGTCATCGGGCCTTTGCACCAGCGACATCGATATGCCACGACATACCGGATCTCGAAATTCGCTAGGGCAAAGGCCCGTTAACCACCGCCGCGGGGGCGGTGGGGTGGGGATTCGTCACCGCGTTGCGCTTGGGGCCTTTTTGAGAGATCATCGTCCGTGAGCGATCAATACATCCGGAATAATCGAATCGACCGGACACATGCCGAGTGTGTAACGCATTCGCTCTTGTGGTCGCACTCACGTCCGCATGCGAACTGACCCGATAGGAACTGACGTTTTCTGCGCGAATCAGGAGTTGATTTCGCGCGATTGAAGGTCGATGCGCTCAAGATCGGCAACATAGCAGGGAGGCGTCAAGATGCCGTTAGGATTTCGGTTTACGCGCAGTGCGGTTCGTGCTCTTCTCGCAGGGATCACCGCGACGGGCCTTTCCATCAACGCATCAGCGCAAGTCCCTTACGATGAGACACCGGCACCAGCACCAGCATCCAATGGGGCATCAGCGCCGTTTGATGCTCAGCCAAACGCTGTCGCTCAGCCGATTGTGCCGACCTTAACGCCTTTAACGATGACGCCAATTGCTTCGGCGGCTCCCGCGGCTCAGGCTGCTCCGTCGGGCCCCCCGGTTCCACCTCCTTTCGGTGGGCCACTGTTCGAGCGAACGAAATTGACCGGCGACTGGGGTGGTGCTCGTAATGATTTACGAGATGCCGGGTACACCATCGATTTCAGCAATACGCAGTACTATCAAGGTGTCGCCTCGGGGGGAGTTAACCAGAACTTCCAGTACGGCGGACGCAATGACCTTTACCTGAACGTCGACGGCGAGAAGGCCGGTTTGTGGAAAGGCTTGTTCGTCACTCTGCACGAAGAAAGTCGGTACGGGAATACGATCAATCAACAAACGGGCGCGTTAATGCCTGCCAACCTGATGATGTTGCTCCCCAAACCGGGTGGAACCGTCGAAGGCTTGACCGCCGTTAAGGTGACTCAGTTTCTTTCAGAAAACTTTCTCGTGTTCGGTGGACGCCTGAACTTGCTTGACGGATTTAGTCAACCACTGACGGGTGCGAATCAGAACACTGGTTTTATGAATACCTCGTTCATCTTCCCACCGGTCGTTGCCCGTACGGCACCATACTCGACCTACGGTGCGGGATTCGCCGTATTACATAACTTTGAACCGGTCCTTTCGGTTGGCATCCTGGATACGAACAACGTTCCAACCACGGTTGGAATCAAGGATTCGCTGTTCGCCAACGGAGCGACGATTCTTGGACAGTTAAACCTTCCAACGACGTTCTTCAACCTTCCCGGCCACCAGGGACTGATTGGAACGTACAGCACGGGAGCTTACACCAACCTTCAGCCAGTTCCCTATTTTGATCCGGTCACGGGGTTGGGTATCAAAACGACAACTCAATCGAGCTCATGGTCCTTTAATTACAATTTTGACCAGGCGGTATGGGTATCACCTACTAATCCGAAAAAGGTTTATGGGCTGTTTGGAAACATCGGTGTGTCGGATGGAAACCCCAACCCGATTCGAGGTTTCTACAGCGTCGGTCTCAGTGGAACGAGTCCCTTTGAGCGACGAACGCAAGATACCTTTGGTGTGGGTTACTATTACCTCGACGTCACCAATGCACTCAAAGACCTCGCTCCCAGGTTGCTACCTTTGAAGAACGAACAGGGTGTGGAACTGTATTACAACTACGCGGTGACACCGTGGTTCCATGTCACACCGGACATTCAGGTCCTTGATCCGTTCCGTCAACGAGTCGACAACGCATTCGTGGCTGGCGTGCGAGCCAAGATCGATTTCTGATCGCACCTGACGGAAATCAGTCAAAGCAATCAACCGAATCGAAACCCCACCGCCCCCGTGGCGGTGGTCAACGGGCCTTTGCCCTAGCGGCTGAAATCAAACGTGATGACAGCAGATCATCCTGGCGCAAAAGCCCCGTCACCAATCGGACCGAACGGTCGGGATTGAGTTGCGACAGGGTCGTGATGAAAAAAACTTCACGGCTTTACAGACGAATGGTGCGGAAGGACTCGCTTCTCTGCGGGGCGCGGTAAAGCAAGGGGACATTTTTTTATGCGATCGCGACGACTGCTATCGCAGTTCGCAATTCGACTGCAGCTTGCGGCAGTTCTCTTCTGCTTTTCTGACGAGGTGATCGCTCAAGTTCCTCGGAGCGACTTGATTCCGTCCGGTCCGTCCGAATCCGCGACTCTCGGGACGCCCGAAGTCTTACCCGTCAATTACATCGGATATCCGGACGCAATTGTCCCGACCCTGACACCGTTGCCAGCGCCGTCTGGCCCGATTCAGGCCTCGTCAGGTCAGGTTGCCCCAAGTCTCGCGGACCGAACGAAGCTCACCGGTGACTGGTGGGGAGCTCGATCGGAACTGAGCGAAAACGGAGTGAACTTTGACGCGAGTACGACTCAATATTATCAAGGGGTTGCGTCGGGTGGGGTACAGCAGGGATTTCGTTACGGCGGACGTAATGATTACTTCCTGAATATCGACGGCAAGAAGGCGGGGCTGTGGGACGGGTTTTCCGTTTCACTTCACGGTGAGACCCGTTACGGACAAACGCCGGACTTGTTAACCGGTGCGTTATTGCCAGTGAACCTGATGATGGTGTTTCCCCAATATTCAGGTACGGTCACCGCACTCACGGCATTCAAAGTGTCACAGTATCTGTCGGAAGATCTGCTCGTCTACGGCGGTCGACTGAACATGTTCGACACGTTTGTTCAGCCGCTCACCGAGGCGACGGGACTGAACGGATTCTTGAACACCTCAATGATGTTTAACCCCGTTTTCGGGCGCACCGTCCCTTATTCCACGTACGGAGTGGGATTCGTTTATTACCAGAACCGTCAACATGTGTTTTCGGTGTCGGTCATCGACACGAATAATACTCCGACCGTCAGCGGTTTCGATACGTTGTTCAGTAACGGAGCCACGATTGTCGGGGCACTCAATATTCCGACGCGGTTCTTCGACCGACCGGGTCACCAGGGAATTGCCGGAACGTATAGCACGGGACGATATTCGGAACTTCAACCGACACCGTACAACGATCCGATTCTTGGTCCTGGTTATTTGTTTCCGAAGTCGACGGGTTCCTGGTCGCTGGCCTACAATTTTGACCAGGCGATCTGGGTATCACCCGACGATCCGAAGAAGGTCTGGGGCGTGTTTGGCGATTTGGGTTTATCGGATGGAAATCCGAATCCTGACCGCTTTTTTGCGACGCTGGGGATCAGTGGTACCAGTCCGATACAAGGACGGTCACAGGACACGTTTGGATTCGGCTATTACTACCTGGCCGTCAGCAACGTCTTAAAGGATGCAGCGCCATTGTTATCCCCTCTGAAAAACGAAGAGGGAATTGAGTTCTTTTATAATATTGCTGTTAATCAGTGGTTCCATATCACGCCTGATCTGCAGGTGATTGATCCCTACAAGCAAAGCGTCGACACTTCGATTGTGGCTGGCGTGCGAGCGAAGCTTGACTTCTGAGATTGATGCTTCTGAATGTTGCATCTCATCCAAATCATGATGCAATTATTGCCGAACTGGATCGTGACAGAGGCCAGTGTTGTAATAGCTTGTGTGGGTCGTAGCAGATATACAAAGAATCGATTTTTTCGCTCCTGAAGCGATGTCATCCATCGACGTTTGACGCAAACCTTTTTGCCGATCAGACCGATGGATCTGTCAAGTGGAATATCTTTTCACTCCAAAACTCATTCCACGGATCGGTGAGTGACCGAATGCGAACGAACATCGGATTAGTTCTTCGATATTGGATGCTTGTCGCAATTTTGTGCGCGTCGTCGCGGCATCTCCTGGCGCAGCCGATGATGCAACAAATCGATACGCCCAATACGATTAACGACGCGATGGGATACGGCTTTTCCCCGGGCGAAGGGACGGGAGCTCCCATTGGCAATTCTGACGATGATTTCTGGACACGTTCGACGCTGACGGGCGACTGGGGTGGCCTCAGGTCAAGTTTACAGAAATCCGGGATCACGTTCGCTGGACGATCAACCCAATTTGCATTCGGCATTGATGGTGGAATTAACACGCCACCACCTCCGCCACTCGCCTTGGGGAACACATTTAAATATACCGGTCGCGGCGAATACGACATGCTGCTGGACCTGGAAAAATTCGGGGGAATGCCCAAAGGGACTTTGCTGGTCCGTGCAGAGAACTGGTATGGTCAGTACGCAAACGTCAGTGCGAACAGTGGTGCGTTTGCACCGACAATCTTCCCGGCGGCACTACCACCGGCCAATCCTGATAATCCTGGCATCCCTTACTTGACCAACTTTCTGTACACGCAGCCCCTTTCGAAAAATCTGGTGGTCTTCGCGGGTAAAAAAGACGTCCTTGGGGCAGCCGACCAGGACATTTTTGCAGGAGGTGACGGAACTAACCAATTCATCAATCAGGCCTTGATTGCAAACCCCTCGTTTCTGTTAGGTCTGCCCTATAGTTCGTACACAGCGGGATTTGTTTCGCCTCAGAAATGGGGCAATTTCAAGGGATACATCTGGGATCCGTCGGACTACACAAAACAGGGACTTCCGGTAAATAACCTCTTCTCGAAAGGGATCATCGTAGGTGGGGAAGTCAGCTTAAACACGAACTTCTTCGAGATGAGGGGCGAACACCACATTGGTGGGATCTGGAAGCACAAACCGTTAGACAACCTGGCCTTTAACGAGCCGCCGCCAGGTGTTTACCCCGAGCCAACGACGCCTGGATCGCCGACGCTCAATAATTCCTACACGATTTACTACGGTTTTGACCAATACCTGGTTCAGTTCGCAAACACAAAAGATAAAGGCTGGGGCTTGTTCGGACGCGCTTCAATCAGCGATGGAAATCCGACACCTGTCCGATATTTTTTGAGTGCGGGGATTGGCGGTGACAGCCCAGTGCGACAAGGCAAGGGGGACAAGTTCGGTGTGGGCTGGTACTACGTCGGTGCCAGCAATCAATTCGGCCCGATCCCTCGAGCGGTGTTCGGTCCGACCGATGGGTCCGGTCTGGAACTTTACTACAACATTCAGATTAATCCCTGGATGAACATCACGCCCGATATTCAGTTTATCCAGCCGGGAATGAATCGAATCGCTGAGGACTCATTCGTGTACGGGATCAGGGCGAATTTGACGCTATAGTGGTTTGCGACTCTTCCGCGAACTTTGTCAGTCTGTCGAAGCAGGGCGAAACCCGCAAACAGCGAAATAGCCAATCGTGTAAATCACGACTGTGGAATCAAGTACCAACGGGACCCAGAACCCACTCACGAACGAGCTGTGCGCGTTGGAAAGCACGAGCCAGACCATGAAAGATTTTTCTAACGCGCTATAGAGAAGGATCGGCACCCGCCATTGTGGAACCAGTGCCGCCAGCATCATGGCAATTCCCATCAGTCCTACCATGATCCCCCAATGCTGGATGATGATTGTGTAGTCCTGCAGGTAAGGTAACTTCGCCACGTTGGGCATGGCCCAGGATGGCAAGACGGCATAGAGTCCCACCAAGGCGGTTCCCGCCCCGGTGAACAGAAAAAAGGGTCGAACGGTTCGATCGAAAAAGTGTCTCAACGCTTCAAACCCCATTCTTTGAGTTTCTTTGCGGCCGTGCCGTACGGACCCAGTTGATAAACAGCCGCACCCGCGGGCGAGAAGGTGAAGTTCTCAAACGGCTCGGCGAGCATCTTGTCGAGGTACTCTTTCGGAGCGACGCCGGTACTGACGTGCGGATTGAAGTTTTCGCCCGCCTGTTTCGGAACGAATGTCGAAACGTAGTCGATGAGGGCCATGTCCATCGCGGGGTCATCGTGCGGGGCAGTGAAGGCACCGATCGGGCCGCTATTGACCATGAAGGGCTTCGCGGCGGCAATGATTTCTGCTTGCAGATTGAGGATGTCCGGCGTCGGCTTCGCGCAGATCCCTGCGACTCCCAGTGGGCCGCCCTGAGCATAGTAGAACTTGAACGCCTCCAGCTTCATTGCGTTCACGTTGGCGGCGGCGAGAACCCTTTCCTGGGCGGCATAGACTTTGTCGAGGTCCGCCGTGCGGACGAAACACTGCAGCATCGTGATGTGCGGAGTGTGCGCTGCATCCAGCGGGAAACCTTGGGGAAAGACTTTCAGCAGGCGGGCGTTGTTGACAGCGGAATGCTTGAGCATTGTTGCGTCCGGCTGCAACAGGATATCGATGGCGGTGATCTCTGACGGCGCGGGGGGGAAAATAGTCTTCCAGTCATTCTTCATACTGACGACGGTCCAGCCTTTGGTGACGGATTCGTCCAGACCTTCATCGAGTTTTGCGAGATGGTCGGCGCGGTCGTAGGCGTATTCGCGTTCGGCGTCATCGTGATGAACGTAAAGGCAGAATCGGGTGCCGCTGCCAGCGCCGACATACTGCAACATCTGGAGGTCACCGTCCGAGTTGCCAAACGCCGCAATCGGGCGGCGACCGATATGCTGATGGATGCCGACAGGCTTGCCTGCCTTTTCGTCGATGAAATTCAACTCGGGCAAACGTACGATGATCGGCTGACCGTCGCGAAACTCGAATTTCGTCTTCACGCTGCTGCCGATCACCTGTTCCGGCGGGATGCCATAGGCCGCTTCCGCCCACGGGCGCATGAACTCGATGCCGCCAGCCGACGCAATGTAGTTCTTGAAGCCGTTCGCGCGCAGATAGGCCAGCAGCTCGAGCATCGGCTGGTAGGTCATTTCGCTGAATCGTTTGCCGGTGGTGGGATGCTTCGCTGTGGCGATCCAGTCCTTGACGATCTGCTCGAACTCCGCCGTGGTCATGCCTGTGTGCGTGGCCATGAGGAGCTCCATGATCGCACGTTCGCCACCTGCAGCGGCGTTCTTGAGATCTCCCTTGAGTAACGAGGCGAACGGTTCCTTGTCCTTCCATTCCGGATGCTGTGGGGCGAGAGCCTTGACGCGGTCGAGGGTGAAGAACAGCTGAACGGGCAGCGGCTTTTCGCACCAGAGTGTGCCGTCGTTGTCAAAGGTCGCGATACGCTCCACGACCGGCACGAAGTCTGGCGAGCCTTCCTTCGTCACCTTTTCGACAAAAGTCGTAATCGACCGTTTTGCGGCACCATCATTCCACGACGGCAGGGGATCAGCGGCGAATGCGCTCACAGCGTAAAGTAGTGCGACGATCGTCATCGAGAGCGGTTTCATGGTTTGGCTCCGGTTGAGAAGGTTCAAGAAAAAACGAGGAGTGCCGTCTTGACCAGGGGCACTCCTCGTTGCGTGTTGCTGACGTCGTGTGAGCGTCAAAGGCCGCATTCACGTCAGGGGCGTCTCATGACGAAACCCAAGATGGGACATCCCCGTGTCGGGTGACAAACCGGCCGAGCACTCGGCCGGTCACGCGAACAATCACACGTCAATTACCCGGAGCACCCAGCGTTTCGATCTCATTCAACCGCTTGAGAGCTTCTGCCGCTTTCAGCGATTGATAGTTGATCCCTGCGGCATTCAGAGTGCTTCCTTGCTGGAAGGGGAACTGAGGAATCGTCATGAGGAAGTTCTTGACCTGCGCCTGAACGGGGACGAACAACCAGATGTTGTCACCATACCAGCGCATATACATGCTCGATTCGAGCGGCATTTTTTCGTAAGGGTCAGCCTTCAGGTTTACGATCAACGGCCAGCCGGTCACTTTGCGTGTTCCGGTTGCGATATTTCCATCGACGACAGCGAAGTTGACTTTCCAGTCTCTCCAGCGGACAGCGTTCAACTCACCACCTTGTCCGAAGTAGAGAATCTGCTCACGCGGACCCTTCTTCGTTTCACCTTTGAAATAAGGGAGGAAGTTGTATCCATCTGCGTGGATCTTGTAGGTCTTGCCGTTGGCCTTGTAGCCTTCCTTGAGCTTATCGACGATGTTGGGCTCACCGGCGGCTGCGAGGAATGTGGGCAGCCAGTCTTCCTGTGAAAAGATTTCGTTGATGACAGTTCCGGGTTTGATCACGCCAGGCCAGCGGACGATCATCGGGACTCGCAGGCCACCTTCCCACGTTGTTCCCTTTTCCCCGTGGAATGGAGTGATACCACCGTCTGGCCATGATGCCGTTTCGGCCCCGTTATCGGTGCCGTACACCACGATCGTATTGTCAGCCAGGCCGAGATCGTCGAGTTTCTTCAGCACTTCGCCAATAAAACCGTCGTGCTCAACCATGCCGTCTGGATAAAGTCCAATACCGGTTTTCCCTTCGGACGCCTTCTTAAGGTGGGTCCAGACATGCATACGGGTGCTGTTGTACCAGAGGAAGAACGGCTTCTTTTCCTTGGCATTCCGTTCAACGAAATCCATGGCGTTTGCGTGCACTTCTTCGTCGATCGTTTCCATCCGTTTTGCGGTCAGCGGGCCGGTATCCTTGATGGTCTGGCCACCCTTGCCATCTGCCTTGCAATGGAGCACACCGCGTGGACCAAACTTCTTGCGGAATTCAGGGTCTTTCGGATAGTAGTAGGTTTCTGGTTCTTCTTCGGCGTTCAAGTGGTAAAGGTTTCCGAAGAATTCATCGAAACCGTGCAGCGTGGGAAGATGCTTGTCCTGATCACCCAGGTGGTTCTTGCCGAACTGACCTGTGGCGTAACCTTGTTCTTTGAGCAGGTCGGCAATGGTTGGAGTCCAGTCGGGAATACCATGCGGACTACCGGGCATCCCGATCGTCAGCAGTCCCGTGCGGAACGGGTGCTGTCCGAGAATGAACGAAGCGCGACCGGCGGTACAGCTTTGCTGAGCATACGAATCCGTGAACAGAGCACCCTCTTTGGCAATGCGGTCGATGTTCGGCGTGTGATATCCCATGATGCCGTGGTTATAGGCACTGATGTTGTGAACACCGATATCGTCACCCCAGAGGACAACAATGTTCGGCTTTTTCCCGGTTTGAGCCAGCGAAGCGGCCACAAGCTGGTTATGACTGACGAGTGCGACTTGATCGGCTTTGCTGAGATCACCGACGCAACAGCCTGGTCGTTCGGACTTCAGCGGAGCAATTTCGACAGACTTGGTTGTTTGTGCAGTTTGTGCTTCGACGACGTCAGGCTGAGCCTGCGGTTTTTGAAATGGAGCGTTGGCGGCACCGTAGCCGAGAATGGCACCCATCGCCATTGTCATGAACGATTTTGACAACCAGTTTGATAACACCGGAGAATCTCCTTGAATTGAGTACCGAGGACATTTATGGATGGGAACATCACGTCAGACGAAGAACTGATGTACGCTGAAATCAGCTCGTCTGTTTTTGTGGATGGTTTAGGAGTCTACTTGTGACAAAGACGGATTACGAGCGAGCGAGGCTAATCCTTCACCTGAAGTTCACAATGCCTAAAGCAGGTCACCAGGTGATCGTTTACCATGCCGACCGCCTGCATGAACGAGTAACAGATTGTCGTACCGACGAATCGGAAACCGCGTCTCTTTAATTCTTTGCTCATCGCATCTGAAACAGGGGTTTGAGCAGGAACGTCCCCGATCGTTTTCCATGTGTTGTGACGCTGCTTGCCGTCGACAAATCGCCAGATGAATTGATCGAAACTTCCGAACTCCTGCTGCACTTTCAAAAATGCGACTGCGTTATCGACTGCAGACTCGATTTTGAGACGGTTGCGCACGATACCCGCATTGGCCATCAGGCTTACGCGTTTTGCTTCGTCATATCCGGCGACGATGTTCGGATCGAAGCGATCGAATGCTGTTCGATAATTCTCGCGCTTCTTGAGAATCGTGATCCAGCTTAAACCGGCCTGAGCACCTTCGAGTATCAGAAATTCGAACAAAAGGGGATCATCATGAATGGGGAGACCCCATTCATGATCGTGGTACTCGACGTACTGATCCCCGACGGCCCAGGGACACCTTACCAATTCAGGCTTCTTACGTTGGTTGGACATGTCACGCCATCAGTGGACTCGTTGACCCGGTTTGGCACCACTGTCGGGATTAAGCAGGTAAATCTCTTGTCCGCCTGCTCCGGCAGCAAGAACCATCCCTTCGCTCATTCCGAATTTCATCTTTCGTGGAGCGAGATTCGCGCAGAAAATGACCAGCCGACCGACCAGATCTTCCGGCTTATAGGCACTCTTGATCCCGGCGAAGACGTTCCGCGTCCCCTCACCACCCATGCTGAGCGTCAGTTGCAGCAGCTTGTCGGCTCCGACGACGGCGTTAGCCGCGAGGACTCGAGCGACTCGAAGATCGATCTTCGTGAAATCGTCGATGGAACAATGTTCTGCAACGAGTGGTTCATGGGCCAGCGGTTCCGGGCCATCGCTCCAGGGAGTTGCTGGCGAGGCTGCGGCAGCGTCAGCAGTCGGCGCTGGGGTTTCGGGGGCGGATTGTTGACCGGCTTCAATCATGGCTTGGACCTGTGCGAGTTCAACTCGCTTCATGAGGTGTTCGAACTTGGAAACGCGCGTTCCCACGAGCGGCGTCTGGGATTCATTCCAATCAGTGATTGGTTTTTGAAACAACTCGCCCACTTGGAGAGCGAGTTTCGGCAATACCGGCGAAAGGTAGACAATGATCTGTCGAAACAGATTCAACGTCACCGTACAAGCGTCTTGCAGTTCAGCTGCTTTACTGGAGTCTTTCCGCAGAGTCCAGGGAGCGGTTTGCTCGACATACTGGTTTGCCTTATCGGCAAGACTCATAATGATTCGCATCGCTCCATTGAAGTCGCAGGTTTCGTAGGCCGCTGCGATCGCGTCCGACTGCGCTGCGGCTTCGGCAAACAGTCCCCCGTCTGCTGGATAGGCGGCGGACAAACCGACCCCTTCGACGAATCGAGCCGTACGGCTGGCAAGATTGACAACCTTGCCGACCAGATCCGAATTAATCTTGTTGACGAATTCTTCCAGGTTAAGGTCGAGATCGTCGACTCCCGTGCCAAGTTTCGATGCGTAGTAATACCGCAGATACGACGGATCGAGCTGATGGCCGAGGTACGTCGAAGCCTGGATGAAGGTCCCTTTTGACTTTGACATCTTTGCCCCATTCACGCTGAGAAACCCGTGAATGTGGACTTTTTCCGGCAGGCTGAGCCCGGCGGTTTTCAACATGGCAGGCCAGAACAACGTGTGAAAATAGGTGATGTCCTTACCGATGAAATGATGGATCTCAGTCTGGGAACTCTTCCACCAGTCATCAAGCTGTTCGTCGTTCCTGTCACACCATTCCGCTGTCGAGCCGATATAGCCGATCGGTGCATCGAACCAGACATACCAGTAATTTCCGGGACTGTCCGGAATTTCGAATCCGAAATAGGGAGCGGGTCGCGAGACATCCCAGTTTCGCAGCGGATCGACAAGAAAGTGACCTTTCAAGTAATTGGCAATCTCGTCCTGAAGATGTCCACCCGACTGAGTCCATTCTGTGAGCCATTCGTGCAGTTTTTCAATTTCCACGAAAAGATGCTTGGCCGTGCGCAGTTCGGGAGTTGCTCCTGAAAGAGTGCTGACCGGGTTAATCAGGTCCGCAGGACTATACGTTGAACCACATTTTTCGCAATTGTCTCCGTACTGATCGGGTGCGTGGCAATCTGGTTTCGGACAGGTTCCTTTCACGAAGCGGTCCGCGAGGAATGTATTCGCCACCGGGTCGTAAAGTTGCGTGACATCGTGTTCGACGATCAGTTCTGCCTTTCGCAGCGAAGCCCAGACTTCGTGGCAGATTTTCCGCGTCTGTTCGCTGTGCGTGCTGCCGTAGTTGTCGAAATCAATGTCGAAGCCGTGGAAATCACGCAGGTGAGATTCCCGCATATCGGCGATCAACGATTCTTCGCTTCGTCCTTCCTGACGGGCACGAATCATGATTGCGGTACCATGCGTGTCGTCTGCACAGATATACACGCAGCGATGGCCGCGTAACTTTTGGAACCGGACCCAGATGTCGGTCTGGATGTACTCCACCAGGTGCCCCAGGTGAATGTGCCCGTTGGCATACGGCAGTGCGGACGTTACGAGAATGCGTCGATCAGTCATTCCAGACCCAAGCGAGGAAGGTTATTCAGCGGTGCAGACACACGATTCTAAGTTCAGGTTCAAACGACGGATAGCCATCGGGGTCAACGAACCGACGACCGGTTTTTTAATATTCCGCAAAGGTCGATTCAAAAGACCGTTTCAGGTCAGGAAGAATAAATTTTCCCGACGTGTGGTTGCAAATGTCGTGCAGGCCGAGTGAACTACGTTGATACGCTGTTGAAAATGAGGGAAAGGGAGTCAGATGCGCGGACCGGGATATAAGTTGTCGGGTGATGTTCGTCGAACCTGGCGCTGTCCTGCGTGTGGACGCGAACGCAAATTGTCAGGTGAGATCACATCGTTGCTTTGCGGCTGCCAGGAACAGGCCTGGATGCAAATCGCAGCCGAACGGACAATGGTGCCCCGCCCGCTGCAGCGGCCCAGTGATGTCGAACGACATCCGATCGATTTTGGAATTGAGCCCAACGCACCCGCGCCGGCACGCCCCGAAGCAACGATCATCAAGTCTGCGATTTCTCAGGAAATCGAACTCGTTGTCGAACAAGTCGAAATTGTCTCCCCGCCGAGCGAAATCAAATCCGATTCAATCCCTGCTGTGACAAATGATAACACGGTCAAAAACGAGGAACCCGAAGAAGAATGGGGGGCAGGAATTCTCTAGTTCCTGTTGAAGTGCATGAATCAACACGGATTCAGACCAGCGCCTTAACCAACTGGTCGTGAACTTCGGAGCCATTTGTCGCCAGCAGATCGGGTTCTTCCAGGCGAAATTGCGAACCGTCAATTTTTGAGATGCGTCCACCCGCTTCTTCGACAAGCAAGATTCCGGCCGCCATGTCCCACGGCTTCAGGCTGGTGGACCAGAATCCTTCCAATCGCCCCGCTGCGACATTCGCAAGGTTTAATGCCGCTGAACCCGTTCTTTGGACTGATTGAGCAACGGGGAGCACATTGAGAAACCGGCTCACTGCTTTTTCGTGTGCACTGGTTGCCACAGGAAGACTGGCAATCACCAGTGACTGTGAAAGTTCGTTGATTTCAGAGCACTTTAACGGACGCCGATTCAAGCTGGCTCCCTGGCCTCGCACACCGAGAAACATTTCGTCGTGAACCGGATCAAAAACAGCTCCGACAATCATCTCGCCGCGAAATTCCAGTCCGATTGAGACGCAATAATACGGAAAGGCGTGAACGTAGTTGGTTGTTCCGTCGAGCGGATCAATGACCCAGCGGTAGGGGGAATCGGTTTCGTTGACCGAAAGGCCCTCTTCTCCGCAGAATCCATGGCTCGGGTATCGACCGTGAATAAAGTCAAAAATCGCAGACTGAGAAGCTTCATCCGCCTCCGTCACGAGATTTGACCGACTTTTTTCGCGGACGGTAAATTTTGATGACCAGGCACGAAGAATCTGTCCCGCCCGTCTTGCCGCTTCTTCTGCTGTTTGAACAAATTCAAGCATCAATCCCCCATCGACATCACGGTAAGGCCAATCACAGGCCTCGTTGACCTGATGAGTCATCAAGGTTGGTTATACGTCCGAAGTTCAGGAAAGAAAAAGGGCTCGCACTGAAAACCAGTACGAACCCTTTAAATCCAAACAAATCGCCAATTCAACCAAATCACTTGGCTTCGGCTGGCTTTGGAGCTTCAGCTGGCGTAGGAGCTTCAGCTGGTGGAGCTGGAGCGTTCTGCACTGGAGCAGCGTAGGTTGGAGCCGACGAGGTGACCATTGGAGCAGGCGAAGCGCTGCAGCCGCTGGTGCAACCGGTCGAAACGGTGGTGGTTCCGCATGAGCTGCAGCCGGTCGAAACTGGGCTGTAGCTGCTGGTGCAGGTGCTGCAAGGAGCGGCAACTGGAGCTGAACAGCTTGGAGCTGGAGCAGCACAGCTGCTGCAAGGTGCTGGTGTTGCACAGCAACGTGCATGGTGGTGGTGAACTCGTGCTGGCTTGCAGCAAACTGGGCGAGCTGGTTTGCAGCAGCTGCGGGCTTCTGCTGACGAGATCGAGGTGAACAGAACGACTGCTGCGGCGACAAATCCAAAGGCGCGACTCATAGAAAACTCCTTCAAAACTGATACGGGTGTCTGTACATGGAAAAGCCGACCTTCGGCTTCCCACCCCTCAGTTCAAGTTCGTTACAAGGAACCGTCCTGAGGAATCAATGTCAGACTGGAGAAACTTCTCCGACTTTCCCGTCTGGGTCAGATGCAGAATATCAGGGAGAGAAAAGATGTCAAACGACCTGACCAGATTTGTTTCTGGTTCATTTTGTTTTGTGAAGTGCCTCGCGGAGCGGCTGAAGCATCTGCCCCATGGTTTGCCATCGGTCTTGCGGCTGTAAGGCCAGGCCACGCATGATGGTTTTGGCGACCACAGGGTCGATATCGGGAACCAGTTTACGAAGTTCCTTGGGAGGAACATTGATGTGCTGCACGACCGCTTCCAGCGTCTCACCGCCAGGCCAGGGAAGTTCTTTCGTATACATTTCGAAGCAGGTGACGGCGTAAGCAAAGATGTCGATTCGCTGATCGGTCTTCTGCCGTTTGATGAGCTCGGGTGCCATGTAGGTCGCCGTCCCGGTTCGATTTCCAGGTGCCTGATATTCGGCAATATTCGGTACAACAAGCCCAAAATCGATCAGTTTTGTCGAAAGCTTCGTATCGACCATCACATTTCGAGGACAGATATCTCGATGGATCCAGTTCTGTCGATGGAAGTACTCGATCGCCTCGCCCAGCTCCACCATGATTCGAAGACGGTTCTTTTTCATCACGTCGTTCTGAACGTCGATCAGATATGCGAGCGACATCCCTTCGATGAATTCCATCACCAGGAACTGCTCGTCCTTCGTGGTGATCCCGTACTCATAAGTCTCGACAATGTGCGGGTGCTTAAGCTTGATGGCGATCTCACCCTCAGTCGGCTTTTTTGATTTCATATGAGTGAATCGGGAGTCGAGCCGCTTCGTTTTCTCGAAATCAAGAACTTTGAGCGCCACCGTTTTTTCCAGGCGACGATCGACGGCACGCCAGACTTTCGACATGCTTCCCTGACCAACGCGACTGATCAGCTGAAACCGGGATTCGATGTCGACCTTGTTAATCTTCGGCTTGCGAGTGAACAGCGATTTGAGAAATTTCAGCATCGGATTGCCTGCTCCAAGCAAAGGCGTTAGACCCCGCAGTAGTCGATCAGACGGGAGATTTCCGTTCTCAATTCCGGACGGGGAACAATCCTGTCAACAAATCCATGCTCAAGTAAAAACTCACTGGTTTGAAAACCTGCAGGAAGTGCAATCTTGCAGGTGGCACGAACAACGCGAGGTCCCGCGAATCCGACGAGAGCTTTTGGTTCGGCTAATGTGATATCGCCAAGCGACGCAAAGCTTGCTGCAACTCCACCCATTGTCGGATTGGTCAGAACCGAGATAAACAAACCGCCAGACGACTGGTAACGTCCGAGCGCAGCGCTGACCTTTCCCATCTGCATCAGGGAAAGAATCCCTTCGTGCATTCGAGCGCCCCCGCCGGAACCACTGACGATCACGAGTGGCAGCTTAAGTCGCGTGGCCTCTTCAACCGATCGCGTCAACATTTCGCCAACAACCGACCCCATACTTCCCATGATAAAGGACGAATCGGTCAGTGCGAACACCAGGGGACGACCTCGCATGTAGCCTTTGCCGGCGATACAGGCGTCTTTCAGCCCTGTTTTCTTCTGCTCTGCGACCAGCCGATCTTTATAGGGCTTGGAGTCAACGAACCCTAACGGATCTTTGGATGTCAGATTGTCGAACCATTCTTCAAAACTGTCTTCATCCAGCAATTGTTGAATCCGAACCCGACCGGGAACGATAAAATGGTGGCTGCAGTCGGGACAAAGATACAAATTCTGTTCGACTTGTTTTCGATAAACCGTGCTTTTGCACGATTCACACTGAATCCACAGTCCTTCCGGAACTCCACGCTTTTTACGCGGCGTTTCGCCGTTATCGAAGCCACGTTGCTGTGGTGGAGGATCTGACGTCATCCGCGATGATTCCATTCTTGCCAAGGCCTTATAAAACAAAAAATTGTCACTTGCGGGAAGTCGTGCGGGCTGAAGTTATGAACGTTTTGAACTGGCGTCGCACGATCCCGCGATATTTTGAAAGGGAACCCCTCGATTATGCATTTTCAACGCGCATAGGAAAGGCCATGATTCTATAAGAATTCGATCTGTTTGGCCAATTCCGACTCGATTTTCTCAACGAAAGGGGGCTGTCGTCCCATGAGGTTTTGATCCGATTGATCAAAAGAACCGCTGACTCGCATCGTCTTCGACGTTTGAAAATTCGTTCCGAACGGCACATCGATTATTTTGTGAATGTCGCACATGGCGGCAGATTGCGACGAGCGAGCGCTGGAATCCGTTGACGTACCAACGGCATGACCTCACGATGAACAAGTTCCTCAATTTGATTTCCGCCAGGAAAAACCAACTGCCATGATTGGAGAATTGCTCATTCGCTGGACGGCAAGATTGGCGGTGGCGTGTTATGTCGCCAGATTGGCTTTCGATGTCGAGCAGAAAGCGGAAGCCAATTGGCAGCAGTCAGCTCGCTGGTGGTGGACGATCGGATGCTTTTTCTTTCTATTGCATGTGATTGCCGCATTTCACTTTGAACATCACTGGAACCATGCTGCCGCCTACGAAGCGACCGCAAAAAGAACGGCCGAAGTGACCGGCTGGGACTCGGGCTTCGGGTTGTATGTCAACGAGGCGTTTCTGATCCTCTGGTTGACGGACACGCTTTGCTGGTGGCAAGACCTTTCCTGGCCGCAGCATCGCCGAATTTACTGGACCGTCCAATCGGTTTTTGCATTCTTAATGCTTCAGGCAACAGCGATCTTCGGGCCACCGTTTTGGATTCCTGTCGTGGTCCTGGTCATTGTTTTTTTGTGCCTTCGACTGTGGACAAGATGGTCCACGAGTTAACGAAAACGTTTCCCGGCCCAGGAAATTGATGGACCTCGAACGCGTCAAATTCCAGGGCGCGATCGCAAGGACCTGTCGATGACAACGGGTCGCCGTCAAATTTTTGATCGTTAGTTTTTGGTTTCATTTGACCGGCCCTGATCGTTCTCAGGTTGGTCAGGACTCCCAAAACGAAGAGGGGTCTTTTGTTCGTAAAGTTTGAGAAGGTGGTTCGCAAATTCTTTGTCTTCATCATCGGTGACCATTTCGATAACGCGCTTTTGTCTTTCGACGGCATTTTCCCAGTCGCCTGCATTCGCATTCGCGGCAGCGAGCGTCTGAATGTATTTTGGGTTTCGCCAGCCTGATCGCTTGCAAGCTTTCGTGGCGAGATCGATTGCCCGCTGACTGACGCGAATGTTGTCATCGGGGTTCGTAGCGAGCAACCAGGCGAGGTAGTGGTTCGCATTCGCGTCATCTGGATCGAGCCGCAACGCCTCCGAAATGTCCTCGATTGCGGCTTGATAATCATTTTTTTGAGTCATGACCAAACCTCGGTTGAAGTAAGCTGCAGCCAACTTCGGATTAATTCGAATGGCCTCGGTGAAATTCCTGAGTGCCTTGTCGAAATCTCCATTCTTGAGCGCGAGGTTTCCTTCGTTGAATACTGTTTTCAGTTTGGCAGACTCGTCATTCGCTCCCTGCTGGGGAATTTCGCCGAAAAGGACAATAAAAAGGGAGGCGGAAGCAAGAACAAGTCCTGCAATCAATGTTGCGATCGACCATTGTCGCTGGACGTGTTTGAAATGCTCGACACTTTTCCACCGCTTGTTTTGCCATGCCAATTCGCGGCCGGTTAAACCAAGATAAATTGATAAGCAGAACCCGATACCAGGCAGTAAACTTAATAGTCCGATATACGTGTTGTTAAATACGGACCAGATCGGCGTGAGAAGAAATCCGTCCCAACTCCAGCCTGCCACTCCCGGAGGGATCTTGCCATACTTCCTGCCTGATGTGTTCTTATCATCGTTTGCAGGGTCTATTCCGAGATTTAATACTTCGTTCGGCTGGCTCATCTTGTTATCCGCTTCCTGAGCACACTTTTCGCCTGGATTGGTCAGTTCACGAGTCTGCGCTGTTAAGAGAAAACTCGAGGAAGGGCAAGTTTTTCAACGCTGCCAGGTTTGAGTGGGAATCGAAAATCGAGTGGATGTGTCTCCGAAGGCCCTCGACTACTCGGCTGGTGATTTCACTTTTCAATCTCAAAAGCACTACAAAGCTTCAAGGTCCAGCCAGTTATTGCCAACGGCAACATCGACGACGAGTGGTACCGCCAATGACATGGCCTGTTCCATCTCGTGTCGTACGACTTCAATCAGCGGCGTCAATTCCTCGGGAGGAACTTCGAAGACCAGTTCGTCGTGAATTTGCAGCAGCATTCGTGCCTGGTACCCATGACGTTTGACGCTGGAATTGAGATTAATCATCGCCTGCTTGATCAGGTCGGCGGCGGAACCTTGAATGACTGTATTGATTGCCGTTCGCTCGGGCATATTCAGGTTGGGGCCGCGCTGCGGACGAATCCCTTCGATCGCTCGACGACGACCGAGAATAGTCTTCGCGAAACCCGTTGAACGGCATTCCGCGAGCGTGTCGTCGATGAACTGGTTGACTCCGGAATACTTCGCGAAGTAGTCCTTGATAAACTTCGTTGCAACGTCTTTGTCGATTCCGAGTGCTGCCGCCAGGCCGAACGGGCTTTGACCGTAAATCACGCCAAAGTTCACGGCCTTGGCCACCCGACGCTGATCGGAGTTGACTGCGTCCAGTGCCACTCCAAATACATCGGCGGCAACGGCCGCGTGAATATCAATCCCCTGTTCAAATGCCGCTTTCAGCGCCGCATCGGAACTGAAGTGTGCCAGGATTCTCAGTTCAATCTGGGAATAATCGGCACAGACCAGTTTCCACCCCGGTTCCCCCGGCACAAAGGCTCGGCGGATCTGTCGTCCTTCGCTTGTGCGGATCGGAATATTCTGAAGATTTGGATCACTGGAACTGAGTCGTCCCGTGGCTGCGACAACCTGATTGAACGAACAATGAATTCGGCCCGTTTCAGGATGGATCAGTCCCGGAAGTGCGTCGAGATACGTCCCCTTCAGTTTTGATAATTGACGATGTTCAGTGATCTTGGCGGGAAGTGGATGAATCAACGCCAGTTCTTCCAGCACCTCCTGATCAGTACTGGGACCCGTTTGTGTCTTTCGGCGAACCGGCAGCATCTGTTCTTCGAACAAGACTTTGCGCAGCTGAATCGGCGAATCGATGTTGAACTCGTGCCCCGCCATGGCATAGATCTCGGCGATCGTCTGATTCAGGCGATCGGTCACTGCGACGCTCTGTCGGTTCAGTTCGTCCGCGTCAACTCGAATCCCCGTTTGTTCCATCTCTGCCAGGATCGAGATTAACGGACGTTCGAGTTTCCAATACAGGTCAAATAAGCCTTCCGACTTCAGTCGATCTTCAAGCAGGTCCGCCAGTCGAAGTGACAAGTCGGCATCTTCGGTCGCGTACTCGGCAACTTTGTCGACCGGAATATCGACCATATTCTTTTGTTGCTTGCCGGTTCCGATCAAAGCCGAGATTGGAATCGACTCGATTCCCAGATACTTACTGATCAAAACATCGAGGCTGTGAGATCTTGCCCCGGCGTCGAGCAGATAGTCAGCGACCATCGGGTCGAGGCCCAACTGTTTGCCATCAAGTTTCAGTGGAATTCGACTCAAGACGGTCAGA
This sequence comes from uncultured Schlesneria sp., assembly GCA_903899985.1. Classification (GTDB taxonomy): domain Bacteria; phylum Planctomycetota; class Planctomycetia; order Planctomycetales; family Planctomycetaceae; genus Schlesneria. The sequence goes on from CAIULL010000111.1 coordinate 22,341, forward strand.
TCGTACTTGATGTTTTGATTGACGAGCTGAACTGATGGGCTTTCGAGAATTGGACGAAGCTGGTCGATGACGAATTGCGGATCGAGCAGCGAACTTCCCGCAGGCCCTCGGACAGGGAGGTAATAACCTGTTCCGGCCATCCAGCTGAAGGCCCAGCCAACAATTTCGGCTCGCATCGAGTCGACATGTGTTGTCTCCAGGTCCAGGCAGATTCGGGTCTGCCCCCGGAGCAATTCAAGAAAGCCCGCGAATTTTTCCGGTGTGTCGACAAGTTCCCAGGTTCGTTGAATTCGAGGTGGGAAATTCCCTTCGGGTTCGTGCTCTGCGACCGCTGCGTCAACTTGATCGTCAGTTGCCGCTTCTGCAGGATCGACTGGCGGTTCTTCAGCGAGCGCCTCTTCATCGTCGAACAATGAGAGCTGCCCCCTGGACGTGGGTTTCGCCTTTTTTGCCGCAGGCTTCGTGGTTGTCGGTGCCACCGGAACCGCAGGTGCGAACTGTCGCACATCTTCGATCAACCGGCGAAAGCCAAATTTGCGAAACAACTCTTGCAGTGCCGTGACGTCAGGTTGCTGGCGGCGATGTCCATCCCAATCAAATTCGATCGGAAGCTGTTGATTCAGCCGGACAAGTTCGCGGCTCAGATAGGCCTGATCGCTGAAGTTTTTGAGGTTTTCCCGAAGCTTGGCACCGCTGGCCTTTTCGGAATTGGCCAGCACGTTTTCCAGTGTCTGAAACGTCTGCAGCATCGCGGCGGCTTTTTTCGGTCCAACGAGGGGAACCCCCGGCACATTATCAACCGCGTCTCCGACCAATGACTGAAAATCGACGACTTGATCGGGGCGAATGCCCCAATCGAGTAACAGTCCTGCTTCATCGAGATAGGTGTTCTTGCGCAGGTTATAGATCTGTACCTGTGGCCCTAAAAGCTGTCGGGCGTCCTTGTCACTGGTGACAATCCTGACGTGAAATCCCCGTTCGACCGCTTGCCTGGTGAGTGTCGCGATGACGTCGTCCGCCTCCCAGCCGGCCGATTCGATCAGCGGGATATCGAACGCCTGAATCACTTCTTTCAGCAATGAGATCTGTGGACGCAGATCCTCGGGCATCTCGGATCGATTGGCCTTGTACTCCGGATAAATCGCGTCCCGTGTACCGGGTCCTGGCGATTCCATCGCACAGATCAGCCAGGTCGGTTTGTGGTCTTTGAAAAGTCCGATCAGATCACGACTGAAGCCGAAGACCGCATTCGTCGGCAATCCCGCCGGACTGGTCATGGGAGGAATGCCGTGAAACACCTGAAACATCAACGAAAACGTGTCGATCAGGTAGACTGTATCCGTCATGTCAGTTTCGCCAATCCTGCTTCGAGCGCTTCGGCAATCTTGTCCACATCATAGACGCAACCGGCCCAGGTTCCCCCGCCCGCCCGTTGCAGCAAAGCCCACAGACGAGTTTCCGGAGGGAGATTCGGATCGCAATGTAACGGTTGCGCAGGTTCACGCTCGGCAAGGATTCTGGCCCCTTGTTCTGGCGTGACCTGCTCACCGGGCGTCCCAATAAAATTGAGAGACCCGGTCAGGTTTCGCGTATCGATTTCAATCTGGATCAAATCGCCGTCTCGCAGCTTTCCGATCGGGCCTCCGTCAAGGGCCTCTGGACCAATATGTCCGATACACGCCCCTGTCGAGACACCCGAGAACCGGGCGTCGGTGATCAAGGCGACATGTTTGCCGAACGGCAGATATCGTAAGGCCGATGTGATCTGATAAGTTTCTTCCATGCCGCAGCCGAGAGGCCCACGACACATCAGCACAATCACGTCCCCTTCTTTGATCGGCGTCAGATGAGCGGTGTCGGCACTTGTTGGCTCTGTATCGACGCTGGCGGAAGAGCCTGACGCTTTCGGCTGTCGCAAGGGGCGGCCTTTGACCGCGGCGATGGCCGCCCGCTCAGAGGTGAAAACGCGAGCCGGACCTGTTTTACGATACACGCCATCGGGATCAACAACACTTTTGTCGATCGCCGTACTCTTGATGACCGAGCCTTCTGGGGCAATGTTCCCAATCGGGAATGTCACGGTACTCGTCAGCCCTCGGTCTCGAGCTGCCTTGGGTGACATCACAACCGTGTCGGGATCGACTCCGTCACGAGCGACAAGCAGCTCACGCAATCGGACTCGTCGTTCGGATTTTTCCCACCATTCGAGCACATCACCGACGGACCGACCGGCAACAGTCATGGCGTCAAGCTTCAGCAGTCCCAGAGTCCTGAGATGCAGCATTAATTCGGGCACTCCACCCGCCAGGAAGAAGCGGACTGTTGGATGCCCGACGGGGCCGTTCGGCAGGCAATCAACCAGCCGCGGGACCTGACGGTTCAGACGAATCCAATCTTCGACGGTCGGTCGCGCGAGGTTGGCTTCAAAGGCGATGGCGGGAATGTGCAGCAGCAGATTCGTCGAACCACCGCAAGCGGCATGGACGACCATGGCATTGTGCAGTGCGTCTGGAGTCAGGACATCTCGAATGGTTTTACCGAGTCGTTCCATTTCGACGACGGCACGCGCGGAACGTCGGGCAATGTCCAACCAGATCGGCTGACCTGACGGCGAGAGGGCCGAATGAGGTAACGCCATTCCCAAGGCTTCTGCCACGACCTGTGAGGTTGCGGCGGTCCCCAGAAACTGGCAACCACCGCCGGGCGAACCACAGGCACGGCATCCTGCTTCGGCAGCTTCCTCGAGCGAGATCTCACCATGAGAAAACCGTGCACCGATTGTCTGCACTTTCCCCGCGTCTTCACCCGTGGCGGGTGGTAGAGTGACTCCGCCAGGAACAATCACACACGGAAGATTCTTTTGTGCGGCCAGGGCCAGCATCATGGCGGGTAAACCCTTGTCGCACGTGGCGACTCCGATGACTCCGCGCCGCGTTGGCAGCGAACGAATCAATCGCTTCAGAACGACTGCGGCATCGTTACGATAGGCCAGGCTGTCCATCATCCCGACCGTCCCCTGCGTCCGGCCATCGCAAGGGTCACTGACATACGCCGCAAAAGGGAGTGCTTCCAGTCGATCGAGTTCCTCGGCAGCCGCTCGCATGAGCAGACCGACTTCGTAGTGCCCCGTATGATATCCCAGGGCGATCGGCTTCCCGTCTTCGCCTCGAATTCCCCCTTGAGTACTGAGGATCAGAAACTGTTTGCGAAGAAGTTGCGACGGGTTCCAGCCCATTCCCGCATTTTGCGTCAATCCAAATAAATCGCCGCTGGGGGCATTCAGCAGCATCTCTTCCGTCAGCGGAAGTGTTCCTTCCGGTCCGGCACCATTGGTCACGACTTCCCACAAAGTCGCATCCGAAGAATCAAGCAGTGAGTCAAGTGAACTGGTCATGGATTATCCAGCGTCCTATGGAAAATCGGGCCGTCAAAACAAACAGCCCGGCGGTGAGCGAGCCGTCGGGCTATCAGATTCATATCAACATTTCACGATACGTCGAAAGCGAACTTACGCAACAATCGGCGTTTCCCACTTGAAAAGTGTCTCATCAAGTGTGACCACTTTGACCATGTCTTTCTTCCCTTCGGCGGGGGTCATTTCGTAGCCACCGGAACTGAGCTCTTTGGCGTGATCTGATTCTTTCGCCACCATGGCGTCATCGGGAATCGCCCGCCACCAATGCAAATGCGGCCAATCGCGCTGGACGGCAGCGAGACACGTCATCAGCGTACGTCCTCCAGCTCCCGGTTTAAAACCTGCTCGTGTCGCAACTTCAGTGAATGTTGCCAGTTTATTGAGACGCTTTAATTCAAACAGCGCTTCGGCAACACCTTCGGCTCGTACTGATGCCACAATCTTCTCCTCATTCTCTTTGCTGTCCAGACGCCGCGTCAGTTCAGAACGTTGGGATGCGACCCGGATTCGTTCAAGCGTCTGCAGCAAGCCCCTCGAACTTGCTCCAGGCGAGCAGCGCATTCTCTCATGAGTCCGCTTGCCGCCTGACAATCTCATCATTAGTGTGATTCAAAGGTACTCGAATCGAGAAGTCGGAACAACCCTTGATTCGTACGAGTCCTTCCGACCTGAATAAACGAAGAAAGTGGAGCCCCTCCTTGTCCCAGTCACACCACCACCACGATCACCACCATGATCACGATCACGATCATGATGCCGATGGAAGGTGTCAACCACGCAAAAGTCCGTCCGCATTGACGGATTACAGCAACTACGGAATTCGGTTTCGTTTTCCCTCATCGTGGGAACTGAGTGAAGAAACGAGCAGCGACGAAACGACGATCTCCCTGCAGAGTGACGGTACGTCATTCTGGACCATCGTCCTGTTCAAATCGCGCCCTGATCCCGAAGCGGTCCTCGACGCCGTCGTCGCGGCGTTCGAACAAGACTACGAAGAGGTTGATGTCCTGACCGCAGTCAGCAGCCTGAGCGGCTTGCCGTCGCTCGGTCGCGATCTGGATTTCGTCTGTTACGACCTGTTGAATTCGGCAACCTTACGCGCTTTTCAGACAAGCAACCAGACGGTGCTGGTCATTTTTCAAGGAACCGATCACGAACTGGAGACGACACGGGCTCAATTGGAATCCATTTCGGCCAGCCTTGAATGTGATGATGAGGACGACGAGGAGTGGCTTGATGACGATGAATGACAATGCAAGCGCTGGCTCGATGGAAATCGTCCAAAGTTGAACAATTCCCAAACCCGTTTTGACGGCGCATCACTGTTGCCTCTATAATCGAATCCTCGAACAGGCGTCCGGGGGACAACCTTGATTTTGAGGCAGGTCGCAACAGATGTCCCAACGATCCGCTACTGCTTCGCGTTCACAGATGTGGTCGTTCCGAAACGTGAGGGACTGGATGACACGAGGTGCTTCAAGATGAGCAAAGTCAACGTTGATGCCCTTTGCAAACTCGCCGATAGCTGCCTGGAAATGGAACAGGTGAAACAGGCCAAAGAGCTTTACGAAAAAGCGATTGCGGCCGAAGTCGATTCTGCGGATGCCCATCAGGGATTGGCCACAATCGCGTCTCTGGAAAAGGACTATCCGACCGCTGCGGCCCACTTTCAGAAGCTGACATTGCTGCAGCCGATGGAGGCACGTCACCTCATCAATCTCGGTGCAATTCACAATTTCATGGGGGAATTCACCAAGGCGGCAGAGGTTTTGCGTAAGGCGATTACGAAAGACAAACGAAGCGCGGAAGCCTATTACAATCTGGGGATCGCCCAGCGAAAGCTCAATCAATCGCAAATGGCGATGTCAGCCTATCGTGAAGCCATCCGGCTGAACCCCAAAATGGCGCAGGCCTACCAGAACCTGGCCAATCTTTATGTCGAATCGGCCAACATCCCGATGGCGATCCTGAACTTCAAAAAGGCGATCGAATCGGAACCCGATCTCGAAAAGGCGCATCGTGGCCTGCAGAAGGCCGAGGCGGCTTCAAATAAGCCCAAGAAAGACTTTAACCCGTTTGGACCTCTCGTGCAGACCCAGAGCCAGCAAGTGACCTCACCTGTCACGATGGCAAGAGAATTGTCAGACGCCGAACGATATGACGATCGACAAGAGGTGAAACACCTTGCTGACGAAATCGAACGACTTTCGAAAGAGAGCCTTGAATTCCTGAAAAAGTCGCTGGAGCCTGCCATTCTTGAGTTGCAACGGACCATGGCCGAAGGCTCCAAGGCGCACGTACCGCTCGTTGATGTCGCCGAGGTCTACCAGGGGGCCGTCAACCAGTGGGTCGAACATCGCAAAACCATCAAGCGTAAGGTTCTTGAGCTGCGTGCTCATGAAGAACTGATCAACGCTCCAGAAGTGAATCTCGAATCATGATGGCACGCGTCGGCATTGTGACTGTGTCGGACCGCGCAAGTCGGGGTGAATACGAAGACCGGGGGGGGCCTGCGATTCGAGACTATCTCTCGCAGGTGGTGACAAGTCCGTTCGAGCCCGTCTCTCGTGTGATTCCCGATGAACGCCAGGTCATCGAGCAAACATTGCGGGAATTGTGCAGCGTGGAAAACTGTTGTTTAGTCATCACGACAGGGGGTACGGGACCGGCACTCCGCGACGTGACGCCCGAAGCGACCGAAGCGGTCTGTCAGAAAATGATGCCGGGTTTCGGTGAACTCATGCGAAAAGTCTCGTTGGAAAAAGTGCCGACCGCCATTCTTTCGCGTCAAACGGCGGGAATCTGTGGACGCTCACTGATCGTCAACCTGCCGGGACAACCTCGAGCCATTCAGGAATGCCTGGATGCCGTGTTCCCCGCAATCCCTTATTGCATCGATCTGCTTGAAGGCCCGTATCTGACAACGGACGAGGCAAGAATCAAGGCGTTTCGCCCGAAGAAATGAGCTGCCATGCGAGTCCCGATCATGGTCCCGGATCTTCGCTCAGGCGAGGAAACGCTTCGAATCAGTGGTTGGCTGGTCGATGAAGGGGATCTCGTTCGTGCCGGTGACCTGATCGTCGAACTGTTGATTCCCGGTGTCACAATCGACATCGCCGCTCCTGTGACGGGTCAGCTGGTCGAAATCGTCAAGCCCGTCGACAGTCCTGTGCTTTTCGGCGATGTCCTTGGCTGGCTGGAACCGACCGTTGACGATCCGTGAAACGGCGCTAATTTGACCAGTCATCGGCTTCGGATGAAAGACGTGAGCGGCCCGGTTTCGCCTCCACGGGCAATTCAAATTCCTCGTCCGGAGATGCCGGGTCGTCGCTCTCTTCGCGCAGGAAGTTATGATCATCATGCGATCGTACGGTTTCGATGGGATCAGTTCCGCCGGTCGAATCGGGTCTGATTCCGATTTGAATGGGTTTTGGTTTGAGGCCCGCATCGAGATGGACAACCTGGGAGTTCGTCGATTCCGGCATTTCCCAAAGTCGCGACGCGATGGCACCTGAATTAATGCGGACTTCACCCAAGGTCAACGTCAATGACAGTTTGTTTTGTGGCCAGTCCAGCACCACTTTGTGAGGTAACACCACTCCCGAAGTCTTATCAAGACGATGGTCTGTCAACTTTGCTCGGGCAATACGAATCCCGTCGTAATTATAAAGACTATGCTCGAGGACGATCCCTCGCTTGAGATCGATCAGAATCTCGCGTCGTAACGGAAGCCCGTGCGCGGAAAGGACTTTTTCTTCGAGTCGAGCCTGTTCGTTTGTGGGGTCGGTTTCCATCGTCACGCCTGAGGTCGGCAGGGGCTCGACACCCAGCGCCTGCATCAGCCAGTCGGGTTCAAACGGGATCCCCATTTGTTGCCGTGCCGCGTCCATGTTTTCATGTTTACAGGTCACAAACGAAGGGTCCATGTCGCGACACCAGACCCAGAATCGCTCGTCGTTCGAACCAAGATCGACTTCATTTCCGCGAAGTGAATTCACCACCAGACGCAGATGCCGTCCTTTTTCGACGGCGATCATGCCGGTGAACGTCCATTTGTCGTATTTGACTCCGACCCGATTTGCTTGCCAGCATTGAAGTCGGTCCGTGTTCCGATTCAGATGCGAAACGACTTCTTCTAAAGGGGGATTCCGCACGTTCTGCAGGCTGGGAGCACCCGCCATCGGATCGGGATGTCGCCTCGCCAGCATCCCTCGGGTCGCGGTGCAACCTGGCAAAAGACAACCGGCCAGTAACGCCACCAGCAGTAGCGATCGATGACGGGAGATTACTGCGAGATTCGAAGTCATCCCTGCCACTCCGTCGCGAGTTGAATTTTCAGTTCGGCCTGAAGCCGCTGCGTTTCCGCGTCGTCCAGGCGATAATTGACGACCTCGAAATTCCCTTCGCCGTGAACACCACTCAGTTCCAGGATTTCGGTTTCATCTTCAAAACGGACGTTTTCCAGCTTGAGTTTTCGCTGTTGCAGCAGCACAAGTGCCAGTGCATAACGAGTTTGTTCGTGGACGGGACTCGCTTCTTCGCTCAGTTGCTCGAAGTATCGGAGTGCAATCTCCGGATCGATGCGGGTCGTTTTTGGATCGGCCGCCGGAGGGACTTCAACGGTCCAGTGACCAAAATGGCCTGCTGGAGGACCTGTCCAGCCTTCGGTGGAAAAATCGAGTCGCGTCAGTGCTCCGTCACGCTCCACCAGCACCGAATGACACACCGATCCCGGTGCGAGCGGCTTGCCGGTCGCCGCGCAGGTCTTTCCCAGCGGTTTCAGGTGATAGTCCATGCGGTCAGGTTTAATCCGACAACTGGTCAATGAAATAGGAAATGTTGATTGAATCGTCGCGAGCGAAGGGATGACTGAAAGGACCGGGGAGGCTCGTGATAAAACTTGCCTCTTCGGCGGCGGGGTTTTAATTCATCGGCGACTTTTGCCGCAATATGAATCTGATGGCAACGGCAGTTGAGCGATCGAAACCAGGCAACGGAATCACTGAAAAGATGCCGCATCTTTTGTGCAACCAGGTGCATCAATTCCGCCGAGGCTCCGTTCGGATTGAAGCAGTTCTTACAAAGAGACAAGCAAGGCTTTGAGCCTGACAACGCACGTGATTCTCTATTCCAGACGTCAAAATGTCCGAGTGATACGAAACAACACTCACCAGATCCGTAAATATTCGCCCGGTCGCAAAAAGCTCTCATCCAAGCTCCACATCCAAAAACCATTTATGATTTATGAATTTCACAATTTCTTCAAAAATCGTCATGCACTGGCATTGAATCACCGATCTAATTGGTGGTATATTGGATGGCTTGGAGGCTTGGCTTGCGTGTGACTCTTCGAATTTATCGTGATCGTTGTTGATCACGGGGCACCGGTTGAAGCGTTTCCTGATTTTTGTTTTGGTGGAGGATTTCTAGATGGATCGTAAATTGGTTTCTGTTCGTCGGTCGCGTGGATTTACGCTGATCGAACTTCTGGTGGTGATCGCGATCATCGCTGTCTTGATTGCGCTGCTGCTGCCAGCCGTACAACAGGCACGCGAAGCCGCCCGACGCACGCAGTGCAAAAACAATATGAAGCAACTCGGCTTGGCTGCTTTCAATTACGAATCGACTTACAGCCGATTCCCATCCTCGGGCAAAGGGATCGATTTCGGCAGGATCAACCTGTTTGCCTTCCCAACTTCCACGTTCACGCAACTTCTTCCTTACACCGATCAGGCACCTCTGTACAACACGTACAACTTCGCCTGGCACTATTCGAACAGCGCCAACAGCAACAATGCTGCCGCATCGAAAACGAAGATCCCCGCGTTCCTGTGCCCTAGTAACGCCATCACGACGACTGACACAAAAGGCTATGGTCAGGCCGACTACATGCCAGTCGCCTTCGTCGACATTGATCCTGTCACCGGTGCTCGCAACGGACAGAATGGTACCGCAGGCGGAGCGAACGGAACGTCGCTGGGTGCCACCAAGGATTCGGTTTACGGCCTGTATGGTAACCGAGCTGGCGATACAACAGACGGACTTTCCAACACGGTAGCGATTGTTGAACAATCGGGCCGTCCTTCAAACCTGGTTGGTAAGTATACCCAGGCCGTTTACATCGGTGGAGCTCCCGGATGGGATACGACCCAGATGACGGGCGCCAGCGGCCTCAACACCGCTCCGAATCGTTGGGCTGACGCGGATTCTGGAGCAGGTGTTTCCGGCCAGAATAACTCCCCTTATCTTGGTTCGGTGCTGCCAGTGATCAACGGAAACAAGATTCCCGTTGGTGGACCAACCCAATGCCCCTGGACCCAGAACAACTGTGGCCCGAACAACGAACCGTTCAGTCTGCACATCGGCGGCGTTCACGCGGCCCTTGGTGACGGCTCGGTCCGGTTTATTTCGGAAAACGTCGACATCAACACCGCTCGTCGACTGTTCGGTCGAAACGACGGAGAAGTCCTCGGCGACTTCTAAACGAAGCCTCTCATGAAATCGCCTTCTTGCTGAATCGGGAATCTCAGCGAGCAATGCGTCACATCGAAGCCCCGGAACTGAACTCGATTCAGTTCCGGGGTTTTTTCGTTGCCTGACCGGAACAATGTTACGGCACTTTTTTGAAGTAGCGCATTTTCAATTCCTCGGCTGACCGGATGATGCGTCAGCCCGACGCGCAAGCGAGGGATCTTCTCTCCATTTCACTAGAAATAGATCCCTCGCTTGCTCGCGTTGAAGTTACGCGTTTGAGATCTCAAGAGCAGGATTCAGTCGGGTGGCTTTGGAAGATGTCGGAATTCGCGTAAATCTGATGACTAAACCGGATTCCTCCCTTTGGCGGATTTTGAATCTGTCAGAATTTCAAATCGGGGAGAGAACAGAAAGCCTCTACAAGCGGTTTTGCCAGGAGCTCCCGCTCCTTGAACCTACGGAACTTTGGCAACACTTCCTTCGTCAAGCTCCTTAAAGGTAACGGAGCAGGGACGGGGTGTAGTAGTCCGATCAAAGCTGATGTTCGCTCGATGAATAGGTCTCTCACAGAGACGCAGAGACACGGAGATACAAGAGGACGCTATCGGAATGAGTGTCTTTAACATGCGGTCGTTCCTGCATCTGATAGGAATGACGCTTGGCAATTTGCTGAAGATGGGTTCTGCAAAACGAAAAAAGAACATTATGCGAACGTTTCGCGGGCAGGTTTGATTGCTCCTCTGTGTCTCAGTGCCTCCGTGAGAAACCGAAAATTTCAGCACTCGAAGTTTATCAAATCCGCCCCTTACGTTCTTAGCATTTCGTTCTTGATTTCTGTCCAAAAATCTTGAATGTGCAACTTCTCAACTTGCGCGTCGGGCTAATGAATCATCCGGAATCGTAACTTTTAAACACGCTAGACATCGAAGAAACGTCGCGTCAGTCTTCGGACACTTCAGCCTTCAGCGACCACAAGTATTGCTTGATCGCTTCAAACTGCTTTTTCGCATTTCCCCCTTCGATTTTCTTGACGGCTGTCGTTTGCAGGTCGGGTGCAAATCGAGGCATTCTCGAACCGACGTCATATCGTGGGGGATCGAACATCTGTCGCATCGCAAATTCGGGACGAAGCCGGTCGCGGGCAAACGCGAAATTAATTCCCAAAGCGATCTGAGTCGCCGCATCACCACGCGGCTTTTCGTTGCCGACCGCATGACATTGACGGCAATCCAGACCTCCATCACGCAGCGTCAATTGTCGCCCCGACTCAACCAATTTGTCGTCAAACATCGTCGGAATCGTTTCCTGAAACTCCAGGCCATGTTCTTGGGGAAGTTCGGGGACCAGGAAGTCAGCGTAGACCGGAAAGCCGGGCATGCGAGCTGTCATCCAGGGCCTGGTTTTGTGACGTATCTCCCCTTTCATTAATTTCGTGATCCAGGGCCCCTGCAGCTTTTCACCGACCCAGGTCAACTGAGGAACCGATTCGGGCAGCTTTCCTGATCCCTCTTCCGCCACAATCTCGGGCCAGCGGGCCGATTCGCCATCTCGCGCGTGACACGCCGTACAACGCAGCACCTTTAATGCATGATTGATTCGGGAGCTGGGACCTGCGTGTGGAATGCTCGCTTTGCCGTAATACGTCGAAATAAAGTTCGCTAGCGCCTGTCGATCCGCATCGGAGAACGCAAACTTGGGAGATTTCTCCGATCTCGCCGTGTCATCCGCAAGGCATCCGAGTCGCGGCACTGGAACAACATTGACCGGGGCGACGTCGGGCAAAGCAAGCTCCCCCTTTTCAGCAAGCTGATGGCAGTGATTGCACCGCAATTCCTTAAACAGTTTTTGACCACGTTGAACGTCGCCTGAACCCAATCCGACAACATGCTCCACGGCTCCCTTGGCGTGTTCATTCAGATAATCCGCCAGCGCCGCCGCTTCTGCTTCACTCAATCGAAAATCGGGCATGCGGCTTCCATGATGATGCCGGTGCGGTTCTTGCAGAAACCGTGTCAGTTGTCCCGGTAGGAATTTACTCTTCACAAAATGCAGCGACAGACGATTCCATTCCGGATGAGTCTCTTTCGCTGCAAAGGTATGGCAAGCGATGCAACCCAGTCGCTCGAAAAGCTCAGCTCCCTTTTCCAGTCGGATTTCACTCGCGTCTGCAGAGTTGCCCGGAACTTCGTGGGGTCCGCGCAGTGATCCCATGTAGGCCACCAGATCGCTTAAGGAACTGTTGTCAGGTGATTCCAGCAGGCTCGGCATGGTTGCCTCCGCCCGCAAATGAGTCGGATTTCGCAGCCAGCTTGCTAACCAGTCGGGCTGAAGCCGCGATCCGATTCCATCCAGGCGCGGTGCGTGCCGAAAGCTCTCAATCTGATATTCATGCCGTACCAGCTCGGTCTTATCAAACGGACGTAAGGGGTCCTGGCCAATGTGACATCGAGCACATTGGTGATTGCTGAACAGTGCGCGACCTGCAAAATACGGCTCGTCAACTTCTGACTTGTCATTCGTCAGGGGATCGTGAAATAACATCGCCGCAGGGACCAGTTCGCGCGGGAACCGATCTGTTTCCCACATTAATCGAAAGCGGTGATCGTCCACCTTTGCCAGATGTCGCACTCGGATCGGAGTGATTCCTTTTCGAAGACGGACCACGACATCGTCATCACGGTTATGTTTGATGATGGATGTCGACGTTCCCTCGTTTGTCCGTCGGGCGGGCGTACCGATGAGCGTGAATTTGTTGTCGTTGATTTCGAAAACGGCATCGGTTTCAGCGGATGCACTGAATCGGTATTCCCCCGAGAACGGGACTTTCAAAAAGCCTGTCGCAACGACTTCCTCGGGCGACTCTTTCCCCACCCAATAACTTGTCCAGGCCATGAACCGACTTGTCGTTGGATGATCAAACAACGGGATCGTCAACGTTACACCAGGAGCCAGCCGGGCGAGAAGGGCTGATCGTGCCGCATCCCGTTTCGGCCGATGTAACTGGTCTTCAGACATGATCTCTTTCGGGATCGCGTTCAGCGTCAGGTAGGCTGTCTGCTCAATCACAGAACCCTGTGCCGATCGCAACGTACAACTGATTCCAAACTGATCGACCGGCTTGAGATCAGGAAGCTCCAGAAAAACAGTCCGATTGTCTGATAGCAGCGTCACCGACTTCGGCTCAACCGAGTCTCGACCGATCTGTCCTGGTGCCGACGGTCGTAAGTCGGGTGAACCGTATTGAGCGGACCACTTGTAGTTCCACGCTTCCAGCTCGTAATTGTCAGGATTTTCCGCCTCGTCTCGATCCAGAGGACGAGTGAACGTCAGGGCGATCCCGTTCTGATACGTCTTCATCTTGACCACGAGGTCGATACCCTGGCCTGTATAACGAACTCGCTGGAAGCAGCCGTCATTCACGGCACTGGTGACCCAGCCTTTCAGTCCCGTCACATATAACTGGCCATCATTCGCGCGAAATCGACCCCGGTGCACGCCGGAGGCGAAGCGAATGGGAAACTCGGTCGAGCCTCCGTTCATCGTCGGGCCGAATTTCGTTTGAGCGACATCCGCAGTCGAACTTGCCCGCGTCTCCGCTGGTATCTGTTCCTGCAACAGCAGTCTCAGTTTGCATTGACCGTAGGACAAATGCAGCAACTGTTTTGACAGAGGTCCCCAGCGGTCACTGTCGACCCAGATCTGTCCACCACAGCTATTGTCGGCTAAACGAGGAAACCAGCAGAAGGGTCGTTCAAAATCGGTCGGCGGAGTTGTGCGATGATGTGACGGAAAATACCCGTAAAAACCACCTTGATGAACGTCGAAGACCGCAGAGCCCGGTGTCCATTCCCCTTCCTGCGGAGCGACCGTGATCTCGTCATTCGGCCCGATACTCATCCCGTTCGGGTTGCGAAAACCCGTGGCAAACACATCCAGCTTTGATCCGTCGTGCGACACTCGTAATAACGATCCATCATGTCGAATGGCTGAATCACAGTTCCCTTTGACGTAGTAAAAATTTCCGGCGCGATCGGTCTCCAGGCACGTGACATATTCGTGCCCATTCAGCGACACCTCGGCATCGTTATTAAAATTCTCGTAGAAGTCTGCTTCCCCATCGTTGTCAAAATCGTGCAGTCGAGTGATCTGGTCGCGGCCGACGACAAACAACTGGCTTCGATTTGTCGGCTTACCAGATGGATCACGTTCCGGCAGAACTTTCACGCCAAGCGGTTGAAAGAGACCTGTTGCGTAGCGACGCCACGTGATTCGTTCGAGTTTCTCATCAATCCCATCCACCAGCCAGACATCTCCGTGCAGCGTACTGATGAAGGCTTTGCCATCGGGAAGAAAGTCATGGCCACCACAAAACATCAGCGCGCGAAACGGGTTTTCGAACGGCAGATTAATCGTATCGACAACGTAGGGCGCGTTATTCTTTGCCACTTCCCCGGTCGTGACCAGTGGTTCACCCCAGATCCTGGGCCCGGGTGTTGTCAGTCCCCGCAGATCTTCCGCTGCCGGCGAAACGGCGACTAATTTTTCAAAGGCGGTTTCGTCGGTCCCTGGCGAGGCAATCAACAGCTTGACGGTGACTGGCTCGGCATGAGCCGGCACAACCAGTTTGTGGCACTGTTCCGGCCCCTGTTGCAGCGTTGCCGTGCCAGGCTTCGCGACCAGTCGGACACGTGCCTTGGCATCTGCGACCAGCATCGACAGTGTCGTCGTTGACGGCTCGACAACAATCGTCCGAGTTAATGCCCTGACACCATTCGATTCTTCTGTCCAGGGTGACTCCAGCACGACGGTTGGCGGCTGCGGTCTGGCACCCGCTGGATCGGATGAACCGACGGTAAACTTGAGCACCACTCGCTGGCCATGTCGGTAGAGCCCTTCGTAATGAGCTTCGCTTTTCGGCAACGAGCCAAACCGATGTGCTTCCCGGTGATTGGTGAACTGATCGCTGCGGGACCAGCCAGCAAGGATCGGCGTGGTAAAGGTCACGTCCCCGTCGATTCGAGGAGGGACGATGATGCCAAACCGAGCGGCGTCGAATTTGAGAAAACCGGTCCAGCCTGCGGAGGCTCGCATCTGTTCGGTGTCATAGCAGATGGCATGAGTTCGACCGGGACCCATTCGTACGACAATCCCTTTGTAAATGGTCCCACCGGGGCCGACGATTGATCCGCTGAAGAAGGGACCCGTATCCATCTGAGCCAGTCGGTTATCGCGAGAATCTTCCTCTGTCCAGCGAAACCCCAGCGCGTCCTCACCCCAATGCCCTTCGATTCTCCCTGGTTTCGCGGCGAGGTTACTCGCATTCGGGGCAACCTGGGTTAACTGAGCGTCATTTTTCCCGGTCGCATCTTTGAACTTTTTCTGCTCGATCAATTCATCAAAGTGCCACAAACCCAGCGTTTGTTCATCAACGTCAAACGGCTTGGACAAACCTGGATCGAACTCACGGATACCCTTTGAGATTCGCACCTCGTCAATCAGCCCTGTATGACCAGCCGCTTTGTCGACAAGACTGGCAATGGCCAGATCCCCCGGGGCGGTCTTCATCTCCGTCCGTTGGCAGGCCTGGTTGGCGACAGGCTGGCCATCGACATACAGCCGAATCCGGTTTGGCTCCAGAACCATCCCTACATGATGCCAGCGGCCATCGCAGATCATGGCGGTCGAATGGCAATGATCCGGCGTGAATCCCGGTGTATAGACCGTGAAATTTCCGGTCCCTGCCATCGTGAACAGTTCCCAGTGCGTTCCCGAGGATTTCAATTCGCTGGCAACCAGAATGTTGTAGGGACCTTTGTCAGAGAGCTTCGTCCAGCATTCCACGGTGAGGGGAAACTGGTGAAACTCATCGCGTCCTTTGATAAACGCTCCTCCAGCCCGTCCATCGATCGCCTGACCAAATTTTCCACCGACCAATCGCAGCACGTTCGCAGTAGGTGCGGCTGCCGTGGTCGCGGCCTGTGCCACAGGAACAGGAGTTCTCGTTTTCGGCTTGGCCGCCGCAGGCTTGCCGTTCAGTTGAGGCAACAACCAGTCAAGACCATCCAGGTTATCGTGCAATCGTTCTTCGGCATCATCCAATGTATGTCCGAGAATTCCGATCGGGCCCGTATAGCCGCTGTCACGCACAACCTTCAGCAGTTTCAGGTCGAGGTCACCCTGTCCCAACTGGAGGATCTTCTGACCTTTCCGGTCCCCTTCTTTAACCATCCCGTTCAGATTCAGCGTATACAGGTACGGTTTCATCGTTTTCAACAGCTCTGGAAAACGATCAAGGTGATCATGACCATGGTGCTGATTATAGACGATGCCAACGTCAGTTCGATTCAGCTCCTTGATGATCGCAATCTGATTTTCCGGTTCACCAAACCAGCCGCCGTGATTGTACAAGGCGACCTTGCAGCCGACTTTGGCGGCGGCCTCGGCGATCGGGCGAATGCGAGCCGCCTCGGCGATGACTCGCTGCTTCTGTTCCTGTTCTGACTTTGTCGGCTCGCCACCGCCAGTGACCCAAAGCTGTGGAGTCACTTGATGCTTTGCAAAGACCGCGAGCGTCGCCTTGGCTTCGTCGTTGAGAACCGTTGGGAACCACCAGGCGGTCAGTTCAATATCATGCCGCTTTAAAGCTTCGATCTCGGCATCAAACGTCGGGATATGTTCGGCTCGATAGTCATAGGCAAACTTAGAAAAGCCCAGCTTCTCCAGCATCGCCGCCCGGTCTTCCGGGCCACGTTTCTTCGAGTCGAAAGGAACAATGCACCAGGCGACCAGATTCTTGCGTTCAAACAGACCAGAGGAGTCAGGTTCTGCGGAGAGAAGCGAGCTTCCCAGGCCGGCAAGAATTGTCGCGCACAAAATCCCTGACAGGACGCGATGGATCATCGTCAAATTCTCCGCAAGTGTCGTTCGATGGATAACGCAATGTTACAGATCGAAGACCCTGCCGCCAAAGGCACAGAGAACTTGAATTCAAGAAACGGGAATCAATTCGCTGCCGGCACCGGTGGAATCACAACCTCTTCTTCCACGGTTTCGTTTGGCAGATACAGGATTTCCTGTGGAGGCCCGGATCGATTGAGGCCACCACCGAGTGCCTGATAAGCGTTGACGATCGCGGACAGTTGTCCCTGTTTCGTATCGATCAGGTCCAACCGGGCCTGGTTGAGGTCACGCTGAACCAGCAGAACTTCCAGGTAGTCAAATCGGGCGGCGTTATACAGCTTGATCGCGTTATCGATGGCTGACTCAAGCGATTTCACCTGCTGTTTCTTCAGCTCGACACTTTGACCGTAGTTTTCGACCTTGTTTGTCAGGTTAATCACTTCGGTGAAAGCGTTCAGGATCGTACGCTGATAATTGACCAGACTCTGGATCTGCTTGGCGTTTGCACTCATATAGTCGGCCCGGATTGCAAACCGGTTGATCACCGGTGCTGTCAGGTCACCCGCAATATTGTAAATCAAGGATTCGGGTGTCAGCAGCAGATACCGGGTATTGAAGGCGTCGTAACCCACGCCAGCGGTAATAAAGAGCTGAGGATAGAACCGGGCTCGGGCGACTTTGACTTCAAGTCCGGCCGCCTCAAGCTCACGCTCGGCCTGGCGGATGTCGGTCCGGTTCAGCAGCAACTGTGACGGAAACCCGACCTTCAGCGTGTGCAGGTTCAGATCGAGGAATTCCTTGGAGGGACGTGGAATCGGTTGTGGATAGCGACCGGCGAGAAAGTTGATCCGGTTTTCGGTCTCAATGATCTGTTGTTTGATCAGCAGCTTATCCCCTTGAAACCTGCGAACGTCCGCCTGGAAACGTTGAACGGGAAACTCACTGTCGCGGCCAAATTCCTTCTTCGACTTTGACATCGAAAGGCTTCTTTCCTGAAGCTCAATCGTCATATCCAAAGTCTCAAGCCGCTTATCAAGTGCTAAAAGCAGATAGTATTTCTCTGCAATTTCTGCGACGAGGCGAGTCACCGTATAGTTCCGACCTTCGGTGGTCCCCAGGTAGCGCAGCGTTGCCGCGTCCCGGGCATTGCGTAACTGTCTCCAGATGTCGATCTGCCACGAGACTTCGCCTGCGATCAGGAAGTTCGGCAGTGGTTGGGGGAACGTTGTCCCGGAAGGATTATAGAGCTGCTGTTCGCCGGCGCCCAACGGAGAGTAGTCGCTGGACTTTGTCAGACTTGCACCCGACACGAAATTCAGGAAGGGAAGGTAAGCACCTCGCCGCTTCAGAATCTCGTTCTGAGCGATTTGAATTTCCTGGTTCAGGATTTTCAGTTCCTGGTTATTGATGAGCGCTTCATCGATCAGGCTCACAATCACCGGATTATCGAAAAACTCGTCGACCGAAACACACGCAGAGTTCTCGTCGACCGGATCCGTGCTTTCCACACTTGCCGGCGCGTTGTAGCGGTCGGGTGTCTCGTGTGCCGGTTCTGGTTGCTGCAGTTGTGGAATTCGGCAGCCGGGAATAACAAGGACCAGACTTGCAACGATCGTTGTTGTAAGAATGAGGTTCCGAAACAGGGGGGCCGTCGATGTCGTTAATCGGTTCATCAGACTCATCCTTGAGCAATATTCCATTCTCGGCAATCCTGCCGACGTCGTGGTCAAGGCCGGGAAATCGTCGTCCCGATCAAGGAGTTCCTTGACGAACCTGAGAATTCTGAACTTGCTGAAAGTACCGGTCGTATCGATTGCACCGGTCTCTGAGCGAGGTCCGTCATTCCATTCGCAAGACATGCGAAAATCAGTTCGTTCCTTCACACAGGCAATAGGGTCGGCTGACGGTTCGTCCGCTGATCAGCGTTTCGCCTTCCAGATCACGGGATAACTGTTTGTGACAGACCGGTTGGCGGAATATCCGTTACATCTTCGTTCCCAACGACCGGATGGTGCTGTCGACAGGGTGTACTCGGGCAATCTGACGATGTCGCTGGAGTGCATCTCGCGACGATCAGCGTGATAAAAGGGCGCTGAATGCCAGCCACAAACGGGCGCTTTGATGGCTGGTATACGGAGTGTTGGCCCCATCGTTCGCCGACAGGCGCATTCGTACCAGCCACGCTGTGCTTCCAGGATCTTAAGCTTCGATTTGATCTTCCAAACGGCCACGTTGTAACGCACGCATGATGGCGTCGGTCCATCTAGCGAATAGTGTTTGCTGGAGTTGACGGTGCAACGATTGCTGCTGTGGACGAGTCTCTTTTTTCGGCCTGGAGCTTAGCCACAAATCTTCTGACGCTGTAGTAGCGAGCTTTGAAACCTTGCTCGCTCACGAGAAATTGAAAAATCTGTTGCGCGGTCAATCCTTGATTGACTCTTTCGATAATCAGTTCGCGAAATGGTTCGCAGCGGCTCCGCGTCCCCGTTCGTTTCGTCGAACTGCGCGAGATCGCCGTGTCGACGATGTCCGACTCTCCATCGACCTTCGGAGTCTGAATTTCACGCTTGCCGAGATACTTGCTGACCGTCTCACGGTTGACCCCCAGACGCCGCGAAATTTCGCGGATCGAGATTCCGGCACGGCGAAGCTCCAGAATGTTTGCGACGACGATTGGCGTCAATGAGGTTGCCATTTTGGAAATTCGCCAAAGCACGAATGCAATGTGAAGTCGTAAGTTTCGGGTTTTGTGCCATAGCATGAGACTTCTTCCAAAGTCCCCTTCTCGCCTTGCGAGAAGAAAGCCGAATTGCCGCTGGCCATGTGATCCATCGGGGCTTTCAAGTGCCATCACAGGTCTGCTGCAATTCGGCGGTCGTCTCGCGGAGCGAGACGGCGACATGAGTCCGAGGCAAAGCCTCGCTGGAGTCATCGAAGACGCAGCTACGACTCTTCCGTGGAAGCCTTCGAAGAGCACTGGGTGACCGAAGAGGGTCATCCAGCAGCACCTTTAAACTTGTATTCTGGTCAGAGCATTAAGCGTGATGCCGGTTTGCTAATGTTCTGCGGCATGATGTCCTACGGAGTGATTTTCAGCCCTTTCGCTCAGTGGCGTCTCATGCTCGTCCTGGATGAATTTACCACTCTTGCTGACAATCACTGCGAACAAGTAATACAGGCCGGGAATCAGCAAGACCCCGATCACTGTTCCCAACAGCATTCCGCCAACGGCCGTGGCTCCAATTGTGCGGTTGGCGATCGCCCCAGGTCCGGAGGCCCTTAGCAGCGGAATCAGACCGGCGATGAAGGCGAATGAGGTCATCAGAATCGGCCGGAATCGCAACTTTCCACCTTCGATACCCGCTTCCTTGATGCTGATCCCTTCCTGGTTCCGTTGCACGGCAAATTCGACGATCAGAATGGCGTTCTTACCCAACAGACCGACCAGCATGACCAGACCAATCTGGCAGTAGACGTCGTTGGCCAGACCCATGGCCTGCAGCAGGAAAAATGATCCGAAAATCCCCACCGGCAGCGACAGGATCACCGCCAGCGGCAGGATGAAACTCTCATACTGTGCCACCAGCACCAGATAAACGAAGATCACGACGATCAAAAAGATGATGATCGCTTCGTTCCCTTTGCCCGCCTCGTCATAGGCGAGAGCTTCCCAGCCGAGACCATAACCACGCGGCAACGTTTCTTTCGCGACCTCTTTGATCGCCGCGATCGCTTCACCGCTGCTGTAGCCAGCCGCGGGTGAAAGCTGAATGGGTGCCGAAGGATACAAGTTGTAGCGGTTGATCTCGTTCAAGCCCTGTTGTTTTTTCAGCGACATGAACGATGAGTAAGGGACCATGTCCCCTTTGTCGTTCTTGACGAACAGATTGTCGAAATCCTCGGGATACCGACGGAACTCGGGCAAGGCCTGAACAAACACCTTGTAAAACTGGTTGAAGCGGACGAAGCCTTGCTCCCAGGTGCTTCCGACGACGATCGACAGGTTGTCCATTGCGTCCTTGATCGATACTCCTTTTTGCATGGCCACGTCGTTATTGATGACCAGCTCGTACTGCGGATAGTTGCTGGCAAAAAAGGTGAAGATACTTTTCAGTTCCTTGCGTTTATCCAGGGCCGCCAGGAACTTGTCCGTTTCTTCTCCCAGCCGCTTGTAGTTCATCGTGTTCGTTTTATCCAAAACACGGAACGAGACCCCACCCGCCGCGCCGAAGCCGGGAACAGCCGGAGGCTCGAAGAACTCGAGCTTCACGTTGCTCATTTTTTTGCCTTCTCGCTCCAGCTCTTCAATGATCTCTTTCGAGGTCAATTTGCGCTCGGACCAGGGCTTCAGGTTGATCAGGCAAGTCCCTGCGTTGGAGCCTCGTCCTTCTGTGAGAACCTCATAACCGGCCAGAGCGGAAACCGAGTTGACTCCATCGATCGACTTCGCAATCTTCTGCAGTTCTTCCGATTTCGAGTTCGTGTATTCAAGCGTCGAGCCTGGTGGCGTCTGAAGAATCCCGTAGATCATCCCCTGGTCTTCAAGCGGGATGAAGCCGGCGGGAAGATGCGTGTTCACGAGGACGACGCCCGCGATAAAAATACCAATCGCCACCAGGGTGAAGACAGGTTGCGCCACGATCGGACGCAGAAACGCCGCGAATGCGAGCGTCACCTTTTCCACGCCGCGGTCGAACGTTTTCCGGATGAACGGCAAGATATTCAGCAACAGACCAGGCCAGCCCCAGAGATGATAGATGAGATAGTTCAGCAGGATCGCGACCGCCCCACCCCCGATGACCATCGCCATGAAACCTAACCATCCGCGCTTTTCCCCGTGGGCTCCGTGGGGCTTGAGAATCATCGCGCAGAGAACCGGAGTCAGCGTCAGGGCCACGACCCCCGAGAGCACGATCGACGTCGCCATCGTGATACCGAACTGGCGGTAGAACTGACCCACCGGGCCGGGGATGAAGGTCACGGGAACGAACACGGCGGTCATCACGAGGGTGATGGCGATAATCGCACCGCTGATCTCGTTAATGACCTCCTTGGTCGCCAGATAGGGCGAAAGGTGCTTTTCTGCCATCTTGGCGTGCACCGCCTCCACCACCACGATCGCGTCGTCCACCACCACGCCGATTGCCAGCACCAGCGCGAACAGGGTGATCAGATTGATGGACAGACCCAGCATCTGCATGAAGAAGAAGGCTCCGATCAGCGAGACCGGCACTGCCAGTGTCGGGATCAGCGTGGAGCGCAGGTCACCGAGGAACATATAGACCACGATCGAGACCAGCACGAAGGCCTCCAGCAACGTGTGAAGCACCTGCTCGATCGACGCCTCCAGGAAGGTCGAGACGTCGTAGCTGACTTCAAATTTCATCCCGGGAGGAAATGATTCCTGCAACTCATGAAGTTGCTCTTTCACTTCTTCGATCACTGTCGTGGCGTTCGTGCCGGGAATCTGTTTCAAAACGATGGCCGCCGAAGGGTTGCCGTCGATGTTGGAGTAAATATTGTAATAGGAAGGACCCAGCTCGACCTGGGCAACATCCTTCAGACGCAGGATTTCTCCGTCAGGATTTGCCTTGAGAATAATGTTTTCGTACTGCTCGGGCTTGTTGTAACGTCCGACCCACGTCAGCACGTATTCGACGGTTTGCGAAGTTCGACCCGTGGCCTGACCGAGCCGCCCGGGGGAACCGATCATGCTTTGTTCCGAGACAGCCTTCATGACCTCGTCGGCGGAAAGGTTGTAAGCTCGCATTCGCTCGAGATTCAGCCAGACGCGCATGGCCATCGCACGGCTACCGAGGATATTGGCGCTACCGATCCCCCGGACCCGCTTGATTTCGGGGACAACGTTCACGAACGCGTAGTTGTAAAGGAAATCCTGATTGTGGCCCGGATCGGTGCTGTAGAGGTTCACATACATCAACATACTGGTCATGGACTGAAGAACGACGATCCCCTCACGTTCCACGATGTCCGGCAACCGTTGCTTCACGGTCTGAATTCGATTCTGCACGTTCAGCACGGCGACGTTCGGGTCGGTTCCCGGGTGGAAAACGATCAGGATCTGCGCCTCACCGGCACTGGTACCGGCAGAGACCATGTAACGCATGTCCTGGACGCCGTTGATCGCCTGTTCGAGGATCACCAGCACCGAGTCGACGAGCACGTTCGCGCTGGCACCGGGAAACGAGACGTTCACCACGACGCTCGGCGGTGCGACGTTCGGGAACTGCGAGACCGGGAGTGTCGCGATCGACAGGCCTCCCAGGAATAAAATGATGATCGAAATGACGATCGCCAGCGCCGGCCTGTGGAGAAATCGTGAGAACATATTTTTAAGAGAATCCTGGTGGTACCCGTTGCGTCCGTGCGGTCAGGGCGATTGCTATTCCGCGTGATTCTTCAGATTGGCGGCAACCTGATCCGGATGACGGTCTTCGTATTCCACCTTGTCACCGTCGTGAACCTGACGGATCCCCTCAAGCACGATCTTGTCGTTGACGTCGACACCCTTCTTGATGACATAAAGATCTTCTAATTCGTTCTGGACGAAGATCTCTCGTTGATGGGCGACGTCATCCTTGTCGACGACGAAAACATAACGCTTTTCCAGAACTTCGAAGACAGCCCGCTGAGGAATCACGATGGCATCATTCTGAACCCGACTGATCAAGATCGTACCGGTCTGGCCGTGACGCAACAAGCGTTCAGGATTGGGGAAGTCGGCGCGAAATTTGATGTTCCCGGTCTCATTATTGAAGTCTGCTTCGATCGCACCGATCTTGCCTTGTTCCGTGAAGATTTCGCCGTTGGCCAGTTTCAACTCGATCTTTAATTCCTCACGCAGCTTCGTATCGGTCATGTATTTTAAATAATCCTTTTCGGGGACGTTAAAATAGACCCACATCAGGCTGTTATCGGACAAGGTCGTCAGAATCTCACCTTCCTGCACCAGGCTCCCCTGCTGGTGGAGCAGACGGTCGACGATGCCGTCAAAGGGGGCTTTGACTGTGGCAAAACCCAGTTCAGCCGCCGCCAGTTCGGCCTTCGCCGAAGCTTCTTTCAGCTTGGCTTCTGCCATTAATTTCTCGTTGTTCGACACGACTTTGTCGGCGACCAGCTTCGATGTGAAATTCAGATCGAGTTGTGCGACGTTCTTTCTGGCCAGTTCGGCGTCGTATTTCGCCTGATAGATCGTCGGAATGACGTTGAACATCAGATCCCCCGCCTTCACCGACTGGCCTTCCTTAATGGGGATCGGCTCCAGGTACCCCATTTCGAGGGCGCGAATCTTAATGTGACGCTGCGAGTGAATCTGGCAGACATACTGCTGGGTCAGCGTTACCGCCTTCGACTCGGGACTTGTCGCGACGATCTTATGAGCCTCGTGATGGTGCTCAGCAACTTGCTTGGCGCATCCAGGGGCGGTCAAAACGAGGGCGACGAGAGCAACTGGTACAATCGACGGAAGTTTCATGGGAATCATTTCTCTGTTTTCATGCAGGTAATCAGACTTTCAGGGGAAAGTCGCGGGGCCAACCATGTCATTGAGACGACATTCAGTCATCTCGTCGCGATCTCGATCACCCGGGTTTACAGCGGGTGACGACAGCAGTCAGACGAAATCTCAACTGCTGAAGAGTTCACAACGCATCAAAAAACGCCTCTCCAAAAACCGCAGCAATATACATGAAATTAGGTTCGTATATCATATGCCATCTATCGACGCTTGGCAAACCCGTTTCTCAGTGGACGGCCATTTCCAACGAAAGATTCAGGAAACTGAAACGAGCGGCGACTCAGGCGGTCACCGCACGCGAAATACGAAGTGCAGTTCGCACGCCAAATGATTACGAGTGAACAATTCCTTCAGGAAATTCAGGAAAGCAGGTCATCGGTCCCGTTTCAAACTGGCGCCATGACCATTACGGTTTCCAATCGTCGCTGAATCCGTTTCGTGTCACTTAAATCCTTTTTATTTTTGATGTTGCAGAGAATCGACTGAAGCCGAAACCGAGTGGTAACGTGGACAAAAGACAAGCGACGTCGGCCGGTCGAATAACAATCCCGAAAGAATCAGGCTGTAAAATTCATTCCTTTCCACACCTTTCAGACTGAAAGAATTCTGCTCTTCGCAAAAGGAATCCTGAACCAGGATCGCTTGTTCAAATCCACTCGCTCGCTGTTTCGATATTGGGTTGCATGAAATGTAGGCAGCGATGTTTGAAATGTCAGCGATGAACTTTGGCGCGGGGATTCGTTCAGACGGATTTTCGAAGAACGTCGATGGCTTCTGACGCCGTCAATCCATTCGTAATTGCTTATCCAATAAGCATTCGTTATTCCGTCCAAACCGAATTGGAGCTGAATCTGTAAAAACGTCCAGTATCGAGAGCCATCAGCGATAACCAGCCATTCGTGACGAGATCACGAACTTTCGCATGCTTTTTGACGATCTGCTCAATCGCATGTCGAGGAGCTTCCACGACAACAAGTAATCTCAGTGGTTCATGTTGAAATCGTTGTCCGTCATGGACCGACTGCCAGGGGAGGCCCGTCATGATGTCTCCCCCGTTTCCTTCGAAGACCCCGAATTGACCGACAACGTTATGGATCAGCTTGTTTCCGCTGCCAAAGGCGCGGTTATCAACGGTCGAGGCGTAATACTGAAGATTGATCCAGTTGGTCACGATCATCGGAGCAGTCATGATCAGCTCGAGTGTTTTGAACTCGGGATCGTTGTGGTAGTCGTAGCTGTGCAGAAAAGTCCGTCCACCAAGGTCAAGTCCGTTCGTCCGGGTTCGGGGTGCGATCACGAATGCCGCGTTCCCTGCCAGCCCCCATTCCGGCCGAACTTCCGACCAGTCACGACTTCGTCGCAACAGGTCATCAGCGCTGGAATCAATAAATCGTTCGGTCCGTTCGCTTCGACAAAGCACGCCCGCTTGCTGGACCCACGCCGTCACCTGAGCCAGATCGGCCGCATGAGTCGACGGCACAGAATGCATATCGAAGAACCGGATTTCGTCCGTGGTCGTATTGTGGACCGCGGCCATGAACAGGGTGTCGTCCGGGATGTGAATTCCTCGTTGACTTAAGCCCGCTCGAACACCGGGCGAATTCAGCAGGGCCACTGCCGCCCTGGCGTTTGGCTCACCCGAGTGTCCCCCGCATGCTCCGCAGTCGAGCCCCGCTTTATAGGGGTTATTGACGACGTCACAAACATGACCACACAAGGCAACGATCCGTCCGAAATTCGTCTTCAGTCCCAGATTTCGCAAGATTCCTTCCGCCACATCGATCTGAGTGTCACTGGAAATCCCCAACGATCCCTTTCCATCAATTTTCGGGCCATCAATCTCCGGGCCCAGCGATTCGATCAGGTTCGAGGGAATGCCGTCCGCATCACCGTTTTTGACGGGTGGAACCAGTCCAAACGAGGTCATCAGAAGTTTGGGAAAGTAGGCCAGGCCAAGTGACTCGACAAACGAGAAGCAAGAAACGGCGGAGGTCTGAAATGACTTCCATGACTTTCGCGAAACCCGGATCGTTTTTCGATCTGCGATCGCTTGTGACGCCACCTGTTCCTCGGTACCACGCAATGACTCACGGATGCGAAAGCCTGGTTTCAGCAGGACAGGACACTGAGCCGGTCCGGTGGTTTCAGCGAACGGGATATATTCGAGTGCCACACCGAAGAAACCCGCGAAGCCGAATGTCTCGATCTCGTCACTGCAGGACTCCAGGTGACGCCGCATCACTTCGGACCTGACATCAATACAAAAGACGATTTGCAGCGTTTTTCGTTTCGTCTCGGCGGCTGATTCAGAGTGGCTCAAAAGCTTCTGGCACAGCTCTGCCTGATAAGACTTTTCGGTCGCCACTTGCAGGAGATATCGGACCAGGACATCTCGTTTCGGGGAGGTGACCACCTCTGGTTCTGCGGCGAACTCCGCGTCGACGGGATACAACCGGAGATTCTGTGGGATGCCAGGAACGGACCTGAGAGCCACATCGTACGCCAGCCGGATGGCGATCAGTCCGATCAGGTCTTCGTTTCGCTCGCCGTTGAACTCCGCTTGACGCACTCGATACTTGACGAAGGAGGTCCAGCCGGCGATTGAGAACAACTCGCACAGCAAAAACTGTCGCCAGCAGGACTGGGGAATTTCGAGGGCCTGCAGCATCTGCCTGATCGCCTCGTTTGCCGTCTCAGGCAGTTGTGCGACGAACGCTCGAAAACCTGTCAGGCCTAACAGGTCCATCCGCCAGCCGATCTGTGCTGCCGAGTGCCAGGCTTCGTAAAGTGACAGTCCCTGCCAGGGGCTTGACCAGATCGCCTGACCGTCATCGAAATGGGCTGCACAGTGCCGGGAAATGTCGTTGATGATGTGGCTGGACCAGTGACTTCCCAGTTTTCGGTCCACTGCGCCCGCCACCGTGAAGAATCTCGATTCCAGTGTCTGGCCTGCCTGTGACGAGCGGTCGTTTTCGTCGAACAACGACGTGACATCAAAACCGTCGTACAGTTCTGGATATTCTTCCTGACATTGAGCGAACGCCAGTTCGATCTGATTTGGCGAGAGACGGCCTTGTTCCATCAGCGACTGGAAATACTCTTTCGGCATCAGCAGACTGCAGTCACGGACGCTGCTGAGCGTTTGTTGCGCGTCAAGAAACTTCTTTTCTGCCAGACCCATGAACGGGTTCACGGCGACATAGTCATTCAGTGGCCAGACGGGGGAGACGATCCGTTCGATCTCGGCAAGGACCTCGGCCAATGATTCGTTGACATCAGTCTGGTCAGAGTTCTCAACCGATAATTCGATCACGTCTAGATCCCGGGTTAGTTTTTCAGGCGCGAGGGAAGAAATCACGTTGTTAGTCCAGGCTTCACGAGGAAACAGAAAGTCGGTTGTCGCGGCAGAATGTCAATTATTGAACAGGTGCGGACTGTCCCCAGAAACGTGCCGTCAGGCGTCGTGCGGGGATATCCAGGTACAATCCGTTCATGGCGTGGACGTAAAGCGTCCGGACAAGAGGAAGACTCGTCAGCGGAATGAAGATCGACTGCAGAACGCAGATGAATCCGAATCCGATGGCAACCAGCCAGAAAATCATGGTGTCCATCGATGACGGCGGCGTCTTCAGGTGCGGGACCGTCTCCGCAAGAATATTGTTCATCGTCAGAAAAGCGGCGTAATAACTGAAAGTGACGAGTGCGCCGGCACACAGACTGCGGACCGCCAGTCGCCAAGAACCTGCCGAAAAGCTGTTCCAAAGCATCTGGATCAGCGCGATCTGAAGTACAACTCCCAGGACCGCCGCCCCCGACTTGGTCTGCGGGTCGATCTGCATCAGCCACACGGGAGCGGCGCACAGTCCGATCCCAACGACGGTCGCGAGGGGAAGCACAACCAGTCTCCGCAAGAGCGACGGAGACGGGCCGGAATCCGTTCGCATCCTCGCTGCCGATTCCAGCACGCTGCCGCAGCTGAGAAACGAGTAGGCCTTGTAGAGCGAATGAGCCACGATGTGCAGCATGGCCGCCGAGTAGGCACCGAGGCCGCACTGCAGCATCATAAAACCCATCTGTGCAATGGTGGAATACGCCAGGGAACGCTTGATACTTGTCTGTGTCAGCATCACCACGCTGCCGAACAGAGCGGTGAAGCCCCCCACGATCGCAAGGAGATCGAGTGCCGGGTCAGAGTGCGAGATCAGCGGACTCAGCCGGATGACAAGAAAACCTCCGGCATTGATGATCCCGGCGTGCATCAGAGCAGAAACCGGGGTGGGTGTTTCCATCGTGTCGGGCAGCCAGGTATGGAACGGGAACTGCGCGGATTTGGAAAGCGCCCCGAGTGCCAGGAAGACTCCGATCAGCGTCACCAGCAACGTTGGCTCTGCCGTGCTGTCGTTCATCACGGCGAAGAGATCTGTGTACTCGGAACTGCCAAACTGCCAGAACGTGAGACCGAGTGCACAGAGCAGCATCAGGTCACCGAGTCGGCTGACGAGAAATTTCTTACGAGCGGCCCAGATCGCCCAGGACCGATCAGGGTAGTGGGTCAGAAGCTGATGCAGACCATAGCTGGTCAGCATCCAGGCCGCCGTGAACATCACCAGATTCCGTGAGATGACCAGCAGCATCACGGACCCCAGCGTAAAGGAAATCCAGCGGAGAAAACGACCTTGAGTCTCCTCGCCATGCAGATACCGCAGTGAATATCGCGAGATCACCAGGCCGACAAAGATGATCAGAAGCAGCATCACGATCGCCACGCGATCGATATAGATCCCGAATCCGATCGGGACGGGCCAGGTCATTTTGAAGAAGACGACATCAAGCGGACCATGCAAAGTCAGTAGAAGCGCCGTCGCAATCGCGAGACCACACGTGAAATACGCAATCAACATGACGAGCTTACGCATCATGGCGACATGCCGATTCGCCCAGGTGTCTGGAATCGACCCTGCCGAGAACAAGAGGAGAGGGGCGATCACGGGCACAATCGAGAACAAACTTGTCATGGTCAGCTTCTTTCAGTCGGTCGGCGTCAGCAGGCTTATTTTTCGGCAATCGAGTTATCTTTTCGCAAAGGACGCAGAATCTCGCTGCTCGTGACACGCTTTCGTGAGGTTTCCTGCACCGTCACCTGACCATCGAGTGACGATGATGAGATTCGCTGGTAATCCAGGATGAACCCGGCCGCAAACAAGAGAGCGATAAACCAGGAAGGAGTCTGATAACCGGGCCAGCGTTGAAACATCTTTCTTACCTTTCAATTGTGAGCGGAACTCGAAAATCGCGGACGGTCAACAGGTACGAACTCGATGAATTGGCTCTGAATCCTGATTCCCGACTGATTTCTGAAACCCGCCTCGTTATGCGATCGCTGTTACGCGAACTAAGTTTCGTGTATTTGTATTCTGATATCGAGCCGAACGCAAGGGAAAATCCAAGAAAAACGATTTTCGTGCGGATTTTGTGACGAAATGACGATCACGAACCGCAAAAATTGAGAGCGAAGGGCATCAAAAGCCCCCACCCCACCGCCCCCGCGGCGGTGGTTAACGGGCCTTTGCCCTACCGATTGCCCTGAAATCGCGTTCGGGAAAACGATGTTTCAGGCAACGTTTGAACCCCACCGCCCCCGCGGCGGTGGTCAACGGGCCTTTGCCCTACCGATCGCCATGAAATCGTGTTCGGGAAAATGATGTTTCAGGCAACGCCCGCACGACAACGCCCCTGGGTGATGCCGTTGCCCTGGCAAGTGCCATGAAATTGTGTGTCGTCGAACGTCAGTTCGGGCTGGTGCAAAGGCCCGTTGACCATCGCCGCGGGGGCGGTGGGGTGGCGTCGGATCGACGCCATCGCGATTAAAAATATCCGTCTCGCTTTTTCAGCTCCATGGACCCTGCTTCGTCGTGGTCGATGATCCGGCCCTGTCGTTCCGAGTTCGTCGCCAGCAGCATTTCTTCGATGATCTCGGGAAGCGTCGTCGCGGAGCTTTCGATCGCTCCGGTCAGTGGGTAGCAGCCGAGTGTCCGGAAGCGGACCCGCTTCATCATTGGCGTTTCACCGGGCTGTAACCGCATCCGCTCGTCGTCGACCATAATCAAAGTTCCGTCTCGCTCGACGACCGGGCGAACGTCGGCCAAATAGAGGGGCACAATCGGGATATTTTCCAGGTGGATGTATTGCCAGACATCCAGTTCGGTCCAGTTACTGAGCGGGAAGACGCGGATGCTTTCCCCCTTGTTCAGTTTGCTGTTGTAGATATTCCAGAGCTCTGGCCGCTGGTTCTTCGGGTCCCACTGGTGCTGTCGGTCACGGAAACTGTAGACACGTTCCTTCGCCCGGCTCTTTTCTTCATCACGGCGGGCACCGCCGAACGCCGCGTCAAACTGGTAGTGGTTCAGCGCCTGCTTCAGCGCCACGGTTTTCATGATGTCGGTATGCGTTTTTGATCCATGGTCGAAGGGATTGATATTTTGAGCCTGTCCTTCGGGGTTGATCCAGACCTTCAGGTCCAGTCCCTGTTCGCGACAGAACCGATCGCGGAACTCGTACATCGCCCGAAACTCCCAGGTCGTATCGACATGCAGCAGGGGAAAAGGGACCCGTCCGGGATAGAACGCCTTCTGGGCCAGCCGCAGCATCACGGTTGAATCTTTGCCAATCGAGTAGAACAGCACCGGACGTTCGAACTCGGCAGCCACCTCGCGAATGATGTGAATGCTTTCGGCCTCAAGCGCTTTCAAGTGGGCCAGTTTGTAATTAGCGAGATCGCTCATTTGTATTTCCAGTTCGATTAAGGATTGCACCAGGCGCAATACCGTTGTGAGGCGGCTTTCACACCGTCTGAGCGCTCCCGTCGCTCACTGAACGGACATGACACGCAGCCGTAAATTTCTTCGGAAACCAGTTCCGTCGGCAGACGGCAGTACTCGCACTGCAATCCCTTTTCGAAGCGAACAATCCCCCATCCGGGGGTACTGCAGGCGGGGCACTCTGCCGAAAGCCGTTGGCCCAGCTTCCTGGCGAGTTCTGCAATGACAGCCATGCGGGAAGGGTTCAGATGGGCCCGCATGTCGGTTTCCACCCAGACCTTTTCATCGTCGGACTGAGCCAGGCATGTGCGAAATGCTTCGTGCAATGCGTCCGGCGATTGAATTCCCTTGAAAATGACCGATCGATCGCGCCAGACATGGGGGCGAACAATCAACGCATGAGACGGGAACTGAGATTTTTCGGCAAATCGATCCAGTTCTTCCAGCGAACTCAGGGAAGCGGTCCGATAGTTCGTTTTTTCACTCAGTAAAGATTCCTGTAAGTGAAATCCCCTGTGGTGATCGATGAAATGAAGAATCTCGTAATCGCACGGAAAGAAGGGGATCGTCGGATGAGGTCCAAAGCTCCCTTCGCTGGCGAGGCCATACGTGGCACCCGTCATCTGCAGACCCAGTTCACACTTGCGGCGGACGCATTCGAAAGCGGTCCCTTCGCGATCCACCTCACCAGAGAATGTCCCCAGTTGATCCGTATCCGCGTCACAGGTGATGACTTCCGCAGAGAGTAATTCTTCAAAGGGGGGGCGGATGGCGACGGCTTTGTCATGCTTGGTCGTCAAGACAATCCGGCAGTTTTCATAAGGGGATCGGCGCACAGGGTCTGTTTGCTGCATGCGAAGCCTCGTTGATCCTGGCGCGGGCATCGCCCGCAACCCAATGGG
>CAIULL010000112.1 GCA_903899985.1 uncultured Schlesneria sp.
CGAAGTGTCGCGGTTCCTTAAGACGTTATCTCCCAATGACTTTGAGCGGACTGGACAGCATTCTGCGGACGGACCATTGTCGCTGATGCGTCTGCTCGAACGAATTGCAGGGCATATTCCGCATCACGTTGACTTTATCGAACGCAAAAAGGAGACGCTTTTTAAGCCTCAAGTCGATTCAAAATAAATGACCTTCTACGGGCGATTCAATTCGTTTGGCGGGTGATCGGGTTGAGAGTTTACCGAGACCTCCGTAGAATTCGTCCGTATTTGTGAATTGTCCGACAGTTCATTGGAAACTGGCGTGGTTGTTTTGAACGTGGATTACAAACCCAAAAGCGTCTTTGATCGGAGTTACGAAGCGAGATGACGAATTATTTGTTTACCAGTGAATCTGTCAGCATGGGCCATCCTGACAAAGTGGCGGATCAAGTTTCCGATGGTGTGCTCGATGCGATCCTTGCTCAAGATCCTCGTTCTCGAGTCGCCTGCGAAACGCTCTGTACAACAGATCTGGTTGTCTTGTCGGGTGAAATCACCACGCAAGCGAAACTCGACTACGTCCAGGTTGCCCGAGATGTGGTCAAAGACATCGGTTATATCAGCGATGACATTGGATTTTCTTACGAATCTTGCAAAGTATTCGTAGCACTGCACAGCCAGAGTCCTGATATTGCCATGGGTGTCGACCGTGAAGGGGCCGGCGATCAGGGTCTGATGTTCGGTTACGCCTGCGACCAGACTCCAGAACTGATGCCATTGCCAATCGCTTTGTCGCATCGAATCATCAACCGTTTGACCGAAGCCCGTCAGAAGAATGAAGTCGACTGGCTGCGACCAGACGCGAAAAGTCAGGTCACCGTTGAATATGATTCACACAACAAGCCAGTTGGAATCTCGGCCGTCGTTGTTTCGACTCAACACCACCAAAAAGTCAGTCAGGATGACATCACCAACTTCGTGATTTCAGAAGTTGTGAAAAAGTCGGTTTCTCCTGAGCTTCTCTCGAAAGAGACGAAATACCACATTAATCCAACGGGCCGGTTTGTTGTCGGCGGTCCTCACGGTGATACAGGCCTGACGGGCCGAAAAATCATCGTTGATACCTATGGTGGCTGGGGCCGTCACGGTGGTGGTGCGTTCAGTGGCAAAGATCCAACGAAAGTCGATCGATCGGCTGCGTATATGGCCCGTCACGTGGCCAAGAATATCGTTGCGGCTGGGTTGGCTCGCGAATGTGAAGTCCAACTCGCCTACGCAATCGGTGTCGCCGAACCAGTCAGTATTCGCGTCAATACGAACGGTACCAACGCTATTCCAGACGAGAAGATCGTCGCTTTGGTTCGCGAGCATTTCAAGATGACTCCTTTGGCGATCATCGAGTACCTGAAACTGCGACGTCCAATTTATCGTAAAACCGCCAGCGGTGGTCACTTCGGTCGAAATGAAGCCGAATTCACGTGGGAAGCCACCAACAAGGCCGCCGACCTGAAAAAGGCCGCCGGTCTCTAACAGTCAATCTTGGCTGTGATCACGCCGAAAAAACGAAAAACCCGTCGAGTCTCGTACTTGACGGGTTTTTTTCGTTGAAATCCAACTTCGAATCGTCCTGAATCCGGTGTTAGAAGCTTCCTGACCGGTATCCCCGGTTCAGAGCGTTGACTTGCCCGACAATTTCCGGTTCACCGCAGTAAGTCGTTCGGCTCATGTGGAAAAATGAGTGCTAGATTTCAAACATTCACAGGATCGGTCGTCGATCTTGGCCAGCATGAAAACACCGTCTGGATTTGCTGCAATTCGTTGTTGTTGATCCAAACCCTAAGCCGAGAGGGGACTGCCATGGGGTTCTTGAAGCCCTTTTTCAAGAACACGTATCGCGACGGCGAGTCGAAACAGGGGCGCAGCAGTTTCGAGAATCTTAGCGAAGATCAGCTCGAAGCCCACCTGAAAATTGCGCGATATGGCGACTTCATGCTGACCGATGCTGTTCGGCCTTCTTACGACTTGCAAGTCGTACCCCAGGCCGGATACCGGCATGATTTCTATCAGGACAAAGAATCGGGAATCAAGATTCCCGTCATTATGGCATCGGCGAGTCGCGATATTCTGCTGGATGTTTTTCTGGATCTTTTGGAACCGCTTGGTCATGAGGTCGATGTCGTTCTTGAGACGAGTCATGATCGACGGGGAAGTCACCAGGACTTGTACCGCGAAGATATCGATTTACCGATTCTCAAGAGCAGTATTTTTGAATTCGAAGAGATGTTGCTTGGTGATGGCTGTACGGGAATCGCCGTTCTGAATCCCGATATTCCTCAGGAAATTCAGCTCGACGAACACAAACTTCTGATCATTTACGGTCAGGAACTGGCGGATTTCGAAGACATCCTCGACGACTATGGTTTGCCTCGAATGGAGAAAATGAGATTCATCACCGAAGCGGAACACATTCATTCCTCCAGCGACGAGTTTGCCCGTCAATTTGAAGAAATGAGATTTCGCCTTGGTATTGATGATGAATGAAACCTGAAAATCGCTCGGTCTGGAGATGACTCTCGTGCGCACTGTGATGATTTTAATGACGCTCTCTTCGGCTGGCGCTGGATACGTTTATCTTCAGCGGACACCCGCCGTCAGCGAAGCGTTTCGGGATAAATTGACTTCACAGCGATTGAATGATGGACCTGCCAACACGCCCCAGAATGGCGATACCGCAGGAACGACTGCCAAAGGCCTTGTCAGCAGGGTTCACCAGAACACCAAATCGATCCTTGATGATTTCGCGAGCTTGCATGGTGGACATTCTGATGCACCAACGGAAAATGCCTTCCAGCGATTGAAGCTGGCGACTCAATCAACCATTAATCCATTCTTGAATCGCACCGAAGAGTCGCTGCGTGACATGCAGAGTTCGACAGAAGGTGGGTTGCCACACTCAAAACTTCGCGATTTGCAGCGGATTGCCTTTGATCTTGTCGATGAGGAAACGTCGCCGTCTGATCGGAGTGCCGATCCAGCGTCGTACCCTCGAAATCACGATGGACAAGATGTTGCCAGTAACCTCGAACGGATTTCAAATGTCAGCGACCGCGATTCGGCCAATTCCCAAACGAAAAAGCTTTTGAAGCTGAAGCCGACATCGACCGTTAAACAAACGTCTGCGCCAACGACCACGGAATCGACGAAACCCGGTGGTGAGTGGAAGGTGATTGGGAAAACGACTGAAGGACGAAAGATGCATTCGATGCATCTTGGTGCCAGCGGTGTCAGAACTCTGGTGATTGCCGGATTGAACGGCGAGGATCGAGTTGCCGTAAGATGGCTTGAGCAATTAGCCCAGGGGTTGGCGAGTCAGCCGAGTCTGATCGAGAACAACGAAGTTGTCTTCTTCCGGGCCGGAAATCCGGACGGACTGGTGCACCAGTACAAGGGCAATGCGCGCGGTGTTCCCTTGAATCGCAATTTTCCCAGCCGAAGGTTTCGTCAGCCAGTTGGCATGCCACAATTTGCCGTTCCCGCAAGCGAAGTCGAAACCCGAGTGATGCTCGATACCCTTTACTCGTTTCGCCCACGGCGAATCATTCATCTTTCGTCGACCACCGGACGGTCGCAAGTCATTTACAATCGTCTATCAAAGCCAGCTGCGACGGAACTTGAACGATCAGCAAAGCTGGGAATTTTTCCATTCGATCCAGAACAAAATCCTGGATCAATCGAGGACTTTGCTGACGGGACACTCGAAGCGGCCGTTTTGTCATTGAAAGTGAATGCGGGACGTGACTGGCAGCAAACGTGGACACGACTTCAACCGCAAGTCATGGCGGCTGTGATCGGTCGGCCGATCGATGCGGAGCAACCCAGCTTGAGTCTCCCTGAAGATCCGGACAGAACGCCGATTCCACCAACGAATGCCGAACCCATTTCACGCAATCCACGCCGACGTGGCTACGAAGAGCTGCCAGCCCCACCGGGCTTCTAAGTCTGTGCAAGAAGCGCTGCGCGACAGATTCCAAACACGTATGTGACAACGTCGTTACTCCACCGCGACAGGTGGCTACGATAATTGAGAACATCCGTTCGTATCAAGATTGTGGAATTGCAGATGCCGCGACAATTTATTCTTGGAATGGGAGCCGGTCAGTGTGGCCTTAACCTGTTGACTGAGATTCTTCAGAGGCAACCAGACACAAAAATCACCTACGAGCAATGGCCTGTACTCCCCTGGAAACGGAAGCCAAATCTCCCCGGGATTCGTGAGCGGCTTGATCGCTGGAATCATGCCCATTCAGAAACATTCGTTGGCGACGTCGCCGCTTTCTATCTTCCGTACGTTCAAGAAGCGATCGATTTTGACAGTACGATTCGACTTGTCTGCCTGAAACGCCCTCGCTCGGAAATGGTCGCGGCCTTAACGCACCACCTCGACATCACCTGCAAAGTGCCAACCAATCACTGGTCCGACGCACTGCTTCCAGGTTGGTATCACGATCCCGTTTGGACGCAGACGTTTCCACAATACGCAACTTCCGACCGTACCGAGGCCGCAGGGCTGTATTGGGATGAGTATTATCAGCGAGCTGAAGAATTCTCACAGCGATATCCGGAAAATTTTCGGCTGATCGACGCGGATGAGCTGAATGATTTAGCTGGCGTACGTCGTTTGCTGGATTTTGTACGGATTCCACGAGACTTTCAGGTTCCCGTTCTCGGAATTCGTCCAGCAACGCCCCCGCAAGAGTTGCCAGCTAGTCCTTTAAAAACGCTGGAACCATTAGACCCAAAGCGATGCGTGGTTCTGGTTCCTTTCCAAGGATTCATTCATCCGCAATGTGAAGAGTGCTTGAAGGAACTTGAACGACGTGGTTACGCGGTTCGGCGCGTCGGCGATTATGGTACGACCGATGAGGCACGTAACCGGTTGGCGACGGAAGCGTTGACGGACGGGTTTGAAGAAACCCTATGGATTGACGCGGATATCCGCTTCCATGCCGATGACGTCGAACGAATCCGCTCCCATCCAGAACCGATTGTCACCGCAATCTATCCACGAAAGGAGCAACGAGCACTCGCCAGCCAGATCCTGCCAGGGACAGCCAGCCTCACTTTTGGCCATGGGGGTGGAATGGTCGAATTGTTGTACGCCGCGACAGGATTCATGCTCGTCCGTCGAGAAGCGTATCTCGCCATTCAGCGACAGATGAAGCTTCCTGTCTGCAATGAGCGATTCGGACACGCGATCATCCCTTTCTTTCAACCAATGATCCACAAGATTGAAGATGGGCACTGGTATCTTGGCGACTATTCGTTTAGTGAACGGGCAAGACTGAGCGGGTTTAAGATCTGGGCTGACACGCGGATCCGATTGTGGCATGTTGGCTGGTACAGTTACGGATGGGAAGATGTCGGAATCGACTGGCCGCGATTTGATTCGTTCACGCTGAATTTCGGCGTACCTAAAACGGGTCAGCCCGGTTCCGATCCGATGCCCGTGAACCTTGAGCGGTTTGCCAGACAGCACGCCTGGCCCGCCGAACGACCAGTTGTTCCGACACCGCCGGAACGAAACTGGTTATTTACCGGTACAGTCATGGCTCTGACGGATACGGTTCCCCGAGACGCAAGCCTGATTGTCGAAGTCGGTTCCTGGCTGGGAAGGTCGACCCGTTTCCTGTGCGACCTGGTCCCAAACGCCTGTGTTATTGCCATCGATCATTGGCGCGGCAGCCCTGAACATGGTTGCGATCCTGATTTGCTCCCGTTGTTGCCTCGACTGTATGAAACCTTCCTTTCTGAATCGTGGGAATACCGTCATCGAATCATCCCGCTGAGAGCGGGCTCCATCGATGGCTTGCGGCAGGTTGCGTCAGCAGGGCTGGTTCCCGATGCAATCTATCTGGATGCCGACCATTCCTATGAAAGCGTCCTGGCCGACCTTTCGACCTCGCTGGATCTGTTTCCCAAAACCAGTATTGTTGGCGACGACTGGAACTGGGAAACCGTCCGTACCGCCGTTCAAACTGTCGCGAAACAGCGGAATCTTCGTGTGGATCTCTTCAACAACACGGCGTGGCGGATTCTCAGGTAGTTCGGGCGATCCGTCCTTTATCGGCACGGACGATCCAAAGATCGGGAACTCGTATCGGATACGGAGTACGATCGGGTTTCCACCGTTGACGCTTATGATCCGCTGGCCGACACCGCGGCGGAATCTAACGACGAATCAGATACGGAACCACTCTCTGTATGAAGAAAGGCTTCGGGATTCCTGTCTGTTTAACAGCAGCCAGCAGTCCGAATGTGTGGTCGGCTTATCCCCATGACCCACCACAATCAATCGATCAGTTGGGCTTAAGATCGTTTTTAAGTTAAAAACAGGTATCATTCATCGATCACGTTTGTCGACGTCACCTGCTTTGACGTGCCGAGGAAACTGCCTGATGTCATTCGCAAGTTTTCACGTTTTTCTATCCCACAATAGTGCCGATAAGCCGGCCGTTGAGGAACTTGCACGCCGATTGAAAGCCGATGGGATCGAAGCCTGGTTCGACAAGTGGCACCTGGTTCCAGGTAAACCGTGGCAATCGGCGCTTGAGCAGGCGCTGGCAGACTCAATGTCGGTCGCCGTCTTCGTCGGTCCAAGTGGTTTCGGACCATGGCAAGACGAGGAAATGCGAGCTGCGATCGCGAAACGCGTTCGTCAAAGGGATAACGAATTTCGGGTGATTCCCATTTTACTTCCCGGAGGGACGCGGGAAGAACGTAGCCGATTACCCGAGTTTCTACTCGCTTCGACCTGGGTGGAATTCCGTAATTCGCTCGATGAAGACGAGGCGTATCATCGCTTGAAAAGCGGTGTTCTCGGCGTCGCTCCCGGGTTGCCCCCGGGTTCAGCGATCTTTGAAGGGGAATGTCCATACCGAGGACTTCAGGCGTTTCAGCCAGAGCACTCGGCATTCTTCTTCGGGCGTGAAGCACGAATCGAGTGGCTGCTGAACGCATTGCGACCGGCACAGTCATTCGACCGATCGGGAGCCCCGCGAGAAAATCGATTCCTGGCGATTGTCGGTTCATCAGGCAGTGGCAAGTCGTCGCTTGCGAGGGCCGGATTGGTTCCCGCCCTGCGGAATGGAAAGCTTGACGGGAGTGCCAATTGGCCGATCCTGATCTGCCGGCCAGGACATGATCCCCTGGAGAGTCTCGCCGTTGCGCTCGTGGGAGATCCCCAGATCGGGTCGCGT
Source organism: uncultured Schlesneria sp. (assembly GCA_903899985.1). GTDB lineage: Bacteria > Planctomycetota > Planctomycetia > Planctomycetales > Planctomycetaceae > Schlesneria. Next base: position 7,239 of record CAIULL010000112.1, read on the forward strand.
ATTGGCGATGTGGGTAACCTGATTTCGCAAATGGCCTCGGACGAGACTCGATTGCATCTGGCGGTTCGCGTGGCACTTGCGGGTGCCGATGACTCGCAACGAGTCGTCCTGCTCGTCGATCAATTCGAAGAGGTCTTCACGCTGCAGTCTGATGACACTTCCAAATCCCGATCAAGCCGCTCGTTCGTCAACTTTTCCCAGATGAATGCAGCAGACGATCATCGGAAGGCGTTCATCGATAACCTGATATATGCGGCGGGCATTCCGGGGGGGAAAGTCATCGTGGTGCTGACAATGCGAGCAGACTTTTACGGGAAATGCGCGCTCCATCGCCACCTGGCTGCTGCGATCACCGACCACCAGGAACTGGTTGGTCCCATGTCGGCTGACGAACTGCGTGAGGTGATCGAGCGACCGGCTCAACTGGTCGGGCTGGAGCTGGAGCGTGGGCTGACAGAAATGCTGTTGAATGAAATGGAAGATCAAGCGGGAGCGTTGCCTCTGTTACAGCACGCCTTGTGGGAGCTCTGGCAACGGCGCGAAGGGCGACGATTGACGATTTCGGCCTACAAGGCGATCGGGGGATTGGAAGGGGCACTCGAACAGCAGGCGAATTCAATCTACGAACAAATGAATAAGACCGAGCGGGAAACCTGCCGTCGAATCTTTCTTCGATTGACGCAACCGGGGGAAGGAAGCGAAGACACGAAACGTCGCGTGCCGATCAATCAATTGGGCGATCCCCGGTTGATCTCGCCTGTGATCAACCGGCTCACGAACGTCCGATTGATTACCACTGAAAAGGATTCGTTTGTTGAGGTTTCGCATGAAGCCCTGATTCGATCCTGGACCAAACTACGGGGTTGGATTGAAGGGGATCGAGAATCGCTGAGAACCCAGCATCGCCTGACGGAAGCGGCTGCGGAATGGATCGGGGCTGATCACAATCAGGGTTATCTGTACCAGGGGGCAAGACTGGCAGAAGCCGAGGAGTGGTCTAACACTCCCGAAGCGGACTTGACCAATGATGAGCGTCAGTTCCTTAATGCGAGCCTTGAGCAACGCGACCGAGTCAAACGAGAGGAAGCGGCACGTCAGGCTCGCGAAGTTGAAACCTTGAAGAAACTCGCCGAAAGCGAAACACAGCGGGCCAGCGAACAGTCGCGCGCCGCTCAACGATCGAAATGGCAATCGCTGGCAGCGATGGCCCTGGCCGCCGTGGCCCTGGCCGCTTTCGTCTGGGCTGCAAAAGCCCAGCGTGAAGCTGTTGCAAACGCCCGTACGGCGGAAGCAAACGCACATCAGACGGAAGAGGCTCGACAAAAAATCGAGGAAACTCTCGCGGGTAACCTCATCGAACGAATTCATGATTTTCCGGGTGATTTTGGATACAACGAATCAGACGCTCTCTGGCAGATCGCCGGTTTAACTTCGGAACACGAACCGCTGCGTCGACAAGTCCTGTCCCTGGCGTTTTCAAAGCCTGGTCATGCTGCACGTCTGATTAATCGGGGAAGCTTCGTGGCGCGGGCCCTCATTGGCTTCGATGAAAAACGGCGCCAGCAGGCCCTGGACGAAACGATCGTGCCGATACTGAAAAGCCCTTCAGCCACCTCGGACAAGCGACTGGCTGCGGTCCGGATGGGCCTGGCGCTGAACATCGAAGGAATCGATTTCGCTGAGCTTGCTGTTCGCACATTGGCAGGCGAAATCATTCGGTATCGCGACAATGAATTGCTCGATAAGTTGTCCTCTGATTTGAACACAGCGATTCGCTCAATCCCCATTTCGGAATCGCAGCGGGCTGTCGACCCGATCGTCAATGCCATTCAACAAACCAGTGATCCGCGAATTTTGCAGAAGCTGTGCGAGGCTGTTGGCGAGTTGCCAGGACAAATGACTCCCGCTGACGTCTTGCGAGTTTCCGAACGATTACTACACGTGATGGAAAGCGAGAAGCGACCGGATTCAATTCGCGAATTAAGTGATAGTCTTGTCTCGCTTCCCAAGAATCTGAATGTCATTAACGCCGGGCGCGGAATCAAATACCTCGTACAGGCGATCGAAAACACGAAACGGACCGAGGTCCGTAACAGTCTTGTCGAGACGATTAAATCCTGGTGCGGACGTTTAAAGCCAGATGATTTCAAAGTCACCGAAAACGAAATTCTGCAAGCTGCCAGACGTGCTCAAGATTCGGAAACGATGAGTGTTTTTGCGCGATGTCTGACCGTTTTAGCCGTTCATCATTCGCTATCAGACAATCAATCAGCGACCAACGCGATCGTCCAGGCCATGCAGTTGGTCGAAGAGTCTGATCCACTGTACGAATTGAGTAAGGGCCTGGGCCAGCTGAGTGGCAAAATCTCGGAAAGCGCCGGGCACTCAGCGATCTCCAGAATCTTGAAGGTCATGGCGAAAGAACAATCCAGCAGGTATCTCAGCATCCTGGCAAAAAGCCTGTGCTCCATACCCGTTCAAATGACTGATGAGGAAAATGCTGAAGCGACGAGGATCCTGCTGGCCTGTATCGGAGATGATGCAACGCTTCCGCTCGATCTCTACCAATTATCAAACGGACTTTCGACGTTACCGAAAAATCTAACGATGACGGAAGGTCAGCAGGTATTTGATTCGCTCTTTAAATCGCTCGACCGATTCGAACGAGCCTACATGATTCATCGAATTCAAGAAAGCATGCGAGCCGTCGGCGGCAAGTTAACAGTCCCCGCCGCCAATGTCATCGCCGAAGAGATCTGGAAAAGGATGGAGTCTTGCAAGGACGCAGAAAAAGTACGCGCCTTAGCTTACGGACTTCGGGGGATGGAAAAAGTTGTTAACTCCTCAATAATCAAAAGAGTCTATGACGTTGTCAGGGACAAAATACACGACAAGGCGTTCGAAGCACCGATAGAACTAAGTCTTCTCTCGGAAACTCTGTCGATCATTCCCGAAAACATTCCTGAAAGCATTGCCGAGGACGCCATTGAACGAATGCTTGCGGTCCTTGTCTCAACCGAGAATTCCGAAATCGTTCAACTGGTTGTCGAAAAAATCGGTTTCGTCGGTGGAGATATTTCGAAAGAGGTTGGTCAAAAAGCCGTACAGCGAATTCTTAACAAAATTAAAAGCACTAAAGAATCGTCGCTTCTCCGAGTCCTCAGTCTCGGACTGGCCTCGGTCGCGATCGAGTTGGACCGTAAAGATAAGTTTACGGAAAGTGATGCCGCCGAGGTGGCCCATTATCTGGCCGTAGCGATGGATGTTTCGGACAGTCCCGATGTCCTGATTCCCCTCGGACAAGCGATGGAAAAGATCGCTCCGAAACTGCGGAAGGACAGTGATCAAGCCATCGTCAGACAGGTCATTGATCAGAACCTGAGATCGATTCAAGGGACCCAGTCTCCTCGGGTCATTGAACAATTGGCACGAATCTGGCAGGTGATGGCGAGTCAAATGACGGCGCGGGAGACTCAAGAAGCGTTCGAGCAAATCCTGACATCAAACCGTGCATTGTCAAACGTGGCCGCCCGGCCCGCTCTTTGTCAGGCCGCCGTCGCTTTGGCGATGGCTTCCGATAAATCTCAGGCGAACTCTGCGCTGGAGTATCTGTTATCGGCTCTGGATCGAGATCATGATCCGGAAGTGTTGAAAATCATGCTCGATGGGGTCGAGGAACTCGCTGAACGTGTTCCAGCGAGCGATGTCAAAAAAGCCAAGGCCGCAATTCTCGCCATCACGGGCGATCAGGTGCGAACCAATGAACAGATTTTGAATCGGCTGATCCTTGCACTCGGAAAGTTACCTGGCGGTATCGATTTGGCTGAGTCCGTCGCATTGCTGAAGTCACCATTCTGTATCGGCGAAGCTCAAAAAACCGTACTGACAATGGTCGAATTCCAGACCAGGCTCAGTTTCAATGGGAATCCCTGGAAGCTGGTCGCTTCCGCCAAGGAAGCGGGAATTGATCCAAAGGACTTTGAACAGCCGGCAATTCGCCCGCAAAAGTTGAATTTGAATCCGTTGGGTGTTAATCGGAATTAAATAAAAAAAGAGGGCGAAACCATTTCGGAATGAATTTATTCGGGGTGTCCGTTTGAGCTCGAGGTCGAGCCATGACGACCGGTTGTTGACACAGGAATGCGGGATCTTCGGTTCAGGTTCGCCGCTGTTTCAGCCAATGAGATGGCCCTCGTTGACAAATCATCAAAGTTTCCAGATCGATTGATCGCTTCGATTGAAACGGTCTGTGATTAGAGTTATGAAATGACAGTCTTTTGTGGTCGACTTCTTGCCAGCGACCATGAGTGGGTTTCAAATACAGCCGACTGAGGGGCCAATCATGTCAGCGTTCTTACCACAGCCATCGCCACGCTTACCTCAGGGAGAATCCTTTTGGGGCGGCCTTTACCGCAGTTCCAAATTGTATGTAGACCGTAGGCTTTATCAGTACGATTACACGCATGTTTCGCCGCTGGCCGTCATGAAACATGTGCCAATCACGGACGATTTCTCTCTTAGTTGGTTGAAAGTTTGCGGTAAGCAAGTTCTTGAAGTGCTTGAAAATCGCGCGAAACTGGACTTGAGCGAACTCCGTACAGTGGAAGCGACAACAGTCCTCAACAAGATTCGCAATGTTTTTGAGAACGATATTCATGCAATTGCGGAAATTCGCGGCCACATTACTGAAATTTTGAAATTTGAATCGCGAATTGGTGCTGATCCCAATCCAGCTAAGTCGTTGGCAGATTACGCTGACCTTTTCCGCTCGTATGGTTTACCCCCTATTGCGAAAGATTTTGCGGAAGATCGAGTCTTTGCCGCGATGCGGACGGCCGGTCCGAACCCGGTCATGCTCAAACGCTTGAAGACGCTCGACGAACGGTTACCGATTACGAACGAGATCTTCCGTGAAGGGATACCGAACGATTCGCTCGACGCAGCACTTGCCGAGGGCCGATTGTATCTGGCTGATTATGCATTGCTCGACGGAGCAGAACTGGGGAACTACCCAAACGGACAGAAGTATGTTTACGCGCCGCTGGCCCTGTTCGTCATCACAGGACCATCTAAAGAATTGCTGCCGGTTGCGATTCAATGTCAGCAAAAACCTGATCCCAATTTCAATCCAATCTTCACGCCGAAAGATGGATACAACTGGTTGATCGCAAAAACGATTGTGGAAACGGCGGACGGCAATATTCACGAAGCGTCAACCCATCTGGGACGAACGCATTTGACGATGGAAGCGTTTGTCGTTTCTTCGTATCGCCATCTGGCGGATCGACATCCACTGGCACTGTTATTGTGGCCTCACTTCGAAGGGACGCTGGCAATCAACAAAGCGTCATGGCAACACCTGATCGCCGACAAAGGGGGCGTCGACAGATTAATGGGGGGAACGATTCAGACGTCTCGAAAAGTGGCTGTTCACGGCGTTCAAAGTACCCGCGTGATGAACGATCTGTTGCCGCTGACGTTCACACAACGGGGGGTCGATGACCACGACGCATTTCCGGTTTACCCGTACCGCGACGACGCTTCGATGTATTGGGAAGCGATCCACGAGTGGGTCAGTTCGTACCTGAAATTGTATTACCCCAATAATACCGAGATTCAGAAAGACAAAGAATTGCAGGCATGGTGCCGCGAACTGGCATCTGACAACGGTGGTCGAGTCAAGGGGCTGCCCAACGACGGCCAGATCCAGACAATCGACGAGCTGATCGAAGTCGCGACGTTTATCGTCTACACCTGCAGCGTCCAGCATGCGGCAGTGAATTTCCCTCAGTACGACTTGATGAGCTATGTTCCGAATATGCCATTGGCAGGTTATCGACCAGCTCCCACGAAAAAAACCGGTGCGACCGAAGCTGATTTCATTGCCATGCTTCCAACACTGGACATGGCTGAACTACAAATGGAACTCGGCTGTCTTCTCGGAAACGTGCACTACACTCAGCTCGGACATTATGCCTCGAATCAGTTCGTCGATGGCCGCGTTGCTGCACCGCTGAAACAGTTTCAGAATCGGATTGCCGACATTGGCAATAAAATCGCTGAACGCAACAAAACACGTCGTCCGTATGAGACGCTTGCTCCAAGTGGTGTGCCTCAGAGTATCAATATCTGAACGTCGTTCCCTAAAAAAGATAAGACGAATTAGAATCGAAGCTCGAGGGCGAAATTAAGACCTTGGGCCCAGAAGTCGGTGTTATGGACATTCAAGCCGGGCAGGGCAGGCCCCGTCGGATTGGCTGGAAAATAATTGCTGATCGCAGACGATTGCGTCGGGTTAATGACATGACTGATCTGGTCGCCGGGGCGAGCTACCGAACTGATATACAGGAACGAGTAGCCGACGATGACGCTCGCCCAGGGGCGCAGTCGAAATCCCACGTTCAGATTCATTTCGGGGACGACCGCAAATTGATTCCGGGTTGCCGAACCGATGTTAGACGGTTGTGACAGGTACGAACCCGGCGCCGTCGCGTAGCCTCCCGCGTTGGTTGCCGTGCCCCCGTCGACAGAGACGGTTTCAAACGTGCTTCCGAATGCAAGCTTTCCGGTAGTATTGAAGAAAAAGCGATTCACGTCGTAGCTGGCGCGGAGACCAAGTTGACCGCCGTAAAAATTGTTCTGCACGTTGAACTGGTCATAGGTCTGGAAGAATGCCGGGGGATTGGGTGGAACATTTGGACTGTCGGTTGAGAAAATGAGATTCTCTTGAAAATTCACATAACGAAAGCCACCCAGCAGGTCGACGCGAATGTTGCTGGAATAGTGGATGTTATGCAGGACACTCACGTCGGTCCCCTGCAGGAGAGTCTGAAGCGTCAGCACCGCATGTCCCGCGAATGATCCTGGGTAGGCGATTGGTGAGGCACTTTCGCTTCCCTTGAGCGGGTCGAAATAAGGGAATGCCAGTAACGCGGAACCCTGTCCACCATCGGAATAAACCCCTTGCGAAACCGTCGGATCAGACAGGTGAAAGTATGTCCCTTCAATTCCCCAGGACTGTTCTGCGTCAAAGGTGAAACCGAAGGTGATCCTTCCACCTCCCTGCAAAGGGAAGCCGATATTCTGGTTTCCGAGTAGAACGGCTGTCCCCGGCTGGCCGAGTGCACCAGGGATCGGATCATTGAGATTGCCAGCAGTCACGATCGGTACCGGCAAAGGACTGCTTTTTGACCACCAGAGCAGTGCCTCGGGTCGGAACCAGACCCGGGGAAGGGGTGGTTCCACTTCCGGATAAAGGATCGGCGAGATCGAAGTGATGGGGTTTCTGCGACGAGGACTTCGTGGAGACACGCGTTCCCGAAGTATGTCACCGTCTGCACTGGACCCGTTGTAAATACCGGATTCCTCTGCAGAACCTGAAAAGATTCTCGGCGCTGGTGGAGCAATTGGTTCCGGGCTGGATGTCGAATCATCAACGCCGCCTGGCACAAAGCCTGGTGGAGGAACAACATTTTGTGCCAGCGCATCCATACTTCCAGCCAGAGTCATTACAACGCAGGCGATGATGGTGACGTACTGCATGGTCTCTCTTTTACGCCCGACAACGTCCTTGATTTTCGCCGATCTTGCGAACGATTGTTCTTCCTGGATTATCGAACGACTGTTCGTGTTTTTGACCATGTTATCTCCTTCGCCGGAGTCGGTGCTGGAGGAAGTGATTCCTGCCGGCTCGACTTGCTTTTGATTTCCTCCAGTAATTGTCTGGCGACTTCGTCTCGAGGTTCAATCTGGATGACTCGTTCGAGTTGCTCGATCGATTGTTTTTGAAAGCCAAGGTATCCGTAGTGGTAACCTGCAAGAAACCGCAGGCCGGCGTCGTTGGGCTTGGCCTGGACAGCTTTCTCCAACGCACGAAGCTGTTTGGTATAATCCTGTGAATGGCCGTAGAGGTCCTGGTAGCGACTGATGACAGCACCCCAATGTTCTTTCGGCAAGACTCGCATGGAGGCCTGGGTTGCACCAGCCGCTTCCTCGTAATGACCGGTTGCGAACAAACCCTGGCTCAAAAGCAGCACAAGAACGGCGTTTTGAGGATCGTCCACGATGGCGTGTCGCCACGCATAAACGGCACCCTGATAATCACCTTTCTTGAACGCCGTTTCACCACGATCTGATAGTTCTCGAGCTTTGCTCGCTGAGGCACTGTCCGAGATGGTTGTGCTTGAGGCCGTAATAACCGGGCTTGAAGCAGTATTAGAACCGTCGACGTAATAGGCCGATCCGTAATAACTTCCCGGGCTATAGACGTAGACAGGATAACCATATCCGTAACCGCCATATCCCGATGAAAGGCCGTATCCAAGCCCTAATCCGAGGCCAAGACCGAGTCCATATCCGTAGTAGGGATATCCCCATCCGTAGCCGCGATGGCCACCAACAGGGCCGTGAAATCCACCTCCGTAGCCTCGAGCCCCATAGCCGAAACCACGACCCGCACCCATGCCGCCATAATGCCCGACACCGGCGACTCGCCCACCACCCCCTCTTGCGATGCCTCCCCCGCCACCACGTACGGCCCCACCACCCCCTCCGCCACGAGCGAATAACGATGCGGGGAAGCCCAGCAGAACCGCTGAAATAATCAGGACACGCACGAAACCAAATTGAGGCGGCACGTTGCGCACTCCTTTTTTCACCACGACCAAGGATGAGCATCCATGTGTCAAATTGACGATCAATTACGGCATTGATTGAAAAGGAACCGTTTGTTGACGGCCAATCGTCAGCCGTATTCCAATCACTACTGATATGATCGGCAGATTCACCCCAGATTGACGATGAACAACACTGAAAGCCCAGACAGGAAGGCGAGGAGGGTCTCAATCATTGAGGTTTCTAGCCATTTCGATGAGTTGAGGAAATGCGAATTGGTGTTGATCAGGTCGTTGAAGATCGATTCTTAAAGTTTCCCAAGGTTTGCGTCTGTGTCCGATTTGATGCAATCTTCTTATGTCACCTAAATTGCCTACGGAGTTTTGCGAAAAGATGAGCCTCGGCGATTCGACTTTATTTTTCTCGACGGCAACTGCGGCGACTCCTGAAAGCCATGTTTGATGACTTCGAAAGCGGACTCAGCGGCTGATTGGTTCCCTGATTGCAAGGCGGCAAGAAATTCCTCAAATTCGTGCTTGAATCCTTGTTCATCGGAATGGGGGAAAAAAGCCGGATCTGACGTGAAGGTGGAAATCGACGACATCGTCATGGACTCCTGAAGATTGTTGGCAGTCGACATAAGTTTGCACTTCTCGTCGCGAGAAGTACGTCGGAAACCACCTGGACCGTTGGTTGACCCGTCGTTGTCGACTGCCGAGGCTCGTTTCTATTGATCTACATCGGACGAGCGCGGCAAAGGCTCTCAAGGTAATCGAGCCCCTAACGAAGAATTCACGATACTGGTGCGGTCGTTGTAAATCTCGATAGTGAAGGGATCACGTGGTCAATATCGTAGCTATTTGCTCCCCACCTGCAGGCGGGTCAGATTGTCGAAAACGCTTGTATTCATGGAGAAATATCAGAATCGTAATGTGAAAAATGCGTTTTTATGAAATCGCAATGAAATTGACTGATATCGTCTATGAGATTTCGTTGAATCGTGTGTATTGTCCCAGGCGATCGACTGCGCTGGGATTCATCAAACGCATCAGCGATCTCTCAGCGTTTAAAGGGTGAATCGCTTGTCTGATTGACGACGGGTCCAAGTCGCGTCCCGTCAAACTGAAGCTCAATCCGCATAAAAGGTTCAGTTCCATGATGATCAATTCGTCGCCATCCGAAGCATCCAGATCCAGCAACGTGCGCCGGTTCGTGGGGGCAACGCTCAAACGGGATTTTCAGGTTATCGGAAAGTGCGGTTTGACCATGCTGATGTGTACTCGTCTGATTGAACAAGTCGCTGATTTCACAGGACGCATCACAATTTCAAACGGTGCGATCTCTGTTGACGGAAGATCGATGATTGACATGCTGCAGTTGGCCGCCGTGACGGGGACGGTGCTAACTATTGAGATCTCAGGCCGGGATGCTGGCCTGATGATGCAACGGATCGAGCGGCTCATGACCACGTCCAAGTAAAGTTGTTTTACCAGATTCAATTGTTCGCAAACGATTTTGAAATATTTTTTCAGGTTTCATCATTGCTTGCCATATTCGCGGGAAAAATGTGGACTTCGCAACCCGAATCAAACGTACGTCGCCTGACGTAATTGATTCACGAAGTTTGGTTGTTTGTCGATTTTCTGAAGAAATTTCTTGCAAAACACGATCCCACTGTCGTATGCTTAGGGGTTACCCGATTCTCGGAGCTTCTCTTGCAGCGATTCCACACGAGTTTTGAGCCGCTTTTTAATCGTCGAAATCGACGATTGCCGCACTGCGTGTTGTCATTTGTCGCTGTTTTGGGGCTGTTCTCTGTGACTGCAACCCGTGTTGAGGCGACATGTGGTGACTACCTTCTTCATGGTCACATGATGTCTCACTCCGACATGGTGGATCACGATTTGGGCAAGATGAACCGTGGCGAGTCGGACCCGACAGGTTCCGTTCCGTTCAGCAAGGCCCCTCATCGAAAGCCCTGTCACGGTCCTTCGTGTCAGCAACGTTCGCATCAGAATCCGCTTCCGGCGCCCGTGATCACTGTCGAACCGCAGGATCGCTGGGGTTGGATGGCCGACATCATGATTCCTGCACCGACACTCTTGTCATTGATGGCTCATCCGTCAGAGTCTGTCGTGCTCCCGACGATCGCCTATCGGCTGGATCGTCCGCCCAAAGTGTGACCTCTTCAAGAGAGGCTCAATTTTCTTTGGAGAAGTTTCTTTCTGAGGTGCATCCACACGTATTCGTGCGGAACCAGTGAAAGAATTCATCGTGTGCTCAGCGCAACCCTGTTTTGCTGCGCATATCGTAATCATCCAACGAAAACAGGTGTTTTTGTTGATCTTGGCAGACGAGTCGATTGCTCGACGAACTCTGCTGCACAACAGCATGCACGTGAATGTGACGCTTAACGGCGTTGCGCTTCTCGGTCGTTGATAACCCCAGTGCCGACTTACTGGTCGCGCTGATCTTCATTTAGCTTTCGACCCGGTCTGATTGTGTATCAGCAATCGCTGGCCGCTCGTTTTTTATTTTGTTTTTCGTTTTCGTTTCTGATTTTTTGGAGGTTTTCATGCTTCGTACTCGTTCGCGCCGTTCTGGCTTTACGCTGATTGAATTGCTGGTCGTCATTGCCATTATTGCGGTTTTGATCGCCCTGTTATTACCTGCCGTGCAGCAGGCCCGCGAGGCTGCCCGCCGCACCCAATGTAAGAATAATCTCAAGCAATTGGGCCTGGCGATTCACAACTATCACGATACGTATCTTTGCATTCCGCTCGCCGATGTGAACGGGACTGTCAACCCTGTTTCGGCTCATGCAAGACTTCTCCCCTACTGTGACCAGGCCAATCTTTACAACTTGATTAACTTCAACGTCGGGTATGACCACGTCAGTAACATCGTTCCCCGCAATACGGAATTGACGCTTTTCCGCTGCCCATCAGATCCCACTAGGCTTCCTGCGACGATCGGAGGAAGAAACAACTATTACTGGAACGCCGGTTCTGGCGTCGTCATGTATGCGTCGGGAGCAGCAGGTCAACCGACACCCAATGGAATCATCTTCCACAATACAATCGTCAGGTTCTCAGACGTATCGGATGGTCTTAGCAACACTTCGGCGATGTCTGAAAAGTTGACGGGTGATGGAAGCAACGCTGTTTCAACGCCTCTCGTCGACACCTTCCAGCCGGGAACGTATCCCAACACTGCGGACGAAGCCCTGCAGCAATGCAATGCGACCAATCTGAGTGACTTAACAAAGCAAGGTTACTCAAACGTCGGGGCACCGTGGTTACAACAATACCATTCGACGAATCAGTACAATCATATTCTTCAGCCTAATGGCCTCTCGTGCATGTTTCCGCCAGGACGAATTGCCACCACCGCTAACAGTCAGCACGTAGGCGGCGTGCACATACTGCTGTGCGATGGATCGGTCAGGTTCGTCTCGCAGAATCTTGATCTGACGACCTGGCGAAATCTGGGAACCCGTAATGGTGGTGAAGTGCAAGGCGACTTCTAATCTGCCCACGTCTTCACAATTTCTGGATTCAATCTATTTCAGCGTAACGATCCTGGTGAAGTTCGCTTCACCAGGCCCTTTCTCATTCATTCTCTTTTGATTGGATTCCAAATCATGAACCGAATTCATGGACTGCGAATAGCCCTGTTGTGTGTCATGTCAGTGAGCGGGATAGTGGGATGCGGTCAGGCACGGACCTATGCACTGAATACCGATCTGGCGCAGGCGTCCGTAGTAGAAGCGATGCAGGCCTGGGTTGATGGAGCGAAACCAGAAGACCTGAAGCCAAATATCATCGTGGGTGATACCGAATGGGGCCAAGGAAAAAAATTAGCCTCGTTTGAGGTTCTTGAGGATGACGCCACGACGGATGGTTCAAATCTTCATATCCGTGTGAAACGCAAGTTTCGCGGCGAGCGAGGGGCATCCGAATCGACCGTCAAATATATCGTCAGCACGTCACCTGCCATTACAATTTTCCCTCAGCAATAGAGGTCTTTCATGTTTAAGAATTATTGGAATCTTTGTCTGTTATTCTCGCTCGCCTGTCTGACGAATGTGTATGCGGAGACTGGTCCGGCGTCGACTCGGCCGGAAATGAAGCAGCGAATTGAAGCCTTAAAACTACGAACATCCCGATTGCCGCTTCCCGCACCGACAGAACAGGAAATTGCATCGGGCCGGTCGCTCGTCAACAATGGTCGACTGCGATCGATCTACCTGCCATCGTCATGGCAGTCGTTTGTGATCTCCGGTTGGGGAGGTGGTTCTTCACGGCGTCCGGCAGGCGGGACGGCGGCAACGCTGAAAGCACTCGAGGCCGACCCTAGCTATGGGTTCAAAACGCGGCTGTTCTGGATCGTTTCTCGCGCGAATGATTGCCAGTATTGTCTGGGTCATCAGGAGCTGAAGCTGAAACGAGTTGGCATGACTGACGATCAGATCGCGTCATTGGATTGCCGCTGGGATTCGTTCCCGCCGAACGAGCAGGCTGCAATGAAAGCGACTCGAAAACTGACGCTGACACCGCAACAGTTTTCAGAAAAGGACGTCGCCGACCTCAAACAACATTTCAGTGATGCCGAGATCATCGACATCATCTATACCGTCAGTCGATACAACGCCGTCAATCGCTGGACCTCTTCCACCGGAATACCTCAGGATCAGTCGTTTGGTGGCACGGAACACAGCGAACTGAATACTCCGACCTCCACTGAATTCGCCAGCGTTCCCTCAAAAGTGATTCCCCTCGACAGCAAGCCAAGACAGGAATGGGAGAATCGGGAGCAGTTCGAAGCTGCACTCCAGGCGGCTCGTATGCGATCACCGGCTGTGGGAATTCCCTCGGTCGAAGTTGCAAGAAATATTCTCGCGAAGGATTGTCCGGGTGTCATTCCACCCGTGTGGTTTCAGGCGATCGCTAACCTGTCTGTTGCGCTGGATGCCTGGGGACAGAGGCAAGCGCTGGCTCGTGAGGGAAAGACACCGCCGGAACTGCGAATCTTGATCGCCTGGATCAGTGCTCGCGAAAATCGAGCCTGGTACGCAGCGGGACATGCACGAGTGCGATACCGAGCCTCAGGGGGCGACGAAACCGTCTTGTATTCGTTTGCCGATCTCGAAAATGCGGCCACCACCCCCGGTCACGCCGAAGCGTTACGATTTGCTTGTAAGCTGACCTCGGCCCCACAGACGATCGTCGATGAAGACATCACTCGTCTGAAGCAGCACTTCACCGATTTCGAAGTAGCCGAGATCATCCAATTGACGTGTGATGCGAACGCCTTTGATCGTTTCACCGAATCCCTTCGACTGCCGCTTGAGATCTAGCATTTTTCGGGACTTGATCATCTGCTTTAAGGATTCATCGATGAAGATCAATCGATCTCACTTAACAGGGTGTCTCGCTATGGTTTCCATGTTTGTGAATTCGGGTCTTTCCGCAGACGATAGCGTTCAGGCCAAAACGAACGATGAAAAGAAGTCTGTCATCGAGTATTCAGTGGGTCCGGAACTCGAAAAAGTTCCCGTCGAAGAGATTGAAAAAGCCTACGAAGGAAGGACTGCGCCAGAAGCCATTCGAATGTATTTGGCGATCGTGAAGGGATCGATGATGGGGGCCGGCGATGGATGGTTCGGTCCAGCGGAATCGAGATACGATTGGGACTGGCTGGCCAAACGACATGAAATTGATCCAGATGGAGAAATCCAGTCTGGCAAGTTCCAGGGACCTGTTATGTTTTTTGACCGACTCGATCGTAATCGAGACGGAAAAATCACGGCCGACGACCTGAACTGGTCCGAACGCAATCCATGGGTTCAGCAGTCCTATCTAGTTAACAGACTCTTTCGCAAGATCGACCCGAATGGCGACGGAAAACTGGCTCGTGAAGAGTGGCTGGCGTTTTTCGACAGGGCGTCGGGTGGTAAGGAGGAATTGACCTCTGAAGAACTGCGAAACGCCTGGTTGGGAGGACCATCTGACTTTACGCTAGGCGACGTACCCTCGAAGGAAATTCTTTTACAGGGGTTGTTCACCGGCGAGGTAGGGTCGTTGCAAGAGGGCCCTAAAGTCAACGATCCCGCACCTGGCTTTACGCTCAAGACACAGGACGGCAAGCAGACAATTCGACTGGCCGATGTCATCGGGGCTAAACCTGTCGTGCTCGTTTTTGGAAACTTCACCTGTGGACCGTTTCGTTCGATGTATCAGAGTGTGGAAGACGTGTACCGCAGATTCAAAGACGATGCCGTATTCGTTGGTATTTACGTTCGCGAGGCTCATCCGACCGATGGCTGGAAAATGGACTCGAATGCAAAGGTGGGAGTGAGTGTCGCCCAGCCCAAAACTTATGAACAGAGGACTGCCGTCGCAAGTCAATGTCATGCGCTCTTAAAGCCCTCCATCCCGTTACTGGTGGATGAGATCGACGATCCCACTGGTAACGCTTACAGCGGTATGCCAGCCCGCCTCTACGTAATTGATCGTCAAGGTCGCGTGGCCTACAAAAGTGGCCGTGGTCCATTTGGGTTTAAAACGGGTGAGATGGAACAAGCCTTGGTCATGACGTTAATCGACGAAAAATAGAATTTCGAAGCTTTGGATTCAAAGACTTCTGCAAGCTCGGTGAAGAAGCGGGATGAAACTTCGACGTCATCCAAGACATCCCGCTAACATTTAGATCGCGATTACTAATCGTTCCGGATGTTTAACTGGAAGAAAAACGATCCTGTTCGTTGCTCATGACATTGATGAAAGTCTGAAATTGGCTGATGCTGTCTTCGTATCTCAATCTAGCGAGTTGATCGGTCGTGATTTGCAATGAGCCTTTCAAGGCAATCGCAATTCAAAAGAAACAAAAATGAACGAGACGAATTCAGATTCCCCGATCCAAGTGACCGCCATGTCCGGAATCATGATCGGTACCGGTGCGGCGGCGTTCGCCGGGACCGAACCACGGTTTCCCGTGCCGACTGACGCCGAGGCCTGGCAACGTCTGCCGACGGCAACCAGGGGAAGCGGTCAGCCATTGCCAACCTGGGCGAAAATGCTCGCCACCGAATTGCCAAAGAGCGCAGCAGCGTTTCTTGAACTTGACCTGGCACAGCGGACAAAAAGCCCCGTTGCACCGGGTCTGCGGGCGGCTATGCGTTGGATTTCGGCGCATGCCAATCGTTGCGACTATGCGGAAGCTTATGCAGCAGCCGACGCTCGACGTGCAGGGGTCGACGAGGCTCTTATCACCGCTCTGGGACGTGACGGCTACCCGGGATGGTCGAATGATGACCGGGCCGCGCTGGAGTTTGCACGCAAAATGTCGGTCGATTCGGATTCCGTCACCGACGACGAGTTCGCTGGCCTGGTCAAGCATTTTGGCCAGAAACAGGCGGCTTCAATGGTTCTGTTATTGGCCTATTCGAATTTTCAAGATCGATTTCTGCTTTGTTTGAATGCACCGCTGGAACCGGGTGGTCCGTTGCCGCCGATCGATGTGGCGTTTGCTCCTGAATCGTACGTGACGAAGACGACTCCGCCACCTCCGTTAAAAAAATCTCCCCTCCCCAAACCAACCGGCACGGACCTGATCGAGGATGATCCCGAATGGAAATTGCTCTCATACGAGAAACTTCAGGACCGGCTCGAAGCTCAACGACAAAAGCCGACTCGGTTGCCGATTCCGTCTTGGGACGAGGTGAGTCGAAATCTTCCTGAAGGGTTGATCAAAAAACCAAGCGACATCATCTGGTATCGAATCGTTTTCGGTTACGCACCCGAGCTGGCGGTTCCATTCGAAGTCTTCATGAGAACAGCCGGTGCCGAGGCGAGTCCGAAATGGGATCGAATCTTCGGACAAAGCTTGTTCTGGGTCACGACGCGCGCAGTGAAGTGTTCGTATTGCATGGGGCATTGCGAGATGAACTGGGAAGTGGCAGGACTGACCAAGTCGGAAATCGCTGAAAGAAGCAGTCTTCTTGCGAGTGATGACTGGTCAAGCTTCACGCCGGCTGAGCAGCGTGCGTTTGCCTTCGCCCGCAAGTTGACTCGCACCCCCTGGCAGGTTTCGAACGCAGACGTTGCGGAACTCAGCCAAGATTTCGGCGCGGACAAAGCAATCATCGTTCTGCTCAATGCCAGTCGATATCACTACATGACGCGGATCTCAAACGGGTTCCAGTTGACACTCGAACGAGAAAACGTGTTCTACGACTACTACAACGTCAAGACGCCGACCTCACAAACGTCATCGTCTGCGAACGCCACCGCGGTTCCATTGTTGAGTGACGCGGAAAGTTGGAAGCGGTTGCCTGAAACCATCTCAGGCGGCGGCGTCGAACTTCCCAATTGGGTTCGAGCCGTCGCTCCGCAACTGCCAAAAACGGCGGCGGCTATGTTGCAACTCGACTTTGCCCATCGTACTCAAAGCCCACTCGATCCGATTTTGCGGGGAAAAATGCGTTGGATCATCGCGCATGCCAATCGATGTGCCTATTCGGAAGCGTACGCCCTTGCGGATCTCGAACGAGCAGGTCTCGACGCGACTTCCCGTCAGAAACTGGTCGGCGATTCAGCCGCGTGGCCTGCTGAAGATCGAGACCCATTAGAGTTTGCGAGACTACTGACGGTCGCTGCTCCAACGATTCGCGATGAACTGTTTGAGTCGTTGAAAAATCGTTACGGGGAGAAACGGGTCGCAGCGATGGTACTGCTGGCGGCGTATAGCAACTTTCAAGATCGGATCGTCCTGGGACTGAATCTTCCCATCGAAGAGCATGGTCCTCTTGCGCCGCTACCCGTCACGTTTGTTGATTCGGCATTTCAAATCGCGTCAATAATGCCAGTGCAGATCAATTCCACGAACCTCGTCGAATCAGGCAAAAAGGTCGTCGATGACGATCAGGAATGGTCCCGACTCACTTATGACGAACTCCAATCGCGCCTGGAAAAACAGCGTCACCGGAAGCCGCGGCTTCCGATACCGGTCTGGGACGATGTAAAGAAAAATCTTCCTGCAGCCATGGCAGCCCGGCCTACTCGCATCGTCTGGAACCTTGTTTGTTCGGGGTATGTCCCGGAGCTTGCCGTCCCCTGGGGTATTTCGACTCGGACAATGTGGGCCGAGACAAAACCCGATCGGATCTTCGAAGAGAGCCTGTTCTGGATTCAGACGCGCAGCATCGAATGTAATTACTGCATGGGACATTGCGAAATGCTACTCGAAGTCGCCGGACTCGACAAAAATGCTGTGGCAGAACGGACCCGGCGTCTGGCGAGTTCTGACTGGTCCGCGTTTCCACCTGAAGAGCAACGTGCTTACGCTTATGCTCGAAAGTTGAGTAAGACACCGTGGGAACTTACCCCTGCTGATTACCGTACGCTTGAAACGGATCTCGGTCCCGACAAGGCCATGGCCACATTCTGGTGGCTCTGTCGAGGCCTCTATATGACACGTATCTCTGACGGATTTCAGTTGCCTCTCGAAACGGAAAACGTCTTTCAAAGCCTTCCGACACCTGCCGTAGTCGGGGACGGTCCCGCAGCGGAAACAAAGTCAAAATAGGTGACTCGGCATTATCTCATTCTGTTCCCTGAGATCGGCGTTTCGGTTGTCATGGGAACTCTTTCGGGTTCAATTCTTAAAGGAACTCTCAAGTGAAACAATTACTCCCACTGTTCTCGATCGGCCTTTTCTTAGCTTCCACAGGTATTGCCCTAGGTATCGATTCCAAATCCACGCCGCGGCCGGTACCCCTGACTCGGCCGGAAATGAAAGAGTATTTAGAGGACATGAAGGTTCGTAAACCTCGTATTCCTCTTCCCGAGTTAACTGCAGAAGATAAAGAGAAGCTTGGTGAACGTGGTTTGGGCTACGAGGCCCGACTGAGATATCACTATCTTCCTGCTGGTGAAACACGACCAGCGGCTGGTGGAACGGGAACCGCACGAACAGGTGGTGGCGGAGCCGGTTTTGGGGGCGGCGGTTTTGGCGGAGGCCGTGATAACGATCCTGAGATGACGCTCAGCTACAAATTCAAAGTGCAACTGTTCTGGATTGTCTCCCGAACCAATAACTGTCAGTACTGTCTGGGTCATCAGGAATCCAAACTGCTTGCTGCCGGGATGCTGGAAGATGAAATTGCCGCGCTGGACAGCGATTGGTCCGTGTTTCCTCAGGCAGAACAAGCGGCGTTTGCTTTTGCCAGAAAATTCACGTTCGAACCGCATCAATTACGTGATGCCGACATTGATCAACTTCGCAAGGACTTTACCGATCTGCAGATCCTCGAAATGATCCTCTCAATGGCTGGCAATAACTCGATTAACCGGTGGAAAGAAGGAGCGGGTATCCCCCAGTCGCAAAACGGTGGCGGGTTTGGCCGACGACCTGAGGCCGGGCAAACCGCGACCGCTCAACCCGCTTCAACGCCGCAAGTACCAGAGTCTTACCTGACGCCGACCGCCGAACGGTTCCAGTCCAGAGTGACACGGGTCGCACCATTGGCCTTCGATCGAAAGTCCGGCGAGCCAACTCGGCAAACGGTATTTGAGCGTCCGGCACTGGAATCCCACGATGACGTCAAACGGGCACTTTCTATGGCACATCAGAGAACGCCCCGACTGCCACTGGTCGAAGAAACAAAGGCTCGCGAAGTATTGCCCGATAACTGGCCCCAAGGACCATTGCCTCAATGGGTGCGATTGCTTGCCAATTTCCCGAGTAGTGCCAAGGGTCGCATTTCCAGCATTCGTTCTGCTGAAGAACGAGGTGATCTTTCGCCGCTGCTGAAGGCCCAGGTCAGTTGGATCATCGCCCGTCAGGACCGCGCATGGTACGCCGCAGGCCGTGCACAACAGCGTTTGCGAGAACTTGGTCAATCAGACGAACAGATCTATCAATTAGACGGTGATTGGAAAGAGTTCACACCAACCGAGCGGTCCCTGTTCACGGTTGCTCAACGACTCGCGGCGACGCCTGTGATCCTGACAGACGACGATGTCGACGAAGCAGTCAAGCTGGCAGGCCCTCGCGACGTCGTCCAGTTGATCAGCTACACAACAAACTGCGCTTCCTTCGATCGAATCACGGAAGCGGCAGGCCTGGCTTTGGAGAATTGAGGGCTGGTTCCAGTACGAAGCCGCAATGGGAAAGGTCAGGATTTGTTGCTCGGCAGTGAATGCGTTTGCAAAACACCGACCCACGCATTCTTATGCCGAAGGCATGGCAGCGATTAGCCGGTGGCTGAGCGATATAGCGACGCCACCGGTTTCGATCGTGCCGACAATCCAAGAATCCTGAAGGGATTCCAGATTCTTCGGTCGTTTCGCTATGATTAATCGACGTCATTGGCACGAATAAGAACGATCCCGCGGGGATCGACGAACATCGTCAAAATCAAAACCGGTGGCGTCGCTATGCTCAGCCATCGGCCAAACGCCGATGTCCTTCCAAGATGGCACACCCTTTCGTATGCCGAAGCAGAAACCCTGGCATTGATCAACGTGGGGGGTCGCAAATCATGACTGCGTCGCACCAGTCGGCGTAGTCTGACACGTCAGCCAGTTCGCCGAACTCAACCAGTAACGTCAGTCGCTTACCACCCCGCAGATCGATCTTCCCGGTGCGGATTGCAGGAGATTGGCCGGTCAATTCAGGACTGGTCCAGATTCGTCGACCGTCCAGTTCGACGGCAAAGATGACGCTTCCCGCCCCCTTGGCAATGTCATCGACGCCAACCGTCGCCTGGAACTCGCGCTCAAGTCCTCGTAATTCATACGTCGCGGCCATTTGACTATGCATCCCCAGGCCGGTGACGAATTCGGTTTCTCGTAGTACCAAAGGGCCGTGTCTTACGTTGACGTTTCGTACGAGTGGCCATTTTGCCGAAAAATAGGGAGTGTATTCAACTTTGACTGGTTCATAGTCGGTGATCGGAATCAATCGGTCGCCGAACAGGTGGCAGGACTTAACGTTACTGACCGGCAATTGCACGTTCCCTAAACCGGATGATTTGAAGTGCAAAACATCCCCCTTCAATTCGATTTGACTTGCCGTCAATTGGCTGCCATCGGTCAATGATATGATGGCGCGGCGCGCTGTCGGACGCTTGACCGTGATCAATTCGGGGTTGAGCCGAATGGCGCGAACCCGGCTGAGATCGACCTTCAATGGCTTCCCGGCAACTTTGAGGTCCACGAATGCGGCGTCAAGCCGGTCAACTTCTCCCGATAGCCGGTCACCATTTTTGAGTAACACCAGATCGTTTCCGCCGGGCAGCGTCTCGAAATCGGTTATTAACCGCAGACGATCACTCGTGACCTCCGGCCACTCGAGAATCATTGCGACAACTTCTTCGAGGGGAATTTTGGTAATCACCGTTTCCCCGAGAAGTGGCCATGAAACCGATAGAAAGTCATTTCCAATGCCGGCCGAACGAGCGTTTATTCGATCGCCGTTGGACAACCAGACGGTCGCTTCGTTCTTATTTGACGGCAAAGATTTGTTTTCAAATGTGATGAGACGGACATCCGCTTGACGGATTTTTGTTTCTTCATTCGACACAATGACCAACTGATCCGCCGACCAGGCGCGTAATTGCCCCGTCGTTTTTGCTCCCGAAATATCGGTTACTGTTTCGGCAGCGTTGACATGCAAGGCTAACCCCCATGACAACGACAGTAAAACCAGAAGCCGACACAGTGATGGGACATCAGGGTGTGTCGAGCGGCTTGAGATCTCGGAGGCCTGATCTGCCGGACACGAAATCGACATGGAGTTATCTCTGAAAAATCGGCAAAAGGTTATTCGGCATTTGAAGGATTAAACAGGACATAGCGGTTCCATAAACGTCATTGATTGAATCGTTCCAGCCTCCATCAGGCGATTGACGAAGAATCAACTCATCACGGATTGCCGGATACCATTGTCGCCAATGCTCGTCACCGGCGTGCCACATCGCCTGGACCGCATAGTATTGGCCGTAAAAATAATGCGGATCGTGATGAAGCAGATCACCCCGAGGCGGTGTGCCCTGCAAATACTTCAATCCTCGTGCCAGATCGTGTCCGTCAGTGACGCCCGCGTTATAAAGGACAACAACGCCCGCCGCCGACCGCGGAAAGTCGCTGATCGGCCGATCTCCCAGTCGATAGCGAAAACCGCCGTCACCGTTCTGACACTTCCGAACATACTCGACACAATTGTCGACGGTGGTCTTCGGAACGGCGATGCCGCAGTTTCGTGCCGCTCGCAAGGCCATCATCTGGCAAACTGTGACCGAAATATCGGCGTCTCGACCATCTGGCTTGTAGCGCCAGCCACCCTCTTTATTCTGAGAGTTAATGATCAATTGGGTCGCCGATTTCAGTGCCTCGCGAATTTCACGTTTCGGACTCATTCCATACACTTCTGCCAGGAATAAGGTGGCGAAACCGTGGCCGTACATCGGCCCATGCTCAGGACTGTCGTCACGTTTGATGAACCCCGACGGACTTACGCAGGTCAAAATGTAGTCGACAGACTTATCAACGTTCTTACCGTAGGGACCGCGACCGGGAACATTTCCCGAAGAAAGGAAAGCCATCCCGGACAAGGCCGTGACGGCGACGTTCCGTTTGTAGTTACTGGCGATATACCAGCCGTCCTCATGCTGTCGCCTTTGCAGGAAAACCAAGCCTCGATCGATCGCTTTTTGCGTTTCAGGCGTCACGAACTCGCCCGCCCGCGATTCAAACGAACGCGAATTCTGTTGTTTCTGTGTTTGACCGGAAACGACCGAATTGCTCGAACATGCGGTCATCAGAAACATCAGAATTGTCAGTGTGACGAGCGTCCCCGAGGACTCAGGGTTGCCAGGCCGGGGCTGCTGCGATTGGAGCCGCGCTTTGGGGCGTTTGCCACAATGGTTGAACCGGATACTGAGCCGATGCCGATCCACTGGTCTGGTTATTCCATAACGCATATCGTTGTTGAGGGAAACCATAGGCGGCCTTGAGGTATCTCAGGTCGAAATCTTTTCGAGCGTCGGTCCGTGGTACGATAAAAGCTCGTGGACGTGTAAATGTGTTCGGGCCGGCACGTTCGTCAGGAAACGGATCGTGAATGTTATACGACTGAGCCTCGACTTGAGCCGGTCGAGGCAGGCATTTCAGGAACTGAGTCTCTTGCGTGCCACGACATCCCGCTAAAAGCAGTAGTAGCAGCAGTAATCGTGTCGAGCGTTCCATCGCGCGGCCCAGATCCGTCGATTAGCATTTCCTGAAACCCGCCGATCCATCGGCAGTTTCCACCGAAAGCGATTATAGGCAAGAATCCTTTTCAACGCATAGCCCAACCCCGGCCCGGCGCAGCCGGATGATGCGCGTCGGACGACGGGAATAGAATAGGATGATCCATTGCGCGTTGACTGGCACAGCCAAATAGCGCACATCGGATGATGGCATTAGAATAGGATGACCGTTCCCGCATTGACTGAGTGCGGGATCTGTTTGCCGTCCCTTTTTGCTTCGATTCGTTCCTGAAATTCCCAAACTCACGCGCTTCGACGAAAGGGTGGATATGATGTCGAAATATTGTGTCTGTACCTGATCCCGGAAAGATGTTTTAACGAACATGCCCGATTCGTCGCCGCTCAATACAATTCAACGCTGGCTTCAGGCGGTGATTACGCACCCGGACGGAGTACGTGCAGGCGTCGATTCTCCCACCGCCAGACAACTGGTTGAGGTGACTCAAGCTGACATCGTGCAGGTCATCCTGCCGTCCCGCGAAATGACCAGTCTCGACCGATTGCAGATTTATGGTCGAGCCTACTTCGGTCGATTGCTCGAATGCCTGGCGGCGCAATTCCCTGCCGTGAAACACGCGGTCGGCGAAGACGCGTTCAACGGACTCGCTTTTGGTTATCTGGTTGAACATCCGTCAAAATCATACTCCCTTTCGACCCTTGGAAGTTCGTTCGACGAATATCTCAATGCGACAAGACCGCCGCGATTCGAAGATGCAGATCCTGAAGCGCCAGACTTCGCTGATTTTCTCATCGAACTGGCTCGGCTGGAGCGGGTCTATGCCGAAGTCTTCGATGGACCTGGGCCGGAACGGTCGCCTGATTTGAACGCCAGTGAATTAGCTGGACTTTCACCACAGGCGTTTGCAGAGTCACGTCTGATCTTTCATTCGTGCGTCAGACTGCTGAAACTTCGATTTCCAGTCCA
This sequence comes from uncultured Schlesneria sp., assembly GCA_903899985.1. GTDB lineage: Bacteria > Planctomycetota > Planctomycetia > Planctomycetales > Planctomycetaceae > Schlesneria. Next base: position 31,091 of record CAIULL010000112.1, read on the forward strand.
CGAATATGCAACGGCGATCCGTCGTGGGTTAGAGCCAACCCCTCCTGTCTCACGTCCAATTCACCTTGTGGTGACTCGCCGGGACTACATCGTCCGCCGGTTCGAAATCACAAAACCACAGTTCCAGGTGCTGACGTCGCTGATGAACGGGGAAACCGCCGGCGAAGCACTAATCCAACTGCTCACCGAACCGACGACCGACGCTGCAATGTTGCAGGCGGACCTGCAATCATGGTTTCGCGAATGGTCCGCGGCACCACTATTCGCTGAACTGTTTAAAGATGAGGTAAAGGCTTAAGGGCGAACTAACGGTTCCGGATCACCTCAGTCAGTTTGTAAACCGCAGTTGAAGGATTCCCACCAGCTTCGCCGCGGTCCACGGCCGATTCTTCCATTCGCGTTGCGCGGACAAATGCGTTGTCGTATTCCTTGGTGTAATTCGAATGCGATACGTGCTTGTCATAATCCGGGTCGAATTGTTTCAGCATTGATCGAAGATCAGCACGGTCGATCGCCCCGGGGCTGTCGCGAAAGTGCAGCAGCAACCAGAGTTCAAAACAGGGATTGGAAACTGCCAAATCAATGTTATTTGCGATCGCCATTTCCCAGGCTTCATGTTGATGAGGGTGATCGTCAATGTCGTAGACGCACCAGACGGAATCAAATTTGATATTCTCATCCCGTTCCTGTTTCGAACGGCGAACTGCAGCTTCTTTCAACTCTTTTGCCTTACGTACCACGGTTAGAGGAACTCCCTGACCGCCGGCAATTTGAATCGTTACTCTTGGATTCCGGCAAATTTGCAAGAAACCTTTGAAGTATTCAGGTTCGCTTACAGATCCTTCGCAAACGATCAAGATCGTCAATTTGGGTTCGCGAAATGGAACTCGACGTCCAGGTTTCCGTTCGCGATCGCGCCGGCTAGCCATCTCTAATTACTCCGCTGCCAACGTAAATCTACCAAGGTACGGTACGGCACCGTATCGTCCCTGAATGTAACCTCGTTCAAGATTCTCCTGCTTTCGCGGCTTAAAGTCGGTCAATGGGTAGAGTACCGTGGCTCCCTCAGCATTTTTTTCCGTTAACCAGACCTGATCTCGTCGCAGCGCTGGTTCGTCACCGAGAGTTGTTCCCAATAAGTTGGTGTCGTGAGTGGTGAAGATCAATTGAGCGTTCAGTGGATTTGTTACGGGATCATTGAATTGTCTAACAATAGTCTGGGCCATGACTGGATGTAAGCTTGATTCAAGTTCATCGCACAACAGCACGCTTCCTGTTTGGATTGCTTGCACAATCGGAAGCGCAAATCTCAGTAATGTTTGCGTTCCTTTCGACTCTTGACTCGCACGGAGCCATGCGTCGTCATCGCCTGCTTGATGATTAATCTGGATGATTTCAAATGGGGGACGGCCATCTGTGGTCTTTCTTGATTCTACCTTAATGTCATTGATACCCAAGTCAGCCGTTCGAAGCAGGGTCATAAAGCGGTGTCGCAATAACTCTGGCTCAGTGAAGGTCTTCAAGAATCCTTTGTGTAACGAACCGAATAATTCAGCAATTCCAAACTCGGTATGAAAGTCTTTAAAAGTCGAATTGTGGCCTAAATCAAGATTCAATAATTCAAACGTGTGAAACCATTTAACGATTGAAGAGATCTGGGGATGCCCGAACTGCGCTGCAGTTGACATAAACAAAGCGTTTTTTCGAGTCACCCCCTGAAGTAGCTTGTTGTCGCCCTGCAAATTCTCTCCGAACTTGAATGTGCTTCCATCACGTTCAAACCACGTCTGTTTTTTTCCATGAGGCCATGCGAAAAGCCATTCCTCAACGATGCTTTCCTCAGTTAACTGAAATCCGTATTGATAGCGAATTGAATCCAGTTCAAATGTGACTTCAAAAAGCGATGGCTGGGACTTTGATGCCCCCCATGCAAACGGGACACGGGGAATCGCTTCATCGGGGTTCCATTTGTTGGCGGATTCCAAGACTGCGTCTCGCATAAACGCAAGTGCGCTCAAGACATTTGTTTTCCCACTGGCGTTCGCGCCATACAGTGCGACCACCGGCAGCAGGTCAAGATTTACACCTGCAACATGGCGTGGCCTGTCGTCACTGGCATCGCCACCCCGTCCAGCTTCCATCGACAGAACTTGTTCTTCGCGTAATGAGCGATAATTTTCGACTCGGAATTCAATCAGCATTTCGCACCCTTTCTTCCGAATTCTAGCATTTATCTGGCGAATTCCGCGACAAAACTGCGGAAAGTCGATCTAAAATCAAAATAATGGTTGATCAGGCCGCCATTTGTGCCGGGCGATTTTTCGATGGAGGTGACTTGCGTTTGCAGCCGCAAGCGAAGCAGAGCTTCGAAGAGTTGCGTTCCCATGCCGGAGCTTGGCGACGAGACAACGAGAAATCTCATCTGTCGCATCCGTCTCAATTTCTTCTACAAGTTCGTGCGTCCATTGCTCATGACGCAATTGCAACCGCTTATCGGATCGGTCATCATGGATGTTCTCGACCGGGCTGATTTCATCATTGGCCCGATTCCCCGCCGATTGTCAGGAGTCCTACCAATGTCGCTCCGAGATTTTTTGATTTTGTTCGTCGCCGTACTCAGCCTGACGAACAATTTATTCGGTGCCGACCCGTTTACGATTGCGCCTGCTGAAATCGCGATAAATGGGAAATTCGACCAGACTCAACTTCTTGTGACAGCATCAGCAGGTGAGCGAGGTCCCTCATCGGCCGAGGATTGCACTCGTAAAGCCAGTTTTACTTCTTCGAACGATCAGGTGGCTGTTGTCTCGGCGACAGGTCGAGTTTTCCCGCGTGGTGACGGAACTGCGGAAATCTCGGTCAAAGTCGGCGATATTATTCAGACCGTAAAAGTCGCGGTGTCGGGAGTTGTCGCGGAACCCATCGTTGATTACCTCGAACAGGTACGCCCGGTTCTCTACAAGGCAGGCTGCAATATGGGGGCCTGTCATGCCGCACAGCATGGACAAGGCGGCTTTAAACTTAGCGTGTTCGGTTTCGACACTGGTGCCGATCGAGCAGCGATGGCCCGCGAAGTCCTTGGCCGACGAATCAATCAAATTAATCCGACCGAAAGCCTGTTGCTCCGAAAACCGACGATGCAGGTTCCACACAGCGGAGGACGCCGGCTGGAAGTCGGGTCCCCCGATTACGAACTGCTCTCCGCCTGGATTCGTGCTGGGGCTCCCGGCCCCGCAACGGAACGTCCGATTTCCAAACTGGTCGTGACCCCCAATCACCGGCTTGGCGAACCGGGCCTGACGCAACAACTGCGAGTCGACGTCGTCTATGCCGACGGAACTTCGCGAGATGTCACTGCCTGGGCGAAATTCGATTCCATGGACGAGGGACTGGTCAGTGTCTCACGTGATGGATACTGCACGGTGTCGGGTCGTGGTCAGGCGGCGGTCATGGTTCGATTTGAAGGCCAGGCTGATATCGCCATGTTTGTCATTCCTTATGGACCACCCGCCCGCCTCGACGGCTGGGTCGATAACAATTTCATCGACACACTCGCCGCGACCAAATTTCGAGAACTCGGCATTGAACCATCACCCCTTTGCGACGACACCACGTTCTTGCGACGAGTCTTCCTCGATGCCACCGGAACTCTGCCGACGCGTGACGAAATCAATGAATTCCTGGCCAGTGCACAGTCGGGCGCTTCTGTTGTTGATCGACGAACAGCCTGGATCGATCGAGTGCTCGGGCTGGCCGATTCGCCCAGCAAAGGACTCTATAACGAACGTTACGCCGCCTACTGGACGCTGAAGTGGTCGGACCTGATTCGCAACAACAGTCGCGACCTGCAGGAAACGGGCATGTGGGCGCTGCATAACTGGATCAAGGGTGCCTTCCGCGAGAACCTTTCCTTCGACAAGTTCGTCTCTCAGCTCGTCCAGGGAAAAGGGTCAAGCTTTTCGAACGGACCCGCCAACTATTTTATCGTCAACAACACTCCGCAGATTCTGGCCGAATCGACATCTCAGCTATTTCTGGGAACGCGTCTGACGTGTGCACAGTGCCACCATCATCCGTTCGAGAAATACAGTCAGGACGACTACTACAGCTTTGCCGCATTCTTCGCCCGGACCGGGCTGAAGTCGAGTCAGGAATTCGGCCTGTTTGGGGGCGAGCGAGTCGTCATCATTCGCACGGGTGGCGAAGTTTCCCAGCCCCGGACCGGCAAAATCATGCCCCCGAAACCACTCGACGCCGATCCCGTCGATCATCCGCTCGACCGCCGCATCGCGCTCGCTCAATGGATTACGTCGCCGACCAACCCGGCCTTCGCACGAGCAACCGCCAACCGATATGTCGGGTTCTTATTGGGACGAGGCCTCGTTGAGCCGGTCGATGACCTGCGTCCGACAAATCCACCGACGAACCCTGCCATGCTTCAGGCACTGGCTGATGACTTCGTCAAGAATGGGTTTAATCTGAAGCAACTGATTCGGACGATCATGGTTTCCCGCCTGTACCAGCTCGATTCTCAACCGACGTCTGAAAACGTGGCCGACTCGCGTTTCTACAGCCACTTCGAAGTAAAACGTCTCGCTGCCGAGCCGCTGCTTGACGCCATCGACTTCGCCGCGGGAACCCAGACCAAGTTCAACAACCTGCCATTGGGGACGCGAGCGATCGAAATCCCCGACGCCGAATATCCTGACTATTTCCTGAACACGTTCGCCAAACCACGTCGGATGAGTGTCTGTGAATGCGAGCGATCGCCGGATGCCAATCTGGCTCAAGCCCTGCACACGCTGAACGGCGACATCCTCTCCACAAAGATCGCGCTAAACACGGGCCGAGTGGAAAAATTGCTGGCGGAAAAGAAGCCGCACGCCGAGATCGTCACAGACCTCTATTTCGCAACGCTGTCCAGAGCACCCACGGCTGCAGAACTGGCCGCATCCGAACGATTGTTGACCGAATACACGTCACCAAAGGAGTGCTACGAAGATCTGCTCTGGGCACTCATTAATTCCAAGTCGTTTTTGTTTGTGCATTGATCAAAGAGGGGGTCTGGCGTTCAAATTTTCAAAATTGGCCAATCGGGCGATTTCCATGTCGCGAGACGACTTGACGGCCAATTTGGAAATTTGAACACCCGACCCCAGAACCTCACGCAAGCTATTTCACACAAAGGTTTCAACCAAAATGGAATACCGTCAACTCGGTGGTTCAGGTTTCAAAGTCCCAGTCCTCAGCCTGGGGACAGGGACATTTGGTGGTGGCGGACCACTCTTTAAAGCCTGGGGTTCGACCGACGTGGCCGAGGCGACGCGGTTGGTCGACATCTGCCTGGAATCAGGCTTGAACATGTTCGACACGGCCGATGTCTATTCCCAGGGAATGGCCGAAGAAATCCTGGGTGAAGCGATCAAAGGCCGACGCCATAAAGTCATCATTTCCACCAAGGGGACATTTCGGACCGGTCCGGGTCCCAATGACGTCGGCTCGTCCAGGCAATATTTAATCCGAGCGGTTGATGCGAGCCTCAGTCGGCTCGGTACGGATTACATCGACCTCTATCAACTTCACGGCTTCGACGCGATCACTCCGGTCGAAGAGGTGCTCGGCACACTGAACGAACTCGTTCGAGCCGGCAAGATCCGCTACATCGGCTGTTCGAACTTTTCAGGCTGGCACCTGATGAAATCGCTCTCCGTTTCCGAGCGATACGGCCTGACAAAGTATGTTGCACATCAGGCGTACTATTCGCTGGTCGGCCGCGAATACGAATGGGAACTGATGCCATTAGCACTGGATCAAAAAGTCGGTGCCGTCGTCTGGAGTCCACTCGGCTGGGGCCGCCTGACCGGTAAAATCCGTCGAGGCCAACCGCTACCGTCGTCCAGTCGTTTGACCAGCAAAGTCGCGTTCGACGCGGGCCCACAAATTCCGGACGAACTGCTATTCAAAGTCATCGATGCCCTGGAAGAGGTCGCGAAAGAGACTGGCAAGACGATCCCTCAGATCGCGTTAAACTGGCTGCTTCAGCGACCAACGGTCTCCAATATCATCATCGGAGCTCGCAATGAAACTCAGTTGCAAGAAAACCTCGGCGCGGTCGGCTGGAACCTTTCCCAACAACAAGTCGCAAAACTCGACGCCGCCAGCAGTACGCCGTTGACCTACCCCAATTGGCATCAACGCGGCTTTGCCGAACGAAACCCACCCCCAGTCAGCTAATGATTTTATTTCTTCTCGTTACCAAGCTCCAGCTTGGTAACGCAACTCTTCGAAGCTCTGCTTCGCGGCCAGCAAGAACGGCAGCCAATCCAAACAGCTCAATCGCCAGGCACTCCGAAACCCGGCGTGGATTCCAGAAGCCGCAGGATCTGATGGGTACGCCGCAAGAGAATCGCTTGCGATACGTTTAATTGGATCACGCTCCTCGATAGAACCCTCGTCAGTGTTCATCAGATGCTGTTAGGCGTCCCTGCGATTCGATAGCATGACGTGCGCCGTCGTTAAGAAAACTCCATGACACAAGAGAGCGCACCATGACCAGTCTGACTCTTTCCGGTTGCCTGATGGCAGTTTGTCTGTTCGTTTCCAGCCTGACCGCTCAAGAAAAACCTGCGGACAATCCCGCCGCCAGGAAACTCGACCGCGACATCCCGAGGCACAAGGAATTCCTCAAACGAATTGAGCAAACCCAGGGCGTAGGCGATGTCATCTTTCTAGGCGATTCCATCACGAACGGTTGGGAAGGTCAAAAAGCCTGGCAGGAGTATTTCGGTGAGTTCAAGCCGGTGAACCTCGGCATCGGCGGCGACCAGACAGGTCACGTTCTCTGGCGCATTACCGACGGCCACGAACTGGATAACCTCAAGCCGAAGGCGGCGGTCATCATGATCGGCACCAACAACATTGGTGGTCATACCGCCCCGCAGATCGCCGGCGGCATCGCGGACATCATCGAGGAACTGAAGCGTCAGAAGCCAGGCATTAAGGTTCTGCTACTGGGCGTCTTCCCTCGCGGCGGCGCAAGCGATGCCGAGCGAAGCCTTGAACAGATCGCCGAAGGGATCAAGCCGATCAATGAGGAACTGAAGAAGGATAAGCCGGATCTCAAAGTCCTGAACGCCGCGATCCGGAAATTGGAACAAAACCGGGGAACGATTCCAGCAGCACAATTGAACAAGAAGGTCGCCGAGATCAATGCCATCATCGCGAAGCTGGACGACGGCAAGACCGTCTTCTACAAGGACATCGGCCACGAGTTTCTCGACCAGAACGGAGGCTTGTCAGGCGAAATCATGCCGGACTACCTGCACTTGAGCGGCAAAGGCTACGAAATCTGGGGCAAAGCAATCAAAACCGATCTTGAGAAGCTGACTAAGTAGGTCGAGATCCCCAAGTCTGGACCAGTCGGTGTCAAGCCACCGCACTCACAAAACCCACAATGAATGATTCGGCCTTGCCGTCTCGGACAACACTACAGCTCCCAATCTTCCAATTTGAGCTTTGGAATTCGACCGAACTCTCGTGTATTGTGCGTTACCAAGATCAACTCGTACTGAAGGGCGATCGCGGCGATTTGCAAATCATGCGGGCCGATCACCGCGCCGATTTCTTCGAGTTCATGTCGGATCACCGCGCATTTCCGCGCGCAATCATCATCGAACGGCAGCGAAATGAAAGGCTTGAGAAACATATCCAATTTGCCGTGCTCGCGAACCGGATTGGAACTGCGTTCGGCACCGTGACGAAGCTCATACACCACGATGGAACAGAGCACGACATCGCTTGCCTTGGTTGCCTGCCAACGCTCGGCCAACCTTAAGTTGCGGCGACGCAGCAACGTAATGCACACGTTGTATCGGGGAGAAACGTCATTCGAGCGGCAGCCGTTGTTCGAATTGACCTTGAGGGGCGCGCTCCAACTCGGGCATCGAACCCGCGACCATTTCGAAAAAAACCTTGGGCCAGCCGTTCGCGTCAACCTCGCCCGAAGGACCGACAGACCGTACGCGGACGGTAACTGCCACGTCAGCATCGGCGACGCCGACATTGACGCTCAGGTTCAACATTCCATCCTGCGTCGTGTGCGCTCGAGTTTCTATGGTTTCAGGTAACATGTCTTGAATCTACCCGATTCATGTCCCCACATCCAGCTTAATTGCTTGGATCAACCGATGGACTCCGAAGCCCAAGGCTGCTGGTTCGGGTATAAAAAAGGGACAGGTCCAATTCATAAATGAACCTGTCCCGTAAAAGTTTAGTTCACCCCTCGGCGAGTGGCTCCATTTTTGCAGGACGATTCGGTGTTTGCGCGAGCCTGTCCCTCATCTTCAATTACAGCCGTCAGAACACGCAGTAAAGTAGAATGTCCCTTTGTTTTCCCCCTAATATCTTCCGCGTTTTGTGCAGTTCAAAAAGACTTGATTGCATGACGCGAGCAGACTCAATCGGTATGATTGTCATGCGTCCTTACTTCGTGACGAAGGTGACGCA
>CAIULL010000113.1 GCA_903899985.1 uncultured Schlesneria sp.
TAAAGCAACCGCGCCGGGAACTCAAACGTTATGGATTGGACTCCAGCGACTCAACGATTTGTCCCTTGCGTGGAACACGTTTGGCCCCGGGGCCCAAGAACGCTGATTTTTTTTGCACGACAAGATGTGTAGGACGATGAGACCTCGCGTCGGTGGAAGCAACGACTAAGCGGCTACCACCAAGCTTTATCGCAAAAAGGGAAGCTCTCCACTGACCTTGTGTCAGTGGCAGCAACGACTGAAGAGCTATTGAACTTGCTCAATCGGATGGTTAACGAGAAGAATTAGCTTGAAGGTCGCTGCTCCCACCGACGCGAGGTGTTTGGACCGAATACAAGGGTGGCGCGACGTCGGTGGAGAGCATTTTCTATAACCGCGTTCCACGGTTATTGCCGTTTTCCAGACGAAAATTCCGTCAGGGCAGTCCATGATTTTTTTGTAATCGCGTTCCTCGAAGACGAGCTTGCCGCTGGGCTGGTATGTTATGCCTATTCTGGGCAAGAAGACATTTTACGCGACGCTGCTTGAAATGGTTCCTTTTTAACGCAACAAAACTTCCTCTGTTGAATACACCGTTTCACCAGGTGACCCAAACTGGGTCGAGAATTTTATCATCCAACACTTCGCGTCACTTCGAAAATAATGGAAACGACAACATGACCGGCACTCCACAGAACATTCTCGATAGTCAATCCGTCAGTGGTCGTTACCTGTTCCCTCAATCACGCAGTGTTTCCAACCCTTTCATGGTAAAAGTCGACGGTGCCGAACTGGCTTGCTACCGGCAAATCGGTGATCCGAACCGGTTGACGCTCGTGCATTTTCATGGCAATGGAGAAGCGGTGGCGGATTATATTCCCTGGATGGCCTACGAGCTTTCGTCTCTGGGATTGAATTCTCTGTTCGTTGAATATCGTCAGTATGGCGATTCGACAGGCAAGGCCCAATTGGTGGCGATGCTCGGCGACGGCGAGGCGGTGGTTTCTGCTGCGGGAATTCCGTCAGAAAAAGTGATCGCCTTTGGTCGGTCGATCGGCTCGTTGTATGCCATCGAACTGGCGTCCCGGCAACCCGCGATTGCGGGTCTGATTCTGGAAAGTGGAATTGCTGAACCGAGTGAACGGTTTCTGAAATATGCGGATCTTTCTTCGACCAGCATCACGGCAAACGAGGTGGTTGAAGAAGCCAGACGCGTATTCAATCATCAATTGAAACTATCGAGCTACAAGAATCCTCTACTCATCTTGCACACCGAGCACGATAACCTCGTCGACATTTCACACGCCGAGCGAAATTATCAATGGTCTGCCAGTCCGCAGAAAAAACTTGTTCGCTTCTCGGATGGAGATCACAACAGCATCATGGAATGGAATCAGCGAGAATACTTCAAAGCCTTGCAAGACTTTGTGAACCAGATTTGACTGATCGGCTGGCAGTTCTGGGGTTGCGCGTGTACCAGCGGCTTCGCAGCTCAGCGGGAGCTTCGCCCTTCCGTTGGCCGCTTGACACATTGTTGCTCAGGTCGTATCGTGGCTAAGCCACCAGCCGCAATGGAAACATGACGTGGACACGAGCCTTGTTCGCAATCCCGTGTATCAGCAACTGAATCAGCGCTTACGAGCAGCGCTGGTGGGTGGGTATCGTTGCGGTGATCAGTTCCTCACGGAACGAGAGGTTGCCGAAAAGTTTCAGGTGAGCCGTGCGACGGCGAACAAGTCACTGGCAAGCCTGGTCTCGGAAGGATTTCTGGAGTTTCGCAAGGGGCTTGGTACGTTCGTTCGACGAGAAGTCATCGACTATGACGTACGCTCGCTGGTCAGCTTTACTGAAAAAGCTCGTGCAGCGGGGAAGAAACCAAGTACCGAACTGCTGACGTTTGGAAAGCTGACCGCTGGCGAAGCGGAGGCCGGAGTCCAGGCCGCATTGAAACTTGATGCCAACGCGCTGGTCTGGGAGATGGAACGGATCAGGCTGGCCGATCGCGTCCCCGTGATTCTGGAACATCGTTACGTCGTACACACGCATTGCCCCAGGCTCACAAAATCACAAGCGCAAGGTTCCCTTTATCGTGCCTGGACCGAGTCACATGGCTTGAAGATCGGTGGTGCGAACGAAGTCATACGAGCGGTTCTGCTGACTGCCACGGAAGCACTTCGTCTGCAGACGACGACAAAATCGCCCGCGTTGGAGGTCGTCTCGGTCGGGTTTCTTGATGATGATTCTCCGTTGTGGTGGGAACGAACGCTGTATCGTGGCGATCAGTACGAATTTCAGAGCCGACTTGGTCCGATCCAGTCGGCCACTCCGGCTCGCGGTCGGCTAAGGGAGTCACTCTCATGACGAATCGAACCCTGACATCGGCTGTTGTTGGCACCGGCTTCATCGGTCCGGTCCACGTCGAGGGATTGCGGCGAGCGGGAATTGTGGTGGCAGGGATTTTAGGGTCGACACCTGAAAAATCCCGTCTGGCTGCGGGGCAGCTCGGATTGCCGCGCGGCTATACGTCGTTCGACGAAATTCTGTCAGACAAATCGGTGGATGCTGTGCATCTCACGACCCCTAATCGGTTTCACTATGAACAGGCTGCTGCCGTTTTGCAGGCGGGCAAGCACGTCGTGTGTGAAAAGCCATTGGCGATGAATTCCCGCGAGTCGGCCACGCTGGTTCGACTTGCCGCTGAAAGCGGCAAAGTGGCTGCCGTTGCGTACAACATCCGTTTTTACCCGCTGTGTCATGAGGCGGCATCTCGATGTCAATCAGGCGACTGGGGCGACACTCTGCACGTCACGGGCTCTTATGTCCAGGACTGGCTGCTTCGCAAGACCGATTTTAATTGGCGCGTTCTGGCGGACGAGGGGGGTGAGCTTCGAGCGGTTGCCGATATCGGGACTCATTGGCTGGACTTGATTCAGTTCATCACAGGACGTCACGTCGTTGCGGTCTGCGCGGATCTCCGCACGGTGCATCAAACCCGCCTCCGTCCCGGTGGAAGCGTCGAAACGTTTTCTGGCAACGGTCAAACGGCAGCGATCACCGAACCGGTTGCGATCAGCACGGATGATTGTGGTTGCGTGATGCTCCGTTTTGATAACGGGGCAAACGGCTGTTTGTGGGTTTCGCAAACAACGGCGGGAAGGAAGAACTGCGTGCGGTTCGAGATTGCGGGTTCAAAGCAAGCACTTGGCTGGAACAGTGAATCTCCCAATGAACTGTGGATCGGGCATCGCGATCGACCGAATGAATCGTTGATTCGAGACCCGTCGCTCCTTAGTGATTCCGCCCGTGCTATCGCCAATTATCCGGGTGGCCATAACGAAGGATTTCCAGACACGTTCAAGCAACTCTTCCGAACCATCTACGGCCACATCGCTGCCGCAGACGTTACGCGGGTGCCGGCGTTTCCAACGTTTGCCGACGGTCACCGCGAGATCCTGCTCTGTGAAGCGGTTCTCAAAAGCCATCGTGAGCAGCGCTGGATCAACGTGACGGAGGTTGCCTCATGAATTTGTGTGACTCGTTAACGCTGCTGGTCGGGCCCTGGTAATCGGACCGAAAATGACCTGGAAAACTTAAGCCGAATAATGACGACCTGCCGTATTGAACTTCAACCATGACTCGCGAACTCAACTGACCATTTTTCACCTCAACACCAGGAATGAAATCATGACTTACACGTACTCCGACATGGCCAAGATGATCGATCATTCGTTGCTCAATCCGACGCTGACCGAATCAGACCTGGAAGCGGGCTGCCGTCTCGCGCTGGCTTACGACGTGGCCAGCGTCTGCATCTTGCCGTACGCCCTCAAACGAGGTGCAGAGATTTTGCGCGGCAGTACCGTGAAGGCCAGCACGACGATCGGGTTTCCTCATGGTGGCCACACGACCGCGATTAAGCGAGCGGAAGCCGAACGCGCGATCGCCGATGGCTGTGAAGAACTCGACATGGTGGTCAACATCAGTCAGGTCCTCAGCGGAAATTGGGATTACGTCCGGGCGGACATTAAGGCTGTGATTGATGTGGCTCATGCTGCTGGTCAGAAGGTGAAAGTGATCTTTGAAAACTGTTACTTGAAAGACGAACACAAAATCCGTCTCTGCCAGATTTGTTCTGAGCTTAACGCAGACTGGGTCAAGACCTCGACCGGTTATGGAACCGGCGGAGCGACTCATGACGACCTGAGGCTGATGCGAGCGAACTCGGCACCACACGTCCAGGTCAAAGCCGCTGGCGGGGTCCGCGATTTGGATGGTCTGTTGGCGGTGCGCGAGCTGGGCGTCAGCCGTTGCGGTGCCAGCCGCACCAAAGACATGCTCGACGAATGTCGTCGCCGCCTCAATCTTCCCGCCATCACGGCAGCCACGTCGACACAAGCGGCAGGCTATTGATCGCGCCCTCAAACGAACCTTGATGAAAAGAGAAGCCGGACGTCTGATGTACCTTGCTGTGAGTGTCGTTTGGCAAGGTACATCAGGTCACTTGGCAATCGTTCTCGACGCTGGTATGAAACGCCACTCCGAATTTCGAGAAGGGCGATCCCTTTTACGACTCGCGTCAGAGATCCTATTTCAAAGTGCTTCAGGTATGTCCGACGCCGCCAATCAGGAACTGGAAGTTGACCGTCCGTCTTACATGACGGTCCTGGGGTTATTGCCTCCGTATGAAGTTGAGGACATCAAGGCGGCCTACCGCGACAAGGCAAAAGCCGCTCATCCTGACCACGGAGGTGATCCGGCTGAGTTCAAGCGTCTTAAAGAAGCGTACGATCAGGCGTTGGAATATTCCCAATACCGAGGAAGTCGCCGTGCATGGATTGCTGCCCAGGTTGAACAATACGTTCGGCAGGAAGAAGTGATCGCAGAAGTTCTGCGGCGTGGCGGGCGGGTTGAGATCGAGCGACTTGATTGGATCGAGAAATCGTGGGGAGAGGGATTTTCATATCTGGCAGATCGATTGCGGCACATTTACGTGCGCGAGATGACCGACGGCGACAGCTTCATCAAGTTCCTGTCTGACCAGAAACTATCCTATCTGGCAGGGCTCGATGTCTCCGGAAGTCGGCTCTCCGATGAAAGCCTGCTGCGGATTGCTGATTTCGAGGTTCTGCGCTGGCTTGATGTCAGTGGCACAAGCGCCAGGCGGCGGACGCTACAAGTGATCGTGAATAAACTGCAATCACTCGAATGGCTCAATGTGAGGAATACTCGCCTGGGCTTCCTGGGACGCTTGTTACTTCGGCGTCCAAGCACGTGCAAGCTTGTGACGGAAGCATCGCCCGCTATTACGCCTGGGAGTGAGACGATCGAATTCCAGGATTTGCCATGGCACGAGTAAACGTGCCGATGTTCGATGACTGCAATGGTTAATGAGTCAAACAGGATCGCATGATTTGCGGTATTGGCTTGCAGTCGACCATGCACGGACTTCACAGCGGGTGCAGTACGTCCTCTTATTTGAGTGAATACTTCTGAAAGAAGTCCCAGATCAGTTCGTTGGCCGAGATATTTCTTGCGGATCGGCCGAGAAAACTGATCGGAAGCTGCCGTCCCGGCCAGGTATGTCCGCCCCCTTCGATGGAAACGAGGACCACGTCCGCTTCGTCCTTACTGCCGCTGTAAGTCCGTCGCGTGACTGTCATCTTATCGCCATCTTTCGATAGCGTGTCAGAACGAGGGGTTTCGTTACATCCGTTCGACTTCACCCAGGTCATTACCGAGTCTTCGACTCCTTTCAAACTGGCGAACGTCGGTGCCGGTCCGACCGGAGGTCCGTAGGGAACGATCTCATCCTTTGTCCCGTGAAAATGCATGACGGGTACAGCGCGTTTTGGATTTCCGATATCTGTTGCCATCGTTCCGCCGACGGGCGCAATCGCGGCGATCCGATCTGATAACTCGACCGCCAATCGGTAGCTCATCATCCCACCGTTACTCATACCGCACGCGTAAACTCGTTTTCCATCGACGTTAACCAGCGTTGCCAGTTCGTCGAGAAGCTTTCTGATGAACTCGACATCGTCGACACGCTCATCTTTGAATCGACCGATCAAGCCTCCTGCGTTCCATGTGAGGAACGAACCGGGACCTGTGCCGCTGGGGTAGACGACGATGAACCCCTTCGCGTCTGACGTTTTATTCAAACCGGTAAACCAGACCATCATCGATCCGTTCATCCCGGCTCCATGCAGCGCGAGAACAACCGGAGTCGGTTTTTTGGCATCGTACCCCTCGGGGACATGGACGATGTAAGCTCTTTTCCGTTCGCCGATAACGATTTGTCGAACGTGATCACCGGCCGAGAGCGCCGCCTGACCCGCGTCGATCGAAGCATCGACGGCAGGTTTGTCCTGGCTGAAGACAGCGGGGCACGACAGTCCAAGGATCAAGATCACTTGCCAGAATATTGTACGACTAAGGTTTTGTTTCTTTCCGCGCCGCGAAGAGTTTCTGCGGGAGGGCGAGGCTTCCGCAGCGCCGCGAAACAGGGACACGCATCGACTCAGCGGCTCGGCTGGGGCCTCGCCCTCTCCTTTGGTTGAGGGCAGCGTCCGAGCTGCATGACTTTCATTCTGAGGTCGAGTTTGAATCGGCTCGAAGTTCTGGGACATTTCAGGAGCACCTGGACGAGTCAAAGATGTAGCTCCCATGATTGATGGCTCTTAATGTTGTGGTTGAAACTTGTGGCGTTTAACGTTTAGGAATCAACCGTCAGGGTCGTCGATTAACTGCTGCAGTTTTGCCGCATGTTCCGGCAATAAACGGGTAAGCCACGAACTGTCGATTAAGCCGACGTCGAGCAGGTCTAAAAGATGGACCTGATCCTTGCGACGAAATGAATTCAACTTCATGCGAACCAGAGCATCAAGCGAAAGGACGCAGTATTCTTCTGCGAGGACCGATTCACTGACATCTGCAGAAGGATAGTCGTATGTTGCTCGGACTTTTTCCCCGGCGAAAATAAGGTGTATCGCGTCTCGCGGACTTCCATTAGGTCCATCAATGAAACAGTCAACATCCATGATTTTATGATGTACAAAACCAGCGGATTCCAGAGCGGTCTTCACCGCATCGAAGTCTGATCGTCGAACAAGAATGTCGACGTCTTGCGTGTTACGTACAGCGGCACGATCGACACGAGCAACCCAGGCCGCAACAGCGTTCCCGCCGGCAACCGCGTACGGAACACCAGCACGATGAAGCGCCGCCGTGGCGCGACAGGCCCTTTCACGAACAGCTTCCACAGCTTCAATCATCCTTTTCCAGGAAAAATCCTGAAGTACTACTGCCATTTGACACCTCGTTCGACCGATTTGCCCGCGTTAGCTTCTACGCCATATTACCGCGACCAGCTCGAAGTCATCTCACGCCAGTAATTCTTTAATGATTTTCGGACCTTCGACACCGGTCAGTCGCTGGTCGAGTCCCTGGAACTTGACCGTGAAACGTTCGTGGTCAATTCCCAAGCAATGCAGCATTGTCGCATTGAGATCATTGACGTGAACGGGATTCTGGACCACGTTGTAACTGAAGTCGTCCGTCTCGCCGTATACCTGTCCACCCTTGATACCGCCCCCCGCCAACCACATACAGAAGTTGCGCGGGTGATGATCGCGACCGTAGTTGTCCTTCGTCAGCGTCCCCTGCGAATAGATGGTTCGCCCGAATTCACCACCCCAGACGACAAGAGTCCTATCGAGCATCCCTCGTTGTTTCAGATCGGTGAGCAATGCGCCGATCGGTTGATCAGTGTCTTCGCATTGCGAACGCAAATCACGAGGCAAGTTCCCATGCTGATCCCAGCCGCGGTGCAGAAGCTGGACAACTCGCACGCCTCGCTCAACAAGTCGACGAGCCAGTAATGCACTGGCTGCGAATGTCCCCGGCTTGGTGACGTCCGGTCCGTACATCTCAAGTGTCGCTGCCGTTTCCTGCCTCAGATCCGTCAGATCAGGGACGCTGGTCTGCATGCGAAAGGCCATTTCGTACTGGGCCATACGCGTCAACGTTTCCGGGTCGCCCAATTGCTCAAGCGTGCGACGATTCAGTTCGCTGAGTGTATCGAGCATCGCTCGACGGTTTTGTGAACTGACGCCGGGGGGGTTCTGAACATAAAGGACCGGATCACCGACATGCCGCAGTGCGACTCCTGTATATTTGCTGGACAGAAAGCCGCTCGACCACATTCGAGTGAACAATGCCTGAGCCGCCGCGCCGGACTTCCATGTTGGCGTCAGGACGACAAAGCCTGGTAAATCATTGCTGACACTTCCAAGTCCGTAGGAAAGCCACGAACCGAGACTCGGCTTGCCGGGGACTTCGCTTCCCGTCATCACGAACGTACAAGCTGGATCGTGATTGATTGCGTTTGTATGGACCGACTTGACGACCGCAATGTCATCGACGCACTTGGCTGTATGCGGCAGCAATTCGCTGACCCAGGTTCCGCATTGACCGTGCTGGCTGAACTTGAACATGGAAGGAGCGACAGGCAAACGGGTCTGTCCGCTGGTCATCGTCGTGATCCGCTGTCCCAGGCGAATCGAGTCCGGTAAATCTTTATCGTAATATTCCGTGAGCTTTGGTTTATGGTCCCAGAGATCAACCTGAGCGGGCCCACCGTTCATATGCAGATAGATCACGTTCAATGCTTTAGGAGCAAAGTTCGGGAACCCCGGCAAGGGGGGATGCATCCGCGCCGGATCGGCAGCGTCCTGAGCCAAAAGCGACGAGGCCGCGTTCATTCCCAGGGCGGCGCCACCCAGGCGAATCCCTGTCGAGCCAAAAAATTGGCGCCGGTTCAATGCCAGCTGATAATCGTAAATAGGATTCATGTTTAGTTCCGGTTCAGAGTTTCATCGGTATTAAGAACCAAATTGGCCAGCATGGTCCAGGCTGCAGTTTCGATATCCGGTGCGACGTTCTTAGGTTTGGATTCACCAACAGTAACGACCTTCTTCGCGGCTTCAGGATCTGCCGTGAATAATGAAGCCTGCTTTTGTAATGACGCCGTCAGCAAAGCCGTTTCGTCGGTTGTTGGTGTGCGTGACAAGACCGTTCGGTAAAGAAACGCCAGTCGCTCGTCCGTGGTTTTACCACCGTCAGCGAGAACTCGTTCGGCCAACGCCCGGGCTGCCTCGAAATGTTGCACGTCGTTCATTAATTGAAGGGCTTGTAGCGGCGTATTGCTTCGTTCGCGAACCATGCAGACCTGTTCACGATTTGGTCCGTCGAAGTTCGACATGAATGGCGGTGGCGCTGTCCGTTTCAAGAAGGCATAAATACTTCGCCGATAGAGCGACGAACCATGATCCTGCATATAAAACCGCGTATTGCTGTCCGAGTAACCGACCGGTTCCCAGATGTTGGCCGGTTGATACGACTTCACACCACGCCCGCCCATTGTCAGATCGATCAGCCCGGACGTGAACAGGGCGTTGTCTCGAACCTGCTCTGCGTCCAGTCGAATGCGAGGGCCGCGGGCGTAAAGTCGATTGTGGGGGTCGGCAACTTTGACATCCGGCATTAATTTGCCCTGACGGCGGAAGGCGTCAGACGTCAGCAGCAGCTTGAGCAGTTTTTTCGTATCCCAGCCACTTTCACGATATTGATTGGCAAGCCAATCGAGCAGCTCTGGATGACTGGGGTTTTCACCCTGCGTGCCAAAGTCGTAGCTTGTTTTGACGAGCCCCGTGCCGAAGACCTGCTGCCAGAGACGATTTACTGTCACGCGAGCGGGGAGCGGGTTCTCTGCTGAGACCAGCCATTTGGCGAGATCGAGTCGGTTCAGCCTCGCGTCTGGAGTACTCTTGGCAATCGCTGGCAGGACTGCGGGAACAGCCGGTTCAACCGGGTCTCCTTTTTTGTCGTACTGGCCACGGACCATGATGAATGATTCTCGCGGTTTGTCAGTGTCTTTAAAAATGAATGTGCCTGGAGCGGTCTCTTCGGCAATGATTCGTGCGATACGGGACGTTTCCCAGGCGATCCGGGCCGAAGCGATTTCGTCGTTCACAGGTCGAGCGATCACGGCAAGATAGAACCGCCGTAGTTTTGCCGATTCTTCTGCCGAAAGGACCTTGTCAGGCCCTCCTTGAATCAGGCTGTTCAATTCGCTCGGAAGCTCTGGCGGGATAGTCGTTCCAAGACTTTTTCGCCAGGCAGTCAAAGATTCGAGTGGATCCGTCGCTGGATCGGATTGGCCCGACAAACTGACGGCGTCCCAATATGCGATACCACCTGTCTGGCTGAGTTTGATTCCATTCAATCGTTGACCGGGATTCAGGCCGAGATCCGTTGCCGACACGGTCAGCTTGTTCCATTGACCAGGAACGATGGCCGATGGATCGGTCCCATCACGGATGAGACCCTGATCGGTCTTCCTCCACGTGACAGTTTTTCCATTCATGGCCCCGAAGCTAATGGAAGTTGGGGTATCGACCGCATCCACCTTGATATGGACATCGAACTTCGCATCGTGCGGGATAACGACTGGTCGCAGTTTAAATTCGACGTCGTCGTTATACGATGAGGCGAAGGCCTGTCGAATCAAGCGTCGGCCAGATGCTGTTTTCACAGTTGGGTCAGTCATCCAGTCGACCGGATTGCGTGACGAACTTCGTGAAGTCGCTCCGATCGGAAATGCATCATCGACAAGCATGTCGCGGATCGGCTTTCGTCCAGAGGGGGATTTGGATTCAGCGGGGTCAATATAGGTGACATCCGCACTGATCGTCTCCAGCCATTCACGAGAATCCCGCTCGACCTTGGACGCCCCACCCGCCGCCGCCATTTGCTTTGGCTCAGGCAGCTTCAAGAACGGCGCGGTAATATTCGTGTTGCCATCCATCGCAGGGTCAGCGGCATTATTAAAAAAGGCATACAACGAGTAAAACTCTTTCGTCGTCAACGGATCATACTTGTGGTCATGACAGACCGCGCAACCGGCGGTCAGACCAAGCCATGCCTGCGAGACGGCGGTGGTTCGCTCAACGGCGTATCGATACACGAACTCTTCGGGAATCGAACCACCTTCACTGGTCGTGACGTTACATCGGTTGAAGCCCGTTGCGACAAGCTGGTCGCGCGTAGGATTTGGCAGCAGATCACCCGCCACTTGCCAGACGGTAAACTGGTCGAACGGGAGATTATCGTTGAATGCTCGGATCACCCAGTCGCGATAAGCCCACATCTGGCGCTCGTTGTCCAGATGCAGCCCATGTGTATCGGCATATCTGGCGACGTCGAGCCAATGCTTGGCCATCTCTTCACCATAGCGAGGCGAAGCAAGATACCGATCGATCATTCGTTCGTAGGCACCAGGATTTTGATCAGCCAGATACTCGTCAATTTCCTTAATCGTCGGAGTTAAGCCCGTCAGGGTGAAAGCGACTCGCCGGATGAGTGTCTCGCGGTTCGCCTCTGGCTGTGCCGTTAATCCGAGTTGTTGCAATCGTAAATTCAGAAATTGATCGATGGGATGAGCTGCCCCGGGGACTTCAGGTGCAGCAACCTTGCTGATCGGTTCAAACGCCCAGTGTTTCTGATATTTTGCTCCTTGCTCAACCCAGCGCTTTAAGATCTCTTTCTGCGCCGCCGTTAGAGTTTTGGTCGAATCGTGGGGTGGCATGATTTCAGACTCGTCCGCCGAATAGATCCGCTTGATCAGGGAGCTTTCGTCCGGTTTACCAGGAATGACGACCGGAGTCTTTCCTTGAAAGACGCCTTCAGCCGTATCCAGCCGCAGTTCAGCTTTTCGCGTCTGGGCGGCAGGTCCATGACAATGAAAACATTTATCGGCGAGAATCGGCCGCACGTCCCGATTGAACGAGACCTCTGGATCAGCGGCATGAACACGAGCGGTGCTGCGGACGTTCAAACCACAAACCAAGAGGATCATTCCCGACACCGCGAAAGCGAACCTTTGCGTTCGCAAGTGATGTGTCTGCGTCATTTTTCGCTCCCACTTCGTCAATACCAACGTTGTCTAACGATTACGGTTTCGGCTCAACAGAGTTATTTCCTGTTGTCGGAACGACGTATCGGAACACCTTGATCTTACTTGCCCGTTCGCTCCATTGTCGAATGGGTTGTATGACACCAATGGTTACTGCCTTGTTTGTCAACCAGGTCTCGACACACGGCAATTATCCGTGATTTTCGCTGAAAAACCGGCTCAACAACATGAAAGCAACAGCGATATCCCTCACTTCGATTCTCGAAATTCGGAATCAAGGTTTTCGATGTCATTTTCCATAATCAGCCCCCTACTCCGAATAGTGCTGAACACTCCTCGTCGAGCCATCCCAATGATAGGAAATAAACTCCCCAAAATACTTACCATTTTTGTAGTTGACGACGTGGCTCTTTTGGCCGTTAACGAAATAGGCGGTCCAGACTCCTGTGTACGTGTTTGGAGGTGCCACCCAAATGTGCTTCAGAGATCGAGTCAGTTTGCGATCTATCAAGGTGTCGCCGGTATTATGGAACCCGCACGAAAGAAGCCACTCGCTGTCGAGCCGATAAACCTCCGAATGAGTTTGACCAGTCCCCATGCTCACCTCCCATGTCGCATTTAACGGACGAAGCAATTCCTGGACTTCTTTCTTTGATTGTCCTTTCGTGATCTTTTCGATTGTTGGCGCCCATTTGGATTCGGGAGTACTTTTAAACGTCGCGCGCAGTACTTCAGCCGCTTTGTCCCGAACCGCTTGGTTGGGCGATGCCAGGTCATCGATCGGTGACCTGGCGTCAGAAGAAACTCGTTTCAGCACATAAAGACGCCGACGATCTTCGTTGGAAGTCGCGAACTTGTCGGTGCCCCCAATGCAAAGGGTAAGGACATCTCCATCGTCGGAAAACTTATAGATGCCCGAATCCCATTGGCTGGCGTCACCACCAAGAGGGCCAGATTCGGACGAGAAATTATGCTGAAAGCTGATCTGAGGAGGGGTGTGGGTGAGATTGAGCGCAGGTGTGCCGCGCAGCTCACGCTTCGAATTTCGCCAGGAATAGCTTGTGGTGAAGAAACAAAATTCTTCGTCCGCTTCGACGTTCTGGCCGCCGACTTCGGCGGTAACGATTTTCCAACGCCCTTTTAGCCGCTGAAGTTCCTTGTCAACGCGTGGGTCGTCGTCTATCGCATATGACACACAAGCGACCACACCGCTCAATAAGCCGAAAAGAACCGCAGTCAATCGACTCCTGCGAAAAAAAAATTCGAATGATGGGAGCATTTGATTCCTCCGCGATGTGCGTTCGGCTAATTGGGACGCAGCTATTCCGCAGCTGCCAATTAAGCGTGGGGCACACTTCGTTTTCCTCGCGCTGACGAGTACCTGACATTGACGCAAGTATAACACTCTCCATTGTATTAGCGCCAGGAAAATTATTCCTCAAAGCACAGCTGGAAGTCCTTTATTCCATTCTTGAAATAAGGAGTACACCCAGGCGCCAGGGTTTCGAAACTGCATTCATGGCCCAGACGACAGCCGAATGGCATTGCGATCAGCGGTGACTTTCCGAATCGATGACTCAGAATCCTCTGGTTCGGCTTGTTGTTCACGGCGAGTTACATTCGTATCACGATCCGACTGATCATTCGCCGCGGCCAGCTCAAGTTTGCGTTGCGACTCGACATAACGGCCTGCCAAATGACCTGCAGCCGACCCGCCGAGACCGATCAGTGGAATCTCCCACCAGATCGGTGACACGAGTACTGCCAGGGTACTACCTTCCATTCCGATTCTTGGATAAAGGTGCCTGTAGACGGCAACTTCAGTATCCCAATCCCCTTCCTCTCGAGCAAACACGGTGACATCATTCGTTGCCCGAATTCTTGGAATGGCCGAGATTCCCGGCAACGACGTAATCGCAGCGTAAGTCCCAGGCAACGATTGAGCCGAAATATCCTTCGCACTGGCCGCCGCATAAAGGATCTCGATCGGTTCGTCGAGATTGACGGATAACGTGTTTGTGAACGCGTTGTATTGATTGGCGCAGATCACTGGTTCAGGGAATAACGTGTAGCCTGCGAGACTTAGCACTCCGATGGAATACCGCCAGACTGGGTTAATTCGTCGATTCGCCTTCAGCCGTTGCCATTCACCAGCAGGATCGTATTCGTTCACGCAGACATAGACGTCGTTTAGACCATTCTTCTTAAGATAGTCGGTGATCTTCTGCTCGGTTTCGGCAGAGATCTCATGTCGAGTCGGTTTGTGACCGAAAGGGATCATCCGAGCTGGTACATCCGCTATTTTGGCGAGACGATTCACCATCGGACCGGGCTGTCCCCGATGAATCACCACGTGCTCGCCATCGGTCGTCCGACTATGATTTTGACGTCCAAATTCGTTCTGGATTGGCGCGATTGTGCACCCCAATAGCGCGAAACTCAATGCCAGGCCAAGATGAAGGATACTTTGTCGTTTGCGGATTGAATTCATCATTTTGCCTTTGTCGTTCTCGGCTCGCGTCGTAAATGTCTCGTCATAATCAGGTCAGGATTTGCAACGTGAATTCTGAGAGCGCCTTGAGTCGTAGAACGACGGCGTAGTTCTATCCCAGGCAAACGATGGCTAGCAATTCCAAGGTAATGTCGGTGGGGCGATTACGCCGTACTTTGGATTGGTCGACCGAAATCGCCCCGACTTTCGGCAGATTTCACCGTTCGCGGTTTCTCAAACCGAGCCCTACGGAATTTTGCTTGTGATTCGCGATATTCCACCCTGCAAAATATCGCTGCCTATCTGTTTATTCAATTTTTGAAAAGGGAGTGACCTCAGCGACGGTCCGCATCAACAACGTACCGCCGAGAATTATCGCTGTTCGGGTGCGTTGGCCAGAAAGGTCTTTAATATAACAATCCTGGACACAATGACGCGGCGACCGGCGTAAAGCGCCGCCCTCGGGCCATTGGCCGACTTCAGAAATCACGGACATTTTGGCGGGTACGGCGCGACATTTCTCCGCATCGTCAGACTCATCTTGACCGACTGGCCATCTCGACGTACTCTCCGCGCCACTACCCAATTACATTTCAATTTCGACTGACTTCCGTGCTCGCTTTCGGCTACACGTCGGTTTTCCGCGCACATTCAAAACATATCCCAGACATCACAGCAATCGATTCTGTCCCAAAAAGAATAACCCATCTGGGAATAGACTGGCGGAGCCAGTTTATTCCCAGGGCTTTGGTCCAAGTCGACTGACTTTGGTCCGTCGAACTATGCGAAAGGAATCGCATTTCATGAACGAATCCCAATCTTCAGGTTTTTCTCGACGACTCTGGCTGCAGTCTGCTGCACTTGCCGCAACGTTACCCACGGCTGCCTGGGGGCGCACGCCGCCTCCCGAGGTCGACGAGGATGACGAAGAGGATAATGACAAGAAATATCAAACGAAGATTGAGACAAATCTGATTGGCGATCATACTCTTTTCGCTGGCCTTGAACCGGTCGTACTGGAAGGTGTGGGGCTGGTTCGAGGGTTAGCCGGGACGGGAGGCGATCCATCACCATCGCACTACCGCTCGCTGCTGATGGAAGATTTGAAAAAAAACGGTTTCCGGAATCCGAATGCGATCCTGGAATCACCCAACACGGCTCTCGTGATCGTAACCGCCTATTTGCATCCCTGGATAAAAAAGGGAGACCGGCTCGACGTTGAAGTTCGAATCCCGGAAAGTGCCAACGCGACCAGCCTGGTCGGGGGCGAGCTGATGGAAGTTCGACTCTCTGATAAAGCCGTTGTGAACGGCGATTTGAAAAAGGGCTGGGAATACGCAATCGCGCGCGGTCCCGTTCTCACTGCGGGACTTGCCGCAGCGTCCACGACCGAGCCCGCGCTCTTGAGGCGGGGTCGAGTCTTAAGTGGAGCGGGTGTCAAGAAAGAGCGAGAGCTTTCACTGTTCCTCAAGAATGATTTCCGCAGTGTCCGAAACGCACAGAGAATTGAAAAAGCGATTGGTCGAAGATTCCACCACTTTGACGAACACGGGATCAAGAAGCCTCTGGCCACAGCCAAGACCGATCAACGTCTCGTGGTCATGGTGCATCCTCGATATAAAGACAATCTGCCCCGTTACGTGCAGGTGATTCGGCATCTTGCTTTCCGCGAAGAGCCGGTGCAGTTGCGTGTGCGAATGACGCGTCTACAACATGATCTGTTGATTCCGGAAACAGCACACACAAGCGCTCTCCAGCTCGAAGCGATTGGCAACGAGGCAATTCCGATTCTCAAGAAAGGGATCGTCGCACCAACGCTGGAATGTCGTTTTCATTCGGCGGTGGCACTGGCCTATCTGGGTGATTCATCAGGACTTCCCGCCCTTGTGGAGTCCGCTCGAAAAGAACGTGCGTTTCGCGTCTTCGCTCTCGCCGCAATGTCGACCCTCGAAGATGCAGAAGTGCACCTGGCTTTACGCGAACTGATGGACGATCCGCACGATGAAACTCGATATGGTGCGTTTCGGGCACTGTGGACTCTTGACCGGAATGATCGGTTTATTCGAGGCGAGCGGCTTGGGATTCGTGAAAACGCCGAGAACCAGGACAACGAATACAAAATTCACGTTGTCCACTCCAGTGGCCCACCACTCGTTCATGTGACACTGCGGACTCGACCCGAGATTGTCATCTTTGGTGCCGACCAGGAATTTCTCGCCCCCATGTACGTTTCGGCCGGAAAAAACATCATGGTGACGGCACAACCAGGCGGGACGACGGTTTCACTGGCACGATTTGAAGTTGGCCAGCATGACCAGAGAAAAGAAGTTTCGATGCGCGTTGCTGACGTGATTCGCGCCGCAAATGAACTCGGTGCGACTTACCCCGATATTTTACAACTGCTCGCCGACGCTTCGAAGCAAAAGAACCTGCCGACAGCACTTGCCGTCGACAAACTTCCGGCTGCCGGTCGGGTTTATTACCGCCCAGTCAGTAGTGCCACACCGGGTAGTAAGCGAGCTGTTAAGATCGGTCGCGACCGCGCCGCGCCAGGCAGCTTCCCTGAAATCGACGATCCCGAAGAGGCCGCTCGCCGTAAAGAAGAATCTGAACGTGAGCGAAAGACAGACCCCACTGAAGCGACAATGGCTAATGTTCCTAGCGAATTGCCCCAGAACGAATCGGATTCAGAGAACGATTCGAAGCCAACTAAGAAAAGCAGCAAAAAAGGGGACAAGTCGAAAAGTTCGTGGTCCTGGCTCGGTGGAAAAAAGTGATCGAAACGGACCATTAGTTTTAAAGAGTTTTAAAGGTATCGTCGCGAAAACGGACCAGCAGGAATGCCTCATTCCACAACGCGACACTAAAAATGAATAAACTGTGCAACGGAAATGGTCGCGAAAACGGACCAACAGGAATGCCTCATTCCACAACGCGACACTAAAAAATGCTCAAATCACTCGAACTGTTCGGCTTTAAGAGTTTCGCCGACCGAACTCGATTCGATTTCTCGACAGGTATCAACTGCGTTGTCGGGCCGAACGGGAGCGGAAAGAGCAATGTCGTCGACGCGATGAAATGGATTCTGGGGGACCAGTCAGCGAAAAGTTTGCGCGGCAAAGAAATGACGGACGTCATTTTCAATGGTTCCGCCAGTCGGAAGGCGAGTGCCTTTGCTGAAGCCACTTTGACATTCGATAATTCGCAAGGCCAGTTGCCGCTGGATATGCCGGAAATCCAGATCGGGCGCCGGATCTGGCGAAATGGCGACGCTGAATATCTTCTCAATCGAGCCCCTGCCCGCCTGAAAGACATCAAGGATCTGTTTCTGGGAACGGGCGCCGGATCTGCGGCGTATAGCATCATCGAACAGGGGCGGGTTGATCAGATTCTTCAAGGGAATTCCGCCAGTCGACGCGCGGTCTTCGAAGAAGCGGCCGGGATCAGCCGGTTTAAAGCGAGAAAAGTCGAAGCTCAAAGGAAGCTTGAACGAGTCGGCCAGAATCTGGAGCGATTAACGGACATCGTTGATGAAGTTGAAGCTCAGTTGAATTCAACTCGCAGCCAGGCGGCGAAGGCGGCAAAGTATCATGATATCTCGACGGCGCTCAAGAAATGGTGGCTCGGTCTGGCTGGGGACGATTACCGCCATTTGACACGGGAAATTTCTGAGCTGGAAAAAAAACTGATCGAATCTGGCAGCCGATTGGATGTGTTAAACGAGCGTCAAAAGGGACTTGAGGCTAGAGAAGCCGCCTTTGATGCCGAATTGGCGAAACTGGACGATCAAATACGCGAAGTCGAGCGTCGAAACTCCGGTGGACGCGAAGTGATTGCGGGGCATGAAGCGACCATTCAATTCCAATCGGCGCGATTGCACGAGCTTGAGTCGGAATTGACGCGGCTGCAAAAACAAAAGCTGACGCTCGCAGGTCGAGTTCAGGAGACAACTCTCGAGATCAGTCTTGAACAGCAGCGAATTACTGAATTTGAAGCGGACTATGCAATCAATCTTCAACGTGTGACGACACACGATGAGCGTCTGCAAATTGCAGCTAGCGAACTGATTCAACAACGCGATCAAATCGAGCGTGATCGTACGCAACGGCTTGAGCTGACCAAAGCATCGTCGGATACCGCGAATGCCGTTGCAACGCTGCGAACATCTATCCAGGGTTTGCAGTCCGAACGGCAAAGAATCATTTCACAGCGAAATTCGCTGGATGGAACTCTGGCGGAACGGGAACTTGAACGAGCGCGAGGTTTACAGCGAGCAAAAGAGGCAACGCAGATCCAGGTGGCGGCTCTTCAAAGCCTTCGAGCGACGCAATTACATCGAACCGAGCTGGTGGGTGTGCAGGAAGCCGCGAAGCAGTCATTAGCCGAAATGCGCGAGCGTCGCAGTGCAGCTCAGGCTCGTAAAAGCCTGCTTGAAGACTTGGAGTTGCGTCAGGAAGGTGTCGGCATTGGTGTGAAAGATATCCTCAGTCGCGCCCGAACGTCACCTTATGCGCCGTGGAATTCGATCGTTGGTTGTGTCGCCGACCTGCTTGACGTCGATCTGGAACGCGCGGCATTGCTTGAGGTGGCGCTGGGATCGCGAGCTCAACTGATTGTCCTGAAGGAATATCAGGCGCTGTTGGATTATCTGAATCAAGGAACGGTCCAGTTGAACAGTCGAGTGGGATTCGTGGCGATTCCAGACCGTTCAATTGGCGAAGCCGTTTCCCCGACCAGACAAGACAATCGTTTTATCCACCTTCAACTCGATCCCAGATCACTTCCCGACCTTTCGAAAGAGCCGGGCGTGGTGATGCGAGCCGATGATCTTGTCGCTTCGGATCGCGGCATTGTCGGACTGGCCTCATCGATCCTGTCTGACACGTGGATCGTTCAATCCATGGATGTCGCCGTAGGGCTTGCGATGGGGCGCGGAACTGGCCTTCGGTTCGTCACGCTGCAGGGCGAACTTCTGGAATCCAACGGCACGCTCTATGTCGGAACGATTAGAAGTGAAACATCGCTTCTCTCGCGGAAAAGCGAACTGCGACGATTGAAGAATGACTTGTCCTTGCTTGATCGAGATATTCTGTCGTCCGAGTTTGCTTTACAGACGATGTATCAGTCTCTCACAGGGGCCGACACCGAGTTAGAAGCGGCTGCAGCAGAACTCGATTATGCCAATCAGCGACTCGCTGATCTCAAGTCGGAGCTTTCCGCGATGGATCAAACCGTGGAGCGCCTTCACGGTGAGCGTGAGTTGCATTCACAACAACTTCTAACGTGTGAACAGAATCTGCGTCAGCAAGAGATTGATTTATTGAACGCTGAGCAACAGGCGTCTTCGACTGAGCGAGAACTCAATCAATTGGCAACGCGTCTCGATAGGGCGAGTGAAGAGCTACAAAGTTGCGAACGTCTGCATCGCGAGATTGAGCAACAACGAGCCGATGACCAGCTTGATCTTGTCAAACAACGCGAGCGTCTGGAAAACATGAAAACGCAGTTTGTCCGCCTGGGTGACGATCTGCAGTCCAGAATCGCTCAACATGAAGAGGCCGAGCGTCGTTATACAACCTCGATTCAAAAAAAGTCGCAAATTCTCTTGCAGATTCTCAATACCCGGGCCATGCGGGATGAGCTCACTCTGAAAGCCGAACTCATTCAATCCGAAGCATTATTGCTCGAAAGGGAAAAGCTGGCTCTCAGAACAGAGCGAAGCCAGATCGTCGAACAAGAACTTGGAATTCGCAAGGAGCGCCGAGAAGTCGCTGATCGTCATCACATTGATGAGATTCGCGTGCGTGACATGAATCAAGGATTGTTAAATCTCGGTGAACGTCTTGAAGAAGAGTTTCAGCTTAAGCTGACGGATGTCGTCGAATCCGGAGTCTCGTCATTCACGTTATTCCTGGAAGAGCGAAGCGGAACGCATTCGTCCGGTAACAGTACGAACATGCGAGGCAGCGGCAACGCTGAATCTTTCGCTTCAAATTCGGAACCGAAACAACAGCGGGTTGATGACGGTGCGGAAGCGGTCGGGAGTCCGGCGGAAGAACAACCGGGTTCAGATTCGGAACTGACTGAGTTGCGATTCGAAGACATCCGGCCAGAGATTGAATCGCGTGTCAATCGATTACGCAAACAACTGAAACTGATGGGCGCGGTCAACACAGACAGTCTTCGCGATCTGGATATGCTGGAAAATCGGTTTACGCAATTATCTGCACAGCTTCAGGACCTGGTCGAAGCCAGGCAAACCCTGGAAGATATTATCCGCAAGATCAACTCAGAAAGCCGCCGGCTGTTTTCCGAAACTTTTGAAACAATCCGAAAGAATTTTCAGGAACTCTTTCGACAGGTTTTTGGTGGTGGCGAGGGAGACATCATCCTGGAAGATCCTGATGATGTGCTTGATTGCGGAATTGATATTGCGGCTCGTCCGCCCGGAAAAGAACTTCGCAGCATCTCGTTACTGAGTGGCGGAGAAAAAACCATGACAGCAATTGCCTTGATCATGGCGATTTTCAAGAGCAAACCAAGCCCCTTCTGTATTCTTGATGAGGTTGACGCGGCTCTGGATGAAGCAAACGTCGAACGATTCACTGCGGTCGTCAAGGCGTTTCAGCAGACAACTCAGTTCATCATGATCACGCATCACAAGCGGTCAATGACCGTGGCGGATGTGTTGTACGGAGTAACAATGGAAGAATCTGGGATCTCCAAACGAATGAGCGTACGATTTGAAGATGTCAGCGATGACGGGAACTTCAAAACGCCTCCACAGACGTCGGCCGCTTAGACGCAAAAAAAAGTCACAGAAGCTCGCCTTAAAAACGACTCGCTTCTGTGACTCAAATTTCAATCCCATCGGTGAATTGAGAAAAACCTCGAGATGCCATCGCGGCTTCAGAAGAATTTCAACGCCCGACGATCAATTTCGCTTGCGGCTTCTTTGGGCCAATCCCACCATAAGAACCCCCAACCCCGAGATCAGGAATGTCGATGGTTCGGGAACTACGGTTAGCACATCGGAGATCCCATAAATTTGATAACTTTGGGTCTTCAGCTGCAGACCAGTCCCGAACCCAAGGGAAAGCCATGAATATCCAGACGTAGAGGCTAAACTGCCCACTTCAACATGATCGGTGTAATCAATCGTATTGTCGATGACACCGGGGGCGCTGGGGCCACCTAAACCCCAGTTAACATTGCCTACATTGGTGTTCGTATTGTACTGGGTTCCAAGACCACTCGTACCAGTCCAGACATATCCCGTTGTGAAGGAATTTCCACTAAGGTCCTGCACAGGTTGGGCGAGAAGATCGTTGGCAGAAAACAAACCAGTCGTGCCGTTGTCAGAAACGGCCACTTCCGTGCCACTCGCCATATACACAGCCACGTTGTGCACGCCAACATTCGTAATTGCGTTTACTCCTCCGAGCACCGATACGATCGCACTCGCGGAAATGGTTTGTCCGTTATACGTAAACCCATTGGCATAATTCTGAACGATAGTGTTGTAGACGCTAACGTTTGATGACGTTGCATCAGTTGTGACTGTGTTCGGTGTGACGAAAATGAAACGGAACTGATCGCCGCCGTGAAGTGTCGTCGGGGTAGCAATCTCGATTGGACTCGCAGTTGCTTTCGCTTGCCACAACCCATTGATGGCCATTACGACCGCAGACAAGAACATCACTTTGAACAAACGTTTGAATCGAGGCCCTGAAATCATTGAAATCCCTCTCAAGAAATTGGTTGAATTTTCCCAAAAATCAAGTTGCCAAACTCGCTCGAGTACCTATAGTCTGGCGTGACTTTGAATTATGGACCCGTCGCCGCACCACGTGTCGACGCAGTAATTGATTATCCAGTATGTTGTGTGAAGACTCGGGCGCAGATTGTCAGCCGCCCTTGTTTCCGTTTCACGCATCTGCTGTTTTCTATACGAAGTTTGTCTTGTATCTGAGGTTCCTGGAAAAATCAAATTTTTCCAGAACAGCAAAAAAATCGGCGAAGACATTCAAAAGAAATTACGCGAAAAAGTCCATTGTCGCAGTGTGCCTTCGTGGTCAGTGAACACTGGGTTTCAGGTCATCTGGCGTTGCTTACAGACTAACGTGTCCTCTTAGCTATCGAGCGAAGCGTTTCCGTTTCGTTTGCGCAGTTTTTGAGCGAACCCGACCATGAAAATTCCTAATCCAGAAATCATAAATGTTGAAGGTTCAGGGACGACTGTCAGCACGTCTGAAATCGCGTAAACGTGGAGGGCACTTGTGTTTAATGTGACAAACCCTGTCGAGACCCACGAATAACCCCCGCCGCCAATATTGCCAACTTCGACTTGATTGGCGTAGCTGATTCCGCCCGATGTAAAGTTCGTACTGTTTCCGGCGCCCCACGATGCGAGAATTTTCGTGTTTGAACCATCAGGAAGGGCCATCGTGACATATTCGGTCCCGATGCCGCATGTACCCGTCCAGACACTTCCAGAGTACGTGTTTCCGTTAAGGTCTTTTACTGGATCAGCGAGTAGTGGGTCACCCCACCACAATCCACCTGGTACGGTGTTGGCAGCGGTGGCGACCTTGGTTCCGTCAGCCATGTACACGCCACTGTTTGTCAGGCCAATATTGTCTCGGGCGTTCACCGTATCTGTTGATACGATCGCCGACCAATGTATTGTCGCTCCTTCGTAGGTCGCGCCTGCGGCCTGGCTGTTGACGAAGTCGTTGTAGGTCTTGATGTCTGAGGAAGTTGCCTGGATTGTGCCCGGCGTGACGAAAATAATTCGAAATTTATCAGTTCCCTGAAGTCCAACAGGGGTTTGAATGACAACTCCACCAGCGGATGCAGATCCTTGACAGATCACATGCGACACCGTCAGCACCGTGGCAAAAAATGCCGCTTTAGCGAATCGGTTGAATCGAGGGCCTAAGTTCATCGGAGTCACTTTCAAAAACAGTCCGAGCGTTTTCCAAAAAACAAGTTGCCGACTGGCCACTAACGTCTACAACTTGTCATGTGGGTAACCTTTCATCATGTCGAAGCACCGTGCGGAGACTTTAAAAAGTTCGAGGTCAGTGCCTTGCAACATCAAACTTCGCCCTCCCCAAGAGAGGGTTGCTCGCAATAAACAATGCGTTTCCGCGATGTTTCCATTGCTGACGGTTCGTAACGCTCCGTCAACGATTGCGAATATCAATAAGTCGGTCGTAGATGCACCCCGGGTTCGCGTTCACGGCGAACTCGAAGCAAACCTAAATTGCTGAATCCATAGGCGCTAAACCGACCTCGAATCAAGGGTCAGGGGGAGCCCTCAAACCCTGAAGGTGTCTAACCAAATTCGAAGCCGCAACATCCTGTCGCAATTCAGTGCCGAATCTTGGTCGTGCTACTCCATGTCAAATCAACGCTGCACGACCCCGCGTGTATATCCTACTCAGGCGGAGAAATCAACGCCCCCACCCTCCGTCCTACATTCGTAAAATCTAAACACAGCGATTTTCGTTCCATCGTTGGAAAAACCAATCGTTGTCGACTGCCGTCATCAAATTCATCGACCTTATCTGCTGGTCAGGTTCCTGACGAATCAACTGCCAGCGCCGCTCACTTCTCTTTCACGCATGTACCGATTATAGCACGGGGTATTTGACGCGAGCGCTATGACCTTGCCGGAATTAACGAAAAAATAACCAAAATTGTCGAACGGCCGAAGTTCATTGATCGAACCGGCGTTTGCCGATTTTCCTTTAAATGAAACCTCTATCAGCGCCAGCATGGGCTGATTCAGCCAAAACGGACCAAAAAATCCGAACAAGTAAACCTTACGAAATAATCGACTACGTCTAACCCCTCTCCCCGGTTTTACGATCCCGGACAGAGAACGCTGCTAGCCACCCGTGAGATTTGCGGATCGCAAATCTTCAAAGTGTTTGTGGAAGCCGTGTTCGTCTGGGTTCATCGCTCTGTCCCGCACTTTCATTTTCACAATTCGGGATTAATTCACAAGGGTTTTGCCCCGGTTTGAAAACAATAAGTCCACGTTTACGCTGAATGGCGTAAATCAAAACCGACTGCATAACGTTTTGGCTGCATCGTACGGAATGTCGGCAGCAGGGAAGGGGGTCTCCGTTTCCGAGAGAATTAACTGGATCTATCGAGCGATTGTGTCCGAAGTCGCCGACCTGCTGTCCCTACTTTGAAATGCCGATCTTTGCGCAGTGCTGATTCGATCGGAATTGATTCGTTGCGATTCGTATGGCTGAGATTGGAGCTTCGAAACGTTAGCCAAAGAAATCGTGGAGTTGTCCAAGAATCTGTGATAATGGCTGTTCTCGCAGAGAAAATTCGCTAGAATCGCGGGTCTGCGGCGTTACGGAGAAATGGGTCTTCGTCTGCTCTGTGTTCCAAGGTCGAATAGTTTGTTTGAAGGTCGAATTTGATGTCCAAATCAGAATTGAAAAAAATTGACGTAAAGGTTGCCTTGGCAGAGAAATACGAGCGTCTTGCTTCGGTTGCTGGCAGTAAGCCAAAGCGTCAGACCTGGATGTTCCATGCGAACCATTTTCGCAATCAGGTCAAAGCAATGCGCGATAAGCTTGGCATTCAGTAATTGCTGTCCGACGAGATCTGGTGTTAAGCTGATTTTGAGAATTCGCGAAGAATCAAGAATACGGTAAGAAATAGTAGTGCAATAAAAAACAGCCCCGTCAGTCATGACGGGGCTGTTTCGTTGCGTCTCAAGGATCAACGTGAGAGGATTGGGTTATTCGTCGTCGTCGTCATCCTCTTCTTCCTCTTCCTCTTCCTCTTCGTCTTCATCGTCTTCTTCAGACATGATTTTCTTGGTTGCCTTAACGTCTTCTTCTTCAATTTCTGCTGTGACGAGCTTTGCCGTTCCTGGAGCTTCGCCGATCACTTCCTTCAGTGGTTGAATAAAGTAAAGCTTTTTGGATTTTTGGCGCAGCTGTTCGATTCTTTCTTCCGCAGCATCGCGCTGGTCGTAGGGGAATCGACCTTCTTCTTTCATGCTTCCGTTGTAGACAACCCAAATCAGACGCTTGCGGGCCTGGACCTTCTCCTTGACCCGTTTCGTCTTGGTTCCGGCGGCTTTCTTGGTCTTTTTAGGCGCTTCGGCAGATCCACCGCGGGCTTCGACAGCCTCCGCCTGCTTTCTCAATTCCAGGAGTTTCTTGCTTGCCATTGCGAATGAAGCCTCTTTCGTTCCGATCTTCAGCGAATAAAACCCGGGTGAGGCGTTCACCCGGCAATTTTTGCGGATTTTAGTATAACGGATAGAGATTCAGATCGCCAACCGATGCTCGTCTGGCAAAAAATGCCGAAGCCATGATAGGTCATGAGGCGGTGCTCGCCGGGTTTCATATTTCTCGTTGTTACGTCAGTTGGAACCGTTACAAAAGATTCCATCGAATTAATCAGAATAATTTGTGCAATTGGGTGTTTCCAACCGATGAATAGACTGCGGGGAGCCAGCGCACCTCGCGGGCGGAGTTTTTTCGCCTGCCAGTGACGGATGAGACCAAGCCCGGGGTGAACCCCGGTCTGGCGTTCGGAAATCAAGTCCAGCGACACACAATGCCATTCGGGTGCCGCCCTTGCGAACGATTCCGCTCACCAGCCTCAGAGATGCCAGGGAGGATTTGGAAGGAGAACGTTCCATGCGAAAGTACGGGAAGTGGGTGTTAACGCTCAGCTTGCTGGCGGCAACCCCCGGATTGACCTTCGCGGCGAGTGAAAAGTCGAAGGATGCAAAGTCTTCGACGGCCACTCGAGCATCGCGAACCGACAATCAGCGAGTGGCTGAGGACATTGCCAACGCTCTGCGAGGCAAGGTTCAGGGTGAAATCAGCATCGAATACAAAGACGGCACCGCCGTCCTGAGTGGTTCGGTGCAAGACCCCAAATATCGAGACAAGGCGTCGGAGCTTGTCAAAAAGGTTTCCGGTGTGTCAAAAGTTGATAACCGGATTACCGTTGCTGAAAAGAAGAAGGGCTTGACCGAGCGACTTCGCGGTGGTGGTTCAGACGACCCTGCGAAAGTGACTCAAGCGGGACATGCTGCTGAAACAGCAAAGCGAAGCCGGGTTCAGCAGGTGAATTCCGAGTTTCCTGAAGCAACACCCAGCCAGGGTGCTGATAGTGTTGCAGCAAGAAATCAGGAGATTGCCCAGCAAATCGGTGATGTGCTCACGTCAGCACAGCTCGACGGTTACGACATTCAGATTCGATTCCAAAATGGAGTCGCGATGCTGGATGGTAGCGTAGGAACGCAAGCTGAACGTGCGGCAGCCCAACGTGCCGCGGCTTCGGTTCAAGGTGTCCGTTCGGTCGCCAACCGACTTCGATGTACAGACGACGCGAACGCCGCCGGTCGAGGACCTTACGGTCCACCTCCTGGCGGGGTCCAAGGGGCTGGGTACATGCAAGGGGCTCCGGCACAGTACGCCGGTCTTCAGCAGTACCCGGGACAGCAAGTGTCCGCCCAGAATATTCCTGCTCCTCCAGCCCCAGGTCAGGGTTATCCTGGCGGGCCAGGCGGATATCCAGGCGGATATCAAGGGGGACCAGCTGGCGGACCGGGATACGCACCACCGTATCCTCCGTCATACGGGAACCCTGGAATGGGTGGTGGGTCACCAGCGGTCTACAACAGCCCGAACATGCCGGACCATTCGTGGCCCTCGTATGCTCAGTATCCGAACTCTGCTGCGGTCACGTATCCGCAACAGTATAGTGCCAGTGCCTGGCCTTACATCGGTCCGTTCTACCCCTATCCACAAGTACCGCTTGGCTGGCGAGATGCCACCCTGCGGTGGGATGATGGTCAATGGAATCTGATGTTTAAGCCGCGGACAGATCGTTGGTGGTGGTTCTTGAACCCCCACAATTGGTGATGATGGGTTGTCTGGGTGTTTTAAGCGGTCATGGAACCCTTCTATGGCCGTCCACCCAGCTGACTCGCAAAATCTCCGCTGCTGCGGAGAGGCCGGTACCCGAATGGCTAAACGTCTGCGGTGGCACTGCTGCTGCAGACGTTTCTCTTTAAATTTCTGACCGCCGGGTCGGATCGAAGAGCATGCAGCTGGGTGCACGACCTGTGACTCTTGCTTTAGATCGCTCACGCTCAGTGGCTTTCACGCAGATTCTCATAAGAAGTCGATTACAACCCGCAAAATCGTAAAATTCTCGCAAGTCTTCAGCCGGAACATTCGATACATAAGCTACACACGGTCCCATGATCGCCATTTCAGCGGATTCGGGAACTGCCGGAGAGAAATGATGACGAAGCCTGGCTCGGTTACGAAACGATTGACTCTTCTCGCTGCCATCGCGTTAATGACGATGAGCAACAGTGGATGCATCCTGTTCGGCAGATTGCTGACCATGGCCTTCACGTTGAGCGCGTTCTATGGTACGACGCCGCTGATTCCGGTCAGCCCGTACTACAGCGAGATGATTGAAGACGCTTACATCAGGGAAGAACGTTACGACAAAGTACCGATTCTTGATCCTGTGGAAGGCGAACATGCCCCCATCTTCTGTCAGGATCCGCCAAGTGCGGATGAAGTCATGCGAACCCTTCCGAACGAAACGTCGGGCGGCTGGCCGTTCTTCGCGGAAACGGCTCGAAATAACGTGAAAATCGTTACCGAACCAATCGTCGATCGGATGGACGACTGCCGGTTCTACCCGCTTGCCGGACCTGCTCGATTGCACCACTGCCACTACAAGTGCACCGTCTACTACGACTTAATCAAACGATCAGACTGGCCGGTTCCTTTCCGTCATCTTGATGAATCGATTCAGGTTGTTTACATCGACCACGATCATCTGATTCGATGTGCTGGTCCACAAACAAACCAATAAGCCGAAAAGACGAGAGACAGCAAAAGACCACACCTGCCAGTCGGCAGGTGTGGTCTTTTTTACTTACTGACGTCGATTCAATCGGTTTTCAAGACACGAGATCAGGGTCACAGGCATGTCGGTCAACCCGCTCACTAAGAGACAACGAGATGACTACAGCCACAAATGGACTTAGAAACAAACGCGGACTGCGTCCAAAATTCTTAGTGTTTCTCGATTGGTGGACCCAATGGTTCTTTGCGTTCGGTAATGTTTGGACAGGCAGCCGCCGCCTCGGGATTGGTCGTCATTTCAGCATTCAGAGCTGTATAGTCTGCCCATTCTGCTGGAAGATTATCCTGATGAAAAATTGCGGCCGGTGGACATTCCGGGACACAAGCTTCGCAATCAATACATTCTTCCGGGTGGATAAATAACATCGCTTCACCCTCGTAAAAACATTCTACGGGGCAAACCGTCACACAATCGGTGTATTTGCAGTTAAAACATGGCTCTGCCACCACATGCGTCATTGAATGCTCACTTTCCCTGAAAAATTTCGATGTTACCGAGGATTTAGTGTTACGAAGGTCATCTGGCCCGAACTTTTCGCGAAACCAATTCCGAAAAAAGCGCGCGACCGCTTGACACAATCTTAGCGCGAGCGAAATTGACCGTCAAGAAACGCCGCAAACGAATTCTCTGCCTCAAGAATCCTCTCTTTTACTCCCCCGCGAATTCTGATAACCATTTCAACGTGAAATGAGAATTACCGCGGTTGGTATGGGATTTCGCTCCCAGCCAAGCCGACGGAAAATCGAAGGGAGTCGAAGCTGATCGGAAGACGTTGAATTCCGATCGCTGGCCGAAGGAAGGCAACGCTGTGCGATCGCGCCTGTGGTCTCTCACACTAAGGGAATTGCCATACCCGCTGCGGTGGTTCGGGCTGGAGATCGTTCGCGTACTGAACTGGCTCGATCATGCTGCAGCGCAGATCATAAAAGGGTTTCGAGAATCTCCAGCCTGGTATTTCGTCACGGCCGTCGGAACGTTCGCAGTGCTGATGACGATTGCCATGTTCATTTCGCTGGTCAATCAAACTTCCCGGAACCATCCGCAATTCGTCAGATTGCAGTCGAAAGCGAACGTGAGTCGTCGTGACCTCGAATTAATGCACGAATGGACCGTGCAGGATCATTGGCGAGTTGCTCACCTGTTCGTTCCCGAACAACCAACGTCAATGACTCAAGACATTCAGCTCGATAGTCGCCTTTTTGCTTCCCGAAAGCCGTTATCCCGATCCCCGTATGGCAAAAAGCATCTTGACCGTAATTCGTTAGCTCAGCATTCAAATGATGTGGGAAACGTCGATGTCCGTCTTGACCTCAGTCGTCCGAAAAAGGCTCAGCAAGATCGTCGGATGATTGCAGAAACGGTACTCCATCCCGGTACCGACCGTCGGATTCAAAAACGGGACTCGCGACTGCTTGTCCAGGCAGCCTGGGAATTCGGCTCTGACTGCAATCGCTATGATTATGTTTCCGTGCCATCGCGTCGTTCAATTCCAGTACCCGAGCCTGAAATTCCCAGCGTGCCGGTTCGCCGAAGTCAGCCCGATCTTGCGTTCGAAATGGCGATGGAACGCCATTTCACAACGGCCGGAACTTTCCCCCCCGGTTCGCATCTGGTTCGTCAAACAGAACTCAGCGTGTTTCCAGAGAACTTTCAACGCTTCCCCAGCGCGCTGGTTTCTCACGAAGAAGGTCCTTGGAAATGGCGCTCCTTTAATCCGTCGTCCCACACACGTTTTTCCAAAATAAAGCCATATGATCGCGTTGGAATACTCACTCCAACGGAACACCTGGATTCCTCTTCCGACGAATACGATGAGACATTACGAGCGGTTGCAGACGTTGCGCTGCGTATTGAACTGGTTGCGCCGAGATCCGTTTCGGCAGGTGAACCACATCAGACAGCTCTGCTGATCAGCAACGAAGGACCTGATTCCGTTTCCCAAATCGAAGTCAAGGAGTTTCTTTCTGATCATCAGACCGTGATCGACGCATCCCCGGATGCCAGCTACGAATCTGCAGTAGAACCCAACACAGGGATCGTGGAAACGATGTGGCACCGCCAATTTCCGGAACTTTCGTCGGGCGCGGATCAGGAACTGACGTTGAAATGGGTTCCTGAAGGAAGCCATCGGCTGATCCAACGAGCACGGGTCATCGCCCGAGCCGAGATCTCGACGTACACTGAAGTCAGTCGGCCACCTGAGCTTCAACAGATGCCTTCGATCCCCCCTGAACGAATCGAATATCACCCCGCACTTGCGTGTGACATCCAATATCTCGATCGAGTCCACGTCGGCGATGACGTCGAAATGCAAATCACGGTTCGCAACACGGGTGATGTCACGCTGCATAACGTGAAATTTGAAATCGAATTTCCTGGCCAGTTCTCTCATCCAGAAGGTCAAACGGTCGTGTTCGACGCCGGAAGCCTGACGGTCAAGGGGCAGAAGGAAACGGTTCTCAGATTTTCGGCGGTCGAAGCAGGTGAGGCTGTGAACCTGATCCGCCTGACCTCAGCAGAACAAGTTCACGCGAGTGGGAGCAATAAGATCCAGGTTGCGGAACGACGCCCGGAAAAGAAATCCGTCGCGCCGACACCGGAACCTGACCCCACCAAGCCCCCGACCAATTGGAAGCTGACGAATCCCGCGACGTCTCAGAGACAATCCTCAGACGCCAAAAGCTGTTGCTGTCAGAAGCTGCAAGTCTCGCGACTTGAACCGTTTGCCCGGGTTCCCTGATTCATTATCGCGATTCATCGGGTCCCTTGTTTGATCGGTTCCGTCGATATCTCGGCATCTTTTCCCAGGAGATGCTTATCGAAGAATTGCTTCATGCGTTCAGGGACATCAGGGGCTACAAAGTTTCCATGTCCTCCGTTTGTCACAGGTATCAGTAACGCCTCAATCCCGACGTTTTTGAGTGCTGCGGCCAGCAGTTCCGACTGATTGAATGGAACCACTGGATCGCTCGTGCCATGAATTAACATGAATGGCGGATCATTCTTTGTAACATAGGTGATCGGCGACGCCTTGCGCGCAGCGTCTTTATTATTCTGGATCGCGCCACCGCCGACGAGCCGTGATTCGGGGGAATCCGGGTTATTGTGAGAACCACCCATCGCCAGTAAGTCAGTCGGGCCGTACTGATCGACGACACAGGCAACTCGACTGCTTTCCTTCAGATGTTCACCCAGTCCCCCTTCAAGCTCCGGGGCATCGCCACTCGTCCCCAGCACGGCAACGAGATGTCCCCCTGCCGAGTTCCCCGTCACCCCGATGCGGTCAGGATCAAGGTTGTACACTCTGGCATTTGCCCTGAGCCAACGGATTGCCGCTTTACAATCATGAATTTGAGCCGGCCAGATCGCTTCGTCGGTCAGTCGGTATCCGACCGAGACCCCCACATACTCACCTGTCATCACCAGCGGACGAACTGTGCCAAATCCACCCCGTTTATCTCCCCCCTGCCAGCCGCCTCCGTGGATGAAGACAACAACAGGCAAAGGCTTATCGCCCTTGGGAGTTTTGGGTACATATAGGTCCAGTCGTTGTCGAGGATTGTCAGTGCCGGCATAGGGGATATCGAGTTCCGCTTTGATCGATTCAGGTATTCTTTGCGGCTGTCCGGGACCAGCGACCCGGCGTTTGACGAATGCTCGGTCTTCTTCTTCCGTGATGATTCCATCCTTGTCGGTGTCGATCTGATCGAACAACGGCCCTCTGAATTCGTCCTTGGTCAGCTTGCCATCCTGATTGCGATCCAGCCGGCGGAATTGCTCGCTGGTGTCCTGAGCAATGAGGGGCGAAGCAACGAGTAGTGCAACGGCGAGATTTCGGTATAACATGATTGCCCAACAGTTTCTGATCGGATCGCGGATTTGTCTTTTTCAATGTCACCCATAGAAAAGACACATTAACCAGCGAGAGCAACTCAAGAAAGGATCGCTTTAAGATCCCTGCATAAGCGGTCATAACACGATGCGAAACAACAAGAAAACCGACACGCCGACGCCGGACTCGATCGAAGCCTACATCGCCCAATTCCCTGTCGACGTCCAGAAAATCCTGCAGAAGATCCGGACCATCGTTCAACTTGCCGCTCCGGGCGCGACGGAAGCAATTAAATATCAAATTCCGACGTTTGTGCTGGATGGAAATCTTGTTCATTTCGCGGCCTACGCAAAACATATTGGGTTCTATCCAACTGCGTCTGGGATCGAAAATTTCAAGAATGAATTATCGTCCTATAAAAGCGCCAGGGGCTCGGTTCAATTCCCGCTCGATCAGGCAATCCCATTCAGC
Organism: uncultured Schlesneria sp.; assembly: GCA_903899985.1. Lineage (GTDB taxonomy): Bacteria > Planctomycetota > Planctomycetia > Planctomycetales > Planctomycetaceae > Schlesneria. Next base: position 32,695 of record CAIULL010000113.1, read on the forward strand.
TTGATCAAGAAAATCGTGAAATTCCGTGTTAAAGAAACAAACAATAAGGCCAGGAATTCAGCTTCGAAGAAATCAAAAGGCTAATCAGTTCATATAGACCGATGCTTCACCGTGCTGTCCTATTTGGTCCCCGTCGGTTGCTGCTTCAGGCTGTCCAGATACGCGACGATGTCCGCAAAGTCTGCCAGGGTCAGGCCGTCTTTTAAGCCGTTAGGCATCAGTGACACAGGGCTCCGAGATTTCTCATCGATATCTGAAGCGGCAATCTTATGAAGATCCCCTTTGCTGTCCAGCAGTTCAACCCCCTCTGGACTGTCCGACTTCAGCAGACCGTTAAACACGACGCCATTGTTCGTGACCACCACATAGACGTCGTAGCCGTTCGCAATGCGGTTCGATGGTTCCAGAACCGACCGGATCAGTTCTTCACGAGGGTACTTCGCAGCGATCCCGATCAGATCGGGGCCGATCTTTCCGCCGATACCTCCCACCGCATGACATTTCGCACAGGCAACCCCCTTCGGGTCTTCAAATATCGCTTTTCCTCGGGCGGCGTTTCCAGCGTTCTTCGTCGCGAATTCCGAATAAGCACTGATATCAAGTTTCGGAGCGACGTTTTCGTAAAGGAACGCATACTTTGCTTCCCTGATTCTGACTGCCAGACTGAATTCCCAGCCGCCACCCGTATTGCCCGTCTTGAACCAGATATGATTGGTTCCCTTCTTGAGTTCCGCCGAGATCGTTCCCTGCTCCGCCTTCCAGCCCCGATTGCCGAGAAATTCGTAGACCTGTTGACCATTTACAAACAAAACGGCCTGATCATCGCTTCCGAGAACCAGCGACCGTGGTCCGTCGCTGTCTGCTTCAACGGCAGCATAGGCCATCGCCCACATGTCGCCGCTGCTCCCGAGCAGATTTCCGGCGTTGAAACGACCTTCTTTGTCGGTCGTAGAAACCTCTTTCCATTTCAATCGCTGATCACCGACTGCAAATTCCTGCTGCAAGTCCGCCGCCTGACTGATGTCGAACTTGGGAAATTCTCCATCCTTCGGAAATGGCCCGGCCAATTGCCATTTTTGAATCGGTGTCGGTGCAGAAAAGACAGACTGCAATGGTCCTCTCGCTCCATTCGGCAGTTCGTTTAACTCGTGCAATTTGATGATGTCAGGACCAACAACATTGCGCAAGGCAGCCAATGCGTCCAGTGATGTTTTCCTCAGGTCATTGTTGGGACTGACCAATCCATCGAGGTACAGCGGCAATGCCCGTCGATCAGGCATCATCGCCAATGCCTGCTGCGCTTCGAATTTCAACGCGGGATTGGATGCCGCGAGAATCATGGCTGGTACGGCATCGTGTGATTTAACCTGACCGAGCGTCGCTAACACAATCTTCGACACCGCAATCTCGGGATCATTTAATAACGGCACCAGACGTGCCGCTGCGCCCGTCCCTTGAATTGCTCCAAGTGTCTTGGCCGCTGACGCACGGACACTTGCCCGAGTATCGGAAAGTCGCCGCTCGGTGACGGCGATTGCATCCTCAGGTTTGAGCGTCGCTAATGACTCGAAGGCCAGCCCGGTCAGTTGTTCCGAACTAGCATCCGCGGCGACAATCTTGATCAGCTGCTGCACGGCCTCGGGAGATCCAATCGCGGTAATCCCTTTAACCGCTTCCTGTCGCAGTACATCTTCGGACGCAGCGTCACCCGCGATATTCGCGAACAAGCTGATTGACTCTTTATCCTTCAGCGAGGCGAGTGTCGTCACCGCTTCGCGGCGAATCTCTCGATCATTGCCAGGCGAAGTCAAAGCTCGCAGGATCGGTAAGGCCGCGGGATCACTGACGTCTCGCCACGCCTTGATTGCCGCGATCTTCACGGCGGGATTCAACGAACCGGCAGCGTCTCGTAAGGTCGCCAGCACCGCGACCGTCCCCGACCAGTCATTCTTCCGGGGTCGAGCGGGCTGACCTTTGGCGGGCTGGGTTCCCCACCAGCCTTTGGTATAGGGATCAGATCTACGATGGACTTCTGCGACCGCCTCAACCGCTTTCGCCAGTTCGTCGGCCGAGGCGGTACCGGCCGCACCAAGCACGAAATCTCGCAGCACAGCCACCGCCGATTCGTCAAATGATCCCGTCAAAGCCAGCAGCGCTCCCTGTCGTACCCTGAGGCTTTCACTTCGTAACGATTTCGGCGCCTCGCCCCAGTTATTGACCGTTCTCAGTGACTGAATCACAACATGGCGAACGTAATCGTCCTCGTCTCCCAATGCTTGGAACAATGTGTGCGCAATTCCCGTATCGCCTGTTCCCAAAGGAGCCATCGTCGTCTCGTCAATTCGGGGAAGGATGACGCCACGTTGTCCGGAATCGACACTCAACCACTTGATCTCAGGAGTCGGATTGCCGATGCGGCCAAGCGCAATCGCCGCCTGAAGCCGAACCGCAGGATCGGAATCGTCCTTCAATAAAACTGACAATGATTGAATGGCTTGGACGGCACGGCGTAAACCAAGTGCTCGAGCTGCCTGGGCCCGGACATCAGGTTCAGCGTCTTTCAATGCCTGTAACCAGTCGTTGACGGGCGAATACGAGGCGTTTTCCGGTCGCGATGCCAATTGTTCTGCCAGCCAGATCGCGTGAATCTTCGCCGCTTTGGATGCTCCGACGCTGGGCTTAAACGCCATTGTGACCGCTTCCTTCGGCTGGTCTCCACCCCATGCCGCCAGGGCAAACATCGCTCGCATCCGCTCCGCATGAGACGGATGCCCCAGTGACTTAACGTAGCTTTCAAACGGTCCTCCTGCGGGCGCTCGCGCTGGTTCTGGTGTGACATCCGTTCCCACATAACTCACGCGGAACAGACGGCCCGCCTGCTTTTTGTTGACCCAGCCCCCGTAGTTCCAGTCGGCAACGTACATGTGCCGACCATCCGGGCTGAAACAAAGGTCCAGCGGTCGAAATTCTTCTGTCCCTACCTTGACCATGAAGTCTTCGATCTCGGCCTCGAACGACGCTCCTTTTTTCTTCAATTTGAAGAACTGGATTTTCCCTTTACCCCATTCACAGAAGAAAGGAGCGTCAACATATTTTTTCGGCCAGGCGGCCTCACGATAACAGGCACCACCCACAGGCGAACCTCCGCCGTGTTCGCTGATCCGAGGAAGATGCCGGTCCGTTCGCTTGTGGAAATCGTAGGGGTACCCGTAAAAACCGCTCGGCACATGCAGCGTGAATCGAGTCCACCAACCCAGTCCGTCGTCGGTGTTGTCATAAGTGAAAATGTTGTCCAGCGAGTCCATCGCCACATCGAGATGATTCCGAGTCCCGCTGGTAACGATTTCCAGTTGCCGTCCGTCGAGCGTCATTCGAACTACACCGCCACCTTCCAGTGTGATCGACGAACCATCGTTTCCAGTCGCCTTCTGAATCCCGGTATCACCGACGGAGATATAAACCCGACCATCCAGTCCCATCCGGGTTCCCGTCACCACGTGATCGTTAAACCCATGAATCCCCGGTGTCGGACCAAATCCATCGGCCAGATCTTTGCGAACATCAGCCACCCCGTCACCATCGGTATCTTTGAACATCGTGTAATGCGGAGCGTGCATCACATAGAGGGCGCCCTCGTGCCAGATCAGTCCGAACACGGCGGACAGGTTCTCGCAAAACACAGTCTTGCGTACGGGTTTCCCGTCCTGATCAAACACGATGTAAAGAACCCGGTCGAATTCTTTATTTGTCGGGCCACGCATGTCCATCGGATCTTCGCCGACGAACAGATTCCCGACATCATCACAAGTCACCACAGAAGGGTGCTCAATCTCAGGCACGCCATACAGCAACTCCGCCTTGAACCCATCAGGAACCTTCTGAGCGAATGCGACCTGGTGACCGGCACAAAAGGTCAGGAGGATCAATGAGACATAAAGACTGCAGGAGGGCAAACGCATGCGAAAATTCCAGTGGCAGGAAAAAACTCGGCGGGAGGAAGACAGTGATAATCGCCGCTTGTTGGTGGAAGCAAGCGAGTCATTCGAATTTGCAGTGCCGCACCGGTGAGGATAACTTCGGGATTGATCGTCGCGTCCCCTGACGTTCGTTTTTGCTCGCCAGTACCGTCGGACTTCGAAGGCTTTTTGAAGCAATGGCGGCTTACAACTGCCGCTGATAGCAGGCAAACGAGCCCTCTTCATGGCGTTTGCCTGAGCGAAGTTCTTCAATGCCAACATCTAAACCGTCAGCCCAGCTCTTTGAGAATCGCTTGATGATTGTTTCGCACAACGACGGAATTCGGGTGTTCGTTGCCAAGACGATTCACGAAAATTGTCAGTGCTCGGCGCATCAGCGGCTCGGCCTCGGTCAGCCGGTTCGTTGCCTGCAGTAACTCCGCCAGATTGTTGAGTCGGATCGCGACATTAGGATGCTCGGCACCGTAGCACTTCTCATCAATTACGAGTGCGTGACGCATGAGCGGCTCGGCCTCGGATAGCCGGTTTGTTGCCTGAAGCAACGCGGCCAGATTATTGAGGTCGATGGCGACTCTCGGGTGTTCGGCCCCGTACGCCTTTTCGTCGATCGCCCGAGCCCGACGCATTAATGGCTCAGCCTCAGTCAACCGGTTCGTCTCTTTCAACAACGCGGCCAGATTGTTCAGGGCGATGGCGACCGCCGGATGCTCGGCACCGTAGGCCTGTTCTTCGATTGCCAGCGCTCGGCGCATCAGCGGTTCGGCCTCTGTCAGACGGTTCGTATCCTGCAGCAACTGAGCCAGATTGTTCAGGGCCGAGGCGACATCCGGGTGGTCCGCGCCATAAGACTGCTCGTCGATTACCAGCGCCCTGCGCATCAACGGCTCAGCTTCCGTCAGTCGGTTCCCTGCCTTGAGCAACGCAGCCAGGTTGCTCAGGTCGATCGCGACATCCGGGTGGTCGGCACCGTAGGCCTGTTCGTCAATGGCCAGCGCCCGGCGCATTAATGGCTCGGCCTCCGTCAGACGATTCGTCGCCTTGAGCAACGCCGCCAGATTGTTCAGGTCGATCGCCACATCCGGGTGGTCCGCTCCGTACGACTTTTCGTCGACCGCCAGTGCCCGGCGCATTAATGGTTCGGCCTCAGTCAAGCGATTGGTCGCCTGCAGCATCAAAGCCAGGTTGTTCAGTGCGACGGCAACATCCGGGTGATCAGTGCCATAGGACTGTTCGTCGATGGCCAGCGCACGACGCATGAGCGGCTCGGCCTCTGCCAGTCGGTTCTCGTCCTGAAGTAACTGAGCCAGATTGTTGAGATCGCGAGCAACTTGGGGGTGATCTGCCCCATAAGTCTGCTCATCGATGGCCAGCGCACGGCGCATTAGCGGCTCAGCCTCCGTCAATCGGTTCTCGTCCTGGAGCAATTGAGCCAGATCGTTGAGACCGCGGGCAACATTGGGGTGCTCAGCACCGTTCGTCTGTTCTTCGATCGCAATCGCTTGCCGCAACGACGGCTCGTCCTCAGTTCCAAGCTCTGTATGCCCTTGATCCAATGGTGTCGACAGATTCAGTACACCATTGGAATCGGCTATCGATTTCAACTCAATGGACTCCATGAACTTCCTCTTCGATGACAACCTCAGTTTTGTGAAATGCTCAACTGGATCGTACCGAGATTGTCTGCTGAGAAGGAAGTCGGAACCCCTTTTCGTCTGGAAGGCAATGAATTTGAAAACGGGTTTTATCAGACTTCGTTTTGCGGCAATAACGCCTCAAGATCGCGAGATTGCTCTCGGTTGTTTTCGCCTAACGATGACAGCAGCCTGCGAATCAGTTGTTCGGCTTCCGTTCTTTCGATCAGCCAGCGGTCTCGGGCGGCGAGCCAGTTTGTGTGCTGCAACGAGGACTCGGCTGTTGAGATCCTCAGGCGTTCTTCCCCTTGACGCAACTCTTCGTCGCGGGCAGCGAACCATTGGGTCAGCTTCTGACGTTCTTCGGCGAACTCGGTTCGCTGTCGTTCGAATTTCGCGTGTGCCTCGAATTGGTCGTGGCGTTGTTCGTTGAGTTTGTCGTGCAACTGCTGGTAATTGTCGGTCAACGCCTTGCGAGCTCGTTCGACTCGTTCACGGGCATCTTCCTGATCGGTGGCCGTCGTGACCTGTGCCCAGGCTTCTTCGACCGCCAGTCGCATTTCGAGCGTCGCTCGATGTGTTTCTTCGAGTTCGGCTCGTAACTTATCCAGTCGGGCACGGCGACTTTCCAGGCTTTCGCTCCGTTCCGCAACCGCTTCCTGCTGCCGACGCAATTCGGCTTGCTGGTACTCGCGTTCCTGATCCCACGCTTGTCGTTCCGCCTGAATGTTCATTCGATCCAGCTCGACCGTACTCGTGATCGCCGCTCGCATCTGATGGAACGCTTCGTGTTCGCGATCAAGAGACTTCTCTCGCTCATCGATCGAGGCGCGATATTGATCGACCTGTCGTAGACGGCGGATGATTTGCAGTCCCGCCTCTTCAAGCCGCTGTTGTTCAACCTGACGCTCACGACGATGTTCGTTCTGCACCTGCTCGAATTCGTAACGGGACTTATCCAGATGATCCTGCTGGAACCGGATTCGACTTTCGATCAGCGTCCGTTCACGCAGTAAATCACTTTGCAGCGTGGCGAGAGTTTCTTTTTCGCGCGCAAGATTTTGTTCCCATTCACGACGTTCCGCATTGAGGGTTTCAGCCTCTTGCTCGCGTTGAGCGATTAACTGGCGATCAAGCAATTCTCGGGCGGCGATCGACTCGGCCTCGCCACGGCGGCGAGTTTCTTCCCAAGCCTCGCGTTCACTTTGCAGTGCGAGCTCGTGTGCTTCGCGTGCGTTTTGAATTTCGCGTTCGCACTCCTGACGCGCGGCGCGTAGCTCCGCTTGTTCAAGTTCGCGAGTCTGCTTCCATTCGTTTTGCTCGGCCTCAAGTTGCCGCTTGTGTTGTTCTCGTAATTCAGACAGTTCAATCGCCAGGGCTTCGCGCGTCGTGACGAATTCCGCGTTGGCGCTGGTCACTGTCGACTCAAAAAAGGCCTTTTCGCGATCGAGTTCTGCCCGTTCCGAATCACGAAGTTTCTGCCACGCTTGCTGATCCTGCTGGAACGCAACATGCCGCTGTTCCCATTCCGTTGTCAGTGCATGCCAAAGCTTTTCGCGTTCGGACTCAAGAATTCGACCATTTTCGACCGCAAGCTCGGCCAGTCGCCTTTGCAGCGTCGCATCGAGAAGTTTGACTCGTTCCTCTTCGACGACGAATGCTGTTTTGGCCCGATCGAACGCATCACGTTCGATCTTCATTTCTTCGATCACTTCGTGTCGAAACGTTTGTTTTCGCTGTTCCAGTTCTTCGAGTTGGCGAGTGAACTGTACTCGTTCAGCCTCAAACGCTCGCGATTGCAACTCAAAAGAGGCGTATCGTTCGGCAAAAGCCTTTTCGTTGGCTTCGAGACGAATCGTCAGGGCTTCCAATAACGATCGCTCGGATGCGACCGATTGGACTGATCGAAGTCTTTCGTTTTCAAAAGTGGATTTCAGTTCCTGGAACGCTCGTTCACGAACATCCAGCTCGTCTTTCTGAGATTGAATCTGCAGGTGTAATCGGTGAGCGATCTGGCTCACTTCATGAAGAAAGTGAGTGTCCAGTTGGAGGACATCAGAAGTGGTTCGAGTACTGGAAGATTCCACTGAGCGTCCGGAATTCCGGTTGTGCTCGTCGCGAGAAGAAGTTCCAGACTGGCCAGAGTGTCCAGCAAGATTGTGAGCGGAATCAATCCGAAGACCGATTCCCGCAGAATCGGATTTTTGGCTTTCGTTTGCCAACGCGTTCATCGGTCGAACGGTTAGTCGCCCCAGACCATCGGTGACTTGCTCTTTCATACGGGAATCCTTTCCCTGCGTTCCCCCCCACCACGTTCTAAGTGGCTAGGCTTCAACAATCGAACACTTTTTGGGCAGATTGTGAAAGCACAACCTTTCGGTTGAATTCCCCGGGGGAAAAAGTATCCAGCAAAAAAACAGGAACACGGACGGTAAGTCCGTGCTCAGAAATCAATTGCAATATTCACCAACAACGAAGCCAAATGTCCGATCCGTCGAACATCCGACCTGTTGAACCTAGAGATTTGCTTCGACGTGCTTCGTTAATTCTGCCGGGGAAACATTTCCGATACAGCTCGCGACTCGCTTTCCGCCTTTGAAGAACAGAACCGTCGGAATCGAGCTGATTCCAAACTGACCTGCATAGTCCTGATTTTCATCAATATTCATTTTTCCGACCTTGACGCGTCCTGCGTAGGTTTCGGCCAAGGCTTCAATTTTAGGGGCGAGCAACTTGCAAGGGCCGCACCAGGGTGCCCAGAAGTCGACAACCACAAGTTCATGGCTATCAAGGACATCTTGCTTAAAAGCACCGTCAGTAAATTCCACCAAACCGCCTGCCATGATTTCTTCTCTCGGAAAGTGAAACGACCTGTTCGCATCAACTGCGATTATTTCGTGATCCATGTCTTGCATGGGATTATAGGGAAAAGCCTGTTGCGGTCAATTTGGATAGTTCCAACCGACGGGTTATTCGTCCGTGACGCATCCTTCGGACGCACTTTTCACGTTCTTGATGTACTTGTACAGTGTCCCGCGAGTCGACTTCAATTCGGGGGCTTTCCAAGCCTTGCGTCGTTGTGAAAGCTCGGCATCCGACAAATCCAGGTCGATGCGATTGATTTCCGCATTAATCGTGATTTTGTCGCCGTCTTTCAACAGGGCAATTGCCCCCCCTTCCTGAGCTTCCGGCGTCACGTGTCCCACAAGGAACCCGTGCGATCCCCCCGAGAATCGGCCGTCGGTAATCAGGGCCACGTCCGCACCGAGGCCCGCTCCCATAATCGCCGACGTGGGAGTCAACATTTCGGGCATGCCCGGACCACCCTTTGGACCTTCATAACGAATGACGATTACGTCACCCTTGTGAATCAGTCCATCTTCGAGCCCCTTCAGCATCAGCTCTTCCGAATCGAAGACGCGAGCTGGTCCCGAGAAAATCAAACCTTCTTTGCCTGTGATCTTGGCGACCGCTCCGTCCGGACAAAAGTTGCCACGCATGATGCGGATATGGCCCGATTCTTTTAACGGCTTTTCGATCGGCTGAATGATTCGCTGACCTTCGGCAAGGCCCGGCAAGTCTTTCAGATTTTCAGCCACAGACTTTCCGGTCACGGTCATACAGCTGCCGTCAATCAGTCCCTTTTCGAGCAGATATTTCAATACTGCGGGAGTACCACCAACGTGATGCAGGTCTTCCATCACGTATTTTCCGCTCGGCTTCAGGTCAGCGATGTACGGGATGCGGTCACTGACTGACTGGAAGTCATCAATGGTCAGCGGCACGTTGACCGCACGGGCCATGGCGATCAAGTGCAGCACCGCGTTCGTTGATCCCCCTGTGGCCATGATCAGGACCATCGCGTTCTCGAACGCCGCACGGGTCATGATATCGCGTGGTTTCAGGTCGAGTTCCAGCAGTTTGCGGATTGCTTGGCCTGCGGCGATACATTCACCCAGCTTGATTGGATCTTCAGCGGGAATGGATGAACTGTAGGGAAGAGACATCCCCATCGCTTCGATCGCCGAGGCCATTGTATTCGCGGTGTACATCCCGCCGCACGCTCCGGCTCCGGGACAACTATGTTCCACGATCGCCTGACGCTCTTCGTCCGTGATCTTGCCGGTAATGTATTCTCCGTAGCACTGGAATGCCGAAACGATATCGAGCTTGGGATGCAGGTCGATACAGCCCGCCTTGATTGTTCCGCCGTAAATCATCAGTGAAGGGCGGTTCAGACGCCCCATCGCCATGATGCAGCCCGGCATATTCTTGTCGCAGCCGGGTATCGAAATATTGGCGTCATACCACTGGGCCGACATCACGGTTTCGATGCTGTCAGCAATAATGTCACGCGATTGGAGCGAGTACGACATCCCGTCGGTCCCCATCGAGATCCCGTCGCTGACGCCGATCGTATTAAACCGCATCCCCCACAATCCCGCCGCGTTGACCCCTTCTTTCACTTTTTCGGAAAGCTTGTTGAGGTGCATATTGCAGGGGTTGCCATCGTACCAGACGGCGGAAATACCAACTTGAGCCTTATCCATGTCTTCGCGGGTCATGCCGGTTGCGTAAAGCATGGCCTGCGATGCCCCCTGCGCGCGGGGCTGGGTGATCCGGGAGCTGTATTTGTTGATTTGCGTCATAGTGAGAGTCGCCGTCAAAAAAAGTGATGAGATTTCAGTGCGATTGAATCAGTGCTTGAGAACACTTTTTTGTTATTGGTCCGCCATGGCGGAAATAATTTCGTCGGTGATATCAAGATTGTTTTCGTAGATGACTTGCATGTTATTCAAGGTCGGCAACACCGTCGCCGGATTGTTGTCTTCAAAATTGTTTCGATGAAAACGGGTCACGAGATCGATTTTATGGGCCTGCGCATAGCTGGCGATTTCCTTCGCAGCCATGCGATAAGCCTTCAGGTAACTCTCTGATTCTTCCTTGGTAAACTTGCGAATCCCTTCCTGTCTGAACTCTTCAAATTCCTTCGTTTTCCGTTGACGGCGAAATTCCAGATCCTTGTATTCTTCAGATTCTTTATCCAGTCCCATTAATTTCTGGGTTAACTGTTGAATCTCCGCCAGCTTCTTTTTGCCGACTTCTTCTCCTTCAGTGACTTTGAGCTTCAAGGCGGCCATCGATTGCTGCAGAGTCTTTGATTTTTGCAGGACGAGATTCAGATCGACGACGGCGATTTTTGTTTTTTCGGATTTGCCGTCATTGACTGACTGATCAGCCGTGGAGCCAGTCGCTGCGGGAACATTAAAAGTTGAGAACAAAAGACAGGACGTGCAGACGCCGACGATGAGCGCAGAAACGAAATTCTTCACGTTCGAATCCTTTCATTGAGTTCAGGCGTTCTGACCGATCAAAAGTCGTTATTCAACCAGAGTCGATGGATGAGCGACTCGTTCAACGCGAGGCAAGACTTTCGGTGCATAGATCGTCGTATAGGCGAACGCTTTTCGATGCGCATCAATCGCGGCCTGATCCGACCAGTGTTCGTTGAGCAGAAAAACTTTAGGGTCTGTGTTGGAATGGTAGACTTCAAATCGGAGACAGCCCGGCTCCTGACGTGACAGTCGACATTGCTCTGAAAGCAGGCTCTGAATCTCGGCGACGTCGTTCGTATCTTTGACTGTCAACACAACATTGATGTAGATCACGTGATTTCCTTCCAATCAGAACTGCTGCAGGAAACGAATGTCATTCTGATAAAAGTGCCGAATATTCTTGATTCCATGACGCATCATGCAGAACCGGGCGATCCCCAGGCCAAAGGCAAAGCCGCTCACTTCGTCAGGGTCATAACCGACCGCCTTCAAAACGTTGGGATCGACCATACCGGCACCACCTAATTCCAGCCAGCTGTCACCCCGCTGCACGTCGAATTCCACGCTTGGTTCAGTAAACGGGAAGAACGACGGACGAAACCGCACATGAACGTCTTCACCAAGATAGGCGGTCGCGAAGAGACGCAGGACCGTTTTCAGCGAGGCCATCGTCACGTCCTTTCCGACCATTAAACCTTCCATCTGGTGGAACATGATGTGATGCGTGTCGTCAATCTCGTCCGGTCGATAGACCCGTCCCACCGAAACAATACGAATCGGAGGTTTCCGATTTTCCATGACTCGAATCTGAATCGTGGATGTCTGACTGCGCAGTAACCGAGGCCCGCCACCCGCCACTCCGGCGGTTGCCAGATAGAAATTGTCCAGCGGATCGCGAGCGGGATGATCTTCCGGGATATTCAACGCGACAAAGTTGTGCCACTCGTCTTCGATCTCAGGACCATCTTCCACTTCAAAACCGAACCGGCTCATGATGTCTTGGAATTCGATGATTGTCTGAGTCAGCGGATGACGTTTGCCGATGGCCGGGCGGATTCCCGGTAATGTCACATCAATGGCTGTTGCCGAGACTTTTGTCTTGCTCAGCTCTTTTTCGCGTTCTTCCCAGGCCTTTGTAACCGCGTCTTTCACTTCGTTGAATCGTTTGCCGACCTCGGGCCGTTGTTCAGGCGGGACTTTCGCGAGATTCGCCTGCAGGTCTTTCAGCTTCCCCTGCTTCTTTCCCAGGAACTCAATTCGGACCTGTTCGAGTGCTTCCGCGTTATGTGCCGACGAAATCGCCGTCAGGGCTTCTTGCTGGAATGCGGCAAAGATCTGGCTGAGTTCCATCGTATTTCCTGGCGTTTAAATAAAAAGACACCACCCCTGGATCAGCTTGGGGCAGTGTCTTGATCAAATCAACTCTCGCGAACAATCCGGCCTAAACCGCTTGATTTGCCTTTTTCAGCCCCTCGCGCACCAGATTCGTGACTTCGTCAAAGACTTCCGGGCTGTGAATCGCCATTTCGCTGAGAACCTTGCGGTTCAACTTGATATCAGCCAGCGTAAGTCCATAAATGAATCGGGAATACGACAAACCGCGCATTTCAGCGGCAGCCTTGATTCGGATGATCCACAGAGCGCGGAATTCACGCTTACGATTCCGGCGATCGCGATACGCGAAAACACGGTTTCGTACGACGGTCTCTTTGACAAGACGCAGCAGGTTCTTTCGGCCGCCGTAGCTGCCCTTCACTTCACGAAACAGTCGCTTATGGGACTTACGACGCGCGACGCTAAAGGAAATTCTCATGATGACATTCGCTGATTAGAACACAAACAGGACGACGGACAAGGAACGAATAAGATTCGCAGACTAGTGGCCTGCAGACCGCAGTGCGTCGCAAATCATTTTGGCGTCGGCCTTTACGAGGACAACGTCATTACGATTCTGGCGTTTTCTTTTGCTGGATTTATGGCTGAGCAAGTGGCCTCGGTAGGCGCTGCGGCATTTTGCCTTGCCCGAAGCGGTCACTTTGAACCGCTTCTTCATCCCTTTGTGAGTTTTTTGCTTCGGCATGGCCGTAATTCCTTGATTTCAAAAACTGCAATGCAGGTGGATAAACCGACGCCACCGCATTCCCCTGACATCGGGGGGGAGGGAGTATATCCGATTCGCCACAAAAATTTCCAGCGACTTTTCTCACGAGCGAAAAACACTGGCCATTAAGCTTTTGGAGAAAGCACGGCGGTCATATTCCGGCCCCCTTCCATCGACGGCGTCTTTTCGACTTTACTGACGTCTTGAAGCTGCTCGATGATACTTGCGAGCATTTCACGACCACGGTCATGGTGGGCGTTTTCACGTCCCTTGAACTGAACATTGAATTTCACTTTGTCCTTATGGACCAGAAATTCGCGAGCTTGCTTCACCTTGAAATCGATGTCGTGCTCGCCCGTTTTTGGACGGAGCCGAATTTCTTTCAGTTGAACCTGATGTTGCTTGGCAGAGTTTGCTGCCTTTCGCTTCTGCTCGTACTTGAACTTGCCGTAGTCCATGATTCGGCAGACGGGCGGACGTTCATTCGGGGCTACTTCAACCAGATCCAGACCCGCGTCCATCGCGGTCCTCATCGCTTCCGACGTGGGGATGACCCCCAACATTTTTCCTTCTTGATCCACGACCCGAATCGGCGAGAGACGAATCTGGTCGTTAATACGATGCGTTGTTTCGATTGCTGCGTTCTCCTGAAATGGAATAGGGTTGTCCGGCGGCATTCCGGACATCAGACAAACTTGGACATATAGTATTATCCCCGCGCTAGTCAACCGTCAATCACTGACTTTTCAATCTGTCAGTTTTCAATCGGTTTTCCCGGCCAGAGCGGGACTCGAAACAAGAAATACCTTCTGATTTCGAGATTGACCCGGTGTTCCGCGAAAGATCTCCCGCCCGTCAACCTCTAAACTGATCTCTGCGGTCGAACTCGTATCTGTCAACAGGACATCTCCTGGCTTCAGCTGAGCGAAATCCCGGGTGGACAGTTTCAAACGTGCCAGCCGGGCTGTTACGACCACCGGAACTTTTGTGGCCGATTGTCGTATCCGCAGGGCACTCCCTTTTTCTGCAATTTTGTTCGACGCCGCCGTCGGTGTCGCTTCTTTCCACGGAACACACAGTTGAAAAAGGCCCTGACAAGGTGGGCAGAGAATCTCAAAACTGACCAGGACCACCGCCTCGTTCGATGTTGATTCTGCAATCAGCGAGGCATCGCAGGCGAGATCCGTCATCTCCAGTGAACCCGTCCGCAGCACATCGCTGGAAAGCTCGCGCAAAACTGTCTTTAAAGCCTTGTCGATCAATCGAACTTCCACGTCCGTGAATGGCCGATCCAGGGCCAGTCCAGAGACCGTTCCACCCAGCAGACAATCCACAAACGCAAACGCCAGAGAACGACTGACATCAAGCAGCCACGCTGCCGGCGAGGTCTCACCCCTGAGCGATGCCAGGCAGGCCGGGTTCTCGCAGGCGGCGAGGTAATCTCGATACGTCGATTGCTCCACCGCCAGAAAATTGACAACCACGGGGGTGCGCAACAGGCGATTCAATCCCGTCTGGATTTGCTGGCTGGCCGAAGCGGCTGCGAGCCGCAACGAATCAAGTTGTGACTTCTGTAGAGGTAAGGGATGCTCGAAATCGTAGAGATTGACGACGGCGGCTGGCTCGGGCCTGGCAACATCCGAGGACGACCCACGTGTCGAAGTAAAATCCAGCGACGAAAGGACCGCTTCGACTTCCGACTGGCTCAAGATTTTGCCCATCCGTGGACCCCTTTCCCGCCTATTTTCGAATCTGGCCTGACCCGTGCGCGACCCATTTATAACTTGTCAGCTCGCGCAGGCCGCAGGGACCTCGGGCGTGAAACTTGTCGGTTGAAATCCCGATTTCTGCTCCTAAACCAAATTCGCCACCGTCGTTGAATCGCGTGCTGGCATTGACCATGACCGCCGCGGAGTCGACTTCATGCGTAAATCGATTGGCAGCGGCCAGATCGTTGGTCACGATCGTTTCCGTATGATGAGAGCTGAACTGATCGATGTGATCGATCGCGCCTGAAAGGTTATCAACGACTTTCACGGACAAAATCAGATCCAGATATTCCGTATGATAGTCCTGATTCGTGGCCGCTTTGGCTGAAGGGATCCAGCGACGCGTTCGATCACAGCCACGCACCTCGACGTTTTCAGCCTTCAGCATCGCCGCTGCTTTGGGAAGAAAACTCTCGGCAATCTCCGCGTGAACGAGCAGGGTTTCTGCCGCATTACAGACACCAGGCCGCTGACATTTGCTGTTTTTCAGAATCGCCAGTGCCATCTCCTGGTCGGCCGACTTATCCACGTAAACATGACAAATACCATCGAAATGCTTGATCACCGGCATGCGAGCCTCGCTGGCGACGCGTTCAATCAGCGATTTTCCGCCACGAGGAATCGTCACGTCGATTCGATCGCCCCGCTTTAGCAGTTCGCCAACAATCTCACGCTCGGTTGACTGGACCAGTTGCACGGCGTGTTCCGGCAAGCCTGTCTCCACCAGCGCATCGCGAAGAATTTTATGTAAGGCCAGATTGCTGTGCAGCGCTTCTTTACCACCGCGCAGAATGACCGCGTTTCCACTTTTCACGCAAAGGGAAGCGGCATCCATCGTCACGTTCGGACGCGATTCATAGATGAAAAAGACGACCCCCAGGGGGACTCGGACTCGCGTCACAAGCAATCCATTGGGACGAACATTCGAATCGAGCAGTTCACCGATCGGATCGGGTAGCGACGCGACTTCACGCAGTGCCGAGGCGATGAATTCCAATCGCGCCGGAGTCAATTTCAATCGATCAATGGCGGCGGCATTCAATCCGTAGTCGGGAGCCGCTTTCAAATCGAGTGCATTCGCCGTGACGATCTCGTCCACGCGAGCCATCAAAAGTTCGGCCGATCGATGTAACCAACGCTGTTTTTGCTCGCCGCTGACGATCGCTAACTCCCGCGAGGCTCGTCGAGCCTGCTTCGTTAACTGATCGGCATATTCTGACCACTCTGACATCACTTTCCCCTTGTAAGACAATAAGTATCGTAGGGACCAGAGGAAGCGTCAATCTCATGTGTCGCTTTGACAATCCGAGTCGGTTGAAACAGTCTGTTTTTCTTCGCACAATCCAGCCTGCTGGCAAGGACTTCCACGCTTTGTGTTGCCGGTCATTGACAAGTGATGATCCAGCGAGCGGGGAATTCTCATTTTGAGGTTGAAACAATTTCACCGAGGTATTCAGTCCGATGAGTGTTACAAACCCAAAGTCAGTCGAAATCTATCGGGCAAAAAACCTCCCCGAAGCCTACGTTATCCGTGCGGCTTTAGACGAAGCGGGCGTGCCGTCGCACGTGGAAAACGAATTTCTGCAGGGTGCCGTCGGTGAATTGCCCGCAGGATGGATTACGTGCCCGCGAATCCATGTCGAAGAATCGCAAGCGAGCCTGGCCAGGAAAATCATTCATCAGGCACAACTCAATCATCGAAACAGATTAGATTCTGACGAAGACAATCGATTTACACGCTGTCTCTCATGCGGCTACATCATGGGACAGTCTGACGACCGCTGTACATCCTGTGGTTGGACGTATTTGGATGATGAGGCAACCCAATAGATAAGTTTGACCCCCTGATTACTTGCGAGTTTTTATTTGAGAGCTTGGGTCTCTTCTCAGAAAAAACGAAATGGTTGAAAACGTCCAAACCAATAAATTTGTTGCCTGCGTTTATTTTGCTTCCCGTCAGTCGCGTGACCCTGCTTTCTGACGACCAATTTGTGCGCGTTTTTGACGATTTAAGGCGATTCTATTGAGCTAAAACAGGCTCACCTCAACTCAACGTCCTCCGTGACCAAACGGAATCGCACCCAGAATGCAGTACACGACGCAAAGGCCAATCGCGACCACAATAATTGAGAATCATAAAACCGCCGTCCATGCGAACGGATTTCTTTTAGAAAGCAGTTGGATTGCGAAAATGCAAACAATCATCACCGGCGTTCCGATGCATTCGAAGTACCAGAGGATTTTCCACGCTTGACTGAGGGGGGATTGCCCAAAACGTACGAGGAATGCCGCCCTTTAGGCGATCGGGGCGATGAACAAAAGGATGTTGTAAAGTCTATTTCGAGGTGGAGGACTCATAGGTTCCATTTTTAGTTATGCGCTCTTCTAATTGAGCCAATCCTCGAATCTCAGCCCCGGCACTTTCTCGAAATCCCGCCGGTTTGCCGTGAGCAACAATGCGTTATCGTCTAAACAAATCGACGCGATCTTCAAATCGCGGGTGGCAATGCGGACCTTCGCCGCTTGAAGCGAGTCGAATCGATCGGCAGTCGTTTGTTCGAAGGGCGCGATGGGAAATGCAGCGAAAAATCTGAACAAGCTGCTCAACTCTCGATACGCAGGCACCTGTCGGTGAGCGGTTCGTTCTTTCGCAATCGCCGCCAACCATCCCCTCATTGTTTCTTCAACGACCACGATCGGAATGCCGAAGACCTCATCGCTTGACAGAGTCATCCGTTCGACGAGCCGAGTCCGTCGGTCACTTGGGGGCATCCTCAGGATACTGACATGGTCGGTGTCGAGCAGGATCACAAGGAATCCTCTGACAAGGCCGCTTGGCGATCCTGTTCATGCGCGGCTTCAATTTCCGCAAGCACTCGCCGCGTAAAATCGTTGTCTTCCGAAATGCCGACCACACTTCGCCAATCTCTCGGCTCGGCATTTACCGTTGGCTGCTTCTCGTTTATTCGACGCTCAACCTCCGCGAGGCGGCGAGCCAAGCTTTCCAGGGTCAGTTCCGACATAGTGGCTCTCCAAGATTTTCTAATGCTCAGATTATACCACGGTAAACATCACTTTGCCGCGCCGAATTCGTTCAGACCGTGCTTACTCTGCTGACTATCAGTCCTCATTCCAATCTTGGTCAACAGGAATAATACACGCGCAGTTCGGCGTTTCTCCAATCGACGCATGCCAAGTGTGACAAAAATCTTCGCATTAACCTCCCGCAAAGACGAAAAAGATGACATTATGCGTCTCGTGCTTATATCGGACTCAATGGAAATTCAGGGTCTTCATATCAACAAAGTGAACATGGACACGACGATTAGAAGCGAAGAACAAGTGGTGTGTGTTTATTGCGCTTCCAGCCAGGCGTGTGACCCAGCGTACCATGCGGCTGCGTTTCGACTCGGCGAACTACTGGCCGAGGGAGGCTGCTCGATCATCTACGGCGGCGGGGCGATCGGATCTATGGGTGCCCTTGCCAATGGAGCACTCAGTAAACAAGGGCGAGTCGTCGGAGTTATCCCTGATTTCATGGTTGACCTGGAATGGGAGCATCCCGGTATTACAGAGCTTCGGCGAGTGGAAGACATGCGAACTCGAAAGCATCTGATGCTGTCGCAGAGCCAGGCCGTCGTGGCGTTGCCCGGTGGAACCGGGACGCTCGAAGAGCTTTTTGAAGCAATCACGCTCAAGAAACTGGGGCTGTACCTGCATCCCATCGTACTGGTCAACACGAAAGGATTCTTCAATCCTTTGATCCAGCTGCTTTCATCAATGATCACCGAGAGATTCATGGGGACGCAGCACGCCTCGATGTGGCAAGTCGTCGATCATCCTGAAGAAGTGCTACCAGCAATTTCGTCAGCACCCGATTGGCCTGCGAACGCGATCAGGTTCGCGGCCCAGAATTGAATTTCAATTAACGCGGGATACCAATTCGTAGTTTACGAAATCGAGTCTCGCTAGAGTTCACGTCAGGTCAGAACTCCAATCACTCGGACGTCACAGAGTAATAGATCGTTTCGGGTTGAAGTGAAAATTCTCCTCCCGACAAATTGACTGTGCTGGCCGTGGCTGGTTCGCCGTATTGATCCAGAGAAGTCACTTTCAACTTGCCTGCATCGGGGCGATGAAACTTGACGTTTCCTTCGATTTTCTTCACCAGCCAGGGTGATTCGCCGATCGAAACGATGCGATTGCGGCGGCCTTCGATCGGTTCGGAACGGAATCCTGTTGCCTTCTCTTCGGTCATCACCTGCAGCAGCATCTTCTTCGATTTGGCAATCGGCTGACCATCGAGACTGACGACAATCGCGTGAGCCACATCGCGCGGAATCGAGATCGTCACATCGGTTAATTTGATCTCGCCGGCAACGGCCAGGTTTCCGCTGGCTCCTTGAGCCGACGGAGCGTTAATCGTCAACAGGCCATTGCCCCAGTCAAGCTTCAATTGGCTGGTACTGCTCACGACTGTTTTCGCTTTGTGGTCGATAAATTTTTCCAGCGGTTTCAACTTCGTATAACTTCGTTGTGCTTTGGAGATTGGTGTCGTGAATGTGACGTGGGTTTTACCGACATAATGAATCAGTGGATCAATCCGCTGGCCCTGCTTTACAGCGGTTCCCGTCGGGACATCTTTCAGGCGAAGCTCATCAAAAGCGGCATCCTGGGGAAGCGGAGTTCCTTGCAGCTTCAGCAGGTCTTCGTAGTGGAGTGTCACCTGGGCCATGTCATCGCCCGTCTGAATCAGGCCCTGACGATAAATCAATGCGGCAGCAGGAAACTGGCCGAACTGTGTCGGTGCCGTCAAAGTCCAGGGCTGCATGAAATAGCCTGGCTTGACCGACCATTCAACGGCATCCTTCGCAAAATGGACGATACAGTCGCTGTCCTGTAGTGCGCCATAGGTCGCCAGATACAGTGGTGCTTCGCCACGGTGTCGATTCGGCCGATTCCAGGTGGTCTCCGAAATCATGGAGGGCTTGTTATCGTAATGGGGGTCCATCGCAGGATGGACAAACGAAGCTGGCTTCCCCGGTTCCTCACTATCGAATTTCAGCGCGCTCCGATCGACGTACGTGTGTCCATCGCGAATTGACCACTCAGAGGCTTCTCCACCATTTGCACACCCAAAGTAACCGTGCCGATCGATAAAATCGCCCGGAATATACGTGTACTTTTCCAGCGGCCCCAAGACTTCGGGGCTGGCCGTGACCCAGTTCGAGGCGGTGACCAGGCCTTTGAAACCAAGTCCTTTGATAAACCTCGTTGACTCGTCATAAAAGCGGCGCTGGGTTTCGGTCAGGAATCGGGCCGTGTCCTGATCGCGTGGGGTTCGTTCATTGGCAATATTCCACAGGGGGCGAAATCCAATTCGGCCTTCGGCGGGAACATCACGGGGAACTTTTTGATCCTTCCACGCTGCGAATGCTTTTTCGTAGCTTCCATACTTCGCTTTCACCCATTCGCCGAATTGTCGTTCCATCTCACGCAGCGGAACATCTGGAATCTGCTTGTCATTAAATGTCCAGAAGAACAAAGAATCTTCGTTGATCAGTTCCAATCCGAACACCGCCGGTTCTTCAATCAGTGGTTTTCCTGTCGTCGGACTGGGGGTTGTCAGCAACGCTTTGAACCAGCCACGATACTTCTCCTGGAACTTTGCATTGAAGTACGGAGTCGCGAACGAATGAGTCTTTCCGTCGTAACCGGGGAGCCAATCGAGATCGGCGGGCGGATCGAACCAGAGCGGAAAGTAGATCGAAAAGTGGGTGTAAATCCCCTCTTCTTTCATGGTTTCGACAACATCAAACGCTCGCTGGATTTTCTCCGGATCGACCTCGCCCCGTTTATCGAACACCGCGCCGTGCAGCCGCACCAGATTGACGCCATATTTCGCAAGTTGTCGGGCTTCCAGTTTCAGTTCGTCGCGAGTCTTCGCGGCCGCGCCATTCACCGCCCAGAACCGCACCGGTTTGAACGATTTACCGTGAACGAACCGGCCGTCATTCCTGGCGATGAATCCATTTTCGCCTGCCTGCTTTTCATTGAGGAACCGCAGGTCGATCACCGACGTCGCCTGAAACTTGTCGGCGGACGGATTGAAAGCGAACCAGCCGGCTTCTGTGGAAGCAGAATCTTTGGCTGTCTCACCCGGCTTCAAAAGTCCACGTGGAGTGAAGGGCTCGTTCGAAAGGACAAAACAATCCAGGCCACCGTGGTTGCTGTTTTCGCTGTTCATACGAAATCGGAGCAGGTTCGTCCCCTTCTTCAAGTCGACGGAGCCGACTTTAACCCAGGCGATAAACCGCAGATCCAGCTTCCCGTCAGCGGCGATATTAACGGCTTCTCGTGCCGATTTTTCGAAGTCGATTGGACTCCATTCTTTGTTGTCATTCAGCCGAAACGACATCGTGGTTAACGTCGGATTGGCCCGGACCCAGAATTCGTATTTGCCACCTTCCTTTGCGGTGACTGAATACTCCGCCTCACCGATTTTCTTGGGTTCGAAATTACTGATCCAGTCCCCACCCGAGAGATGATCTTTTTTAACCTGGTCATACCACCACGGATGCCGATTCATCGTCGATTTCGCGGGCTTTTCACCTTCAATCCAGATCGACTCGGCGTGAAGATTCGGGATCAACAGCAATATCAGCGGGACGATCAAAGCAATCGTTCTCATGTTGAGCTCGCAAAAGGTAGAATTCATCGCTGGAGTTGTTGGCATATCTTAAACAGTAGCCGCATCGACTACGACGATACGATCGCCGAACCCGGACATTCGAGCAAAACGTGATACTTTAAACGGTAAAATTGCCGCGAACGCAATTGGAACATGCAAACGATTTTTAACCACGAATCTGACGAATCGTACGAATAAGAATCAGGAGAAAAAAAGAGCGTTTGAAAGTTCTGATTAGCGAAGATGAGTGCTTATTAGTGTTCTCATCCTTCTTCTCTTCATTTCCGGATTCTTAAAGCCGTTAGCCTTTAGCATGGCGTCACTGCTGCTTCGTTGCATGGGGGTTCGGGCTTCTACACTGTCTACGCCAGAATATCCTTCAGCACCCGACCTTCTTCGGTTGGTCCGATCAGGCGTTGGTCGAGTCCCTGATACGTGTAGTGGAACTGGTAAGGATCGAGTCCCAACACGTGCAGGATTGTTGCCTGCAGGTCGCGAATACTCACTTTATTCTCGACAGGGTAATATCCGAACTCGTCGGTCTGGCCGTACGCAAGCCCTCCCTTGATGCCGCCACCCGCCATCCACATCGTGAAGGCAAACGGATGATGGTCCCGCCCGATATAACCCTTTTTCAGTTCTGATCGAACATTGTTCTGCATCATGGGCGTTCGTCCAAACTCGCCACCCCAGACGATCAATGTTTCGTCGAGCAGGCCTCGTTGCTTGAGATCAGTGATCAGCCCCGCGATCGCCCGGTCGGTCTGCTGGCATTTGATCGGCAGGGTTTCATCAATACTTTCGCCCAGCGATGATCCGTGGTGATCCCAGCCCCAGTCGTAAAGCTGGACGTAACGGACGCCGTTCTCGATCAGGCGTCGAGCCAGCAGACAATTGTTTGCGAATGTCGGGTCGTCACCTTTGTAAAGCTGCCGAGGATCGTCGGCGCTTTCGGCTTGTGAGACGAAGCCGGGCTTGGCCCCGTACAAATCGAGTACATGCTGCGGCTCTTTGGAAATATCCATGACATCTGGGACCGAGACCTGCATACGACAGGCCAGTTCGTACTGAGCGATTCGAGTAATCGTTTCCGCGTCACCGCTCCGCTGAAATTCCGCCTGATTCATTTCGGCGAGTGTATCCAGCATCCGTCGGCGCAGGTCCCGGTCCATCCCCGGTGGATCGCCCAGATACAGCACCGGATCACCGGTGGTTCGGCATTGTACCCCCTGATAAACGCTTGGCAGGAACCCTGACCCCCACAACGATTTCCCAGCATCGGGTGTCTTGCCACCAGAGAGCAGCACCACAAACCCAGGCAAATCCTGATTGACGCTCCCCAGTCCGTAAGTCACCCACGAACCGATCGATGCCCCGCCAAGGCGTGGCGAACCCGTATGAGTAAACAGCTGCGATGGAGCGTGATTGAACTGGTCGGTCGTCACGGTACGAATCACGCAGATCTGGTCGATGACTTTTGCCAGATTCGGCAGCAGTTCGCTGACGACCTGGCCGCTCTGGCCGTGGCGAGCGAATTCGAATTGCCCCGCCAGAATCTTGGGGACACCACGAATGAAGGCGAAGCGTTTCCCTTCCAGAAACGATGCCGGAGCATCCTGCATGTGCAGTTTTTTCAGTTCGGGCTTGTCATCAAACAGTTCTAACTGCGAGGGCGAGCCTGCCATGTGCAGATAGATCACCCGCTTGGCTCGTGGCGCCATCATCGGCTGTTTGGGAATCAGCGGGTTTGCTGCGGGAGAACTTGCCGCAAACCCGTCCTTCGCCAGCAGCGACTGAAGCGCCATCGCACCCAATCCCAGTCCACTGGATTGAAAGAAATGTCGGCGTGTTCCGCTGCGAATCTGAAGCAGAGCAGGGGTGATGAATTCTGTCATGATTTATTTCCGAGTTAAAAACTCATCCAGGTTCAGGATGGCATTGGCGGTCACGATCCAAGACGCGAATTCGGCCGAGTTCATCTCGCCTGGATTCCCACGACACGTCTTGATGATCGCGGCGGCCTGGTCTGGTGACGATGCAAACTTGCTTTGCACGTCGCGCTGAAGTCGGACGAGTGGCTCCGTTTCGCCTTGATCTAGCGGACGTATTAAAGCCAGCCTCAAGCCATAGGCCACACGATAATCTGCGTTATCAGTTTGATTAACCATTCGCTTCGCGAGTGCCGCAGCCGCTTCAAGGTAAACCGGGTCATTCAGTGTGACCAGAGCTTGTAGAGGTGTATTCGTACGGATCCGTCGGATCTGACAGACCTCGCCACTTCCTGCGTCAAACATCGTGAGTGACGGGTAAGGAGTGGTTCGCTTAAGGTAGGTGTAAAGGCTGCGACGGAATCGATCTTCCCCTTCGGCATCAACCCAGGTCTTGCCGTTGTAGGTCGATCGCCACAGGCCTGCCGGCTGAGGCGGCATCACCGAAGGACCTCCAAGTTTTGACGACAGCAGTCCTGCCACCGCCAGCGCCTGATCTCGCACAACTTCGGCACCAAGTCGAAATCGCGCTCCGCGCGACGGAATCGTGTTGCGTGGATCGAGCTCCTGCAGTGCGGTAGAAATCTCTGACGATTGGCGATAGGTGTCACTCAGCACAATCGTTTTCAAAAGTTTCTTGAGTGACCAGCCGCCGTCACGGTACTCGGCGGCTAACTTGTCGAGCAGTTCCGGGTTCGAAGGAGCAGCACCCAGGGCACCAAAGTCTTCTTCGGTTTCCACGATTCCGATTCCAAACAGCCGCGACCAGATTCTGTTGGCCCAGACGCGAGGTGTCAGCGGGTTTTCCTGATTGACCAGCCATTTCGCCACGGACAAACGATTCAGCGACTCGTTGGCATTTGACGGACCGAATCCGGTGAGCAGTGCCGCCTGGACAGGATCACCTTGATCCAGGAAGTTGCCCCGCTTATGGATCTTGGTTACGCGCTTCTTTTCGGGAGATAACTCTCGCATGACAGGAACCAGTGCGAGATCCGCGTTGAAGTCATTCAGTGACTTTTTTGCGGCGGCCAATTCATCTCGCAGCTTACGGCATTCGGGCGAGTCAGGCGTCAGGATCAAACTGGCCGGATCGGCCGTGCTGGTACTCAAGCGGAAATTGGCCAGCGTCAGTCGGTTGCCGTACGCCTGCGTCAACGTGACTCTTAACTTGGTTTCCGCATCCAGCTTCAGCGGCTCTGCAAGATCGAAGAAGGCAACATGTCGTTCGCGGGAACGAGGGCTGACGGCCCAGCCCGTTTTTGTATCACCATCGATGGCCGCTGCGACTGGCCAGCCATCCTGCGAGAAATCCGATCGAGGGTTTTTCAATTTGAGTGGTCGAATGGCATCGACATCGACCCGTTCGACGACGATCTCTGAGACGACGAAATTCGGATCGGCAGGGTTACGACCAAGTCCCAACTGGCCGTCAGCGAATTTCGTCGGAATCGCTTCAAGTCGTATGGCGGTGTAAGTTCCCGCGTTCATTGAAATCGTCAACGTGTAAACGTCGTCAACTTCGGATTTGCCGCTGACTAGAATCGTCTGTTCCGGCGTCGAAGTGAGCGTTGCCCCATTGGCGGACTTGGCTTCAGTGACTTGCGCTGGCGTCCAGAGTGCATTTTTAGAATTATCGAAATTCTCTGCGTTCTGCTCCGCCGCTTTTAAATCGGCTTCAGACTGGGCCACTCGCTGTTGCAGAGTTTCTCGCTGCGACTTCTGCTGTGGAGTCAGCACTTCAAAGCGAGGGGCGTCGTCATAACGATCGGCGTCTTCCGTCTGATTGAAGATTGCGTAGAAACGATAATAGTCGTCATTGGAAATGGGATCGTATTTGTGCGTGTGGCATTTCGCACACCCCATCGTCAGTCCCATCCAGACCTGAATGGTCGTGTCGACCCGATCTTTGACGGCGGCGACGCGAAACTCTTCGTCATCGGTCCCCCCTTCGTCGTTCGCCATCGTATTGCGATGGAAGGCGGTCGCGATGATTTGTTGCAGAGTCGCGTTTGGCAGCAGATCACCCGCCAGTTGTTCGGCCGTAAATTGATCCAGCGGCATGTCGGCGTTGAGAGCCTGGATAACCCAGTCCCGGTACGGCCACATCGATCGGCCCAGATCTTTTTCGTAACCTTTGGTATCGGCATAACGAGCGAGATCAAGCCACATCCGTGCCCAGTGTTCACCGAATTGCGGCGACTTGAGCAGTTCATCGACGTAACGCTCGTAAGTCTCCGCAGAAAATGATTTGGCGAATTGATCC
Source organism: uncultured Schlesneria sp. (assembly GCA_903899985.1). GTDB lineage: Bacteria > Planctomycetota > Planctomycetia > Planctomycetales > Planctomycetaceae > Schlesneria. Next base: position 58,454 of record CAIULL010000113.1, read on the forward strand.
GCCGTCTCGGGTGTCGGTGGTAGACCGATCAAATCGAGTGATAACCGTCTGGCCAATGCGTAAGGAGTCGCGGCAGGCCGAAGTGCCAACCCGCGCTTTTTTAATGCGTTGGCGACGATCTCGTCGATTGATCCGGCTGGTTTAACGACAGGTTCAAACGACCAATGCCGTTCCCATTTCGCTCCGTCCGCGATCCAGCGGCGGATCGCGTCGATCTGTTCAGGAGTCACTTTCTTACGCGACTTGGGAGGGGGCATCACCAGATCAGGATTGGTGCTGGTCATGCGCTCGATGATCAGACTTTGATCAGGCTGGCCCGGCATGATCGCAGCCTGATCTTTCCGCAACTTTTTGGCATCGGCCTGGACGTCGAGCCGCAAATCCCCCTGACGTTCATGTTCGTCAGGGCCGTGGCATGCAAAACAGTTTGCCGACAGCACTGGCAAGACATCTCGAGCAAAATGGACAGGCTCTGCGGCATGGGCCGTGAGCGTCACACTCGATATCAGCATCACAAAAAATGAAAAGAATTTCATCAATGGCACTCCGCCTCGACTCGTTGTTCCAGTTCCGAAAGATCAATCATAGGGCACGCCGAGCCGCGCGTCATCGCTTCCAGAGACGTCGGATCTTTAAAAGCGGAACCGCTGATGATGCAGACAATATTGGCGTTTGGGTCAAGCTGACCGGCTCGAGCCGCCTGCAATACACCGGCCACGGCAGACGAACCAGCCGGTTCGGCGAAGAGACCCTCTTCCCTGGCCAGTCTCGACTGGATTTCGAATACAGATTCATCCGAAACGAGGTGCCCGGTTCCACCACTTTCCCGACAGGCCTTGATCACTTCATTGGCGTCAATGACCTGAGGAACCTGAAGTCCACTGATCCGGGTCGTGCAGTCGACGTTACGTCCAACAATCGCCCCCGACTTCAATGGTCCTGAAATGGTGTCGTTCCCCTCGGGCTGAACACATTCGACGCGCGGAAGTCGTTCGATCTTGCCCGCATTCAGCAGTTGGTTGAACCCGCGAGCGATCGCCAGAACAAAACCACCACCGCCAGCCATACAGAAAACATGGTCGATCGGTTCCGTGATTTGTTCAATCAATTCATGCGAAATTCCGCAGACGCCGGACATGCCGACCGGGGAATAGGCAAAGGCACTGATCTGCATTTGAGCCTGCGGCCGAGCGCTAAGTTGCCTTAAACACTCAACGACACGATCAGAAGTCCGGCTGTCGACCCCGAAGTTACGGATACGATACAGTTTCGCGCCATACGCCAGCATTTGCCTTAACTTTCCTTCCGGCGCTTTTTCGACGATCGCAATCTCACAGGTGATTCCCGCCAGGGCACAATAGGCGGCAAGTGCGGCACCAGTATTTCCGCTGGACGTGGCAATACATTCGGTCTTGCCATTTGCCACCATGTCTGAGATCGCCGCGCAGGCGAACCGATCCTTGTAAGAACCGGTCGGATTCGTGAACTCCAGCTTAAAGAAAAGATTCTTCAGGCCGACACTGGGTCCCAATCGCCGAGACCGCACGAGCGGCGTTCCCCCTTCGCCGAGCGTCAGTCGCGCCGAGGAAGGGATCGGATCAATCCACTCTGCAAACCGCCAGATTCCTTGATTCATTTCGGTATCCTGTTATCGATCGTTGCGTGAACGTAGGAGATCCTTAGTCCCGAGCGGCTCAACGGTGTTTATACATGATCGCCTGGTTGATCGTGCAAGGTTGCGCCCCGTTCGAGACCGCTTTTCACCCTAAAACCCTGCTCGAGCTTTTGGCCATCAACTGTAGTCGGCAACATCCATTCCAAGAGGAATTGTTCAAAGACACGCGGCTAAAATGGTTCATTCGACGAATGAGTCCCTTGAAAATTGTCCCATCGGTCCTGTTCGTCTCATAAGTCTCATGAAGAACGACACCTGCGGAAAAGCGAACCACCGACCGAATTGCCGTCACCGATGCCGCTGTCTTTGTTAAGAAACGGCTTAAACGGGTGACCGTCGCTTGATTTCGGTCTGTCAGTACGACAAGAATAGCCTGCCCGTACAAAATCTCGGTATCTGTTGTCGGTCGACCGGGCGGGCGGGACGTCGTCACGTCTGTGGTCGATCGACTGTTCGCGAATTGCCATTTCACTTCAGGGAATCTACGAGTCATGAAATTTCTTGCAGGCCACACGGTCGGTATCGATTTGGGAACGACATACTCGGCAATTGCACAGCTCACTAAAGACGGCAAGCCAGTTTCCCTGTTGAACGCCGACGGACGAAATATCACTCCTTCCGTCGTGCTGCTGGGAGCTGACGGACAGGTTGTCGTCGGTCCGACCTTCGAACGAATCTCGCAAGAATCGCCCGATCATATCGTGGAAGCGATCAAGCGACAGATGGGTAACAAAGACTTCTTCGTCATCTATCAAAACAAGAAACTGACCGCAGAATTCCTGTCGGCTTTGATTCTGAAAAAACTGAAGCAGGATGCCGAGAAGCAGATTGGACCGATCGCCAACGCCGTGATCACCGTCCCTTACTACTTCAACGATGTCCGCCGCAAAGCGACTCAGGACGCAGGCCGTATTGCCGGCCTGAACGTTGTCGACATTATCAACGAGCCAACCGCGGCGACCCTGGCTTACGCCTGGATGAAGGGCGAACTGGGGCGATCGGACCTGAAGCAGGAATCAAAAACGATTCTCGTTTACGACCTCGGGGGTGGAACGTTCGACGTGACCGTTGTCCGGTACACACCAACCCAGTTCAAAGTGCTGGCGACGGACGGTGACGTGATGCTGGGGGGGATTGACTGGACGAAGCGAATCACCGACCACGTCGCCGAGCAATTCTTCCGCAAGTTTAATGATGACCCTCGTACCGACGCAGAAGCCATGCGTAACTTTACGGTGGAATGCGAAGACGCCAAGCGTGCCCTCAGTACCAAGACCCAGGTTCCGCTTTCAGTCTACTTCCACGGCAAGACGCTGACGCTGCAATTCACTCGAAAAGATTTCGAGCGAATGACCTCCGACTTGTTGCAACGAACTCGCGATACGACGGAACTGGTGCTGCAACAGGCCGGGGTCCAACCGGGAGTCCTGGACGAAGTCGTTCTGGTCGGTGGTTCGACCTATATGCCTGCTGTGGAATCGATGCTGACAGAAATCTGTCAGCGAACACCGTCACGTGAACTTCGTCCGGAAGAAGCGGTCGCTCAGGGGGCTGCGATTCACGCCGCCATTCTGGAAGCCCGCGAGAATCGAGGTATCGAAGGACTGAGTGCCCTCGTCACGGCTCGATTGCGGTCGGTGCAGACGAGCGACGTAAATTCTCACTCGCTGGGAGTTAAGGTATCGAGCCCCGAGGATCGAACACGCAAGATCAACCACATCATGATCCCGCGAAACTCGCAGATTCCTTATAACATCAGCCAGAAATTCGTGACGAATTCTGCTAACCAGAAAACGATTCACGTCTATATTCTGGAAGGGGATGCGACCGATCCTGAAGCTTGTACACAGATCGGCGATTTCCAGATCGTCGGACTTCCACCAAACTTGCCAGCCGGTTCTCCCGTTGAAGTCACATATAGTTACGATGCAAACGGACGCATCGGCGCCGTGGCGAAAGAACTGACTAGTAATCGAGTTGCCACGACGGAAATCGTTCGTGCATCGGGACTGTCGGATCAAGGTGTCAATAACTTCGAGTTGCTCGCCAAGGACTATCAAGTCGAGTAGCACCAAAAACAGGAGGTTTTCCCGGTGGCAATCGACGTTTACAAAGAGTGGCTGGGCATTCCGGAAGATCAGCGTCCGCCGAATCATTATCAACTTCTCCGCCTCGTTCAGTTCGAGGACGATGTCGATAAGATTCGGAAGTACTACAAAAAGTTGAATACGCACGTCCGCAAGTTTGCGTCCGGAACGTATTCGAACGAGTCACAGACGTTGCTCAACGAGCTTGCCAAAGCGATGTTGTGCCTGACGGACGACGAATTAAAGCAGGATTACGACCGAAGTCTCGGTCGCGTGATCGACGACCGGGACGAATCCGGTCGTCGACCGATGACGTCTTACCTTCAAGATGAAAAGGTGATTACGTCCGACCAGGCCAAAGAGGCGAAGGCTCACGCCGATCGGACTGGACTTTCAGTTCGTGACGCGATCGTGCAGCTCAAGTACGTGGACCAGGAGGTTGCGGCACGAGCCTACGCCAACGAAATCGGTCGCTCGTATGTTGATCTGGCGGATATCGTTCCTGAAAACGACGCATTGGACATGTTGCCAAAAAACGTCGTTCGGCGCCATAACTGCCTTCCACTATTTATCGATGAAAATGCGGTCGTCGTTGCCTGTGCTGATGAACCCGATTCCGAGCTGGAAGACGAGGTTCGACTCAGGTTCCAGAAACCAATTCGCCCGGTGATTGCTTCAGGCAAGTCGATCAATCAGGCGATTGCTGCGAATTATGCCGAAGGGATGCGTAAAGAAGTCACCGCTCCCACGAAAGGCTCCAGCAAAGCGGGAGGCAGCAAAGCGGGGGGCAAGAAAGCGGCCAGTACGCAGCAGAAGGCCGAGGCGGTTGTCCAGCTCAGCGACGCCGAAAAAGCTCAGCGAAAACAGCTGGGAATGATCTTTATGTGCTGGGCATTCGCCATCCCGGTGGCGCTGGATAACCTCGTCCTGTGGGACATGGTCTATCGGAAATTCATGCCACGAGTCTTTCAGTATTTCCCCTATTTTACAACGATCTTGATTGGCATTCCGTTGTTGATCCTGTTCTACAACACGTACGTTAAAGACAAGAAATGACTCGTGCCACTGCTTGATCGTACTCGATCAAGCAGTGCTCTTCGCCATTGTGACACGCAGCAGAATTCACTGCGTCGAATAAGACTCTGATGCAGTGGCACACCAGGTCGGTCACGTTTTTAAAAGTCCGTGCTGGATCGGGTCAGGTGACCGGCCAGTCCCAGAGAGCGATCCGACAGTCGGGCCGGCGGACCATCACAGCGGCCGCATGATTTTCACCGATGTTCAACGATTGTGTCGTCCATTGGATCGGCTCATCGGGTTGCCCGTCGACATGGCAAAGCGAGGCGGGTTGGTCGGGATCGATGGCAACGCAGAAACTGGAGAGCGAGAGTGACAAACCGTCTCCTTTCGCTTTGATATAGGCTTCTTTACAGGTCCAGCAGCGATAGAACCCGTGTAACTGCTTTTCCGGTGGCAGGCTTTTCAATTCGCTCGCTTCGAGCGGTGCAAAAAAGCGTTCCGCCAGCTGCAGGAATTTGACGGTCGGATCAAATTCTTCGACATCAATTCCGACAGGTGCTCCGACTGAAATCGCAATTAATCCAATCGTCCCGGAGTGCGAAACATTGAATTCAATTTGAGGAACAGACGAGTTCAAGTCTTGCAACGAGAGTTCCGGTTTGCCGCGACTTCCATATTGAAATGACAGGGCATTCGGCGCCACGCCATAGGCCGTACCTAAGATCTGTTTTAGCGTGGCTCGACAGATGACGAACTGTCGTCGTGGATCGTCGAATCGAAACCTGGTTGCACGTGCACGTTCTTCGTCGGAGAGAAGTTCAATCAGTGGTGACCATTGCTCGCGAGCAAGGTCCAGTCTTATGCGAATGACATGTGCAATCTCGGGCGATAATTCGAGTCCGTTATTCAGAGGCTGCCAAGTTGAAAATTTCAATGCTGCACCGCGCTCACGATAAATGGATCAAATGTCGTCGTTCGTTCGACATTATGGCGTGGCGTAAGCTCGGCACCAGAGTTCAAAGGTTAACAGCGAGTGAATCCGCGCCGAATGATTCTTGCCTGCCGCATGTTCCGACAACAGACGCTCGACTGCAGACCGCTGGAAATAACGAGGAAGTGACGTTGAATCGTCGATCAAACAGCTACGAACCCACGATTTGAGGTCAGTTCGAAACCAGCGATCAATTGGCATCGAAAACCCCTTCTTGCGTCGATTGATAATCTCATCGGGGAGATACCGTTTGGCGATTTCTCGAAGAGCGACCTTCGTCGTTTTGGGGGTCGCCTTCAGGTGGAGTGGTAACGCACCTGCGATTTGCGCGAGTTGATGATCGAGCAACGGGGCGCGCGATTCCAGGCCATAAGCCATCGTTGCATAGTCTCCTTTCAACAATAGCCGATCTGCGAGAACTGTTCCCTGATCCCGTTTGAGGGCCTCATTCAGTGGAGACAGCGTATGTTCGACGGAATCGTCAGAAGAGTTTCGTGACTCAAAGCGATCGACAACAGTCTGTGCGAATCCCGGCTGATACAGCGAGAATCGTTCCCAGCCTTCCCAGCTTTGCCGCTGATATTCACTGCGACACTGTGGCGCAATGGCCATCGCCAGACGCGTCTGAATTTTTCGCAGGCCGGTCGGATCAGGACGACACGCCGCCAACTGGTGCACGGGAAAAAGTTGAGTACTGATTCGTGAAAGCCATTGAAAACGGCCCGGGATGCTGGCCATCCGTTTGTACTTGCGATAGCCGGCGAATAATTCGTCACCGCCATCTCCGGTCAGCACGACTTTAACGTATTCAGAAGCCGCCTGGCTGAGTGCCATCAGCGGAAGGACAGCCATGTCCGCCAGTGGCTGATCAAACAATGTGGCGGCAGAAGTCAGGACATCTCGCATGTCCCCTGGTTCGAAGGGGAACTCGCGGTGATTTGTTCCGAGCGAAGCCGCCACCGATCTTGCAAAGGGAGCTTCGTCATGTTCGCTGCCGGGAAACGAAATCGAAAACGTTTGTAGCGGTTCTGGGTTGAATCTGACTGCCAGTGCCGTGATCAGACTTGAATCAATTCCGCCGCTCAGAAAGACACCGACAGGAACATCGGCAACCATGTGGCTCTCAACCGCATCGATCAACCCGGATTCAACGTGTGCCAGATGGTCAGACGTCGAAAGCGTCTCATCAGGAGCAAATGATGGACTCCAGTATCGCCGTATGACGAACGAAGCACGACCGGAATGAGGATCAGATTTTTTAATCAGGTTCATTGCCCCGTTCGCGCGCGTTTCATGAACGGTTCCGTTGCTGGACTGCTGCGGAGTTTGTGCGACCGAGCTTTTTTCAACCGTTGGTAAGAGTTTGATTTCAAAGCAACAGCCTGCAGCCAGTTTCTTGACGCCGGCAAACAGCGTGCGTGGTTGAGGGATGAACTGGTGAAACAAGAATTGGTCAAGTCCCAGCGGGTCAAGGTCTCGTGAGACCTCTGGCAGGACAAGCAAACCTTTGATCTCGGACGCGAACGCGATGTGATTCGGGCCTTCATAATAAAACAAAGGCTTTTGACCGAAGCGGTCTCGTGCTCCGAAGACAATCCCCTGCCGTCGATCGTACAGTATGAAGGCGAACATTCCGCGAAGCTGGTCAAGCATCTTCGGTCCCGATTCTTCCCACAGGTGGGTCAGGACTTCGCAATCGCTTCCGGTGCGAAACTGATGGCCGGCGCTGACAAGTGTTTTTGTCAGCTCGCGGTAGTTATAGATTTCTCCATTGCAAACGACAGCGATCGAATGGTCTTCATTAAAGAGAGGCTGATGTCCGCCCGCGAGGTCAATGATTGACAGACGGGCGTGTCCCAAACCGACCTGACCATCAAGATGCACCGTTTGAGCGTCTGGGCCACGGTGCTTGAGTGCGGTCACCATTCGTTCGATAGGTTCTCGCGCAATTGGCGAGTCGTCCCGACTGATGTACCCAGCGATGCCGCACATGGAAATTCACCGTTCATCTCGAAAGGGTCTTACGGCCATCGGCCATCGGAGGCAATTCGCTCGGTACCCCATCTCGTGGTACGAACTTATACGAATCAATGTATTCCATGGTGACCAGCCGTCGATCGTTTTTTGCAAGCCGAGGGAACGGGATGCTTTCGTGGGCGACAAGTTCGTACTGTTTACTCATTGCGTCCAGCCAGGAATCCAGTTTCGCCTGATCCAGTTCATACCGTGCATCGCGATAAAGCACGCATCTGAGCGGTCGCGTGGTTGATACGCGGCTCAAATCTGCGGATCGAAGATGCGAGCGCCCCACTTCAATCGCGTGATTGCAAAGGAAGTGAGCTGACCAGCTTAACTCACGATGCTGTTCGGGAACGAAATCCTGACCCCAATCACTTTTGAGGCAGGCGACTTCTTCGGCAAAGTGTGTTCCGACCCAGAATGACCGAGCAAACGCACGGGCACGATCATCTGACCGTGTCTTATAGGGGTTGATCAGATCGCGAGCGACCCCACCGAGTCCAATCATGAAAAGTATCGAACATCCCCACACGAAGCTGTGTTTCATGGAATAACCGTACCGTGACCGCCAATCGATTACTTGCACAAGACCGACGGCGATCAGGCAGCAAATCATCGGGGCGACATACTGAGAAAACTTGACGTGTCCGCCGTACGGATATTTCTGAAGGGCGGCAGCCAGAAAATGCAGACTGACCGGACCAAGCAAGAAACCCAGCCAGAGGAATTGTTTCTGAGCAACGAGGCGCCAGCAACCGGCAAGACAAAGGCATAATGTCAACGAGCTGGCCCAATTGGGCCCACCAAGCGGATAAGCCAGAAAATCACTGGCGTGCGTTTTTAACAGCCAATAAGGCAACAACCAGGGCTGACGTACTGGCGGGAAATTCTGCTTCCAGTATTCCCCCATGAATTCCCCTTCGGCTCCGCTCTGCACGCGACCGACGAGACCAAACCAGACCACAAAACTGATGACAAGTAACGCGTTCCAGATGACCCAGGCACGCCATTCGGCGACAGTCCCTTGTTGATGTAAGAGGACCGATCCGACGACCAGACTCAGCCCTCCGGCGGCGAATACGGCGGGATAAGATGCCCCGAGCGCGAATGGCATCAGCAAAGCCAGACCAATCAAGAGTCGGTGATTGCGGAATTGATACCATTCGACAACCAGCGACAACATGACCAGTGACAGAAACATGTCTGTGCCATAAGGTTTTGCTTCAGCAGCGTATCTGATCTGAGGATATGAAACGGCAAAGACGGCCACGGCGAATAACACCGCGGGGCCAGACAAAAGCCGCTGAGCAACCCGACGAAATAGAAACAGGCTGATGATTGAGCAGATGAAAGGGATCAAACGCAGCGAGTATTCAGAAAGTCCGAATATTTTGACCATCGCTCGTTCGCCCCATAAGAACAGGACGGGAGCGACTTGGTGGAAATCCAGCGGTTGCAATAACTCGACGAAACTTCGATCGATGAAATTGACGCAAAGAAAACTTTCGTCGTCCCAGAGCGGAAAACAAAGGTAGTACCGGATCGCTCGCGCCAGGACCCCGAACAGTATGAAAAACCGCAGCCAGCCATTCAGGCTCGCGTGATCAGGAAGCGAGCTTGCCACCGTTTCGTCTGCTTGTTTCCAGAACCAGGTATTCGGCCGATTCAATTCGGTCATTGTCGGCCCGTCGCCAGCCAACCTGAGCCACCAATATTTCATCGGCGTGTCCTTTCGCCGTGTATCAGATCATGTGTCGGGAGTCGCCCGAATACCGGCTTTTAATCGAAGTTGTCCATTGAGACAACAGGTTCTTAGAGGTTCTTAGGCTGGCAAGGGGCGATTTTGCTTGCAGAAGTGACAGACGATTCGTCTATCACGACTTGACGTCGTTTCCTAAAATGGAAATGCACCGACGATGGCGGCTGAATTGATGAGCGACTGCCGGAAAATGAGACGCAGATGATTTTCGTGCTACAAAATGTTCGATTGGCATCATTAATCGGGCTGATCGCCTTATTATTCACGGCATGCCAACCATCCATTTTTGCTCAATCCCCCAAGGGGCGAAATCCGCTTCAAGTCGTGCAGGAGCGTCATAAAGAACGATTCCGCGAATTCTCGAATCAGATTGAAAAACTTGCCCAGTTCTGCGACGAAAAGTCGTTGCCCGACGCCGCGGCCAAGGTTCGTTCCCGAGTGATTCTTCCCGAACCGCAATCGCTTCGCGTCGACAAGCTTCCTTCGGAGCTTCATCCGGAAATTCTGCCAGGCGTTACGGGTGATGAACGGTATTGGCAAACTCAGCTTCGCAATCTTGACACGGAATACGCCAAAGATCTGTATATGCAGTCTCGTATGGCTTTGAACCAGGGATATCCCAGCTACGCCTACAATCTCGTCCGCGAGGCTGCTCTGCACGATTCTGACCACCCCCAAGTGCGCAGAATTCTTGGTTTCGTCCGCATGGGAAACGAATGGGTGACTCCTTTTGCTTTCTCGCAAACCAAGCTGAAGGGAAATATCTGGCACGAAGAATTTGGCTGGCTACCGAGATCGCACGTCGACCGATACATCGCCGGCGAGCGAAACTTTCAGGGCCGCTGGATTTCTGCGGAGAAAGAAAAGGAACGGCGACGCGACTTCGCCTCGGCATGGGAAGTTCGTACCGACCACTACCTGATCAAGACAAATGTCAGTCTTGAAAAGGGAGTCGAAATGGGAAAAGCCCTGGAGGATTTCTATGTTGTTTTCCAGGAAACGTTCGCGGGCTTCTTCCACAACTCCGAGCAGCTTAAAAAACTATTCGACGGAACGGCGAAATCGGTACGAGCGGACGCCAAGCCCTATATCATTCATTACTATCGAACACGCGACGAATATGTGAATCGATTGAAAAAAGTTTTTCCGTCGATCGAACAGACGAACGGCGTGTATATGATCAACGACCGGATCGCTCACTTCTATCATGATCCGGCCAATGAAAATGGTGGGACATTGTTTCATGAAGCAACCCACCAGTTGTTCTTCGAAAGTCACCATGCGAATCGAGCCATCGGTGAAAAGAACCATTTCTGGATCATTGAAGGCATTGCCGGATATATGGAGTCATTTCATCGCCGAGAAGGCTCGTTCTCGTTAGGCGATGCGAATTACATCCGGTTTGTTGGTGCCAGGCAAAACCTGTTGGACAAGAATTATTACATCCCGCTGCGTGAGTTTTCGGGCTACGGAATGTTTGAGTTTCAGCGGTCGCCCGAACTTGCCAAGAACTACACGCAAGCGGCCGGTTTGGCTCGTTTTTTCATGCATTATGACAAGGGCCGCTATCGCGAGGCACTCGTGAAGCATCTGTCACAACTCTACAGCAGTGACGAGCGGACTCGCGAACGAGCTGACAGCCTGGAAGAATTGACCGGCGTCGATTTCTCTGATCTCGACAAACAGTACGCCGAAGACTCTCGCAAGACGGAAGAAAAAGTTTCAGCCCGCTGAAAAAAGGGGCTTAGCTTCCCGTATTTTCTTCATAGCGGGACTCCGAAGTTTTATTCTGTGAATCGACCATATGCTTTGGAAAAATGCTTTGGACTTGGCAGTATGGAATGAGAGATCGTTTCTTGTAACACGAATTGTCGAAAAGTTACCCATTCCGAATTGAGTGAATTACGATGAGAACAGGTCGACGTCAGTTTCTTTCAGGGTCCGCTTCGGCAGTGATTGGACTCGCCGGTTTTACGGCCGCCAATGCGGATGAACCTCGTGATGTGTCGTCTCAGCCGGTTAACGGCAAGTCAGGTACCTGGAACGGAAATCGAATCGCGGTCTCGACGTATTCTTTCTGGCAATTCAAAAATGAATCGCTGCGAAGCATCGAAAACTGCATCGACCTCGCTGCAGACATGGGTTTTGACGGCGTCGAGATTCTCCATCGGCAAATGGAAGACGAGTCCAATGGCTATCTTCAAAAACTGAAGCAGCGTGCATTTCGACGTGGCGTCGATCTGTGCGGCTTTTCAACTCATCAAACGTTTGTCTCACCCGATAAAGAGGTCCGACAGAAAAACGTCGAACATACAATCCATTGCATTGAACTGGCGTATCGCCTCGGCATTCCCACGATTCGAGTCAATACCGGCCGCTGGGGAACGTCCAAGGATTTCGACGAACTGATGGCGAACAAGGGGATTGAACCGCGATTGCCCGGCGTCAGTGACGATACCGGCTACGGCTGGGTGATTGACGGATTGACTCAATGTCTCGCGAAAGCAGAAGAGTGCGGTGTGGTCCTCGGGCTGGAAAACCATTGGGGTCTTGGGCGAACTGCTGCAGGCGTTAATCGTGTCGTCGATGCCATTAAATCACCCTGGTTGCAGATCACGCTCGATACCGGAAATTTCCTGGAAGACATGTACGAACAGATGGAAGCGATCGCGCCTCGAGCCGTACTCGTGCAGGCCAAAACCTATGACGGTGGCGGAACCTGGTACACGCTTGATCTGGACTACACGCGCATCGCGGCGATTCTGCGAAAGCACAATTATCAGGGATACGTGTCTCTCGAATTCGAAGGAAAAGAGGACGCAAAGACTGCGGTTCCGAAAAGTCTGACGCGACTGCGAAAGGCGTTTCAAGGATCGATGAAACCCGAGTGATTCGCTTTGGCCTCAGCCAACGGCTCGAATGACCTTGTTGTGCCACTGCTTCGGAGTCCGCGGAAAAGCAGTGTCTTCTCCGTGATTTGGTCGAAGAGCACTGCTTGATCGAAGACGTTCAAGCAGCGGCACACGAAGGGACTTTAGAGTGATTCGACGTTCGGGTCCATGGTTTCCAGATGGGCTTCTGCGGCGGTCTTGGCTGCGTCACGAAGATGAAGTTCTGTCTCAATTTCGTGTCGTTGCCGGGCGACAGCAGCATCGAACTGGCTGAGAACGTCTAAGGCCTTGTCTTTCGACGTCACCAGTCCGATGAACAGATATTGCACGATCGCGATTCCATAGCAGACCCAGCCTTCTGTGCCGGAAAGTAACACGGAAAGGATCGCCAGAACTGGCGACGAACGATTCAAATGCTGGCAGATGAGACCTTTGATGAGCTTGGGAAAATACAGAGCCAGACTGCGAAAGAAATGGCCCTTTACGATTTCGGGCTTTTGCGGGCCGGGGTGGATCAGGGCAAACAGGGACTGATCAGGCATCCCCTCGATGACTCCAATCGCCAGTAGCAATCTGCCTGCCATAAAGTAGAGGCTCAGACGCGCGGATTCATTCACACCCGGGAAAAGATATTCTTCCATGTTTCGCGTTGCCGCTAGCAGCAGCAAAGATCCTCGAAACCACTGTTCGAGATCCTTCTCGAGTTCTTCGTCAATTTCTTTATTTCGTACGACCTTTCGCATTAACATTCTGAAAATGGGGATCGCAATGAAGCCGAGAAAAAACCGCGTGACCGGCTTTAATATTGGCCGCAGAATTTGACCTGACAGCGATTGAAACACGATTAACTCAGACAAAATAATTCATTACACACGAATTGAAGGAAGTTCTTCGTTGTCAGTCTTATCGGATGGTCTTGGAAATCGTCAACGCGGCGAATCGCGCTTCGGATCATTTACAAACGGTAATTTCTGATCGAACCTGCCATTCATACGCCCGAAGTCGGTTCTTGCAGCAGTTTCAGCATCTGATCGCCCACAGAATCTTCAGTCGGTTCATCAGGAGGCAGGTTCAGCTGGCGGAGGAGAGCTTCTGCCTTTTCGAAAGGACAGTATCGCTCCCAGTGAACGACCAGCTGTTGGAAATCTTCATTTCTTAATGCATCAGCCATCGTGGGATGTCGCTTCACCTGGTGCGACGGGTTCGACGTCAATAACCGTTGCCGGCAACAGGCGGCGACATCAGGCCAGCCAGCGCGGCAGGCTTCGACACCTGCGAGCAAGAGAAAACGATCGCGGACTTGCGGCTGCTGCTTCTGGTCTGAAATGACTGCCAGATGAACATAAACTTGCATCGCCGATTCGTGGTCTCGCATGATGTCTTTGTCCTCGAATCGACGCGGTGCACTTCGTGTTGCGATTCAATAAGGAATCCGCAGTGAATCATAAGCGAGTTCGACTCCGGCAGGGAGACGAGCATTCGTCGACGTGTAGTCGAGATAGTGCGACACATGCGTCAGGTAAGACCGCTTTGGCTTAACTCGCTCAATCGCTTCCAGTGCCTGGGGGATGCCAAAATGAGTCGCATGAGGGGTGTCCCTCAAGGCGTCGACGACGAGTACATCCAGTCCTTCCAGCAATGGCCAGCTTTCGTCGGGAATAAAACTGACGTCGGTACAAAAGGCGACATCCGCAATGCGAAAGCCAAGAACCGGCAAACGCCCATGCATCAAACGAATTGGCTGGACTTTCTGACCAAGGACTTCGAATGGTTCAAGCCCGATTCGACGAAACTCCAGCAGGGGAACGGCCCCATGGTGCAAATCAGACGTTGACTTTTCAAAGGCATACGAAAACGAGGCACGAATTTGCTGTTCAACATTCTCTTCGCAGTACAAGGGGATTGCCCGCTCAAGCCGATAACCGAACAGACGCAGATCGTCGAGTCCGAAGAGATGATCCGCATGGCCGTGGGTGTAAGCCACCGCTTCTACCAGATCGATCTTTTCTCGAATCAACTGCAGACGCATCTCGGGTGATGTATCGATCAGGAACGTTCCCTCTCTCGTCCGCACGGCAACGCCGGTACGAGTTCTTTTGTTCTTTGGATCGTCCGATTCGCACACTTCGCAATGACAGCCGATTACGGGAACGCCATGACTCGTTCCGGTCCCCAGCAAAATCAATTCTCGGTCCGACTGAAAGGGCATGAGCTGATCATTTCGCACAGGATGTCCAATGTAGGTATTCATCGAGTGTATCAGACCTGATGCCATCGGAAAGTGTCGGCGAATCGTTTGTGATGGGGGATCAACTCTTGTGCCACTGCTTGCCCGTCTTCAGGCAAACAGTGTTCTTTGAAAATGGCGAAGACACGGCTTTCACATGGACTCCGAATTCGTGGCGCAGAATCCTATTTTCGAAGTTTGTCGTTGCCCCGGAATTCGTCGGTATCCGATTTCGAAAATCGATCCATCGACTATGATCAGATAAGTGTAAAGGATCACGAATGTCAGAACCTGCTTCAAACCGCCGCGATTTTTTGACGGGACGTGCCGTACGTACCGCGATCGAAAACGCGGGTAGCCAACTCGCGGAGGAGATTGTACGAACCGATCGTCCGTCTCGCGGGCCGACTTTGATGCTACGCACCACAGCGATGGCGTGCGACTTCGACGTTATGGTCAATGCCGACGGTCCAACAACACAATTGGAAGCGGCGTCGACTGCATTGGGTCTGGTCCACGAGCTCGAACAACAACTTTCCGTTTACCGGGATGATAGCGAATTGAGCCAGCTGAATCGGCAGGCATTCGACAAACCTGTCACTGTCGACAATGGTCTGTTTGATCTGCTGGAGCGGGCCCGCACAATCAGCCAGCAGACTGGCGGTGCATTTGATCCGGCCTCTGGCGCATTGATCCGACTATGGCAACGTTGCCGAAGCGAAGATCGCATTCCAACGACCGATGAAATCGAAGCGACGCTCATGATCTCCGGCGTGGCCAATGTGGTTTTTGACGAAGTCTCGCACGAGATTTCGTTTGTTCGGCGTGGCATAGAATTTAATCTCGGCGCAATCGGAAAGGGGTATGCCGTTGAGCGCGCGGGAGAATGCTTGCTTGCTCAAGGTGTTTCAAACTGGTTAGTCCATGGTGGGCGTAGCAGTATCCGAGCCGCCGGGACTCACGCTGGCCACGATGGTTGGCCAGTGGGGCTGCAAAACCCGTTAATTCCTGACAAACCGTTCGCAACGATTCTACTCAAAAATGCGGCTCTGGCGACGAGTGGAACCGCCGTTCAGTGGTTTCGTCACCAGGGACGCCGATATGGGCATATTCTCGACGTTCGTACGGGGTGGCCGGTCGAAACACTCCTTTCTGTCAGTGTCATCGCGCCCGATTCCGCGATGGCTGACGCGCTTTCGACAGCTTTTTTTGTGTTGGGAGTCGAAAAGAGTCTCCAGTGTTGTGATAATCTTCCCGATTCAGTGGGGGCGATATTTTTCCCCCTGCCGAAACATGGCCAGACGCTGGAACCGATTCTCCACAACGTCTCACCTGAAATCTGGTTTAGTGGTTGAACAGAGTTTTCTCTGTTTTTCTTTGTCATTGAAGTGAAAGAGATTCCGAGTGCCTTCAGATTTGCGTCGAATTTCCTGGCTCGCGGTCGCCCTGTTGGTCGTGCTGCGGATTTCTATCGGTTGGCACCTCTTTTATGAGGGCCTTTGGAAGCTGAGTACGAGAAATACCTCCACACCCTGGACCTCCGAAGGTTATCTCAAGAACTCGACCGGTCCGTTGCGGACGACGTTTCGCCAGATGACGGGCGATCCGAACGACTTGAAATGGCTCGACTACGACACCATGTCCGCAAAATGGGACGCGTGGCGGGACCGTTTTGTTGCTCACTATGGTGCCGACGAAAAGCAACTCAGCCGTCTCTTGGATGGCCCCGACGCAGGATTCAGTGTTCCACTGGCCGAGCTTCCTTCTGGACTCGATTTTAATGAAGTCGCCAAAGGTGCAGGTGTCCTGAAGGATGCCATCAAATACGACAGCAAATCCAAAAAGCTGGTTGTTGACGGGAAACTTCACCTGTTGCCGACAGAACAAGCCAAGCTTCTGGACGCAGTCAATCAGTTGAAAACCCCGGAACTGGAAGCCCAGTTCAACGCGTTGTTGAAAGCCATCAACGACGTCGCGAAACAATCGTCGAAACTGTCGTTCCGCGAACGTCTGGCCGCGATGTTAAAGGGTGATCCTGAACGCGTCGGCATCGTCCAAAAAGCGAAAAAAGAAGGGGATGCAGATCAGGTCGTCGTCGTCGGCGAAGTCAAATATTACAAAGACCTGATCGAACGATATGAAACAAACTACGCCAAGGCAAAAACGAAGTTCGAATGGGACCATCTCGAACGACAATGGAGCGACCTGCAAAAGACCCGCCGCAACCTCGTCGGACCGGTTCAGGCACTTGAAAAAGACCTGTTCGAAGAAGCGAACAAGCTTTTATCCACCGAGCAACTTGCTGCAGGGCCGGTTCCTCCCGCCGTGACGGAAATCAGCCGTATCAACGACCGAACCATGTGGGGGCTCACAATCTTCGGTCTCTTGTTGATGATTGGTCTGTTCACTCGATTGTCAGCACTTGGAGCAGCGGGATTATTAACGCTGTTCTACATGGCGATGCCCCCTTGGCCCGGTGTCCAGGAAATCCCCAGCATCGAGCACAATCTGATCATAAATAAAGTTCTTGTCGAAGCATTGGCACTGCTGGCGCTCGCTGCATTGCCGACGGGGAAATGGTTCGGAATCGATGCCGCGATCTCAGCCCTGTTGTTTCGTCGCAAAGCTGCAGAAAATTCCTGAGATCAGAAGTTTTCACTTGCGATAACGCCAATAAAGCTACAATTCCAATACGTACTCTCGAATACTTTTTAAGAGGAGCAGACCAGTATGCAATTGACTCCAGAACAAGAACGGCTCGGCAAAGATAACTTTCATGAGGCTGTCGCTTTTACCAGACGCGGATTTCTAGTCGGCGCCGCTGCGGCAGCACCGACATTGGGAGCCGCCTACTTCGGCTATGAAGCCCTGAAGGGTGACCCCATCAAGGTTGGTTTTATCGGGTCGGGAGACGAAGGTTCGGTCCTGCTGACGCAGCATCCACCAGAGTACATGGAAATTGTCGGTGTTGCCGACTTAAGAGCGAAGAATCGCGTCCGAGCGCTACAGGGTGACGGCGACGAAATACGCTGGGGGCTGATCCGCAAACTCGGTGCACCCAAAGCACAAAAGGTAAATCTCTATCGCGACCATAAAGAACTGCTCAAGGCTCATCCCGAGATTGAAGCAGTCGTGATCGCCGTTCCACTCTGTCAACACGCCGCCGTTGCCATCGATTGCCTGAAGGCCGGAAAGCATGTCCTGACCGAAAAGCTGATGGCCCATACGGTCAAGCAGTGCAAAGAGATGATTCGAGTTGCCAAGCAGGAAAATAAGCTGCTCGCCGTCGGACATCAACGACACTACAACGTCCTTTACGACAATGCAAATGCGTTGATCCAGAACGGAATGCTGGGTGAATTGAAATTTATTCGAGCCCAATGGCATCGCAACAACAGCTTTCCAGGTAGCGATAGCTGGCGACCAGGTGGCTATACGGCCGAATCGTTCGGTAAGAAGTTCAAGCAGGACATTGACGGTCTGAAAGATTACGCGAAAGAAAAAGGGATCGAAAACCTCGATCAGTTCCTGTCGAGCGAATTCGGGTACCCCTCAATGGAACGCCTGGTGAACTGGCGGCTTTACAACAATACGGGTGGCGGTCTGATGGCCGAACTCGGTAGTCATCAGCTCGATGCTGCCAGTATTTTCCTCAATAAAGTTCAGCCAATCGCCTGTTTTGGTTATGGCGGCAAAAACTATTACGGCGTCAAAGGGATCGGCTCACCCGAACAGCAAGCCGATGATCGTGATATCGATGATCATGTCTACATGACGTTCGAATTCCCCGGTAAACGATATGCCGAAGACAAGAACGATGTCTGCATCGTCACCTATTCATCGATCAGTACCAACCGCAGTGAACCATACGGTGAAACCGTGTTTGGAAGCCGCGGTACATTGATCATGAAACAGGAACTCGAAGCAATCCTGTATAAGGAAGCAACGGGCTCTTCGAAGGGTGGTATTGATCAGCGTCTGTATGCGATCGAAGGAAGCGACGGACAGCCGGCTCTCGCCGCCAGTGCCAGCCTCGGCCCCACTAAAGCCGCTGCAGTTGCCGATGTCGGCAAGGTCAGCCGAGGTTATACCGAAGAAATGGAACATTTTGCGTTCTGTATCCGCAACTTCGGCTCGAATCCCGCTGAGGCACCGCTTCGATGTCCTGGCAAGCAAGGGATGAAGGACGCCATCATGGCCCTGACATCAAACCTTGCCATGAAACACAAGAAACGGATCGTCTTCAAAGAAGAATGGTTTGATCCTGCAAGTGATCTGGTTCCAGAAGAAGACAAGGAAATCACCGGCTGATTTCGTGATTCTGACTCTAACAGAACAAGCCATCAAAAAGTCGTTTTTGATGGCTTGTTTTTTCACTGTGATGAAGCGGCTGGGTGGTCGAATGAGACAATTTTCCTTGACCGTGGTCTACATCCTCATTGCGTCGTCACCATGGGGATTTTGCGTCGCGGCTGATGATCCGTCAGACTTGGTGCAATTAAAGGCACTTGGCGCCGAAGTGACTTTGGTCGAAGGGAATGCGACGAACATCTCGTTTAACGACTGTTCTACGCTAGGTGAAGCAGAATTTCAGTTGATCGGTCAGTTCCGTCAACAGAAAAGCCTCGTTCTACATGGACAGTGCAAGGGGCTGACCGACAAAACAGTGCCACATTTGCTGGAATTGACGAATTTGGAGACTCTTTCCACTGATCACATGCAGATTACGGATAAAGGGCTGGCAAATTTCAGCCGTCTGACCCGACTTCGTGTGATCAGCTTTTTTCATCCGTCATACGGAATGAATGGTTTCAATGGTCAGGGCTTTGTGGCACTGAAGGATCTTCCCAGGCTTGAATCGCTAACAATCGCAGGCTCGCCGTTCAACGATAAGGGAATGGCGGCTGTCGGTGAGATTACCCAGCTGAAACACTTTCGCACCTGGCACACTTATCAGACTCAGGCGGGAAACCAGCATTTAACGAAACTGACACAACTGAAGTCCCTTTGGTTGGGCCAACGCCTTCGTCGCTACGACGGCCGCCCAAACCCGCTCTGCCTGGACGACTCCACTTTTGACGTGCTGGTTCAACTGAAGACATTGGAGGCTCTGACGCTCAACGAAGCCAGGTTGTCATTAACGGGATTGCGTCGATTGAGCGAGCTGCCGAAGCTGACGAAACTTGTATTGATGACGATTGACGTTCCTGCAGAAGATATTGAAATCCTCAAAACAGAACTCCCCTCTGTGAAGATTGAGTGGAAGCCGTTAACAGAGGTCGAACGCGAAAAATTAAATGCGTATTTAAAGAAGTTTTAACGAGAAGCGTGCGGTGTCTACAGAATCCCCCTCCTTTGAATTCATCACTCTTGACTGAATACCGCAAACGGCGAAATGTACGAGCATCGGTTCAGATGAATTCTGCGAGAAATTCCACGTCTCCCGTAATTTTGATGACGTGATTCCACAGTTCTATGGCATTGGCAACCGTTGCCGGCAATATTGTGGCTATTGAAAAAGAGAGACAGTTGGAAAATTCTCGAGCGACGTCCAAGCTTGAGGAAAATTGTCTCAGAGAACTCGAAGGATCACCCGCCGCAAATCAGTCGAAAGTAGATTTCATCCGCTTGAAGTCTCAACGCGCGTCAGCAAGCAGGTAAACGTTCGCAGGCTGCAGGATCGAATTGTCGCGGCACCGATACCGGAGACGTTTTACCTTCATGCATCGAAAATAAGTTGCCGGATGCGGTCATTTTAAAAACGACTTTGATTGAGGAAGGCAAACTACTCAACAAAGCTATGTTTGTTGGCGGGGAAATAAAAAAGGCTTAAAGCGAATCGCCTTAAGCCTTTGCGTCAAATATGCCCAGGACAGGAATCGAACCTGCACGAGATTACTCCCACTAGGTCCTGAACCTGTCTTAGATGCGTTGGCGAAGGGTTGGAGTTGAGCCGAATTTGCGTGGCAACTGGTTACCGCACTTAACGTTACACCGTCGTTGCCATTCGTTCACATTGTTACCCAAATTGAGATCGAATTGCCAGTTCTGCCCCCAATTTGCCCCCAAAGCATCCCGGCTCCGAGAAAGTAAAACACAAGATCTCCAGCATCGGTTTACCGATGCTGGAGATCTATAACCGATGATGCGTTGTAATCGTTTATTGTTCGTTATCAACGCCAGGCAACACCGCCAATCCGAACAGACTCGGCTCGCTTACGAAACGCGTCACAGCCCGGACATAGTCGCAGATACCTCCTCGATAGCGGTTACGCAGTCGTCCAAAGACCTTGCTGCCATGGCCACGCCAATTGTCGCTTCGACCTCAAGGCGCAATGAGCTGTTGGTGAATTTAGGGGACCAACCAACTTTGCGAAAAATTGAGTCGATTTTGCTACAGGCCTCTGGAATCCAGCGGCGTACTTTTTTGATCGCGTCATCGCCAGCGTACACCCACACGATCTTTGCGCGGATTTCACGCGAAGATTCTGAACCTTGAATTCGGAAGTCGAAAGGGTAGTTACCTACGGCCTCAAGCATCACCCGGTCCCACCTGTAACCAACGGAAAAGCCGCGGGAAGCAATCTCTTCCGCCAACATTTCAGCTGATTGAACCTGATTCGGATTGCGGAGTGCTTCGCGAAGGCGTCGAAGTTCGTTCACAATTTGAGTCATATCCCATCGATCGGGTTGCCGTGGACGTGTCGCCTCTTCGATCAAGCGAAAGAAACGATTCGGGAGTGACTTCCATTCATCACATGGAAAGGAGTTTGCTTGTTGCGATAACGTCGCTCCCCAGTCCGAATGTGCTGGCTGACTGAATGTGGGCTCTTGTCTTGTGCGGATAAAATAGAACGTCATCCCAATTCCGTACGAATCTACGAGAGCATTTCTAGGGAGATTCCCGATTCTCTGTGCACTTGCTCTGGCGCGATGTATCCAGTTCCGGGTGTACTGATGGAAGTGTCCATTGCTTCTTTATGCCATGCCAAATCAAAATCAAGGACAACTACGTTCCATGTATCGCTGCGGTCCGGCTGCCACCCCCCCTTAACGATTACGTTGGATGGCCGTATATCTCGGTGTAACACAAAGTCGGGAAGGCTGTGTGCTCGCTTTATCGTTGACGACAATTCATCGCATAGATATAACAAAACGCTCCATTTCGAGATCATCTTGTTGGCTACCATCTCTTGCAAGCTCGGCCCTTCAACATACTCCATTACAGCAAATGCTGGCATCTCTTCGGCATCGATAAGGCGGACAACGCCAGGAACTGCGTGCTGAGTAAGAATTCGCATCGCTGCGATTCCTCGGCGAAAACTTTGTAGCCATCCTTTCTTGTTTCTCACTGTGTCGTGAAGGAGTTTAATCGCGACGAGCTCCCCTTTGTCGTCTGTAGCGGTAAACACTCGACCGAATGCCCCGGACGCGATTTCGGAAACAAGTTTGTAGTCAAATAGTTCATTGCTTCCTTCAGCAGTAGTGGCGTACCAGGCATGATGAATGACTTCATCATACTTTGCTATAAAGCTCTCATACTCTACGTTTTTAGTCGTACGTGAGGAATTCAGGATTTCTGAAACACGGGCGGCGATAAAATCGCGTTTTTGTTTCGTATTATACCTGATCAACTCCGCAGAGCTAATCTCAAGAGGGAGCTCAGACGTTTTCTGGTGCGAAGGGACAATCGGTATAGGATCGGTTTCAGAAGGAAGGTAAGCGTGCAAGTCATCGAGCAACTCTTGGAGTTCAGAATGATCCGAGCCGTTGCTATTGTAACGTACAATCTGGATGCCTACTTTTTCCGCCCATCGATCGTACGCTGGATCGCGATGGTCAGTGATCCAAAAATGAGTTCCGGCATTTAAGCGTCGTTCGCTTAATTCCTGAAGGTATCCTCCGACGGCAATGTCATGAGCGGAAATCCCGATAAAGACAATTTTGCGTGTGAGGAAACATGCTGTTATAAATTCAGTGTACCCATTTGAGTTCTGTAATTGCCTGAGTTCTTGTTTAGTGAAAACCCAACTTCCATGTTCATCTGCCGTACCATGCAGATGCCCGATAAAAGGGTTAGGTGAATTCAACACTGACGTATAGTCCGCAACGTGTCTGCCGGTGAACTCTGTGATTGCAATTCGTCCCATTCGTTCTTCAGCAAAGGCACGGCTTACGAGTTTGTCTATGTTCAGTGTCAAAACACCGCCGAGTCGCATTCGCCAAAGCATCTTGTAAGCGTGCGGTAGTGGACACCGCATTGCCTGTGAAAACCTTGATGCGATTCCAGTGCGGTACGAGGTTTCACCCATACCTGACTTAAGCATTTCAAACGCTACCCAGAGATTGCTTTCTGCAGTGGCGCGTTCTGCCACCGATAACAAACGCTGCTTTTCAGGGCCTTCGACATATGAAACAGCCTTCGACCGGAGGTCCGAAACTAGACCGTTTCGCAGGGCCATCCAAGATGGAATCCCGGCTTCACAACTTGGTCCGGAGCCGACCCATGCGACGATGTTCGCCGTATTTTGAGTAACAATGTCACGGAGCTGTAAGTACGACGCTTGATTGAGCAAGTATGTCATTTAGCCAAGCTTTTAAAAATGTGAGCGACGTATTCAGGGGTAACGTGGATCGTAGCGAAAACAAACACGGCGTACCATGTGTCGGGTTGCTTTGAGTGGTTACCTGCCGGATTTGGACCCGAGAGGGGGGGGCTTCTTATACGAACTCTTCAGCGGCGAAGCCGTCCTTATTCGAGCTGCGTAAAAGTCGATGCCCTCTGGTTTCAATCTGCCGTCTTCGTCCGTCGCGGTTAGGGCTCGTGTGGGGTTCCCTGGCCGCGACGGACGAAGTCGGTCAGACAATCGGCGTCATTCGCGGTGCATTTGCGTGAGGGATCGCAGCGGAGATGTCTTCATCGTAGCGGAGAGACCGGCCCGTCAGGGGCACGCCCAAAAATCGTGAGCCTCCCGAAAACAGCGATTCTTGTGCGTTGACTGTATATTCGTCACGAGACATTTGAGTCGTCATTTAAGAGGGAGTAATCGCGAGCTAAACTCAATCGCCGGGAAAATCGTCTCAGCGAACTTGCTGAGGAGTCGCCAATGAAACAAATCATAGCGATTGGGTGCGATCCGAATAATGGGTCTGCAATCACGTGGGGGAGGTTCCGAGTTTGCTTGAGAACGTTCATAACGAATTGAGGGAAACTATTGGATAGCCCGGTAGATTCTTCACCAGTCTGTCATCGGCCGTCACCATTTCACATCCCTCTTGTTCCGCGAGCGCGACAAAAATGCAATCCGTCACCGCAATTCGAGTCACAGACGATATTTCGACGGCTCTGGCGACAAGGGGCAGGAATGAGTGGAAGACGGGTGCGAATCGAAGGACGTCGGCCAAATGCATCTGAGCGTCACCAACAGGAATAATCTTCTGCCTCTCGGCTTTCGTGAGTGCGTGGGCGACTTCCGAGACGAAAACATCGGGAGCGATGACCTCGTGGATTTGACGAAAAATGTCATTCCGCAAGCTCAGTGCTTTCGAGGTGCCAGGCTCTTGCAGAACCCACTTCACGGCCACAGAACTGTCGAGAACGAAGATGCTCATCGGTCGCGGAGTTCACGAATAAAAGGGACAGCGACATCTAATAGTCCCACTCGTTTAAACGTTGCTTCTCTCATTCGATCCATGCGTTCGGCCGCTTTACGCATCGCATCGGGATCTCGTGGACCTTTGCCGAGATTGGCAATCACCTCTGCAAGCTCTTGCTTGGCTTCATCAGTCTCAGTGGTGGCAACTTTTGTGCTCATGTCTGCATTGTCGGAGGAATCGAATGGAAGTCAATTGGAATCAGCAACCATTGGATACGCTGGTAGATTCATGGACAGCTTCTAATCCACGCTTTCGTCACACGTTTCGCGAACGAGTTCAACAGCGATTTCAATGGTTCCGAATTTCTCGCGGAACTCTTCGGTGGCTTTGTTCCCGCGCTCTTGAATTCGTTAGTAGACCTCTGGATCGAGGCGTCTGCCGGCAATCCGCTCAAGCAGCGCTTCGGTGTCGGCGTCATTAAAATGTTGGGCGTGGATCGTCATGAGCAAATTGTCGGAGGCGGACTGGCGAACGTCAATGCGATTTTGAAGTATCGAGACGTCCTACATCGACTCCGCTCAACTCTGGAAATAAAAAAGGCTTAAAGCGAATCGCCTTAAGCCTTTGCGTCAAATATGCCCAGGACAGGAATCGAACCTGCACGAGATTACTCCCACTAGGTCCTGAACCTAGCGCGTCTGCCAGTTCCGCCACCTGGGCTGCGGGGACGACAAGAATACGGATTCGTGTCGCGTGAGGCAAGTATCGGCATCGGCATTTATCCCACCTGAATCGGAATCATTTTTGCGACACGGCGCTTGCGAATTGAAAACAAATCGTTATCATTCTCTCCCTCGCGGTTAGGCCGTCCGCTGCGCCGCTAGCGTAGCTCAACGGCAGAGTACCGGTTTTGTAAACCGGTGGTTGTGGGTTCAAATCCCACCGCTAGCTTTTTGCGAGGAGGCTTTTCGGCGGGATACCCGAGTGGCCAAAGGGGCCAGACTGTAAATCTGGTGGCTCTGCCTTCGCAGGTTCGAATCCTGCTCCCGCCATGATTTTCGTAGGTTTGGATGTTTGAGACGGTGGCTTCAGGCTGGTTTTGACGATTGGTTTTGGTGGAAAGACATTGCGGGTGTAGCTCAATGGTAGAGCTCCAGCCTTCCAAGCTGGTGGTGTGGGTTCGATTCCCATCACCCGCTCTTCGGTTGACATGTTGACACAAACACACCATTGTGTGTGTTGCGTTTTTGGAGGCTGGCTGGCGTTGCTGCTGTAGCTCAGCTGGTAGAGTGCGTCCTTGGTAAGGACGAGGTCAAGGGTTCGATTCCCTTCAGCAGCTCTGGGTTTGGGTTTTTATGGCCTTCGCCATTGGCGGCGGGGCTGGGTTCTTGTGGAATGTCCGCTCGCCCTGAAGGGGTGTGGCGGGACGGATAGAGAAAGAGGACTGCGAGCAAAATGGCGAAGGAAAATTTTCAACGCACGAAGCCACACGTGAACGTTGGCACGATTGGCCACATCGATCACGGCAAGACAACAACGACGGCCGCCATTCTCGCCGTTCAAACCGCAAAGGGTCTGGCGAAGTTCAAGAGTTACGCGGATATCGCGAAGGGCGGTACCGTTCGTGACGACACCAAGACCGTGACCATTGCGGTTAGCCATGTTGAGTACGAGACCCCCAATCGTCACTATGCTCACATCGATTGTCCAGGTCACGCGGATTATATTAAGAACATGATCACCGGCGCCGCCCAGATGGACGGTGCGATTCTGGTTGTGTCCGCCGCTGACGGTCCGATGCCTCAGACTCGCGAGCACATTCTGTTGGCCAAGCAGGTTAACGTGCCAGCTCTGGTCTGTTTCTTGAATAAGTGCGACCTTGTCGACGACGAAGAGTTGCTCGAGCTCGTCGAGATGGAAATTCGCGATCTTCTGAATAAGTACGAATTCCCAGGCGATGACATTACCATCGTTCGCGGTAACGCCAAGGGTGCGTTGGATAACCCAGCCGATGAGAAATACAGTGCCTGTATTACGAAGCTGATGGAAGCTCTTGACAAAGACGTTCCCGAGCCAGCTCGTGAAGTTGATAAGCCGATGCTCATGGCGATCGAAGACGTGTTCTCGATCGAAGGTCGCGGTACAGTCGTGACCGGTCGTATTGAGCAAGGTGTTCTCAAGGTCGGCGATAAGGTTCAGTTGCTCGGCCTGGCTGATCCTCAGGAAACGGTTTGCACCGGTGTTGAAATGTTCCAGAAGACTCTGGATCAAGGGATGGCTGGCGATAACGTTGGTGTTCTGCTTCGCGGTATTCGCAAGGAAGACGTTCAGCGAGGTCAGGTTCTGGCGAAGCCAGGCTCAATCAAGCCACATTCGAAATTCGAATGTCAGGTGTATGTGCTGAGCAAAGAAGAAGGTGGTCGTCATACCCCGTTCTTCAGTGGTTACCGGCCTCAGTTTTACTTCCGTACAACGGACGTGACTGGTGAGTCATCGCTGCTCGGTGGTGCTGAAATGTGCATGCCTGGCGATAACGTCAATATGCAAGTGACGCTCGGCAAGCCAATCGCAATGGTCGAAAACGTTCGTTTTGCTATTCGTGAGGGTGGTAAGACTGTTGGTTCGGGCGTTGTGACCAAGATTCTTGAGTAGTTGACGATCTCGTCGCCAGGCGATGTTCGGTGCGTTTGTGAGGTTGGTAAGTTTTTGCCATCAGGGACCAGTAAGTCTCTGGTGGCATTTGAGTCGAGGAACAGCAAGTGGCACGTGAATACGTTTGGCTGGAGTGCACGGAAACCGGATTGCGGAACTACCGAATCTCGAAAGAGACAAAGGGTACGGAACGGCTTGAGCTCAAGAAGTACAACAAAAAACTTCGGCGGCATACCGTCCATAAAGAGTCTCGCAAGAAATAGTCCCGTTCGTGTCAAACGGGCGTAGCTCAATTGGCAGAGCACTGGATTCCAAATCCAGGTGTTGGGGGTTCAAGTCCCTCCGCCCGTGTTCTGGGCAGGGGAGTCTCGTATCGTTGAATACGAGTCCCGTTTTGGATGCGAATTGGAGACATGGAAGCATTTATGGCCAAGGTACAGCGTGAGACGCTGCTGAAAAGCGTGTTCAGTACAGATTTGTATCAGCGTAAGCAGGGAAAAATCATCCGCCGATGCACAGCGGCTGCGATTATTCTGGCTTTTGTCCTGGCAAGCCAGGCGCTGTATCATTCTGTGCTGCTCGATCTCGGCACGTCGACGGCCTATGCGGTGCTGGCAGTCATTAATGTGTTGGGGGTGTGGTTCGCCTTTCGTGCAATTAATTATCCGGTGTTTGCGGACTTCCTGATCGATGTCGAGGCTGAGATGACGAAGGTCACCTGGCCGTCATGGGTTGAGCTGCAGCGGGCGACAATTGTTGTGTTAGCGACCATGTTTCTTTTCAGTGCGTTACTTTTTGGTTACGATGTCGCGTGGCAAAAGTTTTTGGAGATGACGGGCGTACTGCGGCTATCGCAATAGCTGGTTCCCGTAGTGATTTGTCAGGGGCTGTTAATGCATTCGCGACTCTCCAAAGGACTCAAATTATGACATCGGAATCCGTGGCTGAGGGTTCCCAAGACGGTCAGATGAACTGGTATGTTTTGAAGATTCAAAGCAACCGCGAGAAGACAATACGGGAATCATTACTGAGGAAGATACGACAAGAAGCGTTGCAGGACTTTTTTGGCGAGATCGTCATACCGGTTGAGAAGATTGTTGAGAACCGGAACGGCAAGAAGCGGGTGATCGAACAGAAAAAGTTTCCCGGCTACTTAATGATACAAATGGTTCTGAACGATGATACTTGGTATCTCGTGCGCAGTACCAGTGGGGTTGGTGATTTTACGGGGTCGTCCGGGAAACCATCACCCATGCCGGTGCATGAGGTGCATGCGATGTTAGGCTCTGGTAAAGCCGTTGCTGAGGAACCAGCGAAGATCAAGCACGATTTGAAGTCGGGTGATCGAGTGAAGATTATTGAGGGTGTGTTTGCATCGTTTGACGGTTCGGTGGGGAGTGTTGATCCCAGCAGTGGCAAGTTGACGGTCATGATCGAGATTTTCGGACGCAGCACGCCCGTGGATGTTGAAGCGTGGCAGGTTGAGCGGGTGTAGTCGGGTTTGTGCGTAGCGCGGTTTAGCGGAGATGTCAGGTGGCGAAGAAAGAAGCAAAAATCAAGGCTCAGGTCAAGGTGCAAATTGCCGGCGGCAAGGCGACACCTGCACCTCCAGTCGGAACTGCGCTCGGTCCGCACGGGATCAATCTCGGGCAGTTCGTGATGCAGTTCAACGAAAAGACTCGCGATCTGAACGGGATGATTGTCCCGGTTGTGATTACGATTTTCGAAGATCGTTCATTCACGTTCGTGCTGAAAAGCCCACCCGCTTCGGTTTTGCTGAAGCAAGCCGCGAAGATCGCGACAGGGGCTCACAATGCACGCACAGAAAAAGTTGGCTCGGTGACGCAGGCTCAATTGCTTGAGATCGCGAAAGTCAAGTTTGAAGATTTGAATTCCTCGAGTGTTGAGCAGGCAGCCAAGATGATTGCTGGTACGGCTCGCAGCATGGGAATCGAAGTGATTTGAATCGCGCGGTCCGTGGCGCGACGCTAGTGTTGTCCCGGACTTTATCGCATTATTATACTCGCGGTGTCATTCTCAAAGTGGTTTAGGTTTAGAAATGGCTCAACAGTCAAAGCGTATCCGTCATCTGACGAAAGTTCTCGAAGCGACGCCGTCGGCAGATTTGCCGACCGCCGTTGAGATTTTGAAGAAGGTTGAAAGCACACTCCCCGAAAAGATCCGAAAGTGTCGGTTCGACCAAACCGTGGCGATTTCGGTTCGTCTGGGTGTTGATCCCAAGCAGGCTGATCAGATCGTGCGTGGATCGATCGTCTTGCCGCACGGTATCGGAAAATCGCAGCGAGTGCTCGTGTTCACACAAGGTGATAACACGGCAGTTGCTACGTCAGCGGGTGCAGATTTCGTTGGCGGTAAAGATTTGGCCGACAAGATACGTGCAGGATTTATGGATTTCGATGTGGCCATCGCCACGCCCGATATGATGGGTGTCGTCGGTCCGTTGGGTAAAATCCTGGGTCCACGCGGATTGATGCCTTCGCCGCGGGCGGGGACTGTGACGCAGGATGTCGCATCTGCTGTACGTGAATATAAGGCGGGTAAGGTCGAGTTTCGCGTTGATGCTGGTGGCAATGTTCACTGTGTCGTTGGCCGACTCTCATTCAGCCATCAACAACTCGTGGAAAACACGGAAGCGTTGCTCAAGTACATTCGGTCCTTGAAGCCGTCGACCTCGAAGGGTCAGTATATCCGCAATGTTGCCATCGGCGCCACGATGACTCCTAGTATTACCGTCGCCGTTTAGTCGTCATTTGAATTCCTCTCGGTTGGTTTGATTGTCATGAGTAAGTACGTCAAAGATTTAATGATCGACGGCATTCAAAAAGTCGTCGGCGATTGCCGCGAAGTCGTCGTATTAGACGTTTCCAAGGTCGATGCGGTCACCGCGAACAGGCTGCGGATCGCTCTTCGCCAGAAAAATATTCGACTATTGGGCGTGAAGAACGCCGTGGCCCGGCGGGCACTTGGGGAGATCGGTCTTTCGGGTGTCGGTCCGTCTTTAGCGGGTCCGTCGACGTTGGCGTTCGGCGGTGAAGATATCGTCGCGTTATCGCGAGAGTTGACTGAATGGGCCAAGAAGATCAAGGTGTTAGAAATCAAGGGTGGTGGGCTGGGTGAAACCCCGCTGACTGCACCCGATGTTGAAACTCTCAGTAAGAGCCCTGGACGCAAGGAAATGCTGTCGCAACTGGTGGGCCTGATACTGTCCCCTGGAGCGCGGCTCAATGGTGCGGTTTTGGGCGCTGGTGGCAAGCTGGCCGGTCAGGTGAAGACCCTGAGTGAGCGTGCGGAGTAGTCGAACAAGTGTGTCGCTCGGATGGTTTGGGCGGTTTGGATTTCGACTGGAAACATTTTTGTTTTTGAGCAATTAAGAAAGGCTGATTGTTATGACCGAAGCGACATTTGACGCTCAGACGAAAGAGTTGGGCGACAAGATTGTGGGACTGACCCTGCTCCAGGCAAAGTCCTTGTCTGATTATTTGAAAACAGTTCACGGTATTGAGCCCGCTGGCGGCGGAGTCGTGATGGCAGCTCCTGGTGCAGGCGCTGGCGGCGGTGCTGCTGCGGCCGTTGAAGCCAAGACCGAGTTCGACGTCATTCTGACAGGTTTTGGCGATGCCAAGATCAACGTCATTAAGATCGTACGGGCTGCGACGGGCTTAGGGTTGAAGGAAGCTAAGGATCTGGTTGAAGGCGTACCAAAGCCGCTGAAGACCGGCGTTTCGGAAGACGATGCCAAGAAGCTGAAGGCCGAAATCGAAGCAGCTGGTGGTACTTGCGAGATCAAGTAACTCTGTTTTCTTCGTTTCCTGCTGCCCAAACCATATTGTGACGAACTGTACTTTTTGAATTTGGTGTCTCGATTGGCCCGGAGAGAAGCCTCGCTCTTTCCGGGCTGATCGCTCTTGTACTTAAAGCACACGAACCACATAAAGGTAGGTATGATTCAACAGAAGACGATCATGAGTTGTCGGTAGGCTGATGCCAAAAACTTGATTCGGTTGCTCTTGACGATTTTTGCGATATCCAAATGTCTGCGACATCCCTGGCCCGATCGCATTCCTGTGGTGTAGGTCTCAGTCCATCGAAGACTCGAGGATTGAAGTTCATCTTGGACTGCTGATTTTTGCTGGATGTCCTGAAGGGATTTTGTTCGATGCCGATTCCTGCCACTCGTATTATTCAAACGAATGCCGTTCGCAATTTCGGGACAATCCAAGGGACGTTTGAGATCTCGGATCTGACGAAGATTCAGACTGACTCCTACGTACGATTTCTACAATTAGAAGCTGATGCCCGCGAGCGAAAAGACGAGGGACTTGAAGCAATCCTGCGGGAAGTCTTTCCGATCGAAAGCTATGACGGCAAGTACCGCCTGGAATACATTAAATACGAACTTGGAAAACCACGCTATACCCAATTGGAATGCCGCCAGCTTCGGCTGACTTTTGGCCGCCCGTTTCGAATCTGGTTGCGACTGGTTAAAGAGCAGCCGATCGAAGAGGAAGTTTACCTTGGCGACATGCCGATCATGATCGGCGGCGGTGAATTCATCATCAACGGTGCTGAACGCGTTGTGGTCAGCCAGTTACATCGGTCTCCCGGGGTCGACTTCGTTCAAGGTGCGGAGCCTGGTGAGCGTAAACAGTTTTCATGCCGTGTGATACCGGAACGTGGAAGCTGGATTGAAATCGTCATCAGCAAACGCGATACGCTGGGTGTACGAATCGATCAGAGCGGTAAGTTCTCGGCGATGACCTTCTTACGAGCCATGAATCCGGATTATGGCACAAGCGCTAATCTGGTGAAATTGTTCTACAAGACCGAAACTGTGAAGGTTGGTCGTGAAGATGCTGTCGCGCATCTGACCGGGAAGTATGCTGCCGACGACATTGTCTATCCGCCGAAGCATGAAAAGTGCGGCGAAATCATTGTCGAGCTTGGCCACATGATCACGAAATCAACGGCGGAAGAGATTCGAACTTCCACGTTGAAAACCGTCGAAATCATTGAAACCATGGATGATCTTCTGGCTTTGTCCAGCATTTTGGAAGATCCGACGATTACGCACGAAGACGCATTGTTGCGGATTTATCAACGATTGCGACCCGGTAATCCACCTCAGCTTGAAAAAGCCATCGAGCTGTTCAATGAAAAATTCTTTGATGCCAATCGTTATCGACTTGGGCGAGTCGGTCGATTCCGAATTAACCGCAAGTTTGACCAGGACATCCCTGATACCGAGATGACCTTGAAAGCGGAAGATATCGTGAATTCGATCCGCTATGTGATCAAGTTGCGAATCGGTGATTCTGTAGCGCATGTGGACGATATTGATAATCTTGGTAATCGCCGGTTGCGCACAATTGACGAGTTGGCAGCGGAAGAAATTCGAAAAGGCTTCTTGAAACTGCGTCGAACTGTGCAAGAGCGGATGCAGATGAAGGACGTCGAAGAGATGTCACCTCGGACGCTGGTAAATCCGAAGAGCGTCTCTGCTGCGATCGAATATTTCTTTGGACGAGGCGAACTGTCACAGGTTGTCGACCAGACAAATCCTTTGGCTACATTGACTCATGAACGTCGATTGAGTGCCCTCGGACCTGGTGGACTGAACCGTAAGCGAGCAGGCTTCGAAGTTCGTGACGTTCATATTTCGCACTACGGCCGAATCTGCCCGATTGAGACCCCTGAAGGTACGAATATCGGTTTGATCTCAAGTCTCAGCATTTTCGCGAAGGTTGACGATTATGGCTTCCTGATCACTCCCTATCGTTCCGTGGTGGGCCGTAAGGTCAGTGATGAAGTGAAGTGGCTGAGAGCCGACGAAGAATCTCGAGTCTTTATCGCACCGGCAGACACGCGTGTCCAGGATGGAAAAATTGCGGAAGACCGCGTGATGGCGAGATTCCACAATGACGTGGTCTGGATCGCGGCGACTGACGTGCACTATATCGACGTTTCACCGTGTCAGATGGTCGGTGTTTCGGCAGGACTTATTCCGTTCCTTGAACACGACGACGCCAACCGGGCACTGATGGGTTCGAACATGCAGCGGCAAGGTGTTCCTTTGCTGGTTGCGGAATCTCCGCTTGTCGGAACCGGACTGGAAACGGCCGTTGCCGAAAGTTCTGGGATGGTTCTGCGAGCCGAGCGATCAGGTAAGATCACCTATGTCGATGCCGATCGAATCGAGCTCGAAGGGAAGTCATTCCCATTGCGAAAGTACACGGGGCTTAACGAGCGAACCTGTTTGAATCAACGACCGATCGTCAAGGTCGGCCAGAAGGTCAAGAAAGGTGAAATCCTTTGTGACAGTGCCGCGACATCCAAGGGTGAACTCGCGCTGGGACGAAACGTACTGGTCGCCTTTATGTCGTTCGAAGGTTTCAACTTCGAAGACGCCATCATCCTTTCCGAACGCCTGGTGAAAGAAGATGTCTACACGTCGATTCACATCGACGAGTTTGACGTCGAAGTTCGTGAAACAAAGCTGGGCCGCGAAGAGTTTACTCGTGACATTCCGAATGTCAGTGAGAAAGCGTTACGACATCTCGACGAAATCGGGATCGTTCAGATTGGAACCTATGTCGAGCCCGGTGACATTCTCGTCGGCAAAGTGTCGCCAAAGGCCAAGACTGAACTGACCCCGGAAGAAAAACTTCTGCACGCAATCTTCGGTCGTGCAGGTGAAGATGTGAAGAACGAATCGCTGGAAGTACCAAGCGGTACTGAGGGGATTGTGATTCACACAGAAAAATTCTCGCGACGAATGAGTCTGTCCGAAGGTGATCGGAAGAAATTTGAAACTGACCTTAAGAAGGTTGAAGATACTGGTAATGAAACGATCGCTGCGGCATTCCGCGAATTCCTGAAGGAGTTCGAGAAAGCCCTGGAAAAGAAACTGACCGACGACGACAGCCGAGACATTCGCTCGATCGCCGACGACAAGTTTATTGCCACTTACGCAGAAGGGTTCCTCGGCAAGTTTGAGAATCTTGAGATCAAGAGTCCTCAAAAGCGATCTGAATGTAAGAAAGTCATTAAAGAACATTGGGGACCGGTTGAAGAGGCGATCGACGTTCGTGACCGCAAACTCAATACGATGAAACGCGGCGACGAACTCCCCTCTGGCGTTCTCCAGATGGTTAAGGTTTATGTGGCCTCGAAACGTCAGATTTCGGTTGGCGACAAGATGGCCGGTCGCCACGGGAACAAAGGGGTTATTTCCAAGATCCTGCCCGAAGAAGACATGCCATTCCTGGCTGACGGAACTCCGGTGGACATCATCCTGAATCCACTGGGCGTTCCCAGCCGTATGAACGTCGGTCAGATTCTGGAAACACATCTCGGTTGGGCCGCTGCGAAACTCGGCTTTAAAGTTCGCAGCCCCGTGTTTGACAGTCCGACAGAAGAAACGATTCGATCACTGCTGGTCGAAGCGGGGCTTCCAGAGGACGGCAAAGCGCAACTGCATGACGGACGTACCGGCGAACCGTTCGAGCAAAAGACGACCGTCGGTTACATCTACATGTTGAAACTGCACCACTTGGTTGAAGACAAGGTTCATGCACGAGCCACGGGTCCATACTCGTTGATTACGCAACAACCGCTGGGTGGTAAAGCCCGGTTCGGTGGTCAGCGATTCGGTGAGATGGAAGTGTGGGCACTGGAAGCTTATGGTGCGGCCTACATTCTTCAAGAACTGCTCACAGTCAAGAGCGACGACGTGGAAGGACGTACTAAAATCTACGAATCAATGGTCAAGGGCGAGAACACTCTCGAAGCTGGTACCCCGGCAAGCTTTGAAGTGCTGAATAACGAAATTCGCGGGCTTTGCTTGAACATGCAGCTCGAAAAGAGCCCTACCTAATCCGTGTTTGATGTTCGTGGTCGTCGACCGATCTCTGTCACATGGTGCAGGGTTGGTCGATGGCCTGAGAACGATTCAACTTCCGCTACATTCGACTTTCCGCCTGCCATATTAAGGAGCACGCCGTGAGCGTCGGTGAAACCACATACGATCGCGTTAACGAGTATTCAGCAATCAAGATTGGCCTCGCCAGTCCGCAAGATATTCGCGGCTGGTCTTTCGGCGAAGTCAAAAAGCCAGAGACCATTAACTACCGTACATACCGCCCTGAACGGGACGGTTTATTCTGCGAACGGATTTTCGGACCCGAGAAGGACTGGGAATGCGCATGCGGTAAGTACCGTGGCATGAAATACAAAGGGATGATCTGCGACCGTTGCGGTGTCAAAGTGACCCATAGTCGTGTCCGTCGGAAGCGAATGGGGCATATTGAACTTGCTGCGCCCGTTGTCCACATCTGGTTTTTCAAGTCGATGCCCAGCCGATTGGGTGCGTTGCTGAACGTCAAGACGACAGCACTCGAAAAGGTTGTCTATTTCCAGGACTATATCGTTCTCGATCCGGGTGATACGCCGCTTCGAAAAGGTCAACTTCTGACCGAAGAAGAAGCGCGACAGGCCCGAGCAAAGTACGGGGAAACGACCTTCGAGATCGAAATGGGTGCCGACGCGGTGAAGAAGCTCTTGATGAGCTTGAATCTCGTCGAATTGTCGGCACAGCTGCGTGTCGAACTGAAAAAGACGACCAGTCAGCAGAAGAAGAAAGAGCTGATTAAGCGGTTGAAAATCGCAGAAGCTCTGCGTGACAGTGATAACAAACCTGAGTGGATGGTGCTGGATTGTGTCCCGGTGATCCCACCTGATCTGCGCCCTCTCGTGCTGCTCGATTCAGGCAATTTTGCCACCAGTGACTTGAACGACCTCTACCGTCGAATCATCAATCGAAACAATCGGTTGAAGAAACTAGTTGATCTGAATGCTCCTGAAGTCATCGTCCGAAACGAAAAGCGGATGTTGCAGCAATCGGTCGATGCACTCTTCGACAACAATCGATGTAAACGCCCGGTGCTCGGTTCTTCGAACCGACCATTGAAGTCGTTGACCGACATGATCAAGGGTAAGCAAGGTCGATTCCGTGAAAACCTGCTCGGTAAACGAGTCGACTATTCCGCTCGAAGCGTGATCGTCGTTGGACCAAACCTGGAATTGCATCAGTGCGGTCTTCCCAAGAAGATTGCGCTGGAACTCTACCAGCCATTCATCATCCGTCGACTGAAGGAACTCGGTCATGCCGATACCATCAAGAGCGCAAAGCGTATGCTGGAACGCCGTGATGAGGAAGTATGGGATATTCTGGAAGAGGTGATCACCAATCATCCTGTTCTTCTGAATCGTGCTCCGACTTTGCACCGAATGGGTATTCAGGCGTTTGAGCCAATCCTGGTGGAAGGAAACGCAATCCGTATCCATCCTCTGGTGTGTAAAGGCTTCAATGCGGACTTCGACGGCGACCAGATGGCGGTACACTTGCCGTTGTCAATTGAAGCTCAAGTCGAAGCCACGACGCTGATGATGTCAACGAACAACATCTTCAGTCCTTCGAACGGTGCTCCGATCATCAGTCCTTCACAGGACATTGTGATGGGTTGCTACTACGTGACATTGAAGAAAGTCGATCGGCCTGGTCATGGAATGATTTTCGCCTCGACCCAAGAAGTTCACACGGCGTTCCTGCTGCACAAGGTCACGTTGCACACCACGATCAAGGTGCGGATGCCGAAGGATAAGCGGGTCAAGGGAGAAGGTTCTGACGATTACACGCTGGGTGGAGTTGTCGAGACCAGTGTTGGACGAATCATGTTCAATGACATTCTTCCGGCAAAGATGGCGTTTTATAACCAGACGATGAAGAACAAGGATCTGGCAAACGTCATTTCCGACTGTTATCTCGAACTTGGTCGACGACAAACCATTAAGCTGCTCGACCGAATGAAAGAAGTTGGTTTCCGCGAGTCGACTCGCAGCGGTTTGTCATTCGCAGCCAGCGACCTTAAGACTCCGGATAACAAAGAAAAAGTCATCACTGCTGCTGAAACGATGGTGTTGAAGAAGCAGAAGCTTTATGAAAAGGGTGTGATCACTGCCAAGGAACGTTACGAACAGGTGCTTGATACCTGGACCCACGCCTCGGATCTTATCAAGATCGCGATGATGGATGCGTTCAAGAACGACACCCGTGACAACGGTCACTATGTCAATCCTGTGTATCTGATGGCTGACTCGGGTGCTCGAGGGGGTCAGGAGCAGATTCGACAACTGGCCGGTATGCGAGGTTTGATGGCCAAGCCAAGCGGCGAAATCATCGAAACCCCGATCAAGGCGAACTTCCGTGAAGGCCTTTCGGTGCTGGAATACTTCAGCTCCACACACGGTGCTCGTAAGGGTCTGGCCGATACGGCACTCAAGACGGCAGACAGCGGTTACTTGACCCGTAAGCTGGCCGATATTTGCCAGAACATGGTCGTGACAACTCATGACTGCGAAACGACCAAGGGGATCACCCGCGGTGTTGTCTATCGTGGTGAAAAGGTTGAGGTGAGTCTCGCGGACGCGATTCGTGGTCGTGTCAGCCGGCAGAACATCGTGAACCCGATCACTGACGAAGTGATCGTTCGTGAAAACGAAATGATCACCGTCGATATTTCACGGAAGATCGAGGAGATGGGACTGGAGAAGATCCAGGTCCGTAGCCCGATGACCTGTGAGTCTGATCTGGGGATGTGCCGTCTGTGTTACGGGATGGACTTGTCGACCGGTTCGCTGGTCGAAGAAGGATTGGCCGTCGGTATCATCGCTGCTCAAAGTATCGGTGAACCTGGTACGCAGTTGACGATGCGTACATTCCACATCGGTGGTGTCGCGATCAAGGACATCCAGGAAAGCGAAATCAAGTCGCGTCGTCAGGGTCATGTTCGACTGGCTCGTATCCGTAGCGTTGTGAACGCAGACGGTAAAAGCGTCGTACTTGGTCGAAACGGCGAACTGCTCGTCGTGGACTCGAAGGACCGGGAACTGGAACGTTACACCGTACCGACTGGTGCGGTACTGCAAGTCGGCGAGAATGACAACGTCGATGTTGGCCAGGTCTTGTGTACATGGGATCAACACTCGATTCCAATCCTTTGTGAAGTCGGCGGTAAGGTTCGTTTCGAAGATCTGGTCGAAGGCCAGTCGATTCGATCCGAAAAAGACCCGAGCGGAAACATTCGAAAGACTGTTATCGAGCACAAGGGGGAACTCCACCCGCAAATCGTACTTGAAGATTCGACCGGAAAGATCCTGGACTTCTACTATCTGCCTGAACGTGCCAGTATCGAAGTGGTTGAAGGTCAGCAGATTTCGGCCGGTACGGTACTCGCCAAGAACCCGCGTGAAACGTCCGGTACTCAGGACATCACCGGTGGTTTGCCACGAGTCACAGAACTGTTCGAAGCTCGTAAGCCTAAAGAGCCTGCGATCATCGCAGAAATCGACGGTGAGATTGAACTCGTCGCCGAAAAGAAGCGTGGAAAGCGAATCATTATCGTTCGCGGCGTAGACGGCACCGAACGTGAACACATCATCCCGCACGGTAAGCAATTGCTCGTCCATGCGAAGGATATGGTTCGTGCTGGTGACGCCCTTGTCCGTGGTCCGCTTGTTCCACACGACATTCTGCGGGTCAGCGGCGAAGAAGCCGTGCAACAGTACCTGCTGCACGAGATTCAGACCGTTTATCGTTCACAACGCGTAGTCATCGACGATAAGCACATTGAAATCGTGCTGTCACAGATGTTGCGTAAGCTGAAAGTCGAAGAAGTCGGTGATACGGTCATGCTTCCCGGTGTTCTTGTTGACCGCTTTGAATTCCGCAAGATCAATCAGAAGCTGCAGACCAGTGCCCGGATCACCGATCCAGGCGATTCGGAATTCCAGGAAGGGGACGTCGTCCCACTGGAAACGATTGAACAAGTTAATCGTGAAATTGAAGCTTCGGGTGGCAGTCTGGTGAAATCAGCAAAGCCGCGACCGGCAAATGCCAGCACACAACTGCTCGGTATCACCAAGGCCGCCGTTCAAAGCGACAGCTTCATCTCGGCCGCAAGCTTCCAGGAAACGACGAAGGTCCTTACCGAAGCAGCGATTGCTGGCAAGATCGACAACCTGGTTGGCCTGAAAGAAAACGTGATTTTGGGGCACTTGATCCCAGCAGGCACGGGCTTCCAGTTGCATCAGCAGTCTGAAGTGAAGATCAAGCCAGAAGCGCTGGCCGAGATCTACGCCGAACGAGATCGCATTATGGCTCAACGAGCCAACCTGCTGAACGAGCCCGATTTGTCCAACAGTTCGGCTGAGAACAAATAGGTTTCGTTAAATCAGCGACGATTTGTTAGAGATGACTGAATAGCAAAGGACTGTATGGCCCACTCGGGAAATACAGTCCTTTGCGTTTTTACCAAGATCTTAGGCGCCGTGAAGAATTCTTTTGCGAGAAAACAGGCAGATCGCAGAACGCGATTTTGGAGAATTCTCTCCAAAGAATCTGTGTGTTTAGAACCCTTCATGACGTTAAAAAGAAGATGTCGCTTGCCGATGGCTCTTGATAAAATTCACTGATGATAGGCGGTGATTCATAAAGTTGCTCACCGGACTCGCTACAGAAGTGCCAGGTTTTGTAAATTCGAGGTGAGGCACACGCGTTAGCATGGGGCCTCGGTCCCAGCGAGAAAACGGTTTGTTTGCGCTTGAAGCCCACATGAAATAAAAGCTGAAACCGCTCTGTAACAAAAGAACATCCAGCCACTCGAGACTTTTGGTGAAATTCGAATGATTGTAACCATAGATGGCCCTGCGGGAACTGGCAAAAGCAGTGTTGCCCGCATGCTAGCCGACCGGCTGGGATTCGAGTTTTTAAATACCGGTGCGATGTATCGCGCTGTGGCCTACGCGTGCCTGCAACGGCAACTCGATTTAGCGAGCGAACAAGCCGTTGGAGACGTGGCCCATTCATTGGAGATTTTCTTTTCGAACAATCGATTGCTGCTGGGGAAAGAAGATGTCACCGAGGCGATTCGTGGTCAGGAAGTGACTCAGTCGGCATCGATCGTCGCGGCGAATCCCGTCGTTCGCAAAAGACTCGTTGAATTGCAGCGGATCGTTGGTCAAGGGACGAACCTGGTGACCGAAGGTCGAGATCAGGGGACGATCGTTTTTCCGAACGCGGAATGCAAATTCTTTCTCACTGCCTCGCCGGAAGAACGGGCTCGCCGTCGCCAGCGAGAGTTGCTGGAAAAAGGTGACAATATTTCGCTTGAAGAACTGCTGGAGCAACAGAAACTTCGGGATCTTCGCGACGAAACACGTGCCTGTTCGCCGCTGAAACCGGCACCGAATGCAATCATCATCGATACCACGCAGATGACGCTATCACACGTTGCCAGCCATTTAGAACAACTCGTTCAACAAGCGTCCGTTACTGCTTCGTCGCGTTAACACGCGGTGTTGAAGATGAGGTCTTCGTCAGCGGTTCCACAGTCGTTGAGCCGTTTTTGACAGCGCAGGTTTCCGTATTGCAACGACCAGTCAGCTTGAGGCGGTTTTTGGCAAAGAGCACGTAGCCGAGGTCCAACCCCTGCGAAATGACGGGTAATCGGCTCAGGAAAACGATTGGACCAAACCCAACAGCGGTGTACAGCCGACGAAAAACTTCGACGCCTTGGATCCACGTCCCATCCGGTAGCCGACCATAGATTTGTTTCATCAGCTCTTCGTACGACTTGCCGACCTCCGCAGCATTAAAGTCTTTTGCGTCAATGTCAGTGAATCGAATTTTTCCACGACGATCCCAACGTCGCAGCATCCCAATCTCTCGAACACAAAGCGGACATCCCCCATCGTAGAAAACTTCGAATTCATAGGGGGTTGCGTTATTCGTTGACATGGTTTACTGGCCTTTTATCCGATTCACCCAACAGTTCTTGGGGCCACGTAAATACCTCCAAATCGCCAACAAACGTGTCAATTGAAAGTATTCTCGAACCACCTCTGGATGAGCCAATTTGCTGATCCATCAGTACGAACCGTTTTTTGCGAACCGAATTAACCAGCGAAATCAATGCCAGGCCTTTAATCATTGAGCGGCTGAGAGCTTCTCAGGTACGCAAATAGATTCCGCAACTGGTCGTCGGACAAGTCCTTCAACTGGCCTTCGGGCATCAACGATTTTCGAGATTTGTTAAGCTCATCCAAACTCGATCGTTCCAACGAAACGGTTTGGCCGTCGGGACTGCGCAGCGTCACTGTTTGTTGATCTTGTTCGACGAGAAAACCGGTAACAACCCGCCCATCATTGAGAACGGCAATTTGCGTCTCGAATCCCTCCCGTATTTCCGCACTCGGGTTCACGATATGGATCAGCATCTGACGAATATCGTCTCGTTTGTACGTCGTTAAATCTGGCCCAATTTTGCCTCCAATGGCGTGCAGCGTGTGACACTTTCCGCACATCTGCATGTAGAGTTTTTTGCCGGGATACGGATCGCCAGCTCCGGCAAGAACCGTTTTGTACCGTTCAATCAGCTCTTGCATCTCGGCATTTGTCGCCCCTTCGACCTGGCCCCAGTGTTTTTGAATCAGATTCGCAAGTTGTTCGTCTCGATGGACCGTCATCCGACGAACCGTATCAAGGGGAAGTGACGACGCGGCAACCTCGCCCCGATCCACCGCGTTCACCAGATCAATGGCCCAAGCCTTGCGGCTGACGAGCAACGATTGGGCGACATTTCGAACGTCTTCGTTGAAATTACCGTATTGCGCCAAAACCGACTTTGAAATCTCGGCATCACTGTAGGCTTGAAGTGCGGTCAGGATCGATGCCTTCAGTCCATCATCGCCCGTCGTTGCCAGCGTTTTGAGTAGAACGGGGACTGATTTTGGTTGTCTCACCTCACCGAACAAACTGGCATATTCCGCCCGCTTTCCAGCCGGTGTTTTCTCGTCCTGGATCGCGAGTAATGCTTCATCAACGGCATTCAGGTCCCCCTGACGAATTTTAAGTGATAAAGAACCTCCACCGGCAGCAGAAAGAGCCGTCACCAGTTCGGCGGGAACATTGCTGAGTGATCGACCTTGAAAGGCTTCTTCGAACCCCTGCATTAATGACTTCGTTGTTTCTGCTGAAGGTGATTGGTGTAAAAGCCTGGCACAGACCGCCAGGTCAGCTCGTTGCCCAGTCGAAGCAAAACGGCGCATTATCCGGGGAAGGATCTCTTTCAATACGACAGGCCTGGACCACAGAGACGTGTCGTTAAAAAGATTCAAGGCGGCCGAATCATTGTCCGTCAGGCTCGCCGAATTTCTTGTGGCGTTGGCGGTAGAAATCGATGGTATTGATACACCAGAAATCGCTGCCTCTAACGCCCACCAGATCATCAGCGGCTGGCGAGGATCGGCCAGATCTTCGTCGTGAAGCAGTAGATTTTTGACGATGCCCAATGACTGTTCCTGAGGCAATCGCTTGGCCGACGCAGCCAATTGGCTGCGCACTTCAACATTGGTCTCAGTGGCCGCAAGACGAGCGACACGATTGGCGAAGTCAGATGGCAAAGAATGTTCGTCGGCGAGAAGGCGGACAACCCATAACCGAACTTGTGGTTCGGTATGATCCAGCGAGTTGAGCGCCGTCGCCTCGTCCAGTCCTTTGGAAAGATAAAGAGTCCATAGATATTCCAGCGACAACTGTCCCGTTGCCTCAAACAATTTTTTTCGAAGCGCGGGTACGACAGAAACGTCTTTTCGATCAGCGAGAATTCTTCGGGCGGTTTCACGATGCCAGCGGTCGGGACTGGCGAGAACTCCAATCAATTCGGCAGACGTCATGCCACCAAGCGATTTGATTGGCAAGCCAGGAATGTGCGCGCCCGGCTTCGCGGATGTCTTGGAGCGGATTCGGTAAATACGCCCATTCTCGCGATCGAGTCCCCCCTGATAGTTTGCCGTGTGCGCCAGTTGCCCGTCGTACCAGTCGGCGACATAGATCCCGCCGTCGGGACCATCCTTCACATCGACGGGGCGAAACCAGGTATCTGAAGAATCGATCGCGAATCCGATGTCCTTCGTCTTGAAAGTCGACCCGCTTGGCTCGAAATCGCTGATCACGACATGATTCAGGATTGCCGCTGCTCCAAACAATTTTCCACGATAGGCGTCCGGCAATCCGAACGCGCCGCCGTTTCCTTCGTAAATAATGAACTCGTGCGTGAATCGAGGTACGTTGTGATGCTCCATTGCCGGAAAGTAACCGAAGGAATAGGGATTCGAGAGTGGTCCGTGCTTAGTGAATCCCTTCTGCAGGTAGGCACCCTGCATATAGTGAAAGCCGCGTGTGTTTCCGCCATTGTGACCAGAGAAAGCCCGGCCGGCGGAGTCGATTTCAAGCCCGAACGCATTGCCTCCGCCTTCTGAAAAGATCTCGTAACGACGTGTTTCCGGATGATATCGCCAGATGTTCTGCCCCTGAGAATGGACTGCGAGCGACGTC
This sequence comes from uncultured Schlesneria sp., assembly GCA_903899985.1. Taxonomy (GTDB): domain Bacteria; phylum Planctomycetota; class Planctomycetia; order Planctomycetales; family Planctomycetaceae; genus Schlesneria. The sequence goes on from CAIULL010000113.1 coordinate 101,843, forward strand.
GTTTTGGGCTCGTCTTTTTTTGGATATCCGACCCTGACCGAGGCTGAGACTGTGCTTCCCTGTGCGGCGTACAGCCAACCGTCTGGTCCCCAACGCAGGCTGCTGATCACCGAATGCGTATCTTCTATGCCGAACCCTGACAGATGAACTTCAGGATCACCATCAGGAATGTCGTTTCCATCCTTGTCCGGATAAAACAACAGATAAGGGGGATTAAGCACCCAAAGTCCGCCGCGTCCCTGGACGAACGCGGTCGCGATGTTCAGTCCGTCGACGAATGTTTTGTGCTTGTCGTAGACCCCGTCCCCATCCGTATCTTCATGGATCGTAATCTTGTCTTTTCCCTTGACGCCGTGTGGAGGCGGTTCAGGAACTTTGTCGTAGACGGCTCGCCACCACTGGTCCTTACTGAGCAATTTCAGCCCAGCCGGTTCTGGGTACTGCAGGTATTGCATCACCCACAAACGGCCACGTTCGTCAAAGTTCATGAACAGAGGTTGCGACACAATCGGTTCGGCCAGTACGAGATCAACTGCCAGATCACCGGGGACTTTAAAGTGATCCATCGATTGCTGGGGAGAAAGTGGCGTCTGCTGGACTTCGCGCCGGATCACCGTGGCAAACCGGCTGACCTCGGGAGCAGGGACAACTTTTGAAAACGGTTCCAGTCCCAGTTCGGCGAATTTCACTGCCGGGATCTTGACCCATTCCAGGTCATCACCAGTTCGGAAGAGCCATGAACCGTCTAACACGATCGCTTCATTCCCCGCAATAATTTGCGGCGACTCCCCCGTAAAGCCACCGGCACCCCCTTCATCAAAAACCCGGATCGAAACGGTATTCACTTCACCGGGCTTCAGTGTCTTGTCGGGAATGACGTATCGATGAAGGTTTTCGACCCCCGCGGCAAATTTAGGAGGCAACCCTCCACTGACACCGACTTTGACACCGTTGACGAAACTCTCGCAGGCACTGTCAACTTTTTCGACATATAAAAAGGCACCGCGCCCTTTCCAGGTTTCTGGAATCTTTACCTGACATGTATACCAGGCGAACCCGTCGTATTTTGCGAAGTTCTTTTCCGATTCCCATGTCCCCGGAACGGAAAGCGATGTCCAGTCTGTCCGTCCCTCGTCTCCAGGAAACCTGGGAAGGGTCGCTCCGATCTGAAAATCAGCGGCAGGGACGGGGAGTCCAGCGGCCCAATGGAGACCATTAAGCAGGAGCCGCTGAAATGCCGGCAGCTGAAAGTCATCTTTATGACCCAGCGATGTATAAAACGTGCGACCGCCATCTTGACGAGTGAACGTCCAGGCGACGGGCTCCTGCTGGTCGATTCCTTCGATACGACCTCGCATCAGTTCGGTCGCGTTCGCGTTGAGTGGAGTATTTAAGTACAGCGTTCCGCCACTCGTGAATTCCTCGACGGGAACACCCGTCAGTATCGGATGAGTGACGCCAGGAAGAACTCGAATCAACCCTTTGGTGGCACCTTCGGTGTGACCCCGGTAATTACCGCCGATCACATCGCGGTCGATTTCCGGCCAGTCGGTCAGTCCTGCAGGTGGAGGCGCGTTACGAAGCGAAAATGCATGGCTTGCGGTCCGGATACCGACAACAGGTTTACCCGCCGCCACATGCTTTCTGATGATTTCAAGCTGAGCGGCAGGGAGTGGCCGTCGGCGGGCACTGATCAGCAGCACATCGGCGTCACTCACAACTTCGACACCTGGCAGATCATATTTTTTGGCTGGGTTTTCAAACACAAAGCTGACTTTGAAATCGCGACCAAGATGCTTTGCGGCGAAATCGGGTAATGTCACTTCGGTCCGGTATTCATCCTCGGCTGAAAGAACGACGACGTGAGGACGTTTGTCGTCGCGGAATTGAAAAGGCTTACCACCGAGAAAGTCAGTGCTCGTGATTGTCGGACACCAGTATTTTTCGATGTGCTCAATCACCAGATCATTTCCCGTGAAATGGCTGACGAATGGCTTCATCGCCGGATTGTACATGGTATCGGTCATGTCGCGCATCAGAGCGACATTCATCCCCTGATAAACGAGTTGTCGGATCGAGAAAGGACGTCCGAGAACGCACATGTTGGTGTGCACACCCATCACGATCACGTTTTCAATGCCTCGACTTTTCATCAATCGATAGGCTTCGTCCGATTCCGTGATTGCGTCTCCGTCGTGAATTTCGATGTCAGCAATCTGACGTGACCAGGCTCGATAGTTCTTGACCGGTTCCGCGCAATCGCATCCACCATCGGTGTCATCGATCGGCAGCGGTGATTCCTTTGTCAGGTCAATGCGGCACCAGCGTTCGAGCGTTCGCTTTGTCTCCACCACAGGTGCGGCCTGGGCCAGCTTCCGTTGCGGAGTATCCTTGTAAAATTCCATGGTGTCGCTGGGACAATGAATAATGAAGGCACCGCGCGACCGAGCCGCTTTCACAACCTCGTTCATTCGCGGTGCCATCTCGGCGACGCGTAACGTTGAATTCGGACACCAATGTTTGTCCCACATATCACAAATAATGATGGCCGTTTTTTGTGGACTCCATTCTGTCGGAGTCGTGATCGTATGCCATCGTTTCGCTTCGGGAGCGACTTCGACGCGGTTTCGAAGATTTAACTTCAGAGGAGTTGATTCGGCAGCCTTAGAGTGTGGCAAGTCGTTTGCCATCCAGCAGCAATTTAAAAGACCGGCAATTGCAAGAAGTTTGAGGCGCATGGCAATCTCCGAGATTCGAAAAAGCGAAGTATCGGAGCAGTTTGATAGGACTGCTACTGAATTGCCAGTGAATGATGAGTTGGCTTCGGAAGAATCCGGTGTCCCGTCCCTGGGAAAAGCGGTATCCCGAAGATCCCGTGCGGTATAATACGGATTCACGCCCATCGACATCGTCGAAATTCGTGGTAAAGCGTGGCCTCGCATTAGTCTTTTGAGCCGGCCGAGGTGAATGACACGATCAGTGACTTATTAAAAGGAACGCGACATGAAATCCCAACAACGAGCACTCGCTTTAACGTTTTGTCTGTGTGCTTTTTTCGCCACCCAGTTCGTTAAATCTCAAGAAGAAAAGCCATCCGTGGGATTCCTCGAACAATACGCCAAAGCCCAAGAGAAACTGGCAGAAGTTGATCTGCGACGCGTTGAAGAATACAACGCCCGAGTACCTCACACGTTTCCGGCGCTTTACGTGGACGAGCTGCGCAGTAACCTGGAAACGGCAAGGGAACAGGTCAAGTTCGTACGAGCAAACGGGCAGCAAGATCTTGTTCAATTACAACTCAGAGGACTCGCCACAAGTGCGCAGATGGCGGAGAACGACTTTAATCAGGCCAAAGAAGTCAACCGGACCATGCCCGGGGCGATCCGTCAGATCGATCTGGATAAACTTCGCGCTGTCGCAGATGTGGCGTCGCTACGACTTAAGCTCGCCGAAGAATCCGTTAAGTCCGGTTCTCCAATCGACATCATGCATTGGCATATGGAGCGGTTGTCATCGGAGATGCAGGCACTACAAAGTCGCGTCGATGAACTGAACTTGCGTCGCTAGAAATGTCAGAGCCGGATAACTGTGACGAAGAAGCCCATTCGCGGATCGGCAGCAACTTCGTCATCTCCCTGAGTTCTTCAATAACGTGGCAACGAATAGAATGGGTCACGACTCGTATTATTCTTTTTGTTCTACGGCTCTGACTTAGTGGCGTCCTCTCGGTCGGATTGTTGATTGCAGTCCCAGACAAGTGACTTTGGATTCGATCCAGTCCTGGGTACCAAACGGATCGCCACGCTGAACAGCCTCTCGAACCCGCTTCAGCACGTTTTCAGTTAACTCTCAATTGTCCCTTTCGATCGGTCTGGGAGGTCGAGCGACGAGCCATGGCGTCCAAAATACGTGGATCAGGTTCGGGCATTATTTTCCATCGCCACAACAATCCAAATTGCCGTTCTTCGGCGTGCGAAAGCAATCTGGCACGCAGCGCATTTCGTTCAACGAATTGGCAGACCGTCAGGAAAGGGGAATCGTCCAGAATTGGAAAGCTTTTGAATCCACCTTGATGACCATCCCCTTTGCCTGGCGTCTGTTCGTGTGCGTGATATCGCAAGGTATGTGCCGCCGTCACCTAGCGTGTGAAACGGCTAATTTCCCTGCGAAGATGATGCAGAATCTATTGCGAGTCATTAGGCGTCAGTTGAGATGAATAAAGTGAAATTTTGAAACATTCAAGAGCCTCTGACAGAATTCACTTGAATGCCGATTCGCCTTCGTGTTTCCAGAAAATCGTCTGTCGACTGTTGCCGCGATTTCACGCATGGTAGAAAACTGACCCCTTTTTGCTGTAAACGCTGGGCGCGGCGACAGTCAGGATCTGGGTTGATATGGTTGAGTGATCGTCAAAGCAGACGATAGAGCCCCAAACGCCCAGCGTATCTGAATTGATAAAGACATGCCCATCCAATCGCAGACCAATGCTGACATAAATCGTGCACCTGCCCGGATCGCGAGCCTCTATTCTGTATTCGGTTTGCTTTGGATCTGGATTTCCGATCGCTCACTTGTGTGGCTCGGGCACACCGACGATCACGGGTTCATGTTGGCTGCCGGGAAAGGGACGTTGTTCATTGGGATCACAGCGGTACTGCTCTATTGGCTCGTTCGACGGGAAATGGCGGCCGTCCGTACGTCAAAATGGTTGCTTCGGGCGGTGGTTGAGGGGACCAGCGATGCGGTGTTTGTCAAAGACCGCGACAGCCGTTACATGATGGCCAACGAAGCGGCAGCGAGATTCATTGGCCGGTCTGTTGCCGAGGTCATCGGTCGTGACGATCGTGAGCTTTTCGAGCCCGCCGACGCTGAGCGGATTATTTCTTACGATCAAGCGGTTATGGCAGGCGGAAAGGTCGCCACTAACGAGCTGACGCTCACATCGATCGGAGGAACCCGTACCTACCATTCGACAAAGGCTCCGTACCGGGATGAGACTGGTGCGGTGGTTGGCGTGATCGGCATCTCGCGCGACGTCTCAGACCGCAAGGCCGCAGTAGACGCTCTTCGTCTCAGCGAAGAACGGTTCCGCGAGCTGATCGATGCAATTCCGCAAATTGTCTGGACGGCCGGCCCGGACGGTACGATGACTTACGTGAATGCCAAGGCTGTTGAGTACACTGGCATGGTTGTTCGCGATCTCGCGGGCTGGTTATGGGAAAGCGTCATCCACTCCGACGATCTTCCCAGGGTCGTGCACGAGTGGAGGCAATGTCTGGCGGACGGCTTGTCTCGGTCGGTTGAAATGCGAATGCGCGCGGCCGATGGTGAATACCGCTGGTACATCGCCCGGAATCGACCGGTTCGCGGTATCAATGGGGAGATCGCGTCTTGGGTCGGGACCTGTACTGATATCGACGATCTGAAACACGCAGAGAACGCCCTTCGCGAAACCGAAGCCTCGCTCAGACAGGCGCAACGGATTGCCCATCTGGGGAGCTGGAGCTGGGAGCCACCAACCGATCGCGTGTGGTGGTCAGATGCCCTTTTCGAATTGTTCGGCGTGGATCGGAAAGCCGTCAGTCCGAGTTTCGACGCGTTCCTCAAGCTCCTCCATCCGGAGGAACGTGCGGTGGTATTTGCCAGAGTCGAAGCGATGAAGGCCGGTGCCGACGAATTCGCCAACGATTTGCGGGTCATCCGCCCGGACGGGTCACACATCTGGATTCACAGCCGAGCTCGTGCTACTCGGGATGCCGACGGGGCGCTGATTCGCGTCGAGGGGACCGACCAGGACATCACTGCCCACCGGAAGGCTGAAATGTCCGCCCGCGAGGCCGAAGAGCGGTTGCAATCTGCAGTGGAGGTCGCCGGTCTGGGGGTCATTGTCATTGACTATGCTCAGCAGACTGCGAATCTCTCCCCACAGGCGGCCGAGCAATTCGGGTTTCCAGCAGCGTGTACCGTTTCCAGAAATGAACTGCACAGCCGGTTCCACTCGGAGGATCGGGCGGAAATTGAACGATTGACTGAGAATGCACTTTCCCTTGCAGGGACGGGGTCGTTCAGCATGGAACATCGAGTGGTCCGACCCGATGGATCCGTTCGATGGCTTAACGTTCGCAAACAGGTGACGTTCGTCGACGGCTGTCCAAATCGGGCGGTCGTGGTCAGCGTTGACGTGACCGACCGCCGTCATGCGGTGGAAGCCCTGCAGTCGAGCGAGGCGCGGTATCGTTTGTTGTTCGAGTCGAACCCACACCCGATGTGGGTTTATGACGTTGACTCCCTGCGCGTTCTGGCCGTTAACGATGCCGCTGTTTTAGAGTACGGCTATCACCGGGACGAGTTCCTTGGCATGACGGTCCGTGACCTTCGGCCTCCCGAGGAGATACCGCGATTGGAAGCGTTCATCGCCCAGCTCGCACCAGGCCGTTCTCACTCGACGCCGTGGCTGCACCGGCGAAAAGATGGAACAGTGTTCAACGTCGATATCTCCAGTCACGACCTGCCCGAAGATGGCGGCCGCTCCCGGCTGGTGTTGGCTCTGGACATCACCGAGCGATTGCGAGCTGAGGAGTCTCGGGATGAGTTGCTCGCCCGACTTCAACTTCAAATCGATCGAATGCCACTCGCTTATATTCAATTCGATTCCGATATCCGCTATTGCAACTGGAACCCTGCCGCCGAGAAAATCTTCGGTTACTCCCGTGAAGAGATCATTGGCCAATCGGTGCATTTTCTGGTCCACCCTGACGATCAAGGACGTATCGATGCGATCGGTTCCCGACTAAGGTCCGGCGATGTCGCGGCCCAAAGTATCAATCGAAACGTCACCAAGGATGGGCGGACGATCATCTGCGAGTGGCATAACACACCGCTATTCGCCCCTGACGGAAAGTTCCTTGGTGTCCTGTCGATGACTCAGGACATCACTGACCGCGTTCAAGCCGAGGAGTCACGGGATGAGTTGCTCGCCCGCCTTCAACTTCAAATCGACCGGATGCCTCTCGCCTATATTCAATTTGATTCCGACTTTCGCTATTCCAACTGGAACCCTGCCGCCGAGAAAATCTTTGGTTACTCCCGCGAAGAGATCATTGGCCAAACCGCGCATTTTCTGGTTCACCCCGATGATCAACCACAAGTTGATACGATCGTTTCCCGTCTGCGGTCCGGCGATGTTGCGGCCCAAAGCATTAATCGAAACATCACGAAGGATGGCCGGACGATCATCTGCGAGTGGCATAACACGCCGCTATTCACCCCGGACGGAAAGTTCCTCGGTGTTCTGTCGATGACACAGGACATCACCGACCGCGTTCGAGCCGAGGAAGCTCTCCGTGAAAGCGAGCGGAGACTTCGGCTGTCGCTGGAGTCGGCCGGGGCGATCGCCTTCATCTGGGATGTCAAGAGCGACTCCGTCACTCGGTTTTTCAGCAAAGAGCCAGCGCTTCCGATCACTGCCGAGCATCTGGGAACGCTGAATGAAGTTCGTGCCCGTGTGCATTCTGACGATCTGGCGAGTTTCGATTCTCGCCTGTCAACTTATATGGCTGAAGGGACGGAGTATCGCAATGAATACCGGATCGTCCGGCCCGATGGTACCGCCGCAAGCCTCGAGGAGTATGGCTATGTCGACCGGGCGGCTGACGGTACTGCACGCTGCCTGACGGGTATAGCAATCGATGTCACCGATCGGGTGGCGGCCACCGATGCGCTGCGCGCCAGCGAGATGCGATACCGTAAACTGGTGGATCTATTACCGACTGCGATCTTCGTCTACGCCGATAACGGAATTCTTTATGGTAATCCGGCCTTTGTTCGGATGATGGGTGTTAGCGGAGAGAATGAACTATTAGGGATTAGCCCATTTGACATCTCTCATCCTTCCGCACACGACGCGATTCGCTTGCGACACGAAGAGATGCTGCGAACCAGCGAGGCCACTGCGGGATTTGAGATGAAGTTGGTGCGGCGCGACGGCAGGTCGGTCCCGGTTTACTCGGTCGCCGCTCCGATTTCCGGTTATGGTCAGTCGGCAACCGTTGTTGTCCTGTCCGACCTCACCGAGCGCGAACACGCGAACGAGTTACTGCGAACGGTGTTGGGCAGCGTCAACGACGCGATCATTACGATTGACGAGTCCGGCGTCGTTGGCTCTGCGAATCCGGCAGCGGTTCGGCAATTTGGGTATTCCGAAGAAGAAATCGTGGGCCAAAATATCAAGTTGTTGATGCCCCAGCCCCATCGGGACGAGCACGAAGGATATCTGGCAAACTATCTGCGGACTGGGATCGCGAAAGTGATTGGTATCGGCCGCGAGGTCGAAGGGCGCCGCCGAGACGGTACTCTTTTTCCGGCAGAACTGACCGTCACCGAGTTTCGCCTCGACGAGCAACGCCACTTCACTGGCGTGCTGCGAGACATCACAGCGCGGAAGCGTTTGGAGTCGCAGTTTCAGCAGGCGCAAAAGATGGAGGCGGTCGGGCGGCTCGCCGGTGGCGTTGCGCATGATTTCAATAATTTGCTTACGGTCATCAACGGTTATTGTGAACTTCTGATGACTTCGGACCTTCCGGTCGGCGACCAGCGGCGAGAGAAGGTTGCGACCATCCTCAACGCCGGAGAGCAGGCGGCCCGGCTTACTCAGCAACTTCTTGCCTTCAGCCGCAAGGCGATCGTCGAGCCGAAAGAGCTCGACTTGAACGAGCTCGTCTCCGAATCTGCGAAGCTGATCCGCAGGTTAATCGGCGAAGACATTATCCTGGCTGTCATCAGCGCCGCCACACCGGTCTGGGTAAAGGCCGACCCAAGTCAGCTCGAACAAGTGATCATGAACCTCGTGGTGAATGCCCGTGACGCTATGCCGACCGGTGGTCGGCTGACCATCCAAACATCGATCGTCTCTGGGACAATGGGGGACGCAACGCGGTTCGCTCAGCTGTCCGTCACTGACACAGGTCATGGGATGTCAGACGATGTGAAAGGGAAAATCTTCGAGCCGTTCTTTACGACAAAGGACGTCGGCAAGGGGACCGGGCTGGGCCTCGCGGTCGTACATGGGGTGGTCACGCAGTGTGGTGGACAGATTACGGTTGAAAGTGCTGTCGGCGTCGGAACCACTTTCCATCTCATGTTTCCCCTTGTTACGGTCCAGGCACCCGATGTGGCGGCAGAAACGATGCGGCTCGCAACCAGAGGAACCGAAACGGTCCTGCTTGTCGAGGACGAGAAAGCCGTCCGGAAAATTGCCCGTATGTCGCTACAGGCGCACGGATATACGGTGCTGGAAGCCGATGGCGCGGCGGAGGCAATTCGGCTGGCCGAGACTCATCCCGGAGAGATTCACCTGCTTGTCAGTGACGTGGTTATGCCCGAAATGGGAGGACGTCTGTTACTGGATGCTGTCAGAAAGATCAGGCCGGAATTGCGGGTCTTGTTCATGAGCGGTTACACGGACGACGCGGTTCTCTTGCATGGAGTGGTTGAATCGACCGACGCATTTATCCAGAAGCCGTTCACTCCGCTCGGACTGGCACGGAAGGTGCGAGAAGTGATCAATGCTCCAGCAAACTGACAGATTCCTTTTCTAAAACAGAATTCACAGAGCCTACGGTTTCATCAATTCGGCTAACTGTCGGGCGATTTCTGGAATCGAGTTCAAATTCGCCAGCCCAAGTCGAACGAAGTCTCCGTGGCTGGCATACATTGACGAGAGTAGCGTTTTATCGATATCCACCCAATGGACAGCTTGCGCATCATCGCCCGCCTGCAGCCGCATCGCCGCACGCTCGGGATTTGTCAGGTGCTTGTGCAGGACAGTCGTTTCCATCCATGCGTTGTCGGTATTTCGGGGGTCATCGACGACTCCTGTAAAAACGATTGTCGCGACGTTGAAGTCGAGTTTTGCTCCGGTTTCCTCGAATAGTTCACGCGAAACGGTTGCCGCCGTTGCCTCGCCCTCGTCCATCATTCCTCCCGGCAATGCCTTCTGGCCCGAATCTTTCCGCTGAATGACCAGCAATTGAAGACGACCGGTTTGGGGATCGAGGGACGTGAGCAAAGCATCTCCGGCTTGATTGCGTCCCCAGCGACCCAGCAATCCGCGACCGCGCAGACCAGTCCGTCCAATCGGATTGAGTGGCCGCCCTTGCGCATCGATGAGGACGGGAACATCACCTTTTCGAGTTCTGGTAACGAATTTCCGTTGGACCAGCTTGATGTCTGCCGGGTCGGCCCATTCCCCTTCGTGCTGGAAAACGACATCGGCCGTGTATTCCGGTGGTGCGTACCCATTCAGCAATCTGGTCCAATCGGCATCCGACTCATCAACGTGCAGACGCTGCGGATAGCCGCGTGCCGTTCCGTTACGAGATTTTTTTGGTTCTGGTGGATTCAGGCTTTCGATTGCTAATCCCGAGAGCAGATCTTTCAAGTGCGTCGACTCCTTAATTGCATCCTGTCCGATAAACTGAACATTCGAGCGGCAATCCGCAAGAGCACTCGCGTTAAAGAGAAGCTCGGTTGCGCCTGGCGTTGCAACGAGAAGTGCGATTGGATCATAGAGATTGAATTTACTCACCCGACTCCATACCAGCGGGAAATCATCCGCGTTCATCGTCGCTTCACCAAGCATTCGTTTCCCTTCCGGGCTTTTCGAATCGACATCCGTGAAGGTATTGAAGAACCATTCGGAGGTTAATTGAGGGTTCACGTGTCCTTTCTGTATCCCTTCCCACAAGTGCTTCAGCGACAGAAACTGCTGTTCCTTAAGATAGACACCGATCGGGTGCTTCGTCCCCGCAATTCCGTCATAAAAACTGCGCCGCATCGCCGCGTGGTAGGCGGCTTCCTTTGTCACCACAAACACCGGGATGCCCAATTCCTGCAATCGAGCATAGACGAAATCGGCTGAAGGCTGATGTGTGACGTTGTTATAGGCGCGTCGGTCTGCGACCACGAATCCCCGGTGATCCAGCTTTGGTTCCACTCCTCCCATCACCACAACTTTCGAGGTCTTTTGTTTGACGAGTTCACTGTCATCGTGTAGCAGCCTCGCAAAATCGGCCATCCCGGAATTCAGCAGTATCACGGCCGTCAGGTCTGGAACCCTCTTCAGTTCGTTTTTCAAAAGAACAAGACCATTCATCTCAACGACGGCTTCCCGACGCAGCAGCGGAGTTTCCACAAAAGCGCGATGATCCACTTTGCGGCCCTGAGTCGCCTTAACGTCGAGTGCACCCGTTGCATCGTAGACCTCAAAATCATAATCCTCGCCCACTCCTACCCTGGTCTTTTCGAGGCCAAGATCGTCGAGCACACATCGGGCAAATTTCGCACGCAGAGTACGAATTTCACGATCTCCCAACGTGGCCAGGACACATCGAAGGTCAAAAAAACCTCGTTGTTCGAGGCTCTTCACAATAATCAATACGCTCAGATCATCGGGATCTCGATTGGGGTCGGTGAATAGAAACAGCGGAGCGGGTGTCTTCGGCTGCAGCTGTTGAAGTGTCCCAATGATTCGAGTCTGCTCAGGCTCCAGGGAGACGCGCTCCCCCGCGGCGAGCATCAGAATCATCCATAAAACCTGCATTGTCATTGTTCCGGCCTGTCATGATCGCTGTCGGTCTTCAAGCAACGTTTCGCTGCCACGAATTTTACCAATGGGATATGCGGCACGCGAACATCCCCTTACTCAAAAAGTTTCTGTTCGCTCTGTCGCGAGTTTAATCTCAAATCAATTGAGAAACAGGAGTCATGTGACCGTCATCGTTGGTCTTTTGGCGTGTATTATGGTTAGAATCCATCGTGCCATTCGTCTTCCGTCAACATCGATTTCTTACTTGAATGACGATATGTTGACCGGCTGTGAAATGGTCAAAAGTCATGTCACGAGTACGAGTTGTCACGGGAGAATTTGGTGATGAGGGTACGTGATTGGAATATCGGAATCGTCGTCTGTTTTCTCGGCGTTTTAGGAACGTTTGTGTCTGCCGTTGATGCGGCTTCGATTGAAGAAAGCATCCAGACAATCAAGGCCGTCGGGCCGGAAGGGGCAAGACATTCTGCTGCAATTGCCGCCGTCAAAGAGCTTTCCAAAGCTTCGGCAGAATCACTCCCCATCCTGTTAACGAGTTTCGAAGGAGCCAATCCGCTCGCCGTCAACTGGCTTCGGTCGGTCGTCGATACGATTGCGGATCGGACATTGAAATCGACCGGTAAACTTCCTGCTGGATCTCTTGAAGCATTTGTGAAAGATACGGCGCGGTCGCCCGAAGCCCGACGTTTGGCTTATGAATGGCTGATTAAAGTTGACAACACGGCGGCGGATCGGCTGATTCCGGGAATGATCAACGACGCAAGCCCTGAATTTCGCCGGGATGCCGTCGCCCGGCTGATCACTGAGGCCACCAAATTACACGGCGAAGGTAATAAGGAAGCCGAGTCAAAAATATTGAGACAGGCGTTGAATGGTGCCATTGATGACGATCAGGTCAAAGCGATCGTCAAGCCCCTGAAAGAGCTTGGTGAAACTGTTAATCTGCAAAAACACTTTGGGTTTCTGACGGAGTGGAATTTGATTGGCCCTTTCGACAATGTCGGATTGAAAGGGTTTAATATCGCGTATCCTCCTGAGATGGAACGCAACTTTAAAGCCAAATATGCGGGCAAATCGGGTGAGGTCGAATGGAAGTCGTATACGACCGAGGACGAATACGGAACTTTAGATATTGCGAAAAAGACCGAACCCTTCAAAGGTGCGGTCATGTATGCCGCGACAACTTTCGTCGCTGACAAGGCTCGTGAAATTGAAGTGCGAATCGGTACCCCGAACGCCTGGAAACTGTGGGTCAACGGAGTGCAGATCTTTGCTCGCGATGAATATCATCGCGGGACATTTCTTGATCAGTACAAGGTCAGTGCCAAACTTAAGCCGGGTCCTAACGAAATCTTGTTGAAGATTTGCCAGAATGAACAGACTGAGGAATGGGCACAAGCCTGGACGTTCCAGCTTCGAGTCTGCGATCATTCGGGGGTTGCCGTGTCGCCAGTCACTTCTGCGACGACGTCAACGAAGTGATTGAACTTTTGTGAGTCGCCATACCAGTTTCACGATGCGGTGAGTTCCAGGTTACGATCCCACCACGGATCGACGTTTTCAGTTCGTCAAATTTTCTCCATTTCTTGCGGTGCTTCAACGACTCGACCGTCCGACTCTAATTCGGGTCATCTGATGCGTACATTACTTGTAATCGACGACGAGCCGAATATTGTTTTTTCATTCAAATCAACTCTGGCCTCGGCTGAGTTGAATGTGATATCGGCGAGTACCGCACGCGAGGGAATTGAGCTGATCAAAATCAGACGACCGGATGTCGTCATGCTGGATGTTCGTCTGCCGGATTTATCCGGGCTTCAAGCTTACGAGCGGATTCGGGCGATCGACGAGCGAATGCCCGTCATTGTGATGACGGCATTTGCCAAGACCGAAACTGCGATTGAAGCGATCCGCTTGGGTGCATTCGAATACCTGGTTAAGCCCGTTGATCTTCGACGATTGAAAGACGTGGTCTCAAAGGCGCTTGAAGTCAGTCGATTGAATCGTGTTCCCGCTTTGCTGGAAACGGAAGAAACCGACAACCTCGCTGCCGATCATATTGTGGGGAATTCACCTGCGATGCAGGACGTCTACAAAGGGATCGGAAGGATCGCCCCTCAAGACAGCACCGTACTGATCCTCGGCGAGAGTGGTACCGGTAAGGAGTTGGTTGCACGCGCGATCTATCATTACAGCCAGCGTAATCAGAAACCGTTTCTGGCGATTAATTGTGCCGCGTTACCTGAATCGTTACTTGAAAGCGAACTTTTTGGACACGAGCGTGGGGCCTTTACCGGTGCCGACCAGAGGCGGATTGGCAAGTTTGAACAGGTGAATGGCGGGACTATTTTTCTCGATGAAATCGGGGATATGAGTCCTGCGACTCAGGCCAAAGCACTGCGGTTGTTGCAAGAACAGCAGTTCGAGCGGATCGGCGGGAATGTGACGGTCAAAACGGACGTCAGAATTATTACTGCAACCAATCGAGATCTGAATCAACTGGTCGCTGAAGGGAGGTTTCGCCAGGACCTTTTTTATCGATTGAACGGATTTACGATCCAGTTGCCGCCGCTTCGCGAACGGCGAGAGGACATTCCGATACTTACCGAACATTTCCTGAAATTATTCAATCGCGACCTGAACAAGTCGGTCATTGGAGTTTCCGAAGATGTGATGCACATTTTGCAATCGCATGACTGGCCAGGAAACGTACGGGAATTTCAGAGTGCGATTAAGTACGCGATCATCCAGGCAACCGGAGTGGTCATTACGCCTGATTGCCTTCCCCAAAGCTGCTACGCCAGCCAGGCAATGATCAGTCCAGAGTCGCACCACGTCGCAGATTCAACAAGCGGTGCGGATGACCCCATTGTCCCACAGTCGACATCATTTGATTTGAACGGGTTTGTTCGCCAGCTGTTGACCGAAGATCGGCCCGACTTGTATCGGGTCATCACTCAAGAAGTCGATCACCAAATCCTGCGAGAAGTGATGGCGCACTGCAATGGTAGCCAGCTTCAAGCCGCAGAGAAATTGGGAATCTCACGAATGACACTTCGCTCAAAGCTTCGTGCGATTGGAATTATTCAAGAGAAAGGGACCGGGAATTCGGATCGCTAAAAGCCGCCCATCACGGTTTTTTCTCGAATTTTGCCGTCGGAAATCCATTCTCGTACGAGATCACGTACGCACCGTTTGATGTCTCGTATCGAATATCTTCCTTTCGAAAGAAATCCGTTGATGATTTTTTATTCAGGAAAAACGAAGAATCGGTGCGCAAATACTTCTCTGCCACACGAAAAACAATTTCCGTTCGTTGCCCCAGCGAATGGCCAAAGCTGGTGAACGTCCTGCCGTCGAGATGGTTTTTCGTCACGAAAAATGGCTCTACATCGATGTTGGCCGCCTTCATGGAATCGACCATTTGCTTTGCCTCATTAAAAGGGCTCGTCGTATCGTCGGTTCCATGCACGACAATAATTTTCGCGGAATGACCGAGACGTTTCATTTCTGCCAGGTGTGCAGGGTTGGCGATAAAACGGATTTCGCGATCATCATCAGTCAAAAAATGGGGATGATTCGGGTCTCGGTTCCATCGTGCATTTAAGGTGCTGCCGCCTGGCAATCCAAAAGCAATGTCGTCCGACAACTTACACATTCCGCACATATCGATGACACAGGTAAACGTGCGAGGCGCAAATTTGTTACACATCAATGCGACCTGGCCCCCGCCTGACCCTCCGGCAACATAAATTCGTCCCGGATTGAACAAGACATTATTCGCCCTTAAACCCTGCTGGACGTACCACAACGCTCGCAGCGCATCGAGCGCCTGAAGGTATCCAAAATCATAGGGGTCTGAAGCCTCAAGACCTTCGTGCTTGCCGCTCTGGAGATAATCGACGGCAATCGAGACGACATCGAGACGTTCGGTGAGCGCCTTCGGATCGGCCGAGCCCACGGCTCCAGTACCACCCCAGTTGTGCAGGGTGAGCATCAGGCCCGTTTTGCCGGAAACGCGATCTAATCGGCCGAACGGGTAATTAATGTATACCGGGACATGTCGAGGGGCCGGGTGTAACGGCCATTCTTGAGCGGGGATCTCGACAGAACCATTCTCAACCGGAAGTTTTGGCCAGCCTTTCGGGATGACTTCAGCAGCCGTCAGGCTGTCAGACCAGGATACGATCATGACGAACAAGAAAGTCCGATGCCATCGGATCACGATCCGCGACCTCCTTAATCAATATGTTTTAATAAATTGGATGATTGATTCATCACGAACTTCGTCGTGATTGAGACAGAAAGACTTTACTAGAATACGCGGATTAATTTCAATTCGTGAGACTGAAATATCTGGATTAAAGTCAGTTGTTCTCACGAGAGTTCGAATTATTGCCGCGGACGATTGTCTTTGGAGATGTTCCGGAACGGGGCGTCGTACGCAGTTCCGCGTCTTTTAGCCCTGTGCTTGGCCGAACCGCTCCGCCAAGCCCCAGTACTTCGGGATTTCTGGCAACTTTGTCGCTGAATTCTCGCAGATCTCTTAACACAGGTTCGAGGTTTTTCATCAGGACGTTGGCCGATTCTGATGAGCGGACAAGCTGGTCATGCAGCGATGGATCGGAGACGAATTTTTGCAACGAGCCATCCTTTTGATTGACCACTTTCGCGAAGTGATTGAGTTCGGTCATGAATTGGTCGAATTTCTCCAGGCTACTATCGAGTTTTGACACCATCTCTTCCCCTCGTTTACCGAGGGGCTCGGTCACTTGAGAAAGGCTGACAAGGTTTCGGTTCATCGTCTCGACGACTTGTCGTGTCGAAGCCACGGTCTGTCGCGTTTCGTCAATTGTTGTTCTGGTTGTGCCGACCAGTTTGGGCAGCGAAAGTAGAGTGTCATGCATAGCCTGCTGAGTCGCCGGATCAGAGACGAGCTTGTTTGCCGTCGCAATCATCTGATTCGCATTCTTCATCGTCACGGTGAATTGATGTAGTGACTCTGCCGCTCGTTCGACGACTTCATCAAGGTTCCCGCGTTTAGTGTCCATCAGATTGTTTAAGTTTTTCGCGACATCCCGCCATTCCTGGCTTGTGTCACTGAATGCATTCAGTGTCTCGACGGTGCGGACTTCAAGCCTCTGAATCATTTCGAGTGGATCAACCGCCGCAACTCCTGAGATACGACTACCTGGGTCGAGAAAATTGGTGGAGTTTCCCCGCACGAATTCAACACAGGTTTCGCCGAGCAGCGAACGGGAAACGATAACGCGGCTGTCGACGGGAAGCTTGATTCCCTCCTGTATTTCGATGTGAACGTTAACACCACGACGGGGGTTTAACTCAATTTGACGTACTGAACCGACCGCGAGGCCGCTTAACAAGACCGGGGCGGTGGGGTAGAGCCCTGCGCCATTTTCCAGTTGGATTGTCAGGGAGTATCGCTTGTTCCAGACGTATCGTGCGTCACCAAAGGAAATCATTAACCCAAGGCAAATTGAAACTGCCACGATCACCAAAATACCGACTCGAAATTGAAGCTGCCGTTCCGTGGCCATGAATTTCCTTCCGTCGCCATCATTCCAAACTGCGTCAGAGACCCGCGATTCTTGCCCGTTTAGTGGCATCTATCTTGTCCGAACTTCTCCTCGCACAAATTGAGAAACTCGCGGATTGTCTGTTTCAAAAACGTCCTGAGACGATCCTTCGAAAATAATTTGTGATTCGTTGGCGGCCAGGCTATTCAGCGGAAAAAGCATAATTACGCGGTCGGCAACCAGTCGAACGGTATTCATATCGTGTGTTACGACGACGCTGGTGACGTGTCGCCGCGCCTGAGTTTGTACGATGAGATCATTGATAACCCCGCTCATGATCGGATCAAGACCTGTCGTCGGTTCGTCATAAAACACGATGTCAGGCGACATTGCCAAGGCCCGTGCTAAACCGACTCGTTTTTTCATCCCACCGGATAAATCACTGGGCCGTTTGCGGATCACCTGGTCTGTCAGGCCGACTTCGCGAAGTCGCTCGTGAACGATTTGCTGAATTTGTAATTCCGTCAAAGTCGTATTCTCGCGCAAACCAAACGCAATGTTTTCGAAAACGTTCATACTGTCGAACAGAGCTGCTCCCTGGAAAAGATAACCAAGCTTCAGTCGATCGCGGCGTTTTTCATTTTCAGGGCGACCTTGTACGGGACGGCCATCCCAGAAAACCTCGCCGAGAGTCGGTTCGAGCAATCCTGCCAGCAATTTCGTCGTCACGCTTTTGCCACATCCGCTTTCACCGATGAGAACCAATGTTTCACCTCGACGAACTTCCAATGAAACGTCTCGTAAAATCACATGGTCGCCGAATGACCGAGATACGCGGCGTAACTCGATAGCCACCGGATGAGATTCACGCCGATCAACAGAAGCTTTCCTGGTCACGGTAGCCGTGGTCTGGGGTACTTCCATCGAAGCGAATTCCAAACCTTTGAGCGGGGATGGTTGCGTGATCGGCGCGGTTTGCTTGCGAGTTAATCGAAGACCGAACAAAGGAAACTCCTTTTTGTTTCACGTAACCTGAACGCCCAGAGCCAAAAGGAGTTTCATCAGCTGAATTGTCAGCAGCGCCAGGATAAAGTCGAGCGCAAGAATTGCGATGAATGAGGCGACGAACGCTTCGGTTGCGGCACGTCCAACCCCTTCAGCGCCTGAACCGCACCGAAATCCTCGGTGACAGGCGATCACGGCAATCGCCGCTCCAAAACTCATGCTTTTGAGTACGCCGGTGATCACGTCGAAGGCGCTGACGAACCGGTCTGAAAAGCTCCAGAAGTGGTGACTGCTGACACCGTAGATTTGTGTTGAGACAAACCATCCACCAAAAATTCCGACCCCTTCCGCGACCATCGTTAACGCCGGGATCATCAAAAAGCAGGCCAGAAATCGAGGAACAACCAGATAGGCGACGGGATCAGCTCCAAGCGCCTGCAATGCGTCGATCTGTTCACTGACTTTCATGGTTCCGATCTCGGCTGCGATCGAGCTTCCCACGCGCCCGGCCAGCATGACCGCAGCAAGGACCGGCCCCAATTCTTTGACCAGAGTTCCATTAATGACTGAGCCGATGTGAATCTGAAAATGGAGCTGACTGAGGGTATCGTAAGATTGGACGGCGAGTACCATTCCGATGAACAGCCCGGTAATGCAGACGACGGGCACGCTTCTTACGCCGACTTCGTAAAGTATCGGCCATAAGACACGGCCGCGCGGCAATCGGGCCGTCAGCCATCTGCAAAGGGTCCATGCAAACGTCGAAAGTTCACCGACGGCGATGATCGGTTCCATCGAAAGCCTGCCAATCCAATGGATTGGCGTGGTTCGCACAGCTTTCGGCTCGACGGTAGAAAGTATGCTGGACACATTGCTCTCGAAAAGGAAACGGCTGAAGAAATGCGACCCGACTGAATGGAAACAGCGGGAGGAATAGCCGAAACCCGAGAATTAGGGGAGAGCAATTGCCTGACGGCAACTTGAAGGAGAGAGACGAGGGGATCAAACTGATAAAGATTGAAAACCGCCAGGTCGAATTCCACAGGGGGCTGCGTCGAGGTACGTGCAGCGATCCAAGCCCTCAGATTCTTTCATCGATTCTGGCCAGATGACGACCAGCGAATCAGAGGGCTAATCCGAAAGGAGATAACAGGTTAGGCAAGAAAAATGGCGACACTCACCGAGGCGGCGAACCACCGCGAGAGGCTTATCGCTCGGGCTTGCTGGCAGGGGCTGGACCACCTGTTGTACCACCGCCGACCATTCGCTGAATGCGCGAGCGGCGTTCTGCACGACGACGGGCACGACGGCGGGTTTCGCTCGGCTTTTCGTAAAACTCACGTCGCCGCATCTCTTTCTTGATACCAGCGTGCTCAACCAACTTCCGAAACCGTTTAACAGCGTCGTTGATACCCTCGTTATCGCGCAACCGCAACTTGACCACACAATCCTCCTGTCGGATGTTATTGATAATACTTTCGCAGCGCAGCCAAAACCGGTAACGACCGCCGCGCGAGCAGGGGGGAAAGTGTAGCAACGCCGCACACTCATTGGAAGCGAGAGAAATCAATCAATCCAGACTTCGGCCAAAACCTTAAAAAAGTACCCGTTGAGCCATTCGAATCAATCACTTTAACACGTGAATCCAGTGAGATGGTCGGGACGTTGAGAGGTCAAAAAAATCAGCGGTCACTGCTGATTCCGTCAGTTCCCAATCGGGGGATACCCGTTTTGACCAACGGTTCGAATAGAAGCCTTTGTTTTGGAAACTGATGAACAAGAAGCCAGCCATGGATTTTCACTTGCAACACGTCGCAGTAGAATTTCCAGGGTTGCCATTCGGCAATTCAGCGGAAGCTCTTTTCTCTGCCCCCGAAAGGGATTGTCGTGACAACAACGGAAATTGAAAATACACAGTGGTATCAACCGACGGAATCGAATCTCGATGAACTGGCGTCAAAATACTTCGGCGACCCTTCGGTCACAATTCAAGTCGAATTCGGTGCATTAACACACCAGGGATTGCGACGCTCGAACAACGAAGATCATTACTGTGTCACGCGTCGTTACCGTGCTCGAGACGTGCTGCTGACGAACTTACCCATCGATAAGAAAACATTACCGCAGGACGAGGCGTACGCACTTGCTGTTGCCGATGGAGTCGGTGGTGCCGCGTTTGGAGAACTGGCAAGTATGCTGGCCTTACGTACGGGCTGGGAATTGACCGGAAAAGCATTCAAATGGAATTTTAATCCCTCCAAAGCTGAACTCGACGAAATGGAGGAGGCAGCAAACGTTTATATGCAACTCATCCATCGACGGATTCAGCAAGAAGCCGCGTCCAAAGGTGGATACCAGGGGATGGGGACGACTTTGACCTGTGCGCTGACGATGGGATTTGATGCATTTATCGTCCACGTTGGAGACTCCCGAGCCTATCTTTACCGTACTGGTAAGCTCTATCGGTTGACACGAGATCAAACTCTGGCCGAGTCGATGGTTGCTGCGGGGATCATTTCGAGCGTAGAAGAGGTCGGTAAGCAGTTTCGAAATACGCTCATCAGTTGCCTTGGAGCAAATATGAATGAGCTTGATGTGGCGACCAACCACGTCAAATTACAGGATAAAGATCGGCTGATCCTTTGTACCGATGGTCTGACCGATATGGTCAGCGAAGAGAAAATCTCCGGCATTCTTGCGGCGAATGCTACGCCTCAAATTCAATGTCAGGAACTCGTGGATGCGGCATTGGCTGGAGGTGGCCGAGACAATGTTACCGTGATCGTCGGCGCGTATTCCATGAATCGCCAGAGTGCGATCGACTCTCAGGATACGATTGAAACTCCATAATTGCTTTCCGTCTTAAATCTCACGGACATCGAACCACAAGCATGAAACCTTACCTGACTTCACTTATGGAGTAACGAATCAAGAGTTTTTAGTCGGGTGTTTAAGTTCCGCTTCAGGGCAGATGCTTCCGACACCTTAAATCACTCCTTGGACAGTTTTGAAAAGCGCGATATGGCCCATCACTCTCCCCGGTTCCTGCAACTCGTCAATGCTGTTCGCGTCAACATCCGCGAATGCTCGGTCGAGAACGTTCACAAACGAATTGCTGCCGCAGAAAAATTCTTGTTGTTCGACGTGCGCGAGGAAAGCGAATTCGCTGCAGGTCATTTGCCTGGTGCAAGATCGCTGGGCAAGGGGATCATTGAACGAGACATCGAAGTCGTAGTGCCTGATTGCGATCAAGAAATTGTTCTTTACTGTGGTGGGGGATTCCGTTCTGCCCTGGCCGCCGATAACCTGCAAAAGATGGGGTACACTCGCGTCATCAGCATGGACGGCGGCTTTCGTTTATGGAACGAACGCGGATTCCCAATTGAAGCCTGAGTCGTCCTTGCCACGCCACAATTCAGGTCGTTCGGTGGCCTTTTGTGACCACGGTAGCGGCAAGTCCGTTTTTTAATGAAGCTCAACGTGTTGTCGGAGATTTTTAATTTGTCGGACTTGATTCAGATTCGATTTCGCATGGCTTCCATCGTCGCGTTGTTGCTCGCCAGATCTATCACGCTTTTGGCCGGGCCCCCTGTTGCACCGACCGACCCATTAACCCCCGCTGAAGAACAGAAGCAATTCAAGCTTCCGCCGGGATTCGAGATTCAACTCGTCGCAGCCGAACCTGATATTCAAAAGCCGATGAACCTGGCTTTTGATGCGCGCGGGCGATTGTGGGTGACACATTCGATCGAGTATCCCTTTGCCGCAACGGACCCCGAAACGACACGTGACGGTCTGACGATTCTTGACGGTATTGGGACAGATGGTAAAGCAACGAAAGTGACAAAGTTCGCCGAAAAGCTGAACATCCCGATCGGTGTCTTGCCAATGCCGAACGGTCGCGAGGCGATCGTCTGGTCGATCCCGAATATCTGGAAGCTTACTGATACTGACGGCGACGGCACTGCTGATCACCGCGAAGTGCTGTATGGCCCGTTCGACTTTGCCGACACACACGGAAATCAAAACGCCTTCCGCCTGGGGCTGGATGGCTGGGTCTATGCCTGCCACGGTTTTCGCAATGCGTCAAAGATCAAGCTCAAGGGAGAAGGCCCGGTCGTTCTCGAAATGCAGTCGGGAAATACTTATCGGTTTCGACCAGATGGCTCGGCGATCGAACAGATCTCGTGGGGACAGGTGAACCCGTTCGGAATGTGCTTCGATGCACGTGGCGACTTTTTCAATGCCGATTGCCATTCCAAGCCAATCACAATGTTATTGCGAGGTGGCTATTACGACAGCTTCGGTAAGCCTCACGACGGATTGGGCTTTGCGCCGATTGCCACTTCGAACGACCACGGCTCAACAGGGATTGCAGGGATCGTTGCCTATACATCAAGCCACTTTCCTTCGGAATACAATGGTTCGATGTTTGTGGGAAACGTGGTCACCAACATCGTTCATCGCGATCAGCCACAATGGAGGGGCTCGTCTCCGTGGATTGAAAAGCCCCAGGACTTCCTGACCTGCGATGATTGGTGGTTTCATCCGGTTGACTTGCAACTGGGACCGGATGGGGCGCTGTATATCTGCGACTTCTACAATTCCATTATCGGTCATTATGAAGTCGACCTGCTGCATCCACGACGCGATCGACACCGAGGTCGCATTTGGCGCGTCGTTTACAGAGGGAACAACGGCGTCCAGCCGCCCGTCGTACCAAACATTGCTCAAAAACCGATTGATGGCTTGTTTGAAAGCCTGGGCGATAAAAATCTGACGGTTCGACAATTTGCTGCCAATGAGCTCGAACGTCGATTCGGAGCTGCGGGAATCAACCAGGCACGATCCCGACTGACGTTACCAGAACCATCTGACGCGGAAGAAAGCGCCAGGCAAGCTGACGAGCGGGTTCAGACGACGTGGCTGCTCTGGCGGAACGGGCAACTGGACGAGCCGTTGATCGACCGCCTGTCGAAGGACAAGTCGGCAGTTGTCAGAATCCATCTCGTCAAGGTGCTTGCCGAAACCGCGATCTGGAACGAAAAGATGGGAGACCTTGTTCGAACCGCGATTCAGGACTCTGACCCCTTCGTTCGACGTGCTGCGGCCGAAGCACTCGGTCGACACCCCGACTCCGCGAACCTGCGACCGCTTGTACAACTCTGGAAGTCCACTGATTCTCAAGACGTCCAACTCATTCAGGCGTCCCGAATCGCTCTGAGAAATCAACTGCGACCCACGAACGCCGTCTCGAAAATCACGGATGTTCGGTTGACGCACGATGAATTGGCCAGTGTCGCGGAAATTGCGTTGGCCGTTCCCAGCGAATCCGCCGCCTGGTTCACGTTTGACTATCTTCGACAGCATGATGTCCCTCAACCGATTATTGAAAAGAGTCTGTCGCACGTCGCCAAGCACGTCAGCGCACAGCGACTTGACGAGGTCGCAGAATACATTCAGCAAAAATTCGCAGATGACATTCCAAGTCAGGCATCATTGTTCCAAGCGATTTTTGCAGGGTTGTCCCAACGAGGAAGCCGGTTGTCCGCCGAAACGGCCCTTGGGAAATGGGCCACAAAATTGACGGTTACGCTGCTTGATCCTCGGCAAGCACGATCGGCGCCTTGGGAAAATATCCCCCTCGTCAGCGCTGCGACCGCCAGTCCCTGGGGTGTGAGGCATCGCAATTCAACCGATGGAAATCCAGACGCATGGTTTTTCGACAGTATTGTGAATGGGGAACAACTGACCGGAGTTCTTCGCTCTGCACCATTTCCTGTTCCAGAAAAATTGAAGTTCTGGATGTGTGGGCATAATGGTCTGCCCGGTACAGACGCTCCACCAGCCAATCACGTCCGTCTGAAGCTGGTTGATTCCGGCGAAGTCATTGCCAAGGAAATCCCCCCCAGAAACGACGTCGCGAAAGAGTATTCCTGGGACTTAAAGTCGTGGGAAGGCCGGCAAGCTGTTTTTGAAGCGGTCGATGCCGACACATCCACCGCTTATGCCTGGCTGGCGATCGGAAGGTTCGAGCCGGCCATTGTCGCGGCACCGGTCCCGGAATTCGCTTTTACGGATGCAACGCTCGCAACGGCTGTGAAAGTAGCGGATCAATTGCACATTGAGTCTTTGGCGATTCCCGTGATTGATCTCATTTCAAATTCACAGGCAGAAATTCCGGTAAGAATGGCGGCAGCGCAATCGGGATTGAACCTGTCCCGTAACATCGCGATCACGACATTGTCCTCGATCGTACAAAGCCCCAGTGAACCAGCGACGTTGCGAACGCATGCTGCACAATTATTGGGTTCAGTCAATTCAACGACATCTCGTGATGCACTTGCGGGGGCATTACGTAACGCCCCCGCGCCACTACAGCAGCCGATCGCTCTGGCGATGGCCGGAACGCAGGAGGGTGGAGAGCTGTTATTCTCGTTGATTGCCACGGGTCGAGCCTCAGCCCGTTTGCTTCAGGACAAACCGATCCTCGATCGACTTTCGTCAGTACCGATCCCTGACCGCGAGCAGAAAATCAATGAACTGACACAAGGACTGCCGGCTGCCGATGATCGACTGAAGAAGTTAATCGCCAAGTTTTCTGCCAGCTTCACGACTTCCGAAGCGACGCCAGAAGCGGGATTCACCGTCTTCAAAAAATCGTGTGTCGCATGTCACCGAATTAACGACGAAGGAGGCAAGGTCGGCCCGCAACTTGACGGAGTAGGTCATCGCGGCTTGGAGCGATTGCTGGAAGACGTTCTCGACCCGAATCGCAATGTTGACGCAGCCTTTCGGGCAAGCGTCGTGGCGAAAAAGGACGGACTTGTTGTTACGGGGCTCAAACTGCGAGAGGAGGGAAACACGCTTGTTCTGGGCGACAATCAGGGTAAAGAGGTGCTCATCTCAAACAGCGATATCGATGAAGTACGACTTTCCAATCTTTCGCCGATGCCGTCAAATTTTGCCGATCAATTGAACGAAGCGGATCTTCGCTCGCTTATCACTTTCCTGCTTCGTCAGAAGCAGGTAGTGAAAACAAAGTGAGCAATGCCCGAGTGAACTCTTTCACAAACGGCGGTTGCAGCTGTTGAATCGGTTGGCCGATGAGAATGGTTTTCTTTCAGCCAACCCGGATACTGCTCTGGCGCGTCGGGCTACTGGTTAAGTGTGATTTTGTGATAATGGTTTAACGCTCGACCGACATATCTCTCGCGTCGAAAAGGCAGAGATCGCGTGTATAACCCGCGCGAAACGATATTCCGAATTTCCTGCAACTTCGAAATCCACTTCGCGGCATCCAATCGGGTGGATCGCATGACGTCAGCGCATTCAGTCTCGGGTCGCAGCCTGCTTCAGAAATCGTCGAGTCGTCAGTCGTACAATCCATTCCCCCAGTCTTGGAAACGCCTGGCATAAGACGAAAACCGGGCGTAATGCGGGAAAGTTGACGATCGACTCGGGCCGATCGTTACGGATCGATTTAAGCACAGCCCTGGCAACAGCCTCGGCCGATGTTGATCCCAGATACCAGGGAGTTCCTCGACCGGTTCTTTGCTTGATCACTTCGTAGATGCCACCGTCGGTCGCAAACCCCGGACAAATGACCGAAGCGCTCACTCCCGTCTTGTATAACTCGCCTCGCAATGACTGAGTGAATGCAATCATGGCGGACTTCGTTGCGCCGTAGGCCGCGCCGAAGGCAGGACCGTACTTGCCGGCGGTTGATCCCATGTTCACAACATGTCCCCGGCCAGCTTTCAACATGTGCGGCAACACAAACCGGGTCAGTAACATCGTTGCGGTCAGATTCACCTGAATCGTTTGTACGATGTCGAGGGGGTCAATCAATTGATAAGGACGAAAGGCTTCGATCCCTGCATTGTTGAGCAGCACATCAATTGATCCGAACTCCTGCAGTGTTACCTCAACCAGATGACGCAACTGAGCCTCATCTGCCACGTCTGTCGGACAGGCGATCGCCCGCACTCCGATTTGTCGAATTTCGACCGCAAGCTGTTCGAGAAGCTCGGGTGAACGTGCGGCAAGCACGACATTCATTCCTTCACGAGCGAGAGCCTTCGCGATCACGAGACCAAGTCCGCGTGATGCACCCGTAATTAAAGCTGTCCGTCCTCGAAGTTCCTTCATTGCGGTCTTTCGTTTCAGTGGACCCTGCGTCAATCTGTTAAAAAAAGCTCGGTAGCCAGCCGATCTTGGTTTATCTCGTCTATCAGCGCCGATCGTCACGAATTTTCGGAGCGATTTGCCGTTGATTCACCGGCTGCCATGATCGCCTCTATCTCGGCCGCGATCGTACTCTTAAGTACGTGTTCCAGTTCGACAAGGCAATCCGCGACAAACGAACCATCCATTAATCGATGGTCATAAGACATTGTTACCCGGCAACGGCTTTGTTCATCGAGTGGTCCATAGGTTAAGTTGCTGGTGAGGAACGCCGGGGGATCCTGGATCTCAACCCCTTTTCCAGCGAGCGTGGTCAAGAAAAATGTCCCTGCACGATTTGCCCGCTTTGAAAGCGAAACGTTGAGCGTCCACCACCAGAGAATCCGTCTGAAAAACGTCGGCAGCCCACTCAGTTGCCATTGCTGGCGAAAGGCCTGTGGGATCGGTTCCGTGAGATATCGATCTAACCTTGCCTGAAGGCTTGTCAACGATTGCTGTTCAGGCTGAACAAATCGAGACCACAAGACCCAGGGCTCGTCGGCATGAACCCGATGCGTTGCCAGCATCGCGACATTTTTCGAATGCTGGTAAATATGCGCCACAGGCCAGGGCTGGAATGATTGCCTCAACACAGGACGGTTTGCGGCGACGATTCCAAACGCTTTTATGAACAGCACTGACCAGGAAATACGAGAAGTCAGTCGTGACCGAAGATCGGCGACTTTCTTCAAATCGAAAAGACGATCATGAGCACAAGTCGCCGACTGCTTATGATAATGCAATACATCAAGCGTCAGCCGACGACTGCGTGGAATCCACCGACGACCCGATGTGCGCTTCATCGTCACGCGGCCGGAGCTCCTTCGACTTTCAGGCATCCTTGAATCTGGCGAACAGCCTGTCGAAGGCGTTGACTGTTTTCGACGATCGCCAAACGGAGATAGCCTTCTCCTTCTTCGCCGAAACCACGGCCAGGGCTGACCGCGACGCCACCTTCCTGCAGCAGCTTCATCGAGAAGTCGATTGACCCCATTTCCGACCAGGGTTCAGGAATTTTTGCCCAGACGAACATTCCCGCTCGAGGCTTTTCAACATCCCAGCCAATTCGCGTCAATCCGTCGACAAGTGCATCGCGGCGAATCTGGTACTCTTTTGCGATCGCTTCCA
Organism: uncultured Schlesneria sp.; assembly: GCA_903899985.1. Lineage (GTDB taxonomy): Bacteria > Planctomycetota > Planctomycetia > Planctomycetales > Planctomycetaceae > Schlesneria. Next base: position 129,344 of record CAIULL010000113.1, read on the forward strand.
CTGCTGGTTCGCAATTTCGAAGGGCGATAATTGCGGCAATCTGACTCGCCTGGAAAATACCGTAATCGTAGTATCCCTTGATTGTCGCCAGCGCCCGGACCATCTCACGATTGCCCGAACAAAAACCAATGCGCCAACCGGCCATGCTGAAGCCTTTGCTCATGGTGGTCAGTTCGACGCCGACATCAATGGCCCCAGGCGACGCCAGAAAACTGGGGGCCTGATAGCCATCAAAGCAAATATCTGCATAGGCGAAATCGCTGATGACCAGGAATTTATATCGCTTGGCCAGAACCACAAGCTCGTCGAAAAATCGTTGCTCGATGCATGTTCCAGACGGATTGTGCGGAAAATTGGCGACCACCAGCTTCGGCTTGGGGTAAAGATGTTCGCAAGTATAAGCGATATTCCGCAGGAATTCGGCCGGATCGCGTACGTCGAGAGCGATCACGTTGCCCGAAGCCAGCATCACGGAATAAGCGTGGATCGGGAATGTCGGTGCTGGCACGATTGCCGTATCTCCCGGCCCCATGAGAGCCAGGCACATGTGGCTGAACGCCTCTTTCGAACCAAGACACGCGATCACTTCGTCGTCACCGTTCAATTTGACGCCATATTTCCGATCGTAACGCTTGGCAACTTCCCGTCGCAGACTGGCAATCCCGTTGGCGACCGAATATCGATGATTCTTGGCTTCCAGCAAAGCCTCTTGCATCTTGTCGGTGATTTGCGGATCAGGTGCGTCGGTCGGATTTCCCATCCCCAGGTCGATGACATCGACACCGGCGACACGTTGCTGATACTTCAACTTATTGATTTTGCCGAACAAATAAGGAGGCAATCGCTTTAAACGATCAGCGACCGAGATCGAAAATGGATTGTCGGTCAGCGGAATTTCAGATTCATTACGCATGATTTAATACTCGTTCGGTAGAAATTGTCTCTGTCGTTTATCGATGGATGCGGATTAAGTCTTCCGAACCAAGGTCGCGGATTCTAACAGACACTCGAAAATGCCGGAAGTTCGGCTGGTGAGTGGTTGGAACGTTTTAGTGATAAGTCGTTTAGCACGAAAAGTTTTCGTTATTCACGACTCATCTGCTCCTTCAATCGCGCGGCCGTTTGTCGAAGCGTGGTAGCGACGGATTTGCTCTTCCAGCACCCGACGTTCGAAGCGGAGTTTTGCTTTGGCAATTTCCGAATACGTGATTGTCGACAACCAGTCTCCCAATGCCATAAGCACCATCCAGAGCGTCAAAATCATGATGGCACCGACCCACACGAGAAACATCGCGGGTCGTTGTCCAAAAAACTTGTCCAACTGATCCCCGGTCGCGATCATGGCACCGACAAATGCCAGCATGAAACTGACCTGCATTCGTCGACGAAACTGGCGGTTCGCATGCAGCTTCGCACCTTCGTCGCCATCAATGATCGCGTCTAATTCGCGGCGGGCGCGCCAGACAAAAAAGGCCATGACGACGGCAATGACGATCAGCACTGCGCCGAAAATCAGAGCAGGCAGCGTCGTTGCGTCGACTCGTAATGGGATTGGCATGATCTGTGGATAGTAATCAACAGAACAGTTTACCCCAAGTCTTCCAGAGCCTTTACGACTTCGCGAATGTGTCCGTCAACTTTCACCTTCGGCCAGACTGCGGCAATCTTTCCTGTCTTGTCGATCAGGAACGTTGCCCGCTGAAGTCCCATCGACTTCTTGCCATACATATTCTTTTCGACCCAGACGCCGTACTTTTCAGCGACGGCGTGATCTTCATCAGAGAGCAGGGGAAACGGCAGCGTAAACTTTTCGGCGAACTTTTCGTGAGATTCGACGTTGTCGGTGCTGACTCCCAGAACGACGGTCTCAGCCGATTGAAATTCGCCGATCTCATCGCGGAATCCGCAGGCTTCTTTCGTGCAGCCGGGGGTGTCATCGCGAGGATAAAAGTAAAGCACGACGTTCTGCTTCCCTTTGAATTGGCTCAGTTTCGTGCGACCCTTGGGAAAGGTTGGCAGGTCGAACGCAGGAGCCTTGTCGCCGACGGCAGGGATTGTACTTTCAGTCATTTCGAGAATTCCTCGTTTTTAAGTTTGGCAGGTGGTGTTCAGACTTTAAGCGTCAAGCATCCAGGCGATTACTTGAATTGTTTACTGACTCATGATTATTCCGCGTGGCGTCGTTTTAGCCAGCCACTCGGGAAAAGGATTTATTCCGTGAAAGTTCTTCCGGTTCTGGATGTCTTAAATGGTCAAGTGGTCCGCGGCGTCGCCGGGCGTCGAGAAGAGTACCGGCCGATCGTCAGCCGGTTGACCGCCAGCAGTGAACCTCTGGCAGTCGCACGAGCCATCCGAGACTCATTCGGACTCGACCAGTTTTACATGGCCGATCTCGACGGAATTGTGCATCGTAAGCCGAATTTTGATCTGTATCGCGTGTTGAAGGCCGATGGATTTCGATTGCTGGTTGATGCTGGGGTTCGCCAGCCATCCGACGTCGTGAACATTCAGAGGGATACTGGTTTTCATGTCGTGGTGGGGTTAGAAACATGCCGTTCTCCAGAGAATCTTGCTGATATTGTAGCGAGCACGTCAAATGTGACCTTCAGCCTGGATCTCGTGCGCGGTGAGCCGCGTTTTTCGTTGGATGCCAGTGGCTGGAGCCCGGACTTGGAAAGCATCGTCCGCCAAATCGTTCAAGCGAATATCGCCTCGTTGATCGTCCTCGATTTATCGGATGTCGGCATGGGGACTGGCGGTTCGACCGATTCCCTTTGCCGATTCATTCGCCACGAATTTCCGAACTTACAATTGATCGCCGGAGGTGGAGTCCGCAGCCGGGAAGACCTGAATCGCCTGAGCGAACTCGGTTTGGACGGCGTCCTGGTCGCTTCAGCCTTACATGACGGGCGACTCGTTCGTAGGGACCTTCTGTTTTGAAATCGAGATTCAAAGGCGTAAAAAACAATTCGGGTGCCGTTTGATTCAACGCAATTGCACGGCGATTGTCCTTTGCTGGCAGATTCCCGTATCGTCATTTGCTGACGGTCGAACTGAAAAGTTCACTGACCTGATATTTCTTCACTTCGAAATCAAAAATAAGGACTGACACGATGATCGGAATCCGAATCACAGCGGTGGCTTTCGGGGTCTTCGCGATCGCCTGCCACTTCGGGCTTGCCGCAGATCCTCAGTCGGAAAAAAGAGTCACGTTGCTGGGAATGCTAAGTGAATGGCAATATCCCGATTCAACGTTTCAAGGTGCTGAATCCAGTGATGCAGGTGTCAGCGAGATCAGTTCAATCAAGAGCAAGGCCGTTCTTACGACGCCGGATTCAGCGGAAAAGGTCGTTGCCTTTTATCAGCGGAAGCTCAAAGTGGACTCGACGGGAAAAAATCTTGGTGAGAAAGAAGGAGAACGAATCACAACCAAACGGTCAGTTTCAATTCAAGACAACTCCGAAGGTCGACCGCTTAAGCTTTACATCATTACCATTAACGAATCGGGATCATCGACAACATTAGTCGTCAGTCGATCCGAGGGTGAAAGTTCCACCCATATCTGCTGGTCTAATTTTCGAAAATTAGGGGAGTGAGTCTTTGCCACAAACGATTTGCGGCAATCGGCATTAAAATGAATAACTGGCAGGCCCTTGACGTACGAATCATTAAAAAAGAATGTCGACGATATTGACGTCGTGGAAAACGATCTAAAAAACAGAAGACAGTTCCACTGCAAGAAACTCCGTCGGTATCCCGGAAATATTTGTAATTCGTCTCACGATCGAATTCTCCGGCGATCAGCATCGTCAACGTGGCCGAAACGGTTCTCGCTGGACCAACTCAAATAAGCTGATATTTGTGGGATTCTCAATCCCATTTTCACGAGCGCCTTCCAAACGTTAAGAAAGCGTTTCTATTTTTCTGTTGACTGGCGATAAGATATCTTGTAAAAACATGTCGTTACTTGTGTTGTAATGAAGGCGATGAATTCCTGGGTTGACAGGTAGGGCTCGCCGGGAAGCAAGAACGGGGGAGGGGCGTTGATAGTCAACGCACGATCCGGACTTGTGGCGTACCGTAACGACTTTGAACTTTGACATTTTGGAAAACAAATTGAATCCGGTTCGCCCAGCGTCGACTTGAGACGCGGGGCGAACCGTGGCTGTTCGTTGTTTGACAGTCACTAACGACTGCATTTTTCGTGCTTTCGTGGCCGTCGTCGTGAATTCGCTTTCCGCGAATTGCAAGATGAAGACTTATCACGAAAACTGGAAAGTTCGAAAACACGAAGTCAATCGAAGTCAATCGAACTCAGGTGAACTCAGGTGAACTCGGGCACAACGGAAAAATTGACAAAAGCCTATAAATTACGAGGAATGGTCGAAGTCGCGCGAACTTTGACATCAAATTCTGTGACGGCTTGATGACAGCGAACATCAGAGAGAATTTTTGAACAGAAGAACACGAAGTTAGCGAAGTGAAGAAATTGACAACGAGATTCTTCGTCCTTCCGTGAGCCTCATTGATTTCGCGGTTAGAGAAATGAAAATGATAATTGATTACGAAACCGGTAATCGATCGAGGTCAATCGAACTCGGGTGAACTCAGGTGAACTCGGGTGAACTCGGGTGAACTCGGGCACAACGGAAAAATTGACAAAAGCCTATAAATTACGAGGAATGGTCGAAGTCGCGCGAAGTCGGGTGAACTTTGACATCAGATGTGATTTTTTTTGATAGGACGAACGGGACTTATGTGGCCTGTGAGTGAGTGGTGCTCAACAGGCTTTTTGGCTGGCAACGGTTCGGCTTGTCGGGGAACTTGTTTCGCCCGCCTCATGCGGGAGTTCGCTTTGATCGTGTCTGACGTTCACTCGTCGAAAAGACTATACGCGTCCCGTCGAACGAATCAGAAACGACAAAGTTGGCCAAGTTGGTCAACTTCAAACTGGCCTGAAAGCCTACAAAACATGGAACTTGGCCAATCGCATCGATCTTGTCCAACGTCATTCGACGGGCATGGGAACGGGCGCTGTCGGTTCGTTTGCCGGAGTTGCGGACGCGTCAGGCTGTGGGACCGGGGCGGGTGTTTCTGGTGACTGCTGAGTCATAAACAATCCGATGCCCGCATCGGACTGCTTGAACTTGTAGCGACCGCTCGCCAGTGTGTATTTGGTGTTCTGGCCGTTACCGACGTTGAAATTGACGATCCAGATGCGGTCATTGGTGAATTTCTGCATCGATCCTGGTTTCATCGTGTAGGAAACGCCATTTAACGAGTACTGGACATCGACCGTATTCGTCGGAGGGCTGAAAATGACGATTTCGCCATGGTCGTAAGTGGCTTGAGGGGGTGAGGCCGTCTCAGCGGGAGTTGTGGCGACTGGCGAACTGCCGGGGTAGCTCCTGCCTGGTATCGTCCCGTCTATCGTGCGCGAAGACGCGTTCGGCTGACGATTTAAGAATGGGTATGGCTGTCGAATAGTCGTCGACGCTGACGGAGAGTAATAAATCCCGCCGCTAATCCCTCGAGGGCCTGGGCTATATTCGTTGGCGTTGCTGTAGCCATACGAACGCCTGGTTCCATATGCGTTCGCGGGATATCCGGGCTCATATCCCCGGTAACCGCTGTACCCGCCATACAGCCCCCCGTAACCGGGTTCCCCTGGCCAGGTATAGTATTGTGCAACGGCGACACCGCTGTTCGTGAATGTCGCGTAACACGCGACCAACAAAACCCATTTTGTCACCGAGCGTTGAAACATGATTGTGGTTCCACTGCAAATGCAACCGGTGTCCAGGATGTCAGCAATTTTTTGATTCTGGTTCATACCTGTTGCGAACGCAATTGAAATTATTGCAACCTCAAATAAATGGTTGCCTGCTGGATCGTCACCGGGAATGGAATCTCAAGAGGATTGTGTCTGAGTTGCTCGAATAACCGTCTCTTTTTTCAACGGCTGTCCTGATCATTCCGCTTTGGGAACATCAACAATTCTCCATCAGGGAATTTCGCGGCCGACGACGACGATGTGCTGGCCCCGTGGGATTGGTGAGACCCAGGCTTGAGCGAGGACGACTCCGTCAACTCCTGCGACGACGGGCCACGGTTCCATATCGATGTGATCGAAGTCATGCAGGTAGCCGACCACGTCACCTGCCTTGACTCTTGTTCCGCATTCCAGCACCGCTTCGTAGTGGCCGTCGAATGGGGCGACCGTAAAACAGGCTCGATCGACCATTTCCAGTTTGCGCTGTGTTCCAGCTTTGTGGTGTCCGATGGGTTCGATGTGACCCTTTAACTGTCCGTTATGAATTGCTGCTGCCAGCACACCGTGTCGACCGTACCGAACCCCTTCGGGATTCACAGCACAGCCCCAGCCGAGTTCCGTACCGACCGTGATCTTGCCAAGTCGTTCGGCTTCGCTGGGCAAAAGTCCTGGCGTGACATTCTGGTAGACCATCAGACTGGGTGTGCCGAACCAGCGAGCGGTCTCTTCGATCTTTTTGGCCAGGACAGGGTCTTCGACGGGATGGTAATTGGCACAGATTGAAAAACGAGCCACGTTTCCGCCGGAGTGCAAGTCGATCACGACGTGCACTCGAGGCCAGATGTATTGCCTGACGAACGCCGCGATCCGATGAGTGATTCCCGAAAGCGCGGGCTGCACGCCGGCCCCGTCGACGAAGGCCCGGTTCAGATTGACCCGATCATCAGGACTGCTCTCGCGAGTTCCCGCTCGGAACGCCGAGGGATTGAGCACGGGGATAAGAATGATTCGGCCCAATACGTCCTTCAAATCGATTTCACGAATCAGGTGTTTCAGGACCACGGGTCCTTCGTATTCGTTCCCGTGATTTGAGCCGAAGGAAACGAGGCCTTCATTCTCCCTGGCATTGGGGCCGACGAAGACGGTGAGCGGAATCAAGTGATCGCCCCAGATACTGTCATGTTCCAGGGCCAGCCAGTAGTCACGACGACCGGGTGAATCGAGATCAAGCTGGTTCGGACGGGCAACAACTCGAGTCATATCAGATGCTTTCTAGCTAACATGGTTATTGTCCCAGTTCGCACCAGGCGCGACCGAGGTAGTGCAAAAGGTCTGACGCGATCATCCCTGGTTTGGAGAGTTCTTCGGCGGCGAGGTCACCTGCCAGGCCGTGCAAATAGACACCGAGATGCGCCGCGTCGAACGGGGTCATCCTTTGTGCCAGCAAGGCGACAAGAACTCCGGTCAAGACATCACCGGTTCCGCCGGTGGCCATGCCGCTGTTGCCGGTCGAGTTGATGGCGACTCGGGTTCCGTCCGTAATGATGGTGTTTTTTCCTTTGAGCACGACGATGACATTGTGTTTCTTCGCGAATTCTGCGGCGTGCTGCTGACGATTCTGTTGAATCGCTTCAATGTCTAAACCCGTCAAACGAGCAAATTCGCCGACGTGCGGTGTCAGAATTCGAGCGGGAGCGTCAGGGGATCGCTTGAGGAAATAAGGGCGTTTGGCCAGTTGATTCAAGGCATCGGCATCGAAAACGCTTGGGTGGGGAATCGTGTTGTAGAGGTTGGTGACAAGATCGAGCAAGCCGGTCGACTGACCCAGGCCAGGTCCCACGGCCACGGATGATTGCCGTTCGATCACTTGTTTCAACGGCACCGCAGCCGCATTTGTCAGTCGGCCATGTTCGTCGTCGGGCAAACCAAGCGTGAGATAAGACGGCTCGTACGAGGCCACGATCTCAAGGATTCCATCGGGGACGGCAACTGAGACCAGGCCCGCGCCACCTCGCAGCGCCGAGGTTCCAGAAAGACATGCAGCGCCGCTCATTCCCCGGCTGCCTGCGATGATCAGTGCACGACCACAATCGCCCTTGTGAGCGTCATCCTTTCGAACCGGAGCGGATGGAACAGTGTTCACAAGTTGTAACGAAAGTGAATCAGACATCGGGTCCCTCTTGTCTTGATTGGCGAGCGATTAAACTCGCAAGATACCCGCCTTTGAACCCCGCGTCGATATTCACGACAGCAACATTTGCCGCACAACTGTTTAACATTCCCAAGAGTGGAGCGAACCCACCCAGATTGGCTCCGTACCCGACACTTGTCGGCACGGCAATGACCGGGACACTGACCCAACCCGCGACAACCGATGGCAATGCTCCCTCCATGCCTGCCACAACGACGATCGCGTCCCCCTTAGCGAGACGGTCTCGCTGGGCGATCAGCCGATGAGGCCCGGCAACTCCAACATCCAGAACCAGATCGGCCTCACATCCCATCCAGCGGCTGGTCTCGACTGCTTCTTCAGCGATCGGTCGATCGCTCGTTCCGGCCGAGACGACGATCACTCGACCACGCGGTTTTGGCGGCGAATTGAACTGTGTCAGCGTCCTGGCGACAGGATTGTATTTGGCCGCCGGAAACTGATCGATGACGAATTGGGCCTGGTCCGGCGTGACGCGAGTTGCCAGCGAGTTCTGTCCTGCCGCCAGCTGGACACGGAAGACATCGCGAATCGCTTCGGGCGATTTGCCCGGGCCATAGACAACTTCGGGGTATCCACACCGACGCTCACGATCAATGTCGATCTGAACTTCAGAAGTGATCGACGTTGTCTCGAACGACTTTCGAAGCACGCTTTCGAGCTGAGCAACGTCCCATTCGCCTGATTGCCAGCGCTGTAGTAAGACTTCGAGGGAATCTTGAGTCATCAATGAGAGCCTGCGGCTGTTTGGGTTGTGTCATTGTTACATGGAAAGCGGGCCAGACCGAGATTCATAGCCGAATGAATTAGATCACGAAATGTTGATCGAAAAAACAATCCGAAGAATTTTACCCAGAGCCGCGTGTTCGGCTTTGCGATTTCCCAAACAATGGGTGATGCGAAGGTTTGTATCAAGGCCGGGAGTAGGACTATGAATTCGAGGACGGAATTTGATTCGCTCGTGCGTCACGAACACAAAAACTGGGATGAATTTACGTGGGTAAGACGGAGTATTTGCGACTAATATCTTGAATTTGAACTTTAATTTTGAGAGACTTTTTTAGCCCTCAAGAAACACTGATTTGTTATCGAAAGGTTCAATCTGAACATGACAGTTCCGCTCGAACAATTCATCAAACGGCTGGAAGAAAGCGGGATTATCGCAGGCGATACGCTAAAGGACTTTTTGCCCCCCAAAAGCGACCCAAAGAATTCAGAGGAACTTGCCGCCGAACTGGTGCGAGTTAAGAAGCTAACGAAGTTCCAGGCTGAAGAAGCGTCGAAGGAATCTGGCATTTCCGTGGTACTGGGTAACTACGTACTGTTGGAAAAAATTGGGGCCGGAGGGATGGGGCAAGTGTTCAAAGCCAGGCATCGACGAATGGATCGATTGGTTGCGGTGAAATTGTTGCGAACCTCAACCATGAATGACACAGAATCGATCGCCCGGTTCGAACGAGAAGTCAAAGCGGTCGCAAAGATTAGTCACCCGAATATCGTTGACGCGCACGATGCCGACTGTGCTGATGGCGTTCATTTTTTGGTAATGGAATTGGTTGAGGGCAGCGATCTTGCGGTCATTGTCAAACGTCAGGGACCGGTTCCGATTGATCGAGCAGTAGATTACGTGTTGCAAACGGCCAGGGGATTGGCGGCAGCCCACGCGCAAGGGATCGTCCATCGTGATATCAAGCCAGGAAATTTACTGCTCGACAAAAATGGAACAGTCAAGATTTTGGATATGGGATTGGCTCGGCTGAATCATGAGGGCGATGGTGCAGTTCCTGCGGAACTGACGGGGACCGGGATGATCATGGGGACCGTGGATTTCATGGCACCCGAACAAGCGCTGGATTCTAAAACCGCCGATGCGAGAGCGGACATCTATTCATTGGGTTGTACGCTTTATTTTCTGCTGACGGGAAAAACTACTTACGAAGGGGACACGATCATGAAAAGGCTGCTGGCGCACCGAGAGCGGCCAATTCCGTCGCTACGGTCGATTCGTCCTCAAGTCCCGCAACAACTTGAGGACGTTTTTAAGAAGATGGTTGCCAAGAAAGTTGACGACCGCTATCAGACGATGACCGAAGTGATCGCCGCGTTGAAAAACTGGGGCGTTGTTCCTGGGGCAAATTCAGACACGCAGCAATTACACGCTGATTTGACGCGAGTGATTGAAACGGATTCAGGCCTGGCGTCGCTGGCGACAATTCCCGCCGATCAAATTGTCTCAGATCAATACGGCACCTTAGTACAAGCCGCCCTTGAGCGCACGATACTGTCCGAGAACTATGATAACGCATCCGAATATCGCGGAAATCGAAACGGCCGCGACGAAATCACGTCCATTGACCACGGGAAGCCGCCGGCCAATGGAACGAAGCGAATGATATTAATTGGAGGAGGACTTGTTGGCCTGTTGATGTTGTTTGCCGGATTGGTTGTGAACTTGAAGACAAAGGACGGGACATTGGCTGTCACTGTGAATGAACCGGACGCAGAGGTGCAGGTCCTTAACGAATTGGGGAAGGTTGAAATTACCCAAAAGGGCGAAAAGAGCCCAATCTCCATTTCCGTCGATCCCGGCAAACACAGGTTGCTGGTGCAGAAAGACGGATTCAGTGTCTTCGGTCAGGATTTCGAGATCGTTTCTGGAGGGAAACAGCAAATTACGGCAAAACTGGTCCCTCTCGAAGCGAAGCCATCGGTCGTCGAAATGAAGCCCGCTTTGCCAGCGGGGACTAAAACGGCATTGGCTTTTGAAACACCAGAGTTTGATCAATGGGTCAAGAATGTTAAAGCGCTACCGGCTGTGAAGCAGGTTGATTCGGTCGCCAAGAAGTTGATGGAACTGAACCCCGGCTTTGATGGAAAATTACAACCAGCATTCGATGGCGACGCGGTGACGACCTTAACTTTTTTAACAGACAATGTGGTGGAACTATCGCCCGTGCGAGCGTTGGACAAGCTGAAGATTCTTAACTGTCAAGGTAGCGAAAAGGGGCAGGGGCGATTATCCGACCTCACTCCACTTCAAGGAATGTCTCTGGAATTTCTTTATTGCAACATGAATGACGTACGGGATCTTTCACCGCTTAAGGGAATGCCATTAGAGGTGTTGTCAGTCGCTCACACGAACGTATCAGACCTTTCGCCCCTGAGAGAAATGCCTCTGAGAGAACTTTATATCTCAGACACGCCAGTGCCTGATCTTTCGGCAATTAAGGGTATCCCGTTAACAAAATTGCAATGTAATTTAATGCCCCAGATCACGGATCTTTCTCCGTTGACCGGAATGCCTCTGACGATTCTTGAATGCTTTGTAAATCAGATTTCGGACCTCTCTCCACTGAAGGGAATGCAACTGACCGAGCTTTATTGCTCGAACAATAGCGTTTCGGATCTATCGCCGTTAAATGGGATGCCTCTCAAGAAGTTAGGCGTTCTAGCGACAAACGTCTCTGACTTGTCACCGCTCAAAGGAGCGCCTCTTACGGAGATAAATTGCAGCTACACGTCAGTCATCGATATTTCTCCGTTGAAAGGGATGAAACTGAATGCGCTCATCTTTGTATCAACCGCGATTTCCGATCTTTCACCGTTAGAGGGAATGGAATTAACCCGCGTGGGCTTATCCCCGAATAAAATCACAAAAGGTCTTGATGTCATCCGGCAAATGAAGTCGATAAAGCACTTTGCAACCGAAAAAAACTTCAAATGGGAAGAACACTTGCCGCCGGACGAATTCTGGAAGAGATACGACGCCGGTGAATTCAACAATCCGGCTCAATAGTGTGGTGGTCGTTCGTCGATGGGTTCGCGTTGTTCGTCAATTTCGGTCGCAAGGACCAGTCGCCGCTCGAGCTTTGACATCTGATCGCGTGTGGTCTTCAGTTCGGCTTGAACCGCAAGCAGTACGGAATGCATCTGTTCCAATTCGTGTTCCAGATGGGCCACTGTCATTTCGAGCCGGATGATACGGTCTGACGGATCAGGTACGGACATCATTAACGTGTCTCAGTCTTTCGTTCGAATTTTCAGTGTCGAGGGAATACCAAACTTTGGAACCAGCGTGATCTGTGGATTCAACTCAATCCGTGCATCGTTTTCGGTGGTGAAAAAGTACTTCTGACCGACCGCGGGGAGGATGATCGCAGCTTCCATTAAAGCGAAAGTATTGCCGATGCAGGCTCGCGCGCCACCACCGAATGGATAGTAGGCATACTTGGGGATACGCTTGGCGAGTCCATCTTCCCATCGTTCAGGAAGAAACTGTTCGGGGTTAGGGAAGTAGCGCGTATCGCGGTGATTAACCCATTGGCTCATGAAGATCGTGCAGCCCTTTTTGACACGATAACCACCCAGTTCAAGATCTTGCGTTGCTTCGCGGCCGAGAAGATAGACTGGGGGATAGATTCGCATGGCTTCGGTAATGACGGCGTCGGTATACGGCAGGTTGGGAAGATCGTCAGCAGTTGGAGTACGACCTGTCAAAACCCGATTCCATTCGGCCACCAACTTTGCTTCAACCTGAGGATGTTTTGAAATCAGGTACCAACTCCACGAGAGCGTCAGCGCTGTCGTTTCGTGGCCTGCGAGATAAAGAGTCATCATTTCATCACGCAATTGCCGGTCTGACATTCGCGTTCCATCCTCGTCTTGAGCGGCGATGAGGCGGGACAGCAGGTCGTTGCCCGGCTGGGTTCTGGCTCGACCTGCCGCGATGAATCCATCGACGACGTCATAAAGTTCCTTGACCGACCGATTCAGCGTTCGATTGGAACCTATAGAAATCCACAATGGCAACTTGACTACGTGACGGAACCGGAGGCTCATCAGATCGAACGCCAGTCGTAAGGTTTCCGTGAACCGGGTGCGATCACCGACATCATCAAGATCGAACAAAGTTTTGAGCGCGATTGCGCTGGTCAGCCCGCTGAATTCGTCGTGAATATCGACTAGCGATCCTGATTTCCATTTTTCGAGCATGTGATCCGTTAAATCGGCCATGACCGGGGCATATGATTGAACCCGTTGTTTGAGAAACGCCGGTTGGCTGAGTCGTCTTTGTCGCAGCCAGAAATCTCCCTCGCTCGTGACCAGGCCATTTCCCAGAACCGGCTTGTAAGCCCGGGCCCCGAAGTGCTTGATATAGTATTTGGCATCCGTTACCAGCACTTGTTCGATCAGATCGGGGTTGGTAATCAGGAAGATTCGTCGGGGCCCCAGCCGGAAACTGGAAATGTCACCATATTCCTTTGCCACTTTCAGGAAGAAGTCGAGTCGACCTGCGCCGAATTGACTGAGACTTCCTCCAATCAACGAGCCTTTCGGGCCGGGTGGTAACCCTGTTGACCGCAGCATGATTTCGCCCCCACGTCTAAGATCTGATGTGACCGAAATGCCGGTACAAACCCTACCAGCATTACAACTTGATCCAGAAAAGCGAAGAGTTTTGTGAATGATTGCGGCTTTGTAAACCTAGCGGGTATCATTAATCGGCGCTGGAGTTTTCCAGTGCAGGTTGAGCGGCAGGTGCCTCTCATGAAAAAGTAGACAGCGAGTACGAGGAAAAATCACTGTGTTTGGAACGATGGCGATGGTAGGTGCGACCGGAGCGGTTGGTCGTATCATGTTGCAGCTTCTTGAAGAGCGACCGATGCTCGCAAAGACGTATCGGTTTCTCGCGTCGTCTCGAAGTGCCGGTTCCAAGCTAAAATTCAAAGGACAGGAATACACGGTCGAGTTACTGGAACCCGCAGCCTTCAAGGGGGTCGACGTCGTCATTGCCAGTACTCCTGACGAAGTCGCGGCCGAATTTCTGCCATACGCCGTACAAGCGGGTTGCAAGGTCATCGACGAATCCGGGTACTTTCGGATGGATCCCAACGTCGCGTTGGTCATTCCGGAAATTAATCCACAGGATGCGCTAAATGCGACGGGGATTATTTCCAGCCCGAATTGCTCGACCACTCAGATGGTGATGGCGCTCAAGCCACTGCACGATGCTGGAAGGGTGAAACGAGTCATCGTCAGCACGTATCAGGCTGTCAGCGGAGCCGGTCTGCAAGGGACAGAAGACCTGATTGAGGGGACCCGCGCGAACCTTGCGGGGACAAAGTATGAGCAGAAGGCGTTCAAGTCGCCGATCGCCTTTAACGCCATTCCGCAGATTGGTGGTTTCAAAGAACAGGGATATACGAGCGAAGAAATGAAAATGGTCTACGAGACTCGAAAGATTCTCGGCGACGAATCAATTCAGGTCTCGGCAACGTGTGTTCGAATTCCCGTTGCCAATTGCCATAGCGAAACTGTTCTCGTTGAAACCGAGCGACCGATACCGGTCGAAGAAGCCAAGCGATTGTTCCGAGCATTCCCAGGTCTTCGCGTGGTTGATGAGGAGACGCATGGTGGCTATCCGATGCCCCACACCTCAACCGGCAGCGATCTGGTTTTCATCGGCAGAATTCGCAAAGACCTGACCAATCCCAATGGCTTAATGTTCTGGTGTGTCAGTGACAACCTGCGAAAAGGGGCTGCGACAAATGCCGTCCAAATTGCAGAACTGTTAGCAATGCACCACAACTGAATTTCGACGATTTGATGACTCCGGGTTGTATTGCAACCCGGAAAAAATCCGGGGGCTAACGCCGCCCGGCTCGCCTTGATCGAAACTTAGATCGCTGCGCCATGCGATGCAGCTTGATTTCCAGAGCACCAAACTATGCAGTCATTTCCGTATCGCGATGGCGAACTTTATTGTGAAGATGTCCCTGTGGCAAAGTTGGCCGAACAGTACGGCACACCGCTGTGGGTCTATTCAAAATCGTTTATCCTCGGTCAGTTGAAGCAGATTCAGAGTGCATTTGCCGAAGTCGATCCCGTCATTTGCTATTCGGTCAAAGCAAATTCGACCTTGGGAATTTTGAAGGTTGTTCGTGACGCCGGATGTAGCTTCGACGTCGTTTCGGGCGGCGAACTTTATCGCGTTAAAGCAGCCGGCGGCGACACGACGAAAGTCGTCTTTGCTGGGGTTGGCAAGACTGACGACGAAATTCGGTTTGCGCTGGAAAACGACATCCTGATGTTCGATGTCGAGAGCGAACAGGAACTCGACGCGATCGCAGACGTTGCCGGTTCGATGGGCAAAATCGGGCGCGTTGCCTTACGGCTTAACCCCGATATCGACGCCAAAACACACGCCAAGACGACGACGGGCAAGAAGGGGAACAAGTTCGGAATGGACATCGAACGGTTCCGCGAACTGGCTGCCAAAGTCCTGAAGGACAAGCGATTGGCCTTGAAAGGGATTCACATGCACCTCGGTTCGCCAATTCTGACGACCGATCCTTACGCCGCAGCAGGCCAGAAGGCAATCGAAGTTGTCGAAGGTTTGCGACGCGATGGCCACGATATCAACTGGATCAATCTGGGGGGAGGATTCGGGATCAGTTACCGCGGCAACGAAGGGTTGCCCGCATCTGCGTACGCAGAAGTGATTGTTCCGGCTGTCCGCCAGGCGAAATGTCGACTGGCACTGGAGCCAGGCCGTTTTGTTGTCGGCAATTCGTGCGTACTGATCAGTCGAGTCGTCTTTTCCAAGCGAGAAGGTGGAAAGCTTTTCGTGATTCAGGACGGTGGGATGAACGATCTGATCCGTCCGGCGATGTACGATTCGTTCCATCGGGTTTGGCCGGTTAAGCCCGCCGTCGCGATGCCAGACAATGTTGAAGAAGAGATCGCTGGTTGCGAAAAAACAGACGTCGTCGGTCCGGTATGCGAGTCGAGCGATTATTTTGCAAAGGATCGATATCTGCCACCGATGAAACGTGGTGATCTGTTCGCAACATTCAGTGCGGGAGCCTACGGCACGGCCATGAGCAGCAATTACAACACGCGGCCGCGCGGAACAGAATTGCTGGTTGATGGAACGAACGTGACAGTGATTCGGCGCCGGGAGACGTATGCGGATCTGATCGCCCACGAAATCACCGATTGAAAGCCCTTTCACAGACAACGAACCAATGACTTCAATCTCACAACGCGAAAGCGATGACCCGACTCATCACCCATCATCCGACGCGCGTGAAACAATTGTGATTGGGATTGGAGGGATGGGTTCGGCGGCTTGTGTTGAGTTGGCTCGTCGTGGTGTGAATGTGCTTGGCATCGAGCAATTTCGATTGGGACACGATCGAGGAAGTTCGCACGGCGAATCGAGAATCATTCGCAAGGCCTACTTTGAACATCCTGATTATGTCCCGCTTTTGCATCGGGCTTATGAGTTATGGAATAAGCTGGAAAAAGATACGGGACGAAATCTGTTCCGCCCGACGGGACTTGTTCTTTCCGGACCTGCCGACGGTGAAACGATTCAAGGAGCAAGGCTTTCGGCAAAGCAACATGGTCTGGAACTGCAAAACTTTACCGCAGTCGAGGCGTCAAAACGCTTTCCTGGATTTGTGTTTCCCGCAGATCACGATGTCGCTTTCGAACCAGGTGCCGGAACGCTGCTTGTCGACGATTGCGTTCGGGCTCAGATTGACGAAGCCATTCGGATGGGTGCAACAATCGTCGATAACGAGAAGGTCGTCGACTGGTCATCGGACGGTCAATCGGTCAGCGTAAAAACCGATCGCAATGAGTACCACGCGAAATCATTGATTGTGACCGGTGGTGCCTGGGCCAGCGAATGTTTACGCAGCCTTGGTCTGCCCCTGAACGTCGTACGCAAGTTTGTCGGCTGGTTTCCATGTGATTCCGCAAACTTCTTGGAAAATCGTGGATGTCCGACGTTTTATTTCGAGATGCCACACGGGACGTTCTACGGGTTCCCGAGTTTCGACGGAACAATGGTCAAGGTCGCTGAACATTCGGGCGGGGAGCCGGTTGATGACCCGTTGACCGTCGATCGGGAATGTCATCCGAGTGACTTTATTCGGTTAAATTCGTTTTTGACCCAGTGTCTTCCCGAGGTCAATCCCGGTCCCGTACGTCATTCCATTTGTCTTTATACTCGGACGCCAGACCAGCATTTTGTGATAGACCTTCATCCTGAATGGAAAAACGTCGCGTTCGCGGCTGGTTTTTCAGGTCATGGTTTTAAGTTCTGTCCGGTTGTGGGTGAGGTCCTGGCTGACTTGATCCAGCAAGGAGAGACCTCATTGCCGATCGAATTTCTTTCACGTAAACGTCCGTCACTGCTCGTCTGATGGTGAACCGTCGGAAGCAACAGGTTGTCTCAGGGTTCGAGTCGTGCGACTCGGGTTCCTTTTATTTCCCGGTGAAACCTCTTCATCTCAACCATGATACTTTTTGGTTTGAATCAATGAACTCATCGTCGCCCCAGCGGTTTGATGCGATCGCATCGAACTATGCCACCAGCGAGGTCCACAGGAGCAGCCCCACACTTGCCCGCTTGCATGAACTGGTGCCTCACGTCCAGTCTGTTTGCGACATCGCCAGCGGCGCAGGGCATACGGGGTTGAGTTTTGCCGGGATTGCATCACGAATTGTCGCTGTTGATCCCGCACCCAATATGCTCGCGCAAGTTCGGGATTTGGCGTCGAAACGGTGCGTTACGGTCGAAACGGTTGAAGCCTATGCCGAATCAATTCCGTTGCCGTCATCTTCCTTTGATCTGGTCGTTTGTCGATTGGCGGCTCACCATTTTTCGGACCTGCCGAAAGCGATGTCGGAAATGACCAGGCTGGCCAAGCCGGGTGGATTTGTGGCGGTCATCGATATGGAAGGGGACGAAGACGCCGATTTGGACGCACTCAATCATGAGATCGAAGTCCTGCATGATCCAACGCATGTCCGCTCCTGCACCGCAAAGCATTGGCAGGAACTCTTTGCAGCGAACGGCCTGCATGTGGAAGCTTGCGAAAATCGCTGCCGCGAGATTCCCGGCGGTTTGACGATCAAACGATGGTGCGAACTGGGTGACAGCGGTGGGGAGGCATTGCAATCAATTCAAGATCGATTGGCGTGCGTCCCGCCGGAATGGCTCTCGCAACTTGAGATCACAATCGACGCTGACGGAGGATTTCGCATTCCGGTGCGGACGCTGCTCATCTTTGGGCGGAAGCCTGTCGAAACCGGTCAGTGATTAAGTTCAACGATTACTCGCACGCGAACGAGGACGCTGTTAATGTGATTGCGACGATTACCACGATGTTCCAATTCTTTTCTTCCTAGAAACACTTATGCGAACAAACATTGCACGTCGGTCTCTGATCGCCATGCTCAGCGTAGTGTCCGTCTCTTTCTTTTCGGCTAACGCTTCAGCTTGCACTCGCGTGTTGTATATCGCCAAAGACGGCACGGTGATTACCGGCCGCTCGATGGATTGGGGCGAAGACTTGAAGTCGAACATGTGGGTGCTGCCTCGCGGAATGAAACGCGATGGAATGGGCGGCAAAAACAGTGTCAGCTGGGAGTCAAAATACGGAAGCCTGATTGTGACTGGCTATGACATTGGGACCAGCGAGGGAATGAACGAAAAGGGATTGGTTGTCAATATGCTCGCGCTCGCCGAGTCAGATTATGGCAAGCCACCGGAAGCAACTAAGGTAATTTGCCTGAGCACGTGGGCGCAATACATCCTCGATAATCATGCGACCGTGGCTGAAGCGGTTGCGGATCTGAGGAAAGAGACCTTTCAGGTGCAGACAGTGGTACTGCCAACTGGCAAGCCCGCGAATATGCACCTCGCGATCTCTGATTCGGCAGGAGATTCAGCCGTCTTCGAATACGTGATGGGAAAACTGATTATCCACCACGGCAAGCAATTTAAAGTCATGACCAACTCGCCGATTTATGACAAACAATTGGCCATTATGGAATATTGGAAAGAGACTGGCGGCTTAACGAAGTCATTGCCGGGCACCTCTCGTGCTGCAGACCGGTTTGTGCGGGCGACTTTTTTGCTGGAAGGAATCCCGACGGAAGCAAAACCTCAATACATCACGGGTGTCGCGGGTCAGAAATTCTATTTTCAGGCGATGATGTCAGTACTGTCGGTCATGCGAAGCGTTGGTACGCCGCTGGGAATTGATGTCGACAATCAACCCTGGGTCTCGTCGACAATCTGGCGCACGGTCAGCGACAGTACCAACCGAATTGTGTTGTTCGACTCGGCGACTACGCCAGCAACGTTCTGGGTCCGTCTCGATGATCTGGACTTGAAGCCTGGCGCACCTGTAAAGAAGTTAGAACTCGTTGGTGGGAAGGCCTACAGCGGGAACGCGGCAGACAAATTCGTTGATGCGGCAGCTTTTAACTTCGCCTCGCTCGGCGGGAAATACGAAGCGATAAAGTGACCTGCATCAGATGAGAATTCTGCGGTGAACGGGGCCGACAGGAGGGTAGAACCAAATGCTCTTACTGCATCCGTCAATAAAATAACCCTGTCACTGTTACGATAATAAATGGTGAGCCGGCAAGTCACGCTGTCACGAATCGACGTGAAGGGCATGGCTTAAGGTGAGACGCTTGCGCTCGATCGGTAGCGACTTCGACATTTGTTGAGCAACCGATGCCAGCTTTCTGCCGATTTCACTTGTGATCTGGGTAGGATCTAAGGGCAAAAGATTAGGGAGAAGATGCGCCATTTTGGATTTTCCTTCTATTTTAATAGTTATTTCGAGATCGTTAAGACCACACGGTTTTGCAAACGACGAAAATCAGCTCGAATTAATGAAGGTAATGTTCCGAAATGGAATCTCGAAAGCTTGATGGGAATCCGCCAGGCCAAGCAGTTTTGTCGTGAGACGGAGACACTCTTTCCCAGAATATAAAATGATATGGGGACTCCAGAGCGAATCAGCAGAGTCGCTCGACGCATAATAGCCCTTTTGCATTAACACTAACTCATCGGAAATCAAATCTCTTTAAAGAATCTGATTTATCACTTCGCCGCGACTGATGGGAATCGGCCGTCCCTGCGTATCGTGAATGACTTTATCGGGTTGATATCCGAGACAATGAAAGATGGTAGCGATGACATCCTGCGGTTCGACGCGCCCCTCAACGGGGTAAGCCGCATCTTTGTCAGACGAACCGTGCACGGTTCCGCCGCGAATTCCGCCTCCCGCCATTGCCATTGAAAACACATGACCCCAATGATCGCGTCCGCCGTTTGCATTGAATCGTGGTGTTCGTCCAAACTCGCCGATCCAAACAACCAGCGTCGAATCCAACAGTCCCCGTTGATCAAGATCTTCCAGAAGTGCTGAATAGGCGTTGTCCATCATCGGCATCAAAAAGTCCTTACAACATTGCGAGTGTTGCGCATGTGTATCCCAGCCACCCTGATTGGGTTTGTCGGGAATTCGAGGCCAGTTGATGCGAACGATTGAAACCCCTACTTCGACAAGCCGCCTGGCGAGGAGCACACTTTGCGCGTAACGCGAACGGCCATAGCGATCGCGGGCCGTCGCGGACTCACTGGAAAGGTCGAATGCTTTACGACTTGCCGTAGCGCTCAGGAGTCCCATCGCCTGGCGGGATTCTTCAGTATACTGTCCGACCAGTGGGCTGCGCAAAGTTTGATCCAGTCGCCGATTGACCTTTTCCAGCAGGGAACGCCGCTGATCAAATCGAGTTGATGCGACTTCCTCAGGGAACGTCAGGTCTGGAACATTGAATGTCGGCGAATTGGGATCACAATGAATCAACCAGGGATCGTGTTTTCGCCCGAGCAGGCCGGCGTCCTGACCCGGCCAAGGGAAATTGCCGTCATTCCAGATATGTTCCGGAAGCACGACCGAACCAGGTAAACCATTTCGAACGGGTTGCAAATATCGAATCACCGCGTCGACACTGGGATGGAGATTCGGCGATTTGGCAGTCGCGCTCTCAGCGTTCAATGGCTGATGAGGAACTCCCGTTAACATCGCATACCCACTCGACGAATGAGCGTTATCGTTCGTGACGACAGCTCGCAGGACCGCGATCTTGTCGGTTAGAATCGCGGTTCGTGGCATCAATTCACAGACGTTTACTCCCGGTATTCGAGTCGCAATGGGAGAGTAGGGGCCGCGTAATTCCACCGGCGCTGAGGGCTTTGGGTCCCACGATTCGTGCTGGGCCGGTCCGCCATTAAGCCAGAACAAAATTACGGATTTGGCTTTACCGAATGACCCGCTCGGCGCGCGGGAATTCGAAGTCAGCGCTGCTTCGCTCCCCAATAAGTTATTAAAACTAATCTGACTGGAAACAGAGATACTACTCAAACCGATACTGCCGCGACGTATCAATTCTCGACGGTTTATATCTTTTCTATGACGCGTCGCTCGATCATTATTCGTAAACATGGAAAATATTCCGGTTTCGCGTGACGGAATTGACCCGACCAATCGACGCGACTTCAGGTCAACTGAGACGCGTAAGATCTCGCAACTACTCCAGTGCTTTGATTGCTTTTTCTTTTCGTTTACGCTTGGTCTCTTCCAGCAGTTCCATCTCGGCCTTGATCGTTTTCTTGAGATCTTCGAGGACCGCATCAAAGCGGGCCATCTCGGCCATTTCACCAAGAATTGCTTCCAGGCGGTCGATCAGGGTCGTCGTTTCATCGATTGACGTTTCCAAGGGGATTGTGGGATCGGTTTCTTTTTCGAGAGCGAGTCGGAATAAACCCAGAGCACCGTCAATATTGGGAAAATTCTTCGTGTTGACCACGTTCAGCGGAGCGAGAATTTTGACATCAAGCCGTTCCAGCATCGCTGGCGTATCAGCGGCGTTGTTGATCAGTTCTTCTCGAATTTCAGCGAACGCCGATTCTACGCCTGCTGTTTCGATTGCATTCTTGCGGACACCATGCAGTGATCGATCTGCGGCTGCGTTTAAACCCGGTAGATTCGCTTTAACCCTTTCATCGAGTGAGGACGGTTTACCCCCCTCTGCAGGCACAACGTTCGTCTCCCCTGCCTGGGCTGATGAGGTTGGCTTCGACAATTTGTCGTGTTGATTTCGTAATTCCGCCAGAGTGGCTTTGCTTTCGGAAATGATTTGTTCGACTCGTTTTCGCAAATTGAGTTCCCGACCATACAGCATCGAGAGCAGTTCTTCTTCCGGAATTATCACGAAAACAAACTTCAAGCCTTGGGCTCGATGGGCCGTGGCGGACTGGGATGCGATGTTTACTTCGCCTCCTGGGATTGTTGAACCCTGGAATGAAGAAGTAGGGACTGAGCAAGCATCAAGCGCCGCCACTGTCAGCGTCAGTCGCTGCTTAATTGAAAGGTCTAGCGGCAATACATCGAAACGCTCGAAGGCTTCAATCTCCGAGCGTTGAAGAATGAACTCACGAGGTCCATTTTTGGGCGGGGCCGCCAGACTTCGTTTTTGCCATTCGCCCGCGTCGTCGACCTTAAATTCGAACGCGACTGAGGCAACTCCGTAATCATCGATCACGGTTCCTGAAATGGGAATTCGAGCCTTTCTTGTAATGGAGGTTCCAATTCCTTTCAGCTTCGTTTCCACAACGGGTGGCTGATCGACAATCCCATTGATTGTGAAACGAGTCGGGGTTGGACTGACAATCTGATCAACGTCTTCGAGTGTGATTCGTAGTAAGCCGTCTGGAGGTAGTGGAAGTGGCAGGGTCACAGGCTTTCCTGATTCGGCCCATTCCCTGAGAACAGCGGGAAGTTTTGTCGCCCCATCGGGATCGAGAATGAATGCCAGTGAGAAGCTGTTTTGACCGTTGATTGGCACATCTCCCTCGGCTTGAGGTAAAGGCATCTTCAATTGAGGCATTCCATCTTGCGACGTCAATGCGATCGTCGGAGTCGCCCCAGCGGTCAGTGCAATTTCCCATCGATCCGTACCCGCGTCTCCTTCGACTCGCGCCTGGCGAAGCGCTTTATTTGCTTCGATTTCCATAACGAAATTTGTCTGCATCGGCAACGAGATCTGTGATCCTTTCAGCTCATTCGGGGTTCTTTCAATTCCATTTGCCCCGGTTTGATTCAGACCCGTGTATTCAGGGTATAAGCTGTGCAGCGTCACCTTAGTCACCTCTGGCGGTGATACAACATCAACCAGGTACGGATTGGGATGACTGAAGTCACCGCCCGAGACCCAAAGACGTGCATCTTCGATCAGCCCCACGAATGTATGACGAAACACATTATCTGAGGATGGCGTCAGCCAGATCTGCGTTAACCCTCGACCCATACGGCTTTCCAGTCGAATCCGATCTGGACGCGTTTTTCCTGGCGGAACCTCAATGGCAAGGACGAGGTCTCCTCCTTTGGGATGGCGATAACGACGATCGACGAACTCACGAAGTTGATCTCCCGGTTGAGTGACGACTTTGACCACGAGTTCTGTTTCGCGTGCCCAATAACCGTCTTGCAGTCGTACGTAACCTGCGATCCAGCGTTCCATGGCGGCTGAGTCGACCACCATCAGACCGAGAATCGAAACGACAAGTCCAACAGCGACCATTGACGCGCGACGCAGTGGTTGGCTATTGAAAACGGATCCGAGGTCAAGCGACTTTGTCAATTTCCCCACATCGGCCAATGTTTTTTGAAGCATCGCAGCGGTCACTGGAGAATCGGTTTCTGCGAGACCTTCTGCCGCCTCAACTGCTGTGACCAAACGATCGTCCAATTCAGGAAACCGACGTTCAAGTACCATCGCCAGTGCTTTTGTGCGGAATCGCCGGAAGAGTAGAAGTCCGATCCACGAAAAGGCGCCCATCGCAACAATCGCCATGCCGCTTAGCAACATTCCTGCCCGGAACCAGCGAGGAAGCTCAAGATGACTGAGCTGGAAATAGGCCCAATCAAACGCAAAAGTTGCCCAGAAGAAGATTCCCAGAACTGCGACGACGAGTGCCAGACCTTCCCAAAATACGTACGAGCGAATCCGGGACTTAAGCTGGTCAAGGATCGAACGAGCTTCGGGTGGAAGACTATTCAGTGAGGACATCGTATCGAGCTTTCACGCCAGCTTTAAAAGTTTCCTCGTCAGCCACTCTGCGGACAGGATCGCTACGAGTAAATACATGACCCATTCGCGGTCCCAAAGTGTCCGCAGACGCTCCGCAACATAGAATTGTTCACCGCGATCTGGAAGTAACCCCGATAGTTCGGCTGCCGCATCTGGCACCGTCAGGTATTTCCCCCCCGTATCGCGGACGAGATCCGTTAGCAGCCTGACATTCTGTCGAATATTTTCGTCTTCGAGTTTCGGAAGGGCGACAACAATTTCATCCGTCACCCGTTCGCGAGAATCGGGAAGCGTCAATTCCAGTTTATACGTTCCCGGCAGGCTGACTCTGATATCTCCGACAAAGACACCGGCGCTCGCGGGATCGCGTCGCAACGGCCGCGGTGGATTGAGCGGCTTGCCATTGGGATCGTAAACATCGAGAGAGACTGTTTCCGCTTCAAGCGGATCATACTTGGCGTCAAGCACGCGGGCTCGAATCCGCAGCGTCTGGCCAATGAGAAGTTTGTGGCTGTCGGGCATCAAAAGTCCACGTTTGGTTCCGCGTTTTGAGCGTCCTTGTCCGACTTCTCGGATCGTCTTGATCCAGAATCGGTCATAGTCATCTTCACTGACGGACCGCAGTCTCCAGATCTCGGCGCTACCCAGGTAGAAGATAAATCCTTTGTTCAACGGTTGACCTGCCATCAAGACGGGTGGTTCGGCGGATGCTCGCGGGTCCGAAAAGTTTGCATAAACTTTCGCGCCCGCTTTATGCCCATTTGTCGGATAACACCGATAGATTCCGGCAAATGATTTCCACCGTGCCGCAGACGAGATGGGATCGTCTGTCAGCTGAAGGAATCCAAGGCTTTGTCCCTCTTTCGTAAATTGAATTGGCCACGGCTGACTCGAATCCTGATCAAATCTTGCTGCCGTGAAGTACGAACTCAGGATGACGGGATAAAGCTCTAACAGTGGCTTGTATCGTTCGTCACCCGCAGCGCCGCTTCCACCTGGATCAGCCATACTGGCCAGAACTGGTGTGTTGACGTCTCCGGCAACAAGAATCAGTCCTCCTCCTTCGAGACTCACCCAGTCATAAAGTAACTTTAACGATTCAATCGGTATGCTTTTCCAATCGGGGTCAAAAGCCATCACCACATCGTATTCATAAAGCTGTTCTCGTCCCTCAGGGAACGCATTTAACAGGTTGTTCGACTCTTGACTGGTTCCAGGCGCACCGCTTTGAAGAAGGACATCAACGTCGAAAGATTTATGACGGAAAAGCAGGTTGCGTACGAATTGATAATCTCGCATGGGGCCACCAGCAATCAGCAGAACGCGAGTTGGTCGATCGAATGTATTGACGCTGAAAGAGATTTCATTGTCTTGAGAATTGAACTCTGCCACGCGATCGGGCGTCGAAGTACGGACGACATACGTCACTCGTCCTGCCTCCGTCGAATTGCGTGGAAACTTGACTTCAACCGGCAGTCCATCTTCCAGCAACAACGCCTTCTTTCGGTCAACGCTGATTGGCTCGGTGTTACCTTCCGATTTCATCAATAATTCCACATCGACTTCGCGTCCTGCCAGGCCGTTCCCCTGAATAAAGGCGGTAATTTCGAATGGATCACCCATCTGAACATCGGTTGGCGAAGCAATCTCTGACGTGGCAAGATTGACTGGCTGATCCGTCGTTCCCGTTCCCACGGCTATCAGCTTCGACTTTGTGGATAAGGCTCGATCATGTGCAGAGACTGGATCGACCCCCGCATTGGAAACTCCGTCGGTCATCACGACGATTCCGGAGAGGGTCCTTCCGTTGGCTTGTCGGATTAATTCATCAAGGCTTTCACCCAGTCGAGACTCCAGCCCCCGTGGCCTCAGAACTTCATCCCAGTCAAGTGGCAATTCGGGCGATGAAACCCCGTGACTATCGTCGGTTCCGATTTTCGCTGATTCAATAACGCGAGGAAACACGCGGTGCGGACCTGACAGAACAGAATCGAATGTAAAAAGACTGACTTCATGCTGTTGCCGAAGTGTTTCGATCAATTTTGTCCTCGTCAGCAGATTCTTGATGACCTCGCTGCGCGAAGGGCCGGTCGTATCTGGTGATGAATCTCGGTCAGAAGGATTTCCTGCTGGATGTCTCATCGATAACGAGGTATCAACAAGCACGGCCACTCGCGACGGGCGATACGACTGTTTTTGAGTCCGATCTGATGGGTTAAGTGCGATCAATAACAACGCTGCGAGGGTACCCACGCGAAGCGTCGTCAACCAAATCCGCCAGAACCAACTCAGCTCCGATGTGTCTCGCAGGTAAAACCAGATCGTCCATGCCAATAGCGCAGCACTACCTACGATCAGCAGCAACCACCCGATCGGTGACGTGGGCCAGTCTAATTCGCGCACCGTGAGCGTCGCTGAGTCGGCTGCGGCCAACACAAAAAACTGCGAATCCAGGCACAAATCAAACATCAACTGGTCTCTTACGCGAGATAATTCACAACATCATTTACCGAGCCGTCACAACCGCATTGCCGGTGGCAGGTGGATGGTAACTGAGTCGATAGGCAAGTGCTTGTTCGAGGATCAATAATGCAAAAAGCGCCCACAACAGCCATTGTCGAATCTCTGCACCCGATTCACGCCCTTCCACCCAATTCAGCTGGCCAAACTCCTGAATCGATACTCCGGTCAAATTTCCCAGTCGCTTTTTAAGATCTACCGTCGATGCGAGCGTGAGATCCCCCTCTGAAGCTGCTGGATTATACGCAATCAGACGGTCTTCACTCGCCTGACTCTGTCGCAACAGTCGGACGGTGTAGATCCCGGGTTCGTCCGTATCGCGAAAGATCGCCGACAGCCTTAGCGGCTTTTCAGGATGATTCGAGTCCAGTGAAGGCTTGATTGATTCTTTCGGCAGGCTCGAATTGACCTCGGTTTTGTTATCGATACCCCCGCCAGTGGCTGGAGCCTCAGGCGACGCCTGCAGTCGCGTCGTGCGGTCGCCTTCTTCGCCTGGCGTAAAGATTTCGACCGAATCGGAATATTCTGCTGGATCGAGTGATAGCGCAATGGGTTCACCGACCAATCGGCGTTCAGGGTTACGATCGATTCTTGCGAGATATTTGACGAGTTCAAGCTGCACAACGACAAAACTGTTATCCGTCGCCCAGTTATTCCAATCAGGTTGGGCCGTTGTCAGACAGGTGATCACTCGACCTTTGCCAAACGAATGCTCAAGGAACAGAGCATTCTTACTTCTGATCGAGGCGATCGTCTGAACGCCATCCGCTCGCTGCTGATCGTCATTCACCCACTCTTTCGCAGTCGGAAAGAACTGGAAGACCCGGACAAGCTTGATTAAAGCATTGTCTTCACCTGCAAAAATGCGAAATAGCGGATGTTTTGTCGTGATCAGGTCCGCTCCAGGACTTGTCGGATCGACGATCAGTTCCTTCGGTGATGCCTCCAGCGGGACAGGAAAAAGCCCCTTTCCCTTACGGAACAACGCGTCATTGTAATGCGCCGGACGAATGGCATCCCCGACAAACCAGGCAAGCCCTCCTCCCGCGTCAACGTATCGCTCAAGTGCATCGATCGAATCGGCCGGGAGCTCTGGAACATTCAGCAGGTAAATACACGCGAAACCATCGAGCGGACGTCGTCGGAGGAATTCGACATTCTCGACGCTGGCGACATAACCAGTGGCCTTAGGATCTGCGGCGATGGCATCGGCAATGTATGACCCGTCTTCGCCGGAAGGGTCTCCATCAACGACAAGCACCGGTACAGACCTGGGGACATCGATCGCCAGAGAACGAATGTTATCTTCGGGCAGACTGTCTGCATCGAGACTCACTCGAATTTTATGAACGGAGGGCGTCGACAGTCGAACTTCAAAATCATGAGCGACTTCGGATTGCGGATCAATTTTCTCGAAGACGACGCTCGCAGGGAGCTTATCGTTGTTGTCAAAGATCGATAAACGGACATCGGAAGCGACCTGTGAACCGAAATTCTTGACAGCGACTCGCATTCGAAGCGGCACGTCAACTGCCGCCACCTGCGTATCGCCCGTTAATTCGACCACGCTCAGATTCGAGTGGGTTTCCGGAACCGCACGAACAAGATTGACCGAAACTCCAGAAGTCGTCAGTCCCTCGACTGCAGTTGCAATCGCTTTCTGGTCGCGCCAGTCATGGTCTCGATAGTCCGAAATCACATGCAAATGTTGAATCACTCCTCGCTCCTGGCCAAACAGTTTTTTCGCCGCCTGTAGGCCTGTCGTGAGATCAAGTGCCTGATGAGTACATTTGAAA
This sequence comes from uncultured Schlesneria sp., assembly GCA_903899985.1. Lineage (GTDB taxonomy): Bacteria > Planctomycetota > Planctomycetia > Planctomycetales > Planctomycetaceae > Schlesneria. The sequence goes on from CAIULL010000113.1 coordinate 157,611, forward strand.
GTCTGGGGGTCGAGCTTCGATAACAGCTCGGTCACAAAATCTTCGTTGACATTTCGCTCCACAAAAAATGGCTGGTCTGGTTGCGACAGTCTGATCAGCGTCAGCTTCTGGGTATTCGGCTGCTGCGCACCCCCCACCGCAATCTGATGCACGATCTTGATCGCTTGAGCAAAGCCACTGGTCTCTTCCCACCGATCACGCATCGACAGGCTGTCATCCAGGAGCACGATGTGATGTGACTGTGCTCCACGAAAGATCGACATCTGTGCGGGGTCGAGAATCAATCGCGAAATCAACAATACCAGACCGGTAACAATCAGGATTCGCATCAAGAGCAACATCAATTGTTCGAGAAGCAGTCGGCGCTGATTTCGTTGCTGACTTTGAAGCAGGAATTCCATCGCCGCGAAACGAACCCGCCGATATCGCATCCGGTTGATCAGATGAATGATAATCGGTGCTGCAATCAGGCATGCGCCGCCTGCAACGAACGTCGGATTGAAGAAGTGATTGGCGAGCCAAGCTGTCATTGCGCGTTGGCTCCGTTAAGAGGGAAGAAACCGATTGCCATGATAATCCATTGGAATTTGTCGCGGCGAACACCGACGTCGACAGTACCGAGTCTAACCATGGCGCTGAGAGAAGTCATCTTCGATCCAGTTTCTGCTTCACCGACAGCGACTTCAACCGATAATTTTTTGCATAAACAACTTGAGAGGCGTGTGTACGTTTATATACGCAAGAAATGTGCGCAAAATTACAGTAGAAAGTCTCTCAAAATGATGCTATTAGGTTCACTCGATTGATTCAAATTCTGTATACATCGATTTTTTGATTGTAAATCACTCAGGTTGATCCACGATGGAAAATCAGGTGCTGTCGAGATCATCCTTTACAAAATCAGCGATTTAGATTCGCTGGAGTTTATTGAATGGAACGCCTTGAATACCCCGCAGCTGCAGTAATTTTCCTGGTCGGCGACCCGGCGGAAAAATCGTTTTTGATTCATTCGGGAACAATTGAATTGCGTCGTGGAACTGGCGACGCGAACGACTGTGCTACCCGACTCGGACCTGATGAAGTCTTCGGCGAGATGAGCCTGATCGACGAAAGACCTTATTCAATGTCCGCGCGCGCTTTGACAAATGTGCATCTGACTGCACTTTCGCGGGACGAATTCGAACAGATTTTGACAGTTGTTCCGGACAATTTTCGCGTTCATCTGAATGCGCTGTTCGAACAGCTTCGTATGCTTTCGTCTCAAACACAAGTTGCAACTCCTCTCGTTGTCACTCCCCCGGTAAAAACCACTTACGTCACGATCCATCCTTTGACTCGTCTTGCGGCTTCAATGCTGCCTCGTGATGGGATCTGGATTCAAAAATTCCCCTTCCGTATCGGCCGATCCGCAAAGGAATTCGAAGCGGCTCCGCCGGATCCGAACGACCTGTGGTTAAACGATCGATCGCCCTACAACGTGTCTCGCAATCACGCGGTTATCGAGATGGAAAAGGGCGAAGTCATCGTCAAGGACTGCGGCTCTTCACTTGGAACACTCGTCAACGAGCACCTCATCGGAGGCAATTCCTACGATCATGAAATTCCACTTGATGAGGGGGAAAATACCGTGATCCTTGGTGGTTTCATGTCGAAATTTCAATTTCGAATCAACGTCGAGACGGTTTAGCTTATTTCTTGGTTTATTTCACAACGAAGCCGACAGTCTCAATCTCTGCATGTCCAGATTTGCGAAAGGGGCGAGGCATCGGTTGCGCCTGCCCTTTTTCATCAACGGTTCGCGATCTGAGCGTATATTCGCCGGCCGGAAGTCCGTCTAAAATCACCGCCCAGTGTACCTTGCTGAATCGCATGGGCCACGTCTTGGGTCGACCTTCGTTATCGAATCCAAGCGTGTCAGCCGGGATCGTGGAATCGGGAAGGTCCCCTCCCCATTTTCCCGATTCCGGAGCGGGCAATATCGTCGCGTCAGACCACTCGGCTGTCACGAAGTAGGGATCGTCAGTCGGCTCTGCTCCCTTGCGACAGACCCAGACTTGAACTTTTCTCAGACCGGATATTCCCACTTGAGCGTAGCCGGTGACCGGAATTCTCTGATTGGCCGCAATGCTTGGTGGAACAGAAAGCGTCGCTGCAAATGTCTTAAGCGGACTGTCAACGTCATTATTTCCCTCAATGTACGTATCATTCGCCACAGCCAGATTGGTCAAAACAATATGGCTAAGCCATTTGATCGACTTGAATCCGTATGACTCGGGAACGACGACACGAACCGGGCCACCTCGCTCGGGAGTCAACCAAGCTCCGTTCAATTTGTAGCACAGGATCACCGGGGGAAGATCGTAAACGTCTTCCAGAACCCGACCGGCGGGAAGCGAGCTGCGAAACATTTGCTTTGGCTCGTTATTGTGATAGCCGTAGTAAAACACTCGACGAAAATTTTCCACGGGTTGAGTTTTCCAGATGACGACTTTCAGCGGAACCCCTTCCCAGATTCCGGTTCCTAACGGACATCCGATGTTGAGACACGTCATCACTTTGGCGAATCTGACCGCGTGCGTTTCAGCCAATTTCATCAGGGCAGGAAAATCGAGCGCGGTTCCGCTGGAGTTTGTCATTGGCTGTTTGATGCGTGTCGGATGATCCTGGTCGGCCGTCACTTCAAGCCGCCAGGTTTCCCGCGTCAGTCCAACCTCAGATCGTTTTTCCTCGGAAAGCGAATGTGGGACTGGCGATCCTCGGGAAACGTCACGAAATTTGTCGAGCGGCGTCATGAACGATTCCAGCCTGGCGACGGCATCGTTTAGTTCAGGCTCGAGGCTGTCAGCCCAACCCCTGACGCCACCGCCAAACGCCGCCACACCGACAATTCCAGCTCGCACAAAAAATCGGCGAGTCACCAAAAGATGGTCGCGCAAGAACCTGTCGGAATCACGCATATTCAGCCCCTGAATTCCACGCGGGCACAAATCTGTATTGAGATTATCATTGCGATGAGCCCGTTGCGAGAATAAAACTCGTCCTTACACGACATCGCAGCGATGAACTCGGCCTTCACTCCGGCGACTTGACCCGCAGGAATCAACAGCGTCGTTGTTTTGGGTGGTAAATTCGTCCCAATGTTGTGGCGACATTTACAGTCAACGTTGCATCCGCCAAACTATCGTGCGAATCAGGTCGGCGTGCGCCAACCCAAGTGTGTCTTACGATTTGACCCCTCTGTAGACTGGATTGATCGATGAAAAGTTTTCTTGCGTCAGTAGCACTCACTCTCGTCTCGATTTCCGCCGTCGGCTTTACCGCCGAACCAGACAAAGACGGTTTTGTCTCGTTGTTTGACGGCAAAACATTCAACGGTTGGAAGATCAATGAAAAACCTGACAGCTGGAAGATAAAGGACGGAGCGATTGTCGCCAACGGCCCACGTAGTCACCTGTTCTATGTCGGCGACGACAAACCGTTCGTGAATTTCGAACTCCGAGTCGATGTCATGACAGAACCGAACAGTAATGGAGGGATTTACTTCCACACCAAGTACCAGGACGAAGGTTGGCCAAAATATGGATTCGAAGCTCAGGTCAACAACAGCCAGGGAGATCCAAAACGAACAGGAAGCCTTTATGCCGTTGTCGACGTCCTCGAAAAACACGTTCCCGATAATCAGTGGTACACCGAAACCGTCATCGTTAAAGGGAATAAGATTACCATTAAGATCAACGACAAAGTTGTCGTCGACTACACCGAACCTGCTGACAAAAAAGCGGGAGAAGACTTCACCCGCAAGATCGATAAGGGAACCTTCGCCCTTCAAGCTCATGATCCCGGTAGCACCGTCCACTTCAAGAATATTCGAGTCAAACGTCTCGACTGAGAATTAGCCATCGTCATCACGACGCTCACTTCATCGAGCCTGGTTCCCAATCCGGAAACCAGGCTTTTTTATTTGATTCGATGTTCACCTGAATGAGTCACGCGAAGCAATCGCATTTTCAGTTTGAGTTATTATGAGCGAACGGTCACATCACAGAACGACCTGTTGCTTTTTTGCGCAAATATTCCGGAGCATTTCGATTAAGTTTGATTTCGATGTTGACTGAAACCATGAAGATCCGATATCAATTATGAAGATTAAATGAAGATGTTCATTTTGAAGGTTGCAAATTCAATCGGGCAACTGCAGGAGGCTTCGCAATGTCCAGTTTTAATTGGAAATTCTGGGCGATTCCGCTCACACTCTGGTCACTCTATAGCTGCTGGTATTTCGGTTACCAGTCCGGATACGCCGAAGGTCACGATACAGCATGGAGCTTGGCGCGTCCGTATGATCTGGTAAACGCCACCCCAAATGAAGGGAACGTTCCACGCTTTCTGGATAGCAGCCTCAATCAGTAATCGAGTTTGCTTAGATCGGTGACCTCCTCGGCGGCATCCAGAAAAATGCCCCCTTGTTGTGCGGTCTGTATTTCAACCGGTCGAAGTGTGGCAACTCTCTCTCCGTAACGGCATACTTGATGTCGTGCAGAGGACTGCCAGCCCAATCATGAGACATGATGGGTGCTTCGATCCGAAATTCAGAACTTGACAATAAGGATGTTTCATGACCAACTGGAAAAAAATAAGCCTCGCTGCGTCAGCGCTCATTGGCTTGATCTCGTCTCCCCTGTTTGCGGCGGATATCAAGGACCTGGTTGCTCCGAGCGCTGCTGCGGTCAAAGTTGTTGGTGACTGCAAGTTCACCGAGGGGCCTGCTTTCAGCCCGAAAGGTTTTCTCCTTTTCAGCGACATTCCCAACTCACGTATCATCCGCGTTGAGGCCGATGGTCAGTCGAGCGACTTCCTGAAACCGTCTGGTGGGGCCAATGGCCTGGTCTTTGACGGGGCAGGTCATCTTTACGCTTGTCAGGGACAGGCCCGCCGAGTCGTTAAGATTGCGATTCAGGATGGAAAGATCGAAACCCTTTGCGATCAATATGACGGAAAACCACTGAACAGTCCCAATGATCTGGCTTTGGATTCGGTTGGCGGTCTGTATTTCACCGATCCCAGATATGGTGGCGATTCCAAGATCGATCAAACTTGTATGGGTGTTTACTATGTTGATGTCGCCGGCAAGACGACACGAGTCATCGATAACCTGCAACGGCCCAACGGGATTCTTGTCTCGATCGACGGGAAGGTGCTGTATGTCGCTGAACCGAATAAGCGCGAATTTTGGAAGTACGAAATCACTGGCCCAGGCAAAATCACGAGCGGAAAGCTGATTTTCACCGGGGATGAAAAGCTGGATGGTGGCGGCCCCGATGGAATGTGTCTCGACCAGCACGGCAATATTTATACGACTTATAACGGCATCGTTGTTCTTAACCCGGATGGAGGCCTGATTGGTCGCATCCCTGTTCCCGAACATCCGGCAAACTGCACGTTTGGTGGTGCCGACGGCAAAACTCTTTATATCACCGCCCGGACAAGTCTCTATTCGATCGCCATGAACGTTGCCGGTGCACCGTTGTTCTCAAACGGACCCAGACCAGCCCCTCAGGTCAGTCATCGCAGCTCATTTCGTGGTCCCGCTCGACTTGCTCAGGACAAGAAAGATTCCGAAAAGGATGCGGTCAAAGAAGTCGTCATCAAGGCGATTAAGCTGAATGTTCCCGCCAGCTGGAAACAGGAAGAGCCCTCGAACAATCTTCGACTGGCTCAATTTAAGATTCCTCCTGTCGAAGGAGATAAACCCGCAACCGAACTGGTCATTTCGTCGTTTGGTGGCGATGGTGGTGGTGTCGACCAGAATTTCAAACGCTGGATCGATCAGTTCACTGCAGAAGGCCGGAAATTAAGAATGTCATCAGGCGAGTGCGAGCAGGGCAAGTACTACGTCAACGACATCACGGGGACGTACCTGCAGTCAACAGGAGGCCCGTTTGCCGGTGGCAAGAAGACTCCTATGCCAGGCTATCGATCGCTGAGTGTTGTGCTTGCCGTTCCGGAAAAAGGAGTTTACTTCCTGCGGCTCACAGGCCCGGAAAAGACGGTCACGTCCGCCGCTGACGCTTTCCGTAAGTCGTTCAATGGAAATGCTTCGAAAGAAGCGGAATACGAACTGAAGTAAATGTCACTCGCTCGAATCCAAGTTGCGTTGCGGGCAACGCCCGCAACGCACTGCGTTTGAAAAGAATCAGCAAAGGTGCAACCAATCACGTGTTTTCTTATGACGGCAGGTGGTTGTTCCAATCTTTCTGTTATTCATTTTCGGATCTGTACTGGCCGTCTTGCCTAGGCCGTCGTTTCTGATTCATCCGCTGGGCGGCATTAATCCTTTCGGCGAGCGAACCCCAGGTACCACCAATGGGAACCCCCGCATGATGCGGGCGAAGCAAGTTCACCGACAAGCCGAATCGTTGCCCGCCAAAAAAGTCTGTTGAGTACCTCGCTCTCATCTCCTGCAGATGTCCAATACGTCGCTTGAGTCCCATGCGTCCCATCAAAAACAAAATCTTGTGTCAAAGTTCGATCAAGTTCGAACGACTTCGACCATTTCCCGTATTTCATAGGCTTTTGACCGTTTTTTCATCGCGCCCGAGTTCGATCAAGTTCGCCCGAGTTCGATCAAGTTCGATCAAGTTCGATCAAGTTCGATCAAGTTCGATCAAGTTCGACACACTTCGTTCATGTTCGATCGACTTCGTGTTTTCGGAATTGGTCTTCATCTTCAATTCGCGGAATGCGAATTCCTGATGACGGCCATGCAAATACGAAAGTACCAAAAACGGTAGCTCTGAATCGCTGCCAAAGAACGAACGGCCACGGTTCGTTCAAGCGTTTCAAGTCGACACTGAAGCGAACCGGGTTCAATTTGGTTTCTGAAATGTCAAAGATCAAAGTCGTTGCATTACGTCAACAAGACCGGAATGCGCATCGAAAATCAGCGCCCCTTCACCGTTCCCTGGCGAACCCTGCCTGTCATCACAGGGAATCATTGCGCCGCCTACAAACAAATTACGACAAAAACCTACAAATTATGATAATGAAAGTCAATAGAAATTGAAAGATTATTTCTGGACGTTTGGAAGGGGCTCGCGAAACAGGGTTTGCAAATCTCGAAATCCGCGTCCTCGCAGTTGAGTTTGTTTCCCCGAGAGTGCGGTTGGATCGTCAGGCCGCGGAGCTCAAATGACTTTGGCGTCTCTTCGTGTGAGCCGCTGTGCTGATGAATTTGCGTTTGCGTCCGATCGACTTCGGGCCAGATCGCATCGGAATCTGCTTGTGATTTTTTGAGAATCCCGTTCACGAATCCGTCACGCGCGCAACGTCAAATTATGCGAGGCGGGCTGGAATGAGTCGATAATCCGAGTCAGTGCAGCTCAGGGCGAAGATAGATAAAGCTTTTACCCAACCGACCACCGTAGTTACCCGCCGAAATCTTGATCAGGCCCGGTGTGTCGACTGTGGCGGCGATGACCGCCTGTGTTCCAGCGGAGACTGTCGCCAGATCCCGTCCGTTAATGATGATTTCCATAATCGAATGGATTCCATCGGGTACCTGAGACTGTTCGCCCAGCTTTTCACGCAACGTCGGGCAGAATGGATGATTTGTGCTGGCGAAGAGGAACGAATAGGCGCTACCTGCCTTGGAGCCACTTGCCGCAACACCGCCAGGGAATGGGGCGATCGTACCCGGGACGTTCGCAAGTGCCGCGACACCACGCTCAGCCGCCGCCAATGAGGCATCGACGGATTCTGCAAAAAACCACAGGTTCCCACCCATCACTCCATCGGCGAATCCAAACCGCCGATCGATGACAAATTCCCCTCCCATGATCGGTAAGACCCACATCTTGCGGCCGTAACGCTGATCTCGAAACTGATGGCCGTCGCCGAACAGAGCGATTTTGCGGCCCAATTTGAAGTAGGGGTCTGTCTCCAGCAGGTTAAAACACGAGGCCGTGGGACATGTCAGCACATTTTGGCTCAGCCGATGCAGCAGCACCTTTTCCAGAAGTTTCTCACGATCTTTTTTGAAACGAGGAACATGAAATTGAACGATCGCACCCGGGCGACCATCGGGGGTCGCAAACGATTCGTCCCCGCCAGGTCCCACATACCGGTCAACACCCGCTTCGCATTCACAAAAGATGCTGCTGGAAGCATGTCCCGTGGCTGCGTTACAGGCATGATCCAGCCAGACTCGATCCCTGGCGGTGATCAGAACTTCCGCATAGATACTGCGAAATCCCTCGGCGTAAGTATCTTCGACAAAGGCACGATGCGTAGTAGTCACTTGAGAAACCCGGGAAATAGAGTGATCGCGATTTACTTTCGACCAAGACCGTTGTAGCTGGCCTTTTCCGTCACGACCTTGTCCATAAAGACGTCGTGATCCTGCATCGGAATTTCGTCAAACAACTGACATTCAAACGCCAGGGCCACAAGCGGAGTATCGGGCCGTGCATGTTCCAGCAACTTGTCATAATATCCTTTACCATGCCCCGTTCGACCGCCGCGTCGGTCAAAGGCAACGCCCGGTACGATGATCAAATCGATCTCTTTGACGTCCACTTTTTTCGCAGCGACCGTTCGAAGCTCGTCCTTCGGCTCCAGAATCTTGTACATGCCGACGGCCAGTTCGTCATAATTCTCAAGATGGAACAGCTCCAGCTCGCCATCCACACAGTACGGAACGACAATTTTTTTGCCGCTGGACAAGGCATTGACCAGGTCGTTTCTCGTGCGGACTTCGCTCCGAACATCGATGTAAAACAAGACGGTCTTGGCCTGATGATATTCTGGCAGCGTCATGCAACGTGCCACAATTTCACGGCTGATTTCGTCTTTGTTTTCTTGTGCGTTTCGGTTGGCGTGGGCCTGTTCACGAATCTGCTGTTTCCGGGATGACAAGACATCGGCTGGTTCGGTGGTCATCGGTCTTATATGCTCCTTGTGAAAGACAATCGACGAAGACACAGGATAACAAGGAATCAGCGTACTACCAATCGACCGAGACCGATTTGAAAGTTCGCCAGAAAATCGAAAGTCGGCATGCCGAAAGTGATCCGCGACATCTTCTGTGATCCGCGTCCCGCCATACGGATCGTCGGGGCACGCACACACAATCTTCAAGCGATCGATGTCGAAATTCCCATCGGTCAACTGACGGTCATTACAGGCGTCAGTGGCAGTGGAAAAAGTTCCTTCGCCTTCAAAACAATCTTTGCTCACGGGCAGTGGCGTTATCTGTCGTCTGTTTCAGCCCAGTCGCGCGAATTGCTGCAGGAGGTTGAACGCCCCGACGTCGATGTGATTGATGGATTGCCTCCGGTCCTGTGTGTTGAGCAGCAGACTTCTGGCGCACGAAAACGCTCGTCGGTAGCCACCATCTCGGACATTTATGATTATTTGCGACTGCTCTTCGCCAGAATTGGACGACTTTATTGCCCGGCATGCCACGAGCCGGTCACAGCTCAATCTCGCTCTGATATCGTCAGCCAGGCATTGCAAAGTCACGACGGGCAGAAAGTGATCGTGCTGGCGCCGATTGTTCGAGGTCGAGCCGGTCAGCAAGGCAGTGTCTTTGCCCAGATCGTCAAGGATGGTTTTGTACGAGCCCGCGTCGATGGTGAATTGGTTGACGCGGCTGCTCCCCCCGAACTGGTCAAGTCGAAGCCGCATGATATTGACGTTGTGGTTGACCGATTGATCATGAAACCCGGAGTTCGCCCGAGACTGGAAGAATCAGTTGATCTCGCTCTGCAACTGGGCCATGGACAATGCGTCCTTAGTCACGAGACTCCCGGCGGGTGGCAAGACCGTCTTTACAACAGCCAGCTCTCCTGCGCGACGTGCGGGACAAGCTTTCCCATGCTCGAACCTCGATCGTTCAGCTTTAACAGTGCCGTAGGTGCTTGCGAAACGTGTCAGGGACTGGGAGTTGTTACCGAATCGGACGAATCATCAAAAGTCTGTCCGTCATGCGAAGGGACTCGACTGGGGCCGATTGCACGAGCGGTTCAAATCGACGGCACGAGCATCACACAATTCTGTGCCATGACTCCCAGCGAAGCGGAGCAATGTGCTTTAAAGTGGGGCGCGCTGAGCACGCCCTCCTTAAACAATGCTGATTTTGATGAACATCGTCGATCGGCCTTCCAGCACCTATTGCCAGAAATTACCAGTCGTTTGAGATCACTCACCGAGATTGGTCTCGATTATCTGACCCTCAACCGCAGTGGCGACACCCTTTCCGCAGGTGAGCTTCAGCGGACGCGACTGGCCGCATGCCTGGGAAGCCCGCTCAGCGGTGTCTGTTACATCCTGGACGAACCGACTGCAGGACTGCATGCCTGTGACACTGAAAGACTGCTGAAATCATTGGTTCGCTTGCGTGATGAAGGGAATACAGTCCTGCTGGTCGAGCATGATCTTGATGTCATCCGCGCTGCAGATCATGTGATTGACCTGGGGCCTGGAGCCGGAACGCTCGGCGGACGGGTGATCGCCGCAGGAACCCCTGAAGAACTTGCGAGTAACCCCGCTTCGGTCACAGGACCGTTTTTGACAAAGCAAGACCAACATCGTGTGGAGCAAACGGCAGAAATGGAATCCACGTCAGTGGCAAACAATCTGCCTGCTGCGAACTTGATTCGCCTTACCGGTGCGACCCTGCATCGCCTGAAAAATGTCACAATTGAGATTCCGTTGAACCGGATTGTCTGTGTGACAGGTGTCAGCGGTTCGGGAAAATCTTCGCTCGTCATGCAGACACTGGTTCCAGCGATCCGGCATGCCCTTGGCGAGAAAATCGCGTGCGGGGGGCCGTTTCAAGAATTGACGGGAACCGAACACCTGTCGCGAGTGGTTCGAGTCGATCAAACTCCCCTCAGTCGTTCAGCGATCTCGACGCCGGCCACGTATTCAGGTCTATGGGACGAGATTCGGAAAGTGTTCGCCAAGACGAAAGAATCACGGCTGCGCGGTTTCACACCTCGTCAATTCAGCCTGCACGTTCCCGAAGCGAGATGTGCTCGTTGCCGTGGACGAGGGCAACTTCCCGTTGAAGAACAGCGATTTGCTGACTGGCAGATCCGTTGCCCGGACTGCGACGGTCGGCGATTCTCAACCACGACCCTATCGGTCAGATATCGAGGCCAGTCTGTCGCCGATGTCTTGAACATGAGTTTGACTGATGCGGCGGTCTTTTTTGAAAACTTCCCACGTCTTGAGCGGCCCTTGAATGTCTTCTGTGATCTGGGCCTGGGCTATCTGAAGCTCGGGCAATCGGCCGCAACCCTGTCGGGTGGAGAAGCACAACGCGTGAAACTGGGTACCGAACTCGCCAAATCCACGGAAGCTGACCGTTCAACGTTATTCGTTCTGGACGAACCAACAGCCGGCCTGCACATGGCCGACGTTCAGCAACTTGTGGGTGTGTTACGGAAACTGGTCACGGCAGGCCACTCGATGCTGATCATTGAACACAACTCCGAATTGATCGCAGCCGCCGACTGGCGAATCGAAGTCGGGCCCGGTGCCGGCCCGGATGGTGGTCAAATCACATACGCTGGCCCGCCATAAATGTTTCTGGCAGCACATCAGGAAATCAAATAGTTCAGGTGCCTGAAGCACAGCCGCCCGAATATTTTTGCCAATAATCCATGATTTTCGAAACTTCTTCTTGACGCGAGTCCGCGTCGAACTTCAATTTCTATCAGGCGAAAACGGTACGTTGATTATGTTGAAAAATGCAATCATTTTTCTGAACCGACGGTCCCTGATTTCATAAAGAAGAATTACGATCTTTTTGCGCCGTCACTCAACAGAATTACAAAGGCTTACCTGAACATTTGAAAAATGCTGACTTTTTAACGTCATTACAGAACCGTGGTTTTGAACTGGGATCCTTTAATTTCCTTGTTTGGCGCGAAGATGTTGCATCGCCAGGAGCTCTTACCCCGTCCCGCCACGCGAAGTCGAATGTGCAAATACCTGTTTTTACGCGGGTTACCTCGTGAGTAATTCGCTGCGCGAGAATTCGATCAGAAGACAAAACGATCTCACGCGAAAGCGCGACGCCGCACAGGGAAGAATTCAATTGTTTTTTCTTCTGCGCGCCGTCGCTTAAGACCACATTTCATACGTTCACAAACGCGAATCGTTCACGTGTCAATTTACAGATCAAATACGCCGAAATCGAATTGACCCAAAGCATTCAAACTTGGGTATTTCTGTCATGACGGCCTCGCCCCATCGATCGATTGCGGGCGAGACCTGGGCCAGGTGATTCTTGGTGAAGAATGTTTATTCTTTCCTCAGACGATTTGCCGGACTTCCGGTTGATTGAATTGCGGATCGGCGAACTTGTGTTGGAATGACGATTGAGTCTTTTTCAATTGATCCGGCTGCCGGGTAAGATGCGTTCCGCCGTCAGGTTTTGTCGAATGGCCGTTTGGCATAGACGTCATGTTGTGCTGCCCGGGCTGAAACCCGGGCTACGGAATTGATTTGCGATTGATTTTCAATAGCCGATGTCATTGAAGTGAAAACACATTGTTGGCGGAGTCGTTCGGATGATTCGAGTACTTCTTGCTCTTATGATCGTGGCAGTGGCCTTTTCCTCACAGTTGCCGCAGGTTCTGGCTGGTGAGGGACACACCGTGTATTCCGTGGGTGTCGCTCAAGTCGACATCACTCCTGATTACCCGGTCAGGTTGTCGGGATTTGGATTTCGGCGGACCGAGTCTGAAGGGGTGACTCAACCGATCTGGGCGAAGGCCCTGGCCATTTCGCTGGATACGGCCAGCCCGCCCGTCGTCCTGATCACGGTCGATAATCTGGGAATCCCGGCAGCGATGTTCGATGAAATTGCGAAGCGATTGGCAAATCAGGCGGGCCTGGAACGTTCGCGACTCGCCATCAATTCATCACATACCCATACCGCTCCCATGCTGCGAGGTGTGGCACCGACCCTGTTCAGCGGGCCGATTCCCGACGAACACTGGCAGCGAATCGACCGCTATACTTCGGAACTGACGGATAAACTGACCTCCGTGGCACTCGCCGCATTAAATGATCGGGCACCGGCGCGTTTGAGCTGGGGTATCGGGTCGGTCAAGTTCGCGATCAATCGACGGACAAAGGGAGGCCCGGTCGATCATGATCTTCCATTACTGGTTGTCAAACAAATTGACGGGGCGATCCGGGCGATCTACCTGAATTACGCCTGCCATTGCGTGACGCTGTCGAACAACAAAATCAGCGGGGACTGGGCCGGGTATGCCCAGGACCTGATTCAACGGGATTTCCCTAAAGCCATCGCGCTGGTCTCGATCGGCTGTGGTGCCGATCAAAATCCCTCGTCGGGTGTTACAGGAGACAAATCGGATGTGGCATTACAACAGGGAGCCGAAATCGCTGCTGAAGTGAAACGAATGCTTGGCGGATTCCTCGCCCCGGTTCAGGGGGCGATCACAAGCAGCCTGAAGCCGATCACTCTCGATTTCGCTGACCATCCTTCGCAAGCCGAATGGGAAGAAAAAGCAAAGAAGAACGACGCGGCGGGGTATCACGCCCGAGTCCAGCTCGAACGACTGGCTCGTGGTGAGTCGCTTCAGAAGACATTGAACTATCCAATTTCAACCTGGTCGTTCGGCGATTCTCTGGCGATGGTCTTTCTGCCGGGCGAGGTGGTTGTTGATTATTCGCGCCGACTGAAGCGCGAACTGGATGGAGGTCGACTTTGGATCACTGCGTATGCCAACGATTCACCCTGCTATATCCCTTCGGAGAGAGTCCTCAAGGAAGGGGGCTACGAGGCTTTAACCGCCATGTATTACTACGATCGCCCCGGTGCATTTAAAACAGGACTGGAAGACCAGATTATTCGCACGGTGCACGAGTCGCTCGATGCAAAGTTTGCAGCTGCGTTCGATTCCAAAAAGACCTCGGGAACCCTGCCAAAATCGCCGCAGCAATCTCTCGCCTTGCTACAGACGACACCCAATCTGAAGGTCGACCTGGTTTGTGCCGAGCCGTTAATTGCCGACCCTGTCGCAATCGATTTCGGTCGTGATGGCAGCCTGTGGGTCGCCGAGATGCACGATTATCCCGATGGGCTGCCACGGAGTGAATCTGTCACAACTGAGCAACTCAATCCCGAGGCACCCGTTCCGGGGGGACGCATACGGCTCGTACGAGATGCAGATGGGGACGGACAATTTGATCGATCGACAATTTTTCTCGACAACATCCCGATGCCGACCGGCGTGACGGTCTGGAAAACCGGTGTTCTCATTTGTGCGGCACCAGACCTTCTGTTTGCGGAGGATACGGACGGAGATGACAAAGCGGATGTCGTGAAAAAGCTGTTTACTGGTTTCGGTACAATGAACAGTCAGGCGCGACTGAACAGCCTTTGTGATGGCATGGATGGCTGGGTTTACGGTTCTTGTGGGCTATTCGGCGGGACAATCACCAACTTTCACGGAACGAAATACGAACTTGGTCATCGCGACTTCCGGATCAAGCCTGACACTGGTGAAATCGAAGCGGCAACCGGCAGGACTCAACAGGGTCGTGTTCGCGACGGCTACGGAAACTGGTTCGGCTGCGATAACACAAATCTTGCCTTCCATTATCCGCTTTACGAACACTACTTGAGGCGAAACCCGCATGTCGTATCGCCAGCGAGCCGGGTCTATCTCGCTCGCACGGCCGACGCCGCTCGACTTTATCCCGCCAAGTCTGACGCTCAGCGATTTGCACTCAGCGGACCTCCCGGCACGGTGACTGCGGCATGCGGTATCGGCGTCTACCGGGACGCCGCGCTCGGCCCCGGTTATCAGGACAATCTTTTCGTTTGTGAACCAGTGAATTTACTGGTTCACCGCATGACATTGAAACCAGAAGGAAGCTCGTTTATTGCCGAGCGACCAGCGAATGAAGCTGAGACCGAGTTTCTGCGGTCGACCGACGGCTGGTTCCGTCCGGTTCAAGCGTTGACGGGA
Source organism: uncultured Schlesneria sp. (assembly GCA_903899985.1). Taxonomy (GTDB): domain Bacteria; phylum Planctomycetota; class Planctomycetia; order Planctomycetales; family Planctomycetaceae; genus Schlesneria. The sequence goes on from CAIULL010000113.1 coordinate 172,625, forward strand.
CCGGATGGCAATCTGTGGGTCGTCGACATGTACCGATTCATTATCGAGAACCCAAGGTGGATACCAGAAGCGGAGTTGGCTCCCCTCGACATTCATGCTGGAAGCAAACTCGGTCGGATTTATCGAGTGAAAAATGCCACAGACAGCCGTCCCCCTGTGACTCGTGTCGCCGTGGTGAGTCGCGGAGAGGGGCCGGAACAACAAGGTGCTGACAAATTCTCTGTCTATCAGGACCTGGAGATCCAGCGATTGGAATCGATGGCCAAATCTGCGGCCAGCTCCATTCCCAGATCGACGCAAGATGCATGGCGCAAGGCATCGATCGAAACCGAGCGAATGATCGGCTATCGAAAACTGGCGGCCACCGGCCTGTTGGATACAGACGACATTCGCCACGCTTTGGCCGACCGGGATCCTCGAATCCGATCCTTCGGGATCAGACTGGCCGAGCGATCTTCGGCGAAAATTCTTCTTCTGGACACAATCATATTTTTGGCGACGGACAAGGACCCGCATGTCCGGCTTCAGGCCGCCTGCTCGCTCGGTGAATGGGACGATACACGGATCGGTTCGACGCTCGCCAAAATGGCCTTAAAAGAAGCCAGTGACCCCTATTTCGTCGCAGCCGTTTTCAGCAGTATCAGCACCAGAAATTTGCGAGAATTTACCCGGGCGATGTTTGAAGAACTCGCGGGACAACAGCCACCGCCATCGCTCATGGCTCCTTTCCTGGCAACGGCAGTAGGCTTTTCTGATGATCAGGCGATCAATCTGGCTTTGGTCGCTGTGGCGGCTCAGGAGGGACAACTGCCAAAGCCCTGGCAGTTGAATGCGATTTCAAATCTCGTTGGTTCGCTCGCCAGAAAGCAGGGGGCTCAACCGACGGAGAAAGCGATTGCCGACGTGATCCAGCGTACGCAGGGTCAGGCGCGCGAGATCGCGGTGAAAGAAACTCTTGGCGAAGATTTACGGCTCGCGGCGATCAAACTGCTGGGAAGGGACGCATCGCACCGCGAAGACGACGTCAAGGTGCTTGGTCAGTTGCTTTCACCGGTTCATCCGCCGAAAGTCCAGCGCGCAGCAGTTGAGGCCTTCGAACGGGTTTCCGGCGACGATGTTCCTGGCATTCTCGCATCACGTTATCGCGAATTGTCCCCCGCTGTTCAGCCACAGGTCGTGAATGCGATCATGAGTCGTACTGCGTGGTATCCGCTGTTGTTTGCAGAAATCGCGAAAGGGGCGATTCCTCCGTCGTCATTCACTGCACCTCAGCGGCAGGAACTTGTCGGTCATCCCAACAAAGAGATCCGTGAACGAGCGACGGAGTTGCTTTCGGCCACTTTTAACTCTGACCGACACGAGGTGATTCAACAATATAACGCGGCTCTTGAATTAACGGGTGAGACAGAACGAGGTCAGGCTTTATTTACAAAGAGTTGCTCACAGTGCCACAAATTGGGGGATGTCGGATATTCTGTCGGTCCGAATCTGGCGATGGTCGTGAACAAGACGCCGTCGTTCTTGCTGCAAGAGATACTGGATCCAAATCGTAATGTGGATTCCCGGTATCTTTCCTATGTTGCGTCGACGAAAGAAGGGCTGATTCGAACCGGGATCTTATCCAGCGAGTCATCGAACAGTGTCACGTTGACCGCGGCCGAGGGGAAGCAATTCATGCTTCTTCGAGCCGAAATTGACGAACTTCGGGCAACAGGAAAATCGCTGATGCCTGAAGGGATGGAAAAAGACCTGTCGCATCAGGCGGTTGCCGACCTGATTGCGTTTTTGAAGTCGTTGCCTGCGGCCTCAAAAAGCTGCGACGGGAACAGTCCTGTGATGGTCAAACCGGCCAATGGACGACTGACGTTGCCTGCCTCGGCGGCCGCGATTTACGGAGATCACATCACTTTCGAACGACAGTTTGGAAACATCGGCTACTGGCATGGATTACAGGATCATGTGGCCTGGACGTTCGAGCTGCCTCAATCGGCCGAATTTGATGTTTACCTGGATGGCGCGTGCGATGCGGCATCAGCAGGAAACAGTTATCGGATCGAAATTGGCGATCGGTTCTTGACCGGACGAATCGATTCGACAGGTGGTTGGGATCGATACCGTACGTCTAAGATCGGAACAGTCCCGCTAAGTGGCGGAACACATCGTTTGGTTGTCCGACCAGAAGGCGAAACGATTCGCGGCGCGCTCGTCGATTTGCGGTCCCTTCAACTCGTTCCGACGGGTGAAGCCTTCGCATTAGCGCAGAAAAAAGTCCCTGACACTGATGCAAACATTCAAGATGTGGCTGCTCGAATCCTGGATGACAAACTTTCAGATGATCAGCGCGCAGCAATTATTGCGCAATATCCAACCGAGGCAGCGATTCTCGTCGAGAAAATGACGAGCAACATGCCTGCTGATTCAAAAGAAGAATATCGTCGCATCCCCTGGATCTGGCGAGTGGCCGTGGCTTGTGGAAAGCGTGACAAGGCTGATCAGATCAAGCCGCTGTTACACACCTCGCTTCCTCCAGTCGATCAACCGTTGCGAGACTGGCAAGCGGTCGTAATTGGTGGCGGAATCATCAATGGAATCGGGCTGAACGGGGGATGGCCAAAGTCCCGGATTGACGAAATTCTGCGTGACGATGTCGAACTGACAAAACGCTGGAAGAACTCGTTGTTGCTCGCCGTCAAAATGGCCGATGACGAACAAGTGCCGACAGGAACCCGGTACGACGCCTTGCGAATCATCGCACTCGACGACTGGACTCTTCGGCGGGACCAGTTGACAAAATATCTGGCGAAAGGAGTTCACGACGAATTGCAAATGGGGGCGATCAGCGGCCTGAGTGATGTCGAATCGAAAGAGGTTTCTCCACTTCTGATTAACAACCTGGGGCACTTCAATGACGAGAATCGTGGTCTGGCGATTGCGGCATTATTGCGAACGAATGAACGGAGCGAACGATTGCTTGATGCCATTGCCGAAGCGAGAATCTCTGGCAAGCTTCTCAGTACCGCGCAGCGCAAATTACTGCTGGAATCGAAAGAGCTTTCGATCAGAGAACGGGCAAAAAGGATTTTGGGCGAATGACACAATTTTCGATCAGTGAAATGGAACTTGAGCAGCGACTTCCGCAGACGTTTGCCGTGATCCGGGACGGGCTTGAACGACGGCTGCATACTGGTTGCCAACTCTATATTTCACTTCAGGGAAAAGTCATCGCTGACTTCGGGATTGGCCAGGCATCTCCGACCCACCCCATGACATCAGAGACAATTAATCTGTGGTTGTCATCAGGGAAACCGCTCACGGCAGCGGCAATCCTGCAGCAGTGGGAACGAGGTCAGTTGCGATTGGATGATCCCGTTTCAAAGTTTATTCCCGATTTCGGTCACGGAGGAAAAGAACGAATTACGATCCGCCATCTGCTGACGCATACTGGCGGTATTCGGAACATCGAGACCGGTTGGCCCGACGTGACGTGGGACGAAACGATCGGTCGAATCTGTGCGGCACAGGTCGAGCCTGATTGGGTTGTCGGGCGGACGGCTGGGTACCACACGACAACAAGCTGGTTTATCCTCGGGGAAATTCTTGCAAGGGTGACAGGCCGGACTTATGCCGAAGCCATGCGATTCGAGTTATACGAGCCGTTAGGACTGATCGAGACTCGGTCTGCATTCACCCCCGGAGAACACGCGAATGCCTCCGCACGACTGGGTTGGATGTATGCCCGCGAGCAGGGAGGATTGCAGCTGCTCGACTGGCACGAACGGCCACGTTGTCACATGCCGTCGCCGGGCTCAAATACCCGCGGTCCTATTCGTGAACTTGGTCGGTTCTATGAAATGCTGTTGAATGAAGGAGACACCCCGCGTGGCCGAGTTTTGTCTCCCCAAACAGTGGCCGCGATGACGGCTCGACATCGCGTCGGCGAGTATGATCTGACGCTGGCTCACGTCGTTGATTTTGGTCTGGGAGTGATCATCGATTCCAATCGTTATGGAATCGAAACGGTTCCGTATGGATATGGAAAATATTGCTCACCGAGGACATTCGGGCACGGCGGAGCTCAATCTTCACAGGGGTGGTGCGACCCGGAATCAGGTTTGATTGTCGCCAGCTTTTTTAATGGTCGACCTGGTGAGGCTCAGCACGGTCGGCGATCAAAGAAATTGAATGAAGCAATTTGCGTCGACATCGGCTTGGTTTAAGTAAAAAACATCTGGAATGAAACAACTTTCCATAATTCTCAAAACGGGAATCGTGTCTTGTGCGCGAGATCCGTCGCCTGAGCGGGTAGACGATGATAAAATTCACAATGCATGATTTGTTGGCAAATTTATTTGGCTGAGAAACAATTGATCGAATCGTCGCCGTTGAAATTGGTTTCAATTGCCTTAAATCGGCTATATTTTTCCCATTTGGATTTGAAATAATCTCATCGATGACAAATCTGAATGAGAAGAAATTGACAGGATCATTTCGCGAATCAAGACTTCACAGAAAACTCACCAAATGATAGGCGAAAAATTCACAAATGATGAATAACGTAAAACAATCGCAAGATCTGTTCATGCACCTACAAACTGATTTGAGGGGAATGCCGCGATGATGGTGTAACGTTGTTGTATTTCGCGAATGTTGAAACCGAGTGCGATGAGAGCACGCATTGAAAGTCACCATCGAGCCAGTCTAACCATGCCGATACTTGCAGCCGAAGTCGATGTCTTCCCGAATGACCTGCTCAGCCGTGACGTTCTGTCGGGCGATGGTGAATCACAGTGGTGGGCCGTCTATACGAGATCTCGACAGGAAAAAGCGCTGATGCGTGCGCTCGTCTCGATGGAAATCGCGTTTTATTGCCCGGTTTTACCTCATTGCTTTCGTTCACCAAGCGGACGTCTCCGAACATCATATCTGCCGCTTTTCTCAAATTATCTATTCATGTATTCGAATGGATACGACCGCCATCGTGCACTGAAAACGAACTTGATTTCGCAAACGATTGAAGTCCATGATGGACTGCAGTTGTCCAATGATCTTCGTCAGATTCAGCGACTGACGAGAACGGGAAAGCCGCTTTCGATCGCAGCGAATTTGAATCCTGGTTCTAAGGTTCGGATTAAGTCCGGTCCGCTTGTCGGAGTGGAAGGGGTCGTAATGAAAAGGCAGGGGACTGATTTCCTGTTCGTGGCCGTCAATTTTTTGCAACAAGGTGCCTTGATCAAACTTGAAGACGTTCAAGTTCATCCGGTTTTCTGATCCGGTATCACGAAAGTGAAATGACTTCCAGGAACGCCTACTCCTGGACGGTACGATTTTCTTGCTTCACTGATACCTGAATCACAACATTCTTCCGACAGGGGCTTGCGAGGTTTTGGCGGAACGCACGAAGACGGCAAACTCGACGATCGACCAGACCGGGGTTATGATGCAATGTAACCGAAGCTGGTCTGGATGTTCGTGATCAAACGACAAGACATCCACCCACGTCAATTTTATTTTGCACAGTCGAGGGGCCAAAATCAAAGTTATTGTCACAGGTGGCGCCGGCTTTATCGGAAGCCACATCGTGGATGCGCTGCTGACTCACGGTCATTTTCCGTTTGTCATCGATAACTTGTCTTTGGGGTCACGACAGAACCTTCCTTACAACGTCCCGTTTTTCGAAATCGATATTCGCGACAGCGAGAAATTGGCGCAGGTTTTTGACGAAGTGAAGCCTGACTGCGTCTGTCATCAGGCGGCCCAGGTTTCGGTCAGTCGCTCGATGCGCGAACCGATTTTTGACGCTGAAGTGAATATTCTTGGTTTGCTGAATGTCCTGGAACAATCGGTTCGCGTGGGGGTTCAGCGGGTTGTCTTTGCGTCGTCAGGCGGAGTTTTGTACGGAGAAGTCGCCACCCCCGCTACGGAAGATTTCCCTAAACGCCCAATCTCTCCCTATGGAATCGGCAAATGGGTAGGTGAACAATACTTGGAATTCTACTCGAGAGAACGAGGGCTCCAGGGGGTAGCGCTTCGATACTCGAATGTTTATGGGCCTCGGCAAAATCCACACGGTGAGGCGGGTGTTGTGGCGATTTTCTGCAAAGCCATGTTCGCGGGTGAGGTCGTTACAATTAACGGGGACGGCCGATATACTCGAGATTACGTTTATGGTCCTGACGTCGCTAATGCGAATGTGAAGGCACTGGAAACTCCTTTGAATCAAAGCTTCGAAGCGATCAATATCGGAACCGGAGTTGGCGTTGATGTGAATGAAGTTGCCGAAAAGCTTTCCGGGCTGGTTCAGCGTGAGTTGCGGAATCAAGGGAGTTCACTTCAAATTCCTCATTGGCGTCACGGAGTCCCTCGTCTAGGGGACTTAAGGTCGAATCTGATTTCCCCGATTCGAGCAAATCATTTACTTGGTTGGAAACCTGAGATGTCTTTTGACGAGGGTTTACGAGAAACCGTAATCCGTTTCGGATTGAAATCCGCGCAGGACTGATGATGCTTGACGCAAATTTATCGCAGATTATTGAAAAAGCTGGGCAGCAGCATCTGTTGCAGTTTTGGAACGAACTGTCGGAACGAGAGCAAGCGAAGTTTTCCAACCAGCTTGAAACACTCGATTGGAATTTGATCGGTTCCTTCAAGAAGGAATCGCTGACGAATGAAAGCGGTTTAAGCGACGAGGCTCGCCGGGCAGTCCCCCCATCACACGTGGTTCGTATTCCCCGAACTGACGCCGATCGCCAGGCGTGGAAAGCGGCTCGTCAACTTGGTGAACAGGCAATTACCGCTGGAAAGCTCGGCGTCGTTCTGCTGGCCGGTGGACAGGGAACGCGACTCGGATTCGACCGATCCAAAGGGCTGTTTCCAATTGGCCCTGTCACGGGAAAATCATTACTCGAGATCCTGGCCTCTCAAGTCGTTGCCACATCCAGACGGTTCGGCCATTCCATTCCGTATTTCGTGATGACCAGTGAAGGAACACATCAGGAAATCGACGCCTTTTATCGAGACAACGCCTATTTTGGTCTCGACCCGAAAAGGGTCTTCCTTTTTCACCAGGGTTACGCTCCGTCGCTCGATCGAAAGACAGGCCAATTGTTGCTGGCGGAAAAAGGCTTGTTAAGCATGAGTCCCGACGGCCACGGTGGGTTGTTTTCAGCACTCTGGAAGGCGGGGCTGTTCGATGAGATGAAGCGGCTGGGTGTCGAATACCTGTTCTCGCATCAAGTCGATAATCCTTTAGCCAAAGTTTGCGATCCTGAATTCATTGGCCTGCATCTTCAGCATCGATCCGAGGTCTCGACCAAGGTTGTTGCCAAAACTGTTCCCGAAGAAAAGGTTGGGGTTGCCGTTAACGTTGACGGACGGACCCGGATCATCGAATACAGTGACTTGCCAAATGATTTGGCCCATGTGCGGGATGCGGACGGCGGATTACGTTATTGGGCGGGAAGCACAGCCATCCACATCTTCAATCGAACATTCCTGGAACGCGTTGCGACATCCGATAATGTGCTCCCCTGGCATCGTGCGATCAAAAAGATTCCGCACATCGACAAACAGGGTAATCGCGTCGAGCCGGAAGCAGAGAACGGTGTGAAGTTCGAGCGGTTCATCTTTGACACACTGCCGCTTGCGGAGATCGCACTGATCGTTGAGACTGATCGCGATGAAGAATTTGCCCCGTTAAAAAACAAAACGGGCGATTTTTCTGCAGACTACGTGCAGCGTCAAATGGTACAGCGTGCCGTCAACTGGTTAACACAACACGGCATTCCGGTACCCCTAGGGGTTAAGGTTGAAATCAGCCCGCATCTTGCGTTGTGCAGCGACGATATCAAGGACAGCGCCGTTGAAATTGCAAAAACTGTGTTTGATCGACCAACGCACCTCGATCGTCACGATTTGCCGCCGCAGGGCGATTTCCGGAAAGGTCAACCGATTCGATCGAAATCTGAAGTGACCGATCCGCTGGTATTTGACACGTACCTGCGTCCACAAGTCTGGGGTGGTCGCGGTCTGAAACAGTTCCTGGGTCGTCATCTTCCCGAAGACTGTCCGTACGGTGAATCCTGGGACCTTAGCCCGCTTTCGTCGTTCGAAAGCCGAGTCATAGACGGTCCACTTGCAGGACGTGATCTCAACGATCTTTGGACTCATTGTCGACAGGACCTGACCGGTGGTACTGGACCTGAGGTCTTTCCTTTATTGGTGAAGTGGCTCGAATGTCTGACGCTTTTGTCGGTACAGGTTCATCCCGACGACGAGATGGCGCAGCGCGTGTTGAACGAGCCGTATGGTAAATCCGAAGCCTGGGTTGTCGTGTCGGCCGAACCGACGGCTCAGGTTTATGCGGGAATCAAGGAAGGTGTGACGCGCGATGATTTTGTGGCGCATCTTCACGCCGGAACGCTGACAGAATGCCTGCATTCATTCACTCCAAAAGCTGGCGATTGTATTTCGATCCCCGCAGGGACCATTCACGCGGCTGGCGGCGGCCTGATTATTGCCGAAGTTCAGCAGTCCAGCGACGCGACATTCCGATTGTTCGACTGGAATCGATTGGGATTGGATGGAAAGCCGCGCACCCTGCAAATTGATCGATCGCTGGAAGCCATCGACTGGAATCAAGGACCGGTCAATCCCGTCAAGCCTGTCGGATTCAAGGTCAACGCCGATGGGGTGCGGGGCGAGCGGCTTGTCGAAGGGCACGGATTTATCATGGAACGGTTTACTGTTGAAAAACCATTTCAGAATCCTTATGACGGCGAATTCACCATCTGGATGGTGCTCGACGGAGCCGCCGAATTAGCGAATCTCAAGACCGGCTATTGCCGCCCTTTCAGCAAAGGTTCAACGACCGTCATTCCGGCAAGTGTGCATCAAGCTGTCTGGACACCTGAAGCGAAGCAAGCACTCACCCTGCTTTGCGTTCGCCTTTCAAAGGGCGCGAAGTGAATGGAACAAGGTCTTTAAATCGTTCAAATTAGATCGACTTCATAGTAATTTTTAGGAATGCCGCGATGAAATTAGTGATGATTGGGACGGGATATGTCGGCCTGGTCACTGGGACTTGTTTTGCCGACAGCGGCAATGAGGTCACTTGCGTGGATTTGGACGCCGAAAAGATCCGTCGCCTCAACGTTGGAGAGATTCCAATCTATGAACCAGGGCTCGTTGAACTCGTCGTCCGGAACACGGCCGCTGGTCGTCTGAAGTTTACCACGTCTGCAGCAGAAGCCGTTCCCTCGGCCAAATGCGTCTTTCTTGCGGTAGGTACCCCGCAGCGTGATGACGGCTCTGCTGACTTGAGTATTTTTTTTAGTGCACTGGAATCGATTGCTCCTCATTTGGCGAAAGACGCCATAGTCGTCGTCAAGAGTACGGTCCCAGTCGGAACCAACGCCGAAGTCGCGCGACGATTAAGAAAGCTGACTGGACGTGACGTGGACGTAGCGTCAAATCCGGAATTCCTGAAGGAAGGTTGCGCGATCGATGATTTCACGAAACCTGACCGGGTCGTCGTTGGTGTCACTCGTCCGGAGGTCGCAACAGTTTTGCATGAAATCTATAAACCATTTCTCAGGACCGAGCATCCGTTTCTGGCGATGAATCTGGAAAGCTCGGAAATGACGAAGTATGTCGCTAACTGTCTGCTCGCGACGAAGATCAGTTTCATTAATGAAATGGCGAACATTTGCGAAAAAGTTGGTGCCGATATCAATCACGTCAGAAAAGGGATCGGACACGATCAGCGAATCGGATTTGCGTTCTTGTTCCCTGGCGTCGGATACGGAGGATCCTGTTTTCCCAAGGATGTGCGAGCACTGATTAACGTTGCCGATCTCAACGGAATCGCTCCGCGGATTCTTCAATCGGTTGATGATGTTAACGAAGCACAAAAAGAGGTGATCTTCCAGAAGCTCACCAGTCATTTCAAGGGTAATTTCGCTGGGAAAACTGTGGCAATCTGGGGGCTTGCGTTCAAGCCGAGAACAGACGACATTCGTGAAGCACCGGCATTAGTTCTCATCGATCGATTGCTCGACGCTGGGGCAAAGGTCCGTGCCCATGACCCCGTGGCGATGGACAATGTTCGCAAGATTTACGGAGACAAAATCGTCTATTCTCCGACACCTTATGATGCCCTGGACGGGGCTGATGTTCTTGCGATCATCACGGAATGGAACGAGTTTCGAAATCCCGATTTTGATACGGTCCGTGAGAAGCTTCGTTCGCCGGTGATTTTCGATGGACGAAATCTCTTCAACCCCGAAAAAATGCAGGAGCTGGGATTCCATTATTCGGGCATCGGATTGGAATCTCAGCCGAAATCTTAGGTTCGCTGAAATCTTTTACAAAAAATCAACACACGTATTTGGATAGGCTTTAGTAATGCGTTCGATTCTTGTTACCGGCGGAGCTGGTTTTCTTGGCAGCCATCTTTGTGAGCGTCTTCTTGAGAGAGGCGATAACGTCATATGCCTCGATAATTTCTTTACAGGACGAAAAGAGAATATCCTTCATTTGGTGGGGAATCCCAGATTTGAATTATTGCGACACGATATCGTCCAGCCATTCGTGTTGGAGGTCGATCA
>CAIULL010000114.1 GCA_903899985.1 uncultured Schlesneria sp.
ACCGCTCTTTTGCAAGTCAACCACGGGGAGTGGCCACAGCGGACTGTGGCGATCAGGTCAATCTGGTCGATTGCGGTTTATTCAGCAGGGTTCAGCGTCGACCGGATTTGGATTCAATTTTTCACAGCCCCGTTCCGCATGACGCTCACGAATCGCAGCAATAGTTTTCCGGTAATCCCGGCACCGGCGGATCAATATATCACCGGTCGTGCGGGGTTCAGGGTATGAACTGAAACGCAAACAGATCCGCATCCTTTAACCGAAATCGCAGCCGTACAGGTTTACCCGCAAGAGAACTCACGTTTGAACTATTGTTCCATGATACAATCCGGGAAAGATCATCGGTGATGAGTTCAACGCACTCGCTTAACGTGAAACCAGGAATCGGGTTTCCGGCGGCATTCTGAAACTCAACGAAAATACCGCCGGCGGCGCTGGAAGAAAGATCTCCCGAAACGCTTGCGATCAGCGTGTCATGAGTGGTTCAGCAAGTCGTTTCAGCCCGACATTAATCAGGCCTGTCGTGTTTACCGAGGCCCCATTGCCAGGTGACGAATCGATCAATCAATACCTTTGACCATTGAGAAATACAAACAAAACGGTTCTGATTTCTGAGGAAGCCATTGAGGTAAGAAACGTCTTTGTTCATATTCCGTTTGAGAATCACAAGCACGATGAAGCCAATCCCATTTTTCCTTTCTCTTCTCGCGAGCCTGATTGTGACCCAAACGGATCAGGCGGCCCTGGCTGGCGAACCACTTATCTTCATTTCCTCGTTTGCTGCTGGAGACAACGGAGCGATCGAGGCTTTAAGCCTGGATGACTCAACAGGCCGATTGAATCGGGTTCATCGAACTACGGGAATTGAGCATCCCTTCTTTTTCGTGATTTCACCGGATCAGAATTTTCTTTACACGATTCACGCCAAGTCGTTCGGAGGGAGTCAACCCGAAGAAGTGGCCGCGTATGCTCTTGAAGGACGAACAGGACGTTTGAAACTGCTGAACCGGCAATCAACACACGGAACGGCTAGTTGTTATGTGGAGATCGACGCAACGGGAAAGACAGTTCTGGTTGCGAACTACTCGACGGGAAGCGTCGCCTCGTTCCCCGTGCAATGCGACGGTTCGCTGGGGGCGGCGGTTTCGATCATTCAACACGTTGGTTCGAGCATCGATCCCGTACGACAGAAGGGACCTAATGCTCACTGCATTGTCTTCAGTCCCGATAATCGATTCGCTTTTGCTGCCGATCTTGGCATCGATCAGGTACTCAGTTATCGGGTCAATAAATCGACAGCGAAACTGACGCCCAATGCCCCACCGTTTGCCAAAGCGCCCGCTGGAGCCGGACCACGACATCTGACATTTCATCCCGAGGGTAAATACGTTTATGTCATCAATGAGCTGCAGAATTCGGTGACCATGTCCGATTACGATGCGAATTCTGGTGTGATGCACCCGCGGCAAACAATTTCCACGCTGCCGTCGGGATTTCAAGGCGTCAGTCATTGTGCCGATTTGAAGATCACTCCGAACGGGAAATTTCTTTACGGAACGAATCGAGGGCACGATAGCATTGCCGCTTATCGGATCGAGGTCGACGGCGCACTGAACCTGATTGAGATTGTACCCAGCCTGGGAAAAGGGCCGCAGAATCTACTAATTACCGGTGATGGGGCACTGGTTCTTTGCGCAAATATGCCGGGTAATAGCGTCGTCGTCTTTAAGATCGACGACCAGACCGGTCGACTGAAAGCGGTCGGTGATCCCCTGGAAATCACAAGCCCTTCATGTATCCGCCTGCTTCGGTGATCGAACCGTACCAACAGAACTGCAGTTGGTACCCGGACAAGGGCAGACCTTTTTTCAATGACCGCCTGAGCACTCGACCAATGATGAAACGACGACTCGCTATCCTCGCTTGCCTGTTGCTGACAGCTCCGTCAGCGGCGGATGATCGTGCGCGGTTCAGTCGCGACGTCTTGCCGATTCTGTCCGAAAACTGTTTTGCCTGTCACGGTCCTGATGAATCACAACGGAAAGCCGATCTCCGACTCGATACGCGCGAAGGGGCGCTGTCGGTTCTCTCGCTCGAGAATCCCACATCGAGCCAACTGCTGGTGCGTGTTCTATCGATGGACGACGAAGTCGTCATGCCACCTCCGACGTCCCATAAAAAACGTCTCACCGCTCGACAAGCCGACACGTTGCGTCGCTGGATCGAATCGGGTGCTTCTTGGGGAAAACATTGGGCGTTCGAACGACCCTTTCAAGTCATGCCACCAGAGATTTCCGCTCATCCGATTGATGCCTTCGTCAGAGCGCGGCTGATGGAGGAAGGACTCGCACCATCGCCTCGCGCATCTCGACATACGTTAGCGCGGCGGGTCTCGTTTGATTTGACGGGTTTGCCGCCGACCCCTGCGGAAGTCGAGAACTTTTTAAACGACGGGTCCCCGCAAGCATTCGAACGGATCGTAGATCAGCTCCTGGTTTCCGAACACTTTGGTGAGCGACTGGCGATGTGGTGGTTGGATGCGGCTCGCTACGCCGATACGGACGGGTTTCAAGGAGACGCGACGCGCACGAACTGGCCATGGCGCGATTGGGTGGTCGGTGCGTTCAACCGCAACCTGCCATTCGATCAATTCACGGTTGAGCAATTCGCTGGGGATTTGCTTCCCGATGCGACTGCGGAACAACGGCTGGCGACTTGCTTTCACCGCAACCACATGACAAATGGGGAAGGGGGCCGAGATCCCGAAGAATCGCGGATCGACTATGTGATCGATCGAGTCAGCACAACCGGTACACTCTGGCTGGGGCTGACGCTCGGTTGTTGCCAGTGTCATTCACACAAGTACGATCCGATTACACAGCGAGATTTTTACTCGCTATCAGCCTTCTTCAATTCGATCGACGAGGATGGCAAGGCGGGCAGTGCCGCGAAGCCGTATCTCTCCTATCAATCGCCGTTAGCCGCGCGAGCGGTTCAAGAAGCCCAGGAACTCGTGGATCAGCGCAAGCCGCGCGAAGCGCTGGCGCGCAAGTCGGCCGAGTCGCCATTCGACGAATGGCTCATCGCGCGGGTGGCGGAAGTGAAAGGGGGCTTCCAGGCGTGGCACCCGTTAGTCAATGCGGAAATTGAATCCATCGAAGGGACGCAACTATCGCAGGGACCCGATGGGACAGTGCAAGCCAGTGGAGCGAATCCGCGTCAGGACGATTATCGCCTCGCCGTTGCAGTCACTCTGCCGCGCGTCACGGGACTGAAGCTGGAAGTGATGCCGCACGAGTCGCATACCAACGGCGGCTTCTCGCGCGGTCAGTCGGGCGAGTTCATACTCACCGACATCAAAGTGCAGGTCCGTCGCCGAGGCAATTCGCAAATTCGTGATCTTCTGGTCGCCAGTGCTGTTGCGGATGTTTCGGCCGAACAGAAAGACGCGAGAAGTTACGGCGACATCAAAGGAGTGCTCGATGACGACCCGCGCAACGGGTGGACGACGAAAGGCCACGATTCCAGGCAACCTCACTTCGCCGTGTTTGCGTTGGCGGAGCCGCTAAAGCTGGATGCCGATGAGGAACTCGTCTTCGAGTTACGTCAGCGTTCGACGGAAGGGGATGCGAACATCGGTCGGTTCCGAGTCTCCGTGACCGATCAGGCCGGAGCAACCGTCCGCAGCATCGACACGCCGCTGCTTGAACAACTCGCAGGAGCAAACCTGAGCGATTTGACTCAATTGGATCCCAAGCTCCGAGAGAAACTCTTCGATCAATTCCTCGCAGACTACATTCCGTATCAAGTCGAGAACGCGGCATTGGATCGCGCTGTTCGCCAGCTGAACGAAGTCCAGAGCGCCGCGAAGAAGATCGACGTGATGGTGCTCGCCGAACGGGCAGAACCGCGTCCGACGCATGTGCTCCTGCGGGGCGTTTGGGATAAGAAAGGAGACATTGTCGAACGCGACGTGCCGTCGGCGATCGCGGCCTGGGCGACCGAACAACCTCGAACGCGGGAACAGCTCGCACGCTGGATTGTCTCACGCGATAACCCGCTGACGGCACGTGTGATCGTGAATCATTTCTGGCAAATGCTGTTCGGCGCGGGGCTGGTGCGGACAACCGAGGACTTCGGTGTCCAGGGCGAAAGACCTTCGCATCCGGAGTTGCTTGATTGGCTGGCGGTCGATTTCATGGAACACGGCTGGGACATGAAGCGATTGCTTAAGATGATCGTCAGCAGCGAAACGTATCAGCAAAGTTCGTCGGTCTCGGCCGCGCTGCTGAGTCGCGATCCAGAGAATCGGTTGCTTGCGCGCGGTGCTCGATTCCGACTGCCGAGTTGGATGCTGCGTGACGCGGCATTGAAGTCAGCGGGGCTGCTGAATCCGGCACTCGGAGGTCCACCCGTCAGGCCGTACCAGCCGGACGGCGTCTGGGAAGAGATGTTTATGGGCCGTTTCAAATACGAACCGAGCGAAGGTGCTGCCCAGCATCGCCGCTCGATCTATGCCTTCTGGCGGCGAGCCATCGCGCCGACGTTCCTCTTTGATTCGGCCCAGCGTCGAGTTTGTGAAGTCCGGCCCTCGCGCACGAATACTCCGTTGCAAGCCCTGACGCTGCTCAACGACGCCAATTACCTCGCGGCGGCTCGCGCGCTGGCCGGTCACGCAATTCAGGCAGGTGCCGATCCGACGACCCGTTTGACTGAGATCACGCGCCGAGTCATCTCGCGACCACCGACGCCGGAGCAGAAAGCGATCCTCGAACGCGAACTCGATCAGGCGTTAAACTACTACAGCAGGAATCCGGCAGAAGCTCAAAAGTTTTTGACTCAAACAAATTACCAGCGTTCTGAGCAGATTCAGTCAGACGCCGAATTGGCTTCTTACACCCTGATTGCCAGTATGATCCTGAATCTGGACGAGGCTTTGAATCACGAGTAACCATTCCGAAAACGATGTCCAACAACTTGACCAAATCATCTGAAGCCGCACTCGAAGTGACTCGCCGACACTTTCTCGGACACGGAGTCGGTGCGGCGGCACTGGCTCATCTGCTCGCGCGTACGACTTTCTCGAGCGACGCTCTGAACGACTCGCTGCCGGTCGGCATCACTCATTTTGCCGCCCGTGCGAAGCGAGTAATCTTTTTGACTCAATCGGGAGGACCATCGCAACTCGAGCTCTTCGACGAAAAACCGGGGCTGATGGAGTGGGCTGGGAAGGAACTGCCCGATTCGGTGCGTCAGGGCCAACGCCTCACGACGATGACTGCGAGCCAGAAGCAGCTTGTGATGCCGTCACGTGCGAAGTTTCGTCGCTGCGGTGAAAGTGGTGCAACGGTCGGGGAGTGGCTGCCGCATCTGGCGAAGGTGGCAGACGACTTGTGCTTTATCAAGTCGATGCACACGGATCAGATCAACCACGCGCCGGCTATGACGCAGTTTCTTACCGGTAACCAGATTCCGGGGAAGCCGAGTATCGGCAGTTGGGTCAGCTATGGACTCGGCAGCGACAACCGCAATTTGCCGGATTACCTGGTGATGATCTCGAAAATGCAAAGGCCGAGTGATCAGCCGCTCTATGATCATTACTGGGGAAGTGGTTTTCTACCGTCGCGTTTTCAGGGCGTAAAGCTTCGGAACGCGCGCGAGCCGGTGCTCTATCTGCGCGACCCGGACGGTGTTCCGCGAGAACTGCGGCGAGGAATGCTCGATGGCTTGGCGGAATTGAATCAGCAACACCTGGCCGAGACTGGTGACCCGGAAATTGCAACTCGCATCCGACAGTACGAGATGTCCTATCGCATGCAGACGAGTGTGCCGGAACTTATTGATCTCAGTGACGAAACGGATGCCACGTTTCAGCTCTACGGCCCCGACTCGCGACGTCCTGGCAGCTTTGCAGCGAACTGTATTCTGGCCCGTCGGCTGGCCGAGCGTGATGTCCGTTTCATTCAACTCTTCCATCCAGACTGGGATCATCACAGTCGGCTTCCTTCGTGGTGTACCGCTCGATGCCGCGATGTCGATCAACCGACGGCGGCTCTCATCACCGATCTCAAACAGCGCGGCCTGTTGGATGATACGCTGGTCATCTGGGGTGGCGAATTTGGCCGAGGTGTCGCGGGGCAAGGCCAGTGGGACAGTCCAGAGGCGGGACGTGATCATCATCCACGCTGCTTTACCATGTGGCTTGCCGGCGGCGGAGTGAAACCGGGGCTCACGCACGGATCGACAGATGACTTCAGTTACAACACGGCTGAGAACCCGGTTCACGTTCGCGACCTGCACGCGACGGTTTTGCATTTGCTGGGAATTGACCACGAGCGACTGACTCACCGTTTCCAGGGGCTTGATTTCAAGCTGACTGGAGTCGAACCCGCTCGCATTGTGAAAGAAATATTTGCATGACCTTGCCAGCCTAGATTGTTCGCTAGCCCGACGCGCAGGCGAGGGATCTTCGGCCATCTTTTTTCGACGGGCGGCCATCCGATGACCAAAGACCAATAAGGTGGAATTCAAACATGAAACAACTGCTGTTGGTAGCGACTTTGTTGACGAGCCGTCTTTGCGTCGCCGAAGAAGTTATGGATGTCTGGCCGGACCTTGCCCCAGGCGAAACAACGCGTCTGATCGGCGAGAAGCAGCCGCCAGTCGCAAACGAAAATCCGCCGGTCACGCGACTCGTCAACATCACGCGTCCGACATTTACCGTTCACCTCGCTCCGAAACCCAACGGGACGGGAGTACTGATTCTGCCCGGCGGCGGCTTCGGGAAAGTCGTACCCGATAAAGAAGGGTCCGAAGTAGCCGAATGGCTGAACCGGAATGGGGTTTCTGCGTTTGTACTTAGCTATCGCACGAAGAACGGTGCTGATGATCCAGGTTGGGTGCGGCCGCTTCAAGATGCCCAACGCTGCCTCGCCCTGATCCGCTCACGAGCGAATCCGTGGGGGCTGAAGCCGGATCGCGTCGGTTTGCTTGGGCTTTCGGCAGGAGGTCAGGTCGCGGCACGACTTCTCGGCGCCTCGGGGCGGCTCACTTACGAACGTATCGACTCGATTGATAACGTTTCTCCTCGTCCCGACTTCGCGCTGCTCATCTACCCGTGGAACCTCTACGACAGCGGACGGGGCGAACTGATCGAAGGGACATCGGTCCCGAAAGAGTGCCCGCCGACCTTTCTAGTTCATACTGATGACGACCGTTCGTCGTCGCTCGGCACGGTCCTGTTCTACGTCGGCCTGAAGCGACACGGCATTCCGGCGGAACTGCACGTCTACGAAAACGGAGGTCACGGCTACGGCCTTCGCCCCGTCGCAGGCTCGCAAATCTCGTCATGGCCCGATCACGCCGCTCATTGACTTGGTACGAGAGGTTTTCTAAAGAACTGAAACTCAAAAAAGGGGACTGGCTCCCAAAAGGGGACTGGCTCCGTCCCCGGTGCCTGTCCCCTTTTGGGAGCCAGTCTCCATCGGGGCGGTGCCTGTCCCCTTTTTTGAGTTTCCCTTTTTTGA
>CAIULL010000115.1 GCA_903899985.1 uncultured Schlesneria sp.
TCTCTACAACGACGGCGAGCGAAAATTTCTGTTGTCGCACGGTGCCGACTTTGTCGTTGCTCATGATCTGAAAGATGGTCATGAACTTTGGCGCTGCGGCGAGCTGAACAAGAAATCAAACTACGACCCCACGCTTCGTTTTGTCGCGTCACCCGCCGTGGCCAAAGGGTTAATCGTGGTTCCAAGCGCCAAAAAGGGGCCGATTATCGCGTTGAAGCCCAATGGAAGTGGCGACATCACGCAGAATAAAGACCTTCATTTCTGGTCGTCACCCAAAACGCCAGACGTTCCCTCGCCACTGATTCTGGGCGAACTGGTTTACCTCTGCATGGAAAACGGCGATCTGGCGATTCTTCGCGCCAAGACCGGGGAACAGCTCGATTATCAGCGGACTCATCGTCAACGACATCGTGCATCACCTGTCTACGCCGACGGTCGGATTTATTTGACCGCTCGCGATGGGAAGGTCACCGTGGTCAAAGCCTCGGAAAAAGTCGAAATCGTGGCCGAAAATGAACTGGGTGAAGATATTTCGGCGTCTCCTGCAATTTCGAATGGCGTGATTTACCTGCGATCGTTCCAGCATTTGTGGGCGATCGCTCAGTGACGAGAATTCCGATTAAAGGGATTGCGCAGACTTTTCGGGAAATTTGGCGACTCGCCGGGGTAAATTGACCCGTAGACCAGCCGAATTGAGTCTCATCAAAGGCATTACCGGCGCAAACTCCGCCGTCCGTGCTCGTTCTCTGATCGATTCTCATGGTTCACCGCGTGCAACCGTTGACGTTGACTTCTATACTATGCATCTTCGATTTGAGGCGTTAACGCAATCACGGTTTTTGATCTCACAATGAATTCTTCGACCCAGACGCTGCTCGGTTGGTGGTCCGCGACAGGCGGTTCACTGTCGATCGATCCGACTTCGATCGCCGAGGCGGTGCGCGATCTCGCGTCTCCGCTGATGATTGTCAATACTTCTCAAGGTCTGGGTCTGGCACGCGGCGGCCTGGGATCGTTCGGTTCATCGGACCATGATTCACACTCGTATCCGATCGTGGGTGTCGTTCCGCCGGTCCACCTGCACGAATTAGGAGATCCGACGTTTCGACAGGATCATGGGCTTCGTTTCAGTTACGTCTCAGGTGCTATGGCGGCAGGAATCGGTTCCGAGCGAATCGTGGAAGAGATGTTTCAGCAGGGGATGCTGGGAATCTTTGGGGCTGCAGGTCTCAGTCTTGGGCGCGTCGAAGCGGCCATCGACCGCCTTCAGACGCTGGACAAGGGAGTCAATTCGATTCCGGGCTCGCCAGATGGAGGGCGTAGGACGCCTGCTTATGGATTCAATCTGATCCATAGCCCGAATGATCAGTCGCTTGAGCGTGGCGTGGTGGATTTGTATTTGCGACGCGGAGTGCGGCTGATCGAGGCGTCAGCGTTTCTTGATTTGACTCCGCACGTCGTCCGCTATCGACTGCATGGAATTCATCGCGGTGCGGATGGTTCAATTCAGACGCCGAATCGAATTATCGCGAAGGTTTCCCGAATTGAGGTCGGATCAAAGTTCTTTGCCCCCGCTCCCGCAAAGATTCTTTCTCATCTGGTTGATCGGGGTGAAATCACCAGCGA
Organism: uncultured Schlesneria sp.; assembly: GCA_903899985.1. Taxonomy (GTDB): domain Bacteria; phylum Planctomycetota; class Planctomycetia; order Planctomycetales; family Planctomycetaceae; genus Schlesneria. The sequence goes on from CAIULL010000115.1 coordinate 1,627, forward strand.
GCAGGCAAAACTCGCCGAACTGATTCCGGTTGCGCAGGACATTACGGCCGAGGCCGATTCCGGCGGGCATACTGACAACCGCCCTGCTCTGACACTGCTGCCGACAATCATGGCGCTTCGTGACCGGGCGGCGGCACAGTATCGATTTGCTCAACCATTACGAGTCGGAGCCGCAGGAGGGATCGCCACTCCGGAATCTGCGGCGGCGGCATTCGCGATGGGAGCCGCCTACATCCTGGTTGGTTCGGTTCAGCAAGCATGCGTTGAATCCGGGACTTGCGACGCCGTCAGGCAAATGCTGGCGGAGGCTGAACAGGCTGACGTCACAATGTGTCCATGTGCCGATATGTTCGAAATGGGGGTCAAAGTCCAGGTCTTGAAGCGAGGGACGATGTTTCCCATGCGTGCCGCGAAGCTGTACGAGACCTACAGGAATTATCCGGGGATCGAAAATATCCACTCCGCAGAACGAGAGTGGCTGGAAAAGAATCTGTTTCGGACGTCGTTGCAGGAGGTGTGGCGACAGACCGTCGATTATTTCTCGACACGCGATCCGGCTCAGATCGAGAAGGGTGAAAAAGACCCGAAGCATCAGATGGCACTGGTCTTTCGCTGGTACCTTGGTCAATCGTCGCGATGGGCCAATTCTGGCGAGCCATCTCGAAGACTGGACTATCAAATCTGGTGTGGGCCAGCGATGGGGGCCTTCAACGAATGGACACGGGGCACTTTTCTTGCGCAACCTCAAAACCGAAGGGTCGCCACGGTGGCCCAGAACTTACTTTACGGGGCAGCGGTCATGCAGCGGTTAAACGTCTTGCGCAGCCAGGGCTTCCCTGTCCCGGTAGACGTCGGAAGGATTGTCCCGTTGGAACCAGCAGCAATGCATTCCATGTTTGAAAGGTGACTTCCGAGACATCGGTTTTTCAGCGGACATTTTTGAAGTCAGACAGGTCTAATAAGTCATATCAGTCCTATAAGTCATATAAAATCGCATGAACTCACAACAACATTCCACTGATAAGACAATCACGCAGCCACCGTTGGCTGTGGTCGGGATTAGCGCCCTGTTTCCCAAGGCGGCGAATACCGAAGAGTTCTGGTCGAACATTCGACGTGGCGTCGACGCCATTACGGAAGTTCCGGCGTCACACTGGAATCCAGACGATTACTTCGATCAGAACCAAAAAGCCCCCGATATGACGTATGCGCGTCGCGGTGGGTTTCTATCGCCGCTTCTGTTTGACCCGCTCGAATTTGGAATCTCTCCGAATAACCTTGAGGCGATCGACACATCGCAATTGCTGGGAATGGTCGGCGCCAAGCGAGCACTGGAGCATGCAGGCTACGGTGCGGGCCGTTCGTTTGACCGTTCACGGGTCGGATGTATTCTCGGCGTGACCGGGACACTCGAAATGGTTATCCCGCTCGGGGCCAGGCTTGGGCATCCCAAGTGGCGGAAAGCCTTGAAGGATGCCGGGGTCGCGGACGATGTGGCCGACGATGTTGTGAATCGGATCTCAGAAAGTTATGTCCCCTGGCAGGAAAATTCGTTTCCGGGTTTGCTTGGCAACGTCGTGGCGGGACGGATCGCCAACCGACTCGATCTGCACGGCACCAATTGCGTTGTCGACGCTGCGTGTGCCAGCTCGCTCTCGGCCATTCATCTTGCCGCGTTGGAGCTTTGGACCGGACGCAGCGACATGGTTGTCACTGGAGGGATCGACACCTTCAATGACATCTTCATGTTCATGTGCTTCAGCAAGACTCCAGCATTGTCGGCGTCGGGGGACTCGAGGCCATTTTCGGACGAGGCAGATGGGACGATTCTTGGCGAGGGAGTCGGGATGCTTGTCCTTAAACGACAAGCCGATGCCGAACGTGATGGCGACAAGATCTATGCAATTCTGAAAGGGATCGGCACATCCAGTGATGGAGCGGGCAACGCGGTCTATGCACCAAAGGCGGAAGGACAGATCCGTTGCCTTAACGACGCCTATCGCGTTGCCGGAGTCACGCCCGATACAATTGAACTTGTCGAAGCGCACGGAACGGGAACCAAGGTTGGCGACGCGACGGAAGTCACCGGTTTGATGGAGGTTTACAAGTCAACGGGACGTCGAGGCGCCTGGTGCGCCGTCGGTTCGATCAAGTCGCAGATCGGTCACACGAAAGCTGCAGCCGGTGCCGCCGGGATTCTGAAAGCAATCCTCGCTCTACAGCACCGCGTTCTGCCACCAACGATTAAAGTGAATCAACCTCCTGCTGCACTCGTGGCAGCCGATTCGCCTTTTTATGTGAATACGGAAGCTCGCCCATGGGTGAAGCCGAATGGCTATCCACGTCGTGCTGCTGTGAGTGCGTTCGGTTTCGGAGGTAGTAATTTCCATTGCGTTCTGGAGGAGTCGCCTCAGTCGTTTGATCAGCCTGATTGGGACGGCGACGTTCAGATCATTTCGCTGTCAGGAATGGGACTGAACGATCTGATCGTCGAGGTTCGGTCGAAACTGGTACCACTGGCAACGTCAGCGTGGAGTGACGTTCGAAATTTCGCGGCGCACAGCCGGAACCAGTTCCGTGTCGAGCACCCGCATCGTCTGCTGTTGGTTGTCGAACGAGAAAAGACCGATCTTGGCAAACTTGTTGCCGGGACGTTAACGATGTTCGAGCGATATCCAGAAAAGCAGACTTGGTCAACGCCCGACGGTGCCTGCTACGGTCGCGGTGCTTTGAACGGAAAACTGGGCGTTCTCTTTCCAGGGCAAGGAGCACAATACGTTGGAATGTTGCGGGAACTGACGTGTCGATTCCCCGTGATGCTCGAAGTACTGTGTGAAGCGAATGACGTTTTCGCCAACGCGATGACGTCCGGCGGAAGCGAATCAGTTCCAAGACGGCTTAGCGACTATATCTATCCACACCCGTCGTTCTCGTCTGAGGCTCGCGCACAGCACGAAACAACGTTGCGGGCAACCCAGATTGCACAACCGGCGATAGGAGCAATCAGTCTCGCGGTTCTGGCGGTGCTGGATCAATTCGGTGTTCAGCCAGAAGCAGTCGCAGGACACAGTTATGGCGAATTGACGGCGCTGTGCGCATCGCGCCGATTTGCGCCGCGCGTGCTTTACAGATTGTCGATGTTGCGCGGCCAATTGATGGCGGCTGCACAGGACGTTGAAGGTGGCATGCTTGCCTTGGGAGCACCGATCACCCAAATCGAAGCCGCGATCAAGGAATTGTCTGTCGACCTTGTGGTGGCGAATCACAACAGTCCAACCCAGGTTGTCTTGTCCGGCCGCCTCCCCGAAATCGATCGTGCGACCGAATTGTTCGCCAGCCGCAACATCCGGGGTAAAAAACTGGCAGTTGCCGCAGCATTCCACAGTCCACTCGTCGCGACGGCCAGCCGTGCTTTCCGTCCGGTTCTGGACGAAGTGGAATTCGCTCCGTCACGCATGCCGGTTTATGCAAACAGCACGGCGACGGAGTATCCGGCTGATCCCGTCGCCGCTCGCGATCTTTTGGCGACGCAGCTTGCTCGTCCAGTCAATTTCGTCAGTGAAGTCGAGCGGATGTATGCGGACGGCGTCAGAACATTCCTCGAAGTCGGGCCGAGTGGCGTTCTGACTGGTCTGGTGAATTCGATTCTGAACGGGCGGGAATATCGTGCGATTGCCGTTGATTCATCCAGCGGGAAACGAAGTGGCATGGCTGATCTGGCGAATGCGTTCGCCCAGCTTTCAGCGGCCGGCCATTTGGTTCAATTGCCCCTGTGGGACCCGTCAAGTGGCGTTCCTGCAGCCACAGACGATAAACGGTTGCGGATTCCAATTTGCGGCGCAAACTATGTGAAGCCGCGTCCACCAATTCCACCCCGTTCCGCTCAAAAGCCGAAAGTGCCGAGCGCTTCTTCGACCACGACAACCACAACAACGAACGCTTCTTTCGCGACGAGCGTTCAGCAGAATCAACGCGAAACGGTGAATTCCGACGAGTCCAGGTTTGCCAAATCCGGCGCGCCGAAATCAGAAGCTCCATCACCTCCAACGCAATTAGAAGACATTCGGCCGATGATGACGACAACTGCAGTTCAGCCCGATTCGCGACCGATTGTGGCCGCCGCCAGAACATTCGATTCCAATACCGTGGAAACAATCCGCCAGACATTAGCGGCTTTACAGCGGATGCAACACGAGACAACTCGCTTACATCAGCAGTTCCTCGAGGGACAAGAAGCTGCGTTTAAAACCTTTGAGCGACTTGCAGAAAGGCAACTCGGTATCGGGCTGACGGACGCCAGCGAGGGACCTGTCTCTCCGGATACGCAGTTGAGTGCGTTCCTGGCAGCGCCCCGGGCGCAGACTAACTCTGCGGCGAAAATCACACCTGCAGGCATGCCCCCAGTCGCGAATCAATTCCAGGACGTCGCCCGCCCACAACCACATCATCCACCGACGCGGCCGGATAGTGCTCCAGCACCTGCGCGTCAGGTTGCAGAGAAAGCGGTTGCGATGCCCGCACCGTTGCCTGTTCACGCGCCGGTGAAATCGACACCGTCGGTGATCGCTCCCCAAAGTCATACGCCTGCCAAACCGGCTGTGACTGCCACACCTTCGCAATACCAGCAACCAGCGGCAGCGCCGAAAACCGAAGCGAAAGTTACGGCGTCCGGTACATCACTCGGATCGATCGTACTCGCTGTCGTCTCCGAGAAGACCGGTTATCCGACGGAAATGCTCAATCTGGAAATGAGCCTCGATCACGATCTCGGAATCGACTCCATTAAACGTGTCGAAATTCTGTCGGCTCTTCAGGAACGAGTACCCGATCTTCCTGCATTCCAGCCCGACGAACTGGGGTCTTTACATACGCTGCAAGACGTGGTGTCACTGGCGGATTCCCGCACAGCGAAGCGCTCTTCAACTTCTGAGCAGTCGATTCCCCCTGTGATGACTGCCAAGCCGGCTGTGGAGATCCCCGTTGCACCGTCGGTTCAGGCCAGCCCTGCTGTGACTGTCCCCCAATCGAGTCATTTGGGGCCAATTGTCCTTGAAGTCGTTTCGGAGAAAACGGGCTATCCGACCGAGATGTTGAATCTCGATATGAGCCTCGATCATGATCTCGGGATCGATTCGATCAAGCGCGTTGAAATTCTTTCGGCGCTTCAAGAACGTGTTCCGAATCTTCCCGCGTTTCAACCGGACGAGCTGGGCGCGCTTCACACACTGAAAGACGTCGTGACATTGGCGGATGCCCGATCCTCCGGATCGCCATCGGACCTGCGTAACAATACGGTTCAAATCGCTTCTCCAGAGGCGATGAATCCGCCGCCAGCGACGCAGGTTCCATCCAACAGTCAAAACATCAGCCTGCTGGGGCCGGTTGTTCTTCAGGTGGTCTCTGAAAAGACCGGGTACCCGACGGAAATGCTGAACCTCGACATGAGCCTCGATCACGATCTCGGGATCGATTCGATCAAGCGTGTGGAAATTCTGTCAGCCCTTCAAGAGCGTGTTCCAAACCTGCCAGCATTCCAACCGGAAGAGTTAGGTGCCCTGCATACTCTGAAGGATGTTGTCACTCTTGCGGACGCTCGTTCCTCTGCAGCTTCACCCGCTGCTGCAGGGCAGATTCCCGTTCAAAATGTCTCAAGCGTTGTCGCGAATGAAAGTGGTACATCGAAGCAAATCTCCGATATCAGCCAGAATCGAAGCGAGTTCGGACCTGTCGTTCTGGAAGTGGTCTCTGAAAAGACTGGCTACCCGACCGAAATGCTGAACCTGGACATGAGTCTTGATCATGATCTCGGGATCGATTCGATCAAACGCGTCGAGATCTTATCCGCGTTGCAGGAAAGGGTTCCCGACCTACCCGCTTTCCAACCGGAGGAATTGGGTGGACTTCACACATTGAGAGACGTTGTCACGCTTGCCGACGCGAGAACCACAAAAGCGCCGACTATTTCCATTCCCCGCGTTTCCAGTTCCGAACCCCAAACCACAAAGCATGCGGCGCCTTCCGCGAATCATGTCAGTGCAATCCGTACGCTCACCACCGATGCCCGTATCAGTCGCAGCATTGTGCAATGTGGACCGATCGCCGTCGCGGCGACCCGAGCGAAGATTGCACTGCTGCCGGGTAGCGAAATCTGGGTTACGGATGATGGCTCGGACCTCTCTCGCCAGATCGCGAATGAATTAAACAGTCGTGGTTTTCGGGCGCAAATTGTGAATCTCACGGACCCCGTGTCGCCGCAGGAATCGTCAAAATTCGCTGGGCTGATTGTTGTGGCCGCTTCCCAGGGAATGTCAGAACAACAGCTCTGGAAATCGGTTGAATGGTTGCAAAAAGTAGGGCCGACGCTGCGTCGAAATAGCCAGTCGAACTCGACACTGTTTGCAACGTTATCGCGATTGGATGGCCACTTCGGCTTTGAAACGAATCGACAGTTGGAAGACCCCGTCTCAGGTGGGCTTGCAGGTCTGACAAAATGTGTGGCCCTCGAATGGCCGGAAGTCATTTCCAGAGCTTTTGATATCAGTCCTGACTGGACAGCAAACCACGTTGCCGCCGCGATGTTTGTCGAAGAACTTCTTCATCAGGGCCCCGTTGAAGTGGGGGTCACTCCGAGTGGTTATTCCTGTTTGGAATCAATCGAAGTTCCATTGAAAGGCCAGCAAGGGAGTCTTCCGATTACCCCTGGAGATCTCGTCGTCATCACAGGCGGCGCGCGAGGCGTCACTGCAGAGGCGGCATTTGCCATCGCCAAAGCATGGCGTCCACGGCTGGTCATTCTTGGCCGCAGTCCCGAACCGTCACCTGAACCTGACTGGCTATCCTGTCTGACAACGGACGCGGAAATCAAACAAGGGCTTATCGCTCGGGCGCCCGCGGGTACGACGCCGAAATCGATTGCCATCCAGTTGGAGCAGATCACGGCAGGTCGAGACATTGCCCGGCAACTTTATCGACTTTATTCGTTGGGTATTTCCGTTTCTTACCATTCGGTTGATGTTCGCAATTCCATCGCGGTTCGAACACTGCTGGCTCCGATCCAGCGCGAACACGGACCGATCCGTGGCATTATCCATGGTGCCGGTGTGCTGGCCGATCAAAAGATTGAAGACAAGACACGGGAACAGTTTGAGCGTGTCTATCAAACCAAGATTTCTGGACTCAAATCGCTGCTCGACAGTGTTGATCCGACACAACTGAAAGTCCTGGGACTGTTTTCTTCGTACACGGCGAGATTCGGTCGAATTGGTCAAATGGATTATGCGATCGCGAACGAAGTTCTGAATAAACAGGCTCAGCAGTTCGCCAATCAACACCCTCAATGCCGTGTGGCATCCTTCAATTGGGGGCCGTGGGATGGAGGAATGGTTCAAGGCGGGTTGAAGAAACTGTTTGCATCGGAAGGGGTTGGTTTAATTCCTCTCGACGCCGGTGCAGAAACGCTCGTGCAGGAGTTCGAGCAAGCCAACAGCGGACAAGTCGAAATCCTTGTGCTGACCACGAGCAATGCATCAGGTCATTCAGCCGCCGGGACATATGCCGCTAATGGAAACGCGACACCCGCATCAGCTCAGGGAAAGGCGAATACTGCCACAGCACCTCAGGGGCTTGTTTCAGTAGCCGATTCAAATATTGAGCCTGAGCCGGTGGGCGATCTTAAGGTGGCGTTCGAACGAGTGCTCGATGTGGCCCAGTATTCGTTCCTCGAATCCCACGTCATCGGAGGGAAGGCTGTTTTTCCAGTCGCGATGATTTTGGAATGGCTGTCTCACGGTGCCATCCATCGAAATCCCGGGCTGGAATTGCGTGGCGTTAACGACTTGCGGGTTTATCAAGGTGTCAGGCTGGGAAGTCATGATCAAATTCTGCTGAAAGTGCTGACCGGCAAGCCAGTACGAAATGGCGATTGTTTCATGGTCCGCGTCCAACTTGTCGCAACGAACAACGGACGAAACGTTCTTCATGCCGGTGGATTTGTGGAACTAGCGCCGTCATATCCCACCGTTACGCGTTCAAGCCTTGAAGTCTCCGACCGTCGATATTCCATGAACCTGTCCTCCGCCTATGAAACGCGGTTGTTCCACGGGCCGATGCTGCATGGAATTACGGCAATCGAAGCGTGTTCGGCGGAGGGGATTGTCGTCACCTCCCGTTCCGCGCCGAGTCCGTGGACCTGGATGTCTGACCCTGCTCGCGGAAGCTGGCTCGCCGATCCCCTTGCCATCGATTCGGTCTTGCAGGCGATCATTCTGTGGTCGCAGGAATTCCGAGGCAAGCCGTGCCTGCCGTGTGCCATTGCGAATTACCGACAGTACCGCCGAACATTCCCCAAAGACGGTGTTCGGATTGTCATCCGGATGCATGACACTCCCGAGCAGGTGATTCGATGTGATGTCGAAATGATCGATCAGCAAGGAGTTCTTGTCGCTCGTATGGAAGGCTGCGAAAGTGTCGCCGATGCTACCCTGGTCGCCGCTTTTCAGAGAAAAAAGATTGAAATGATACCGGTTTGATCATGACATCGGTCGAGCGACATGGTCGTATAGGCGCGGTGTCAGATTGCAAAAAGTGAACGATGGTTACTAACCCACTTTAAGAAGTACTCACGATGTTGCGTTCAGCGTCTCAATTCTGGATCGTTGTCCTTGGCATGCTGGCTGGTGCCGCGACTGCTCACGGCGAGGATTTGTCCAAAGGTATTACCGATCTCGCTCAGGTCGATGTCGATTATCATGTCCAGGGCGAATATATCGGTTCGATTCCGCTATATGGAATTTGTCGACCGATCGGTCTGCAAGTTGTTGCTTTGGGTGAAGGGAAGTTTAGTGCCCTCATTTACCGCGGCGGTCTGCCCGGGAACGGATTTGATGGTTCTCCGCGACTGAAACTTGTTGGGAGCTGGGCTGATAATCGAGTGATCCTCGGCGGCGAAGATCTTGTCATTTATTTGCAACCGGGTTACGCGGCCGTCGTAACAAATACCGCCGGTCAACGGTTGAGTTGCCTTCAGCCCGTGAAGCGACTCAGCACCACACTCGGAGCCAAGCCGCCTGCGAATGCAATCGTGCTGTTTGATGGCAAGAATACCGATCTGCTGAAAAACGCTAAGGTCACGGCCGATGGTCTGCTGGAAATTGGTTGCGAGACGATCAACGCCTATCAGAACTTCACGCTTCACGGCGAATTTCGCACCCCCTACATGCCACTCGCACGCGGACAAGCACGCGGTAACAGTGGCTTTTATCTGCAAAAGCGGTACGAAGTGCAGGTCCTCGATTCGTTCGGACTTGATCCACAATTTAACGATTGCGGTTCACTCTATAAGTTCAAAGCTCCCGACATGAATATGAGTTTTCCACCCTTGCGATGGCAAACGTATGATATTGATTTCAGCGCACCAAAATTTTCTGCCGACGGTCAGAAAATTGCCAAGGCACGAATCACTGTTCGACATAATGGTGTTGTCATTCAGGATCGATTGGAACTGGAAAATAAGACTGGCGGCGGCAGCGCTGAAGGCCCAAACCCCTTGCCAACTCTGTTGCAAAATCACGGAAATCCTGTCAATTACCGCAACATCTGGCTGATCGATCACGACCGGACTGAAACGAGTTGGAGACAACCATGACATTGGCGACAGCAGCGAGTTCCACGCCGACATCAAATCCCCGACTGGCCTCAATGGATGCCTATCGGGGGTTCGTGATGATCTGCCTGGCGGCGAATGGGTTTGGCCTCGCTGCAACGTCGAAGAATTTTCCCGACTGTTCGATCATGCAGACCCTCGGATATCAGTTCGAACATGTCCCCTGGGTCGGCTGTGCGTTCTGGGACCTGATCCAGCCGTCATTCATGTTTCTTGTCGGGGTTGCCGTCCCCTATTCGATCAGTCGCCGGGAAGTCGAAGGGCAATCGTCTGACAAACTGGCACGGCATGTTTTGCTTCGATCGCTGGTGCTGATTCTGCTGGGGATATTTCTGTCTTCCGGCGGTAAGCCCACGACGAACTTTGCGTTTATGAACGTCTTGACGCAAATCGGACTCGGATACCCTTTCCTCTTCCTTTTCAGAAACCGAAAACTTGCCGTTCAACTCGCTGCGGCAGTTTTAATCCTCGGTGCTTATTGGGCGTGGTTTGCCCTGACGCCTGCCGTGGTCGTCGAGAAACCCCAAGACATCAATCTGCCAGAGAATTGGAAACTATTGCAGGGGTTCGAAGCCCATTGGCAAAAGAACGCGAATCCGGCGGCAACTTTTGACCGCTGGCTGTTGAACCTGTTTCCTGCTGCTTCGCCTGCCGCTGCCGTTCAGGGCCAGACTCCGGTACCGCCGAAACCGCAAGCCGATGCTGATGAGGCAAAACCCAAAGAAGTCGAAGCACCGAATTGGCTCAGCCGTCTTGGTCAAATCGCTCGTCGTTTGGTCACTCGTTCTGAGCCCTATGTCTTCAACAATGGTGGCTATCAAACAACCAATTTCATTCCTTCGTTCGTGACGATGTTATTCGGGCTGATGGCTGGCGAGTTTATTCGTCGAACAAGCATCGATCGCCGCAGGACTTTTGTCACATTGGTGATTGCCGGTGTGCTGCTTTTGGGTCTCGGATGGGGTTTGAATGCACTTGGGTATTGTCCGCTTGTAAAACGAATCTGGACTCCAAGCTGGACTCTTTTCAGCACTGGTTGGACATTGCTGATGCTGGCCGGTTTCTATGGCATTATTGACGGTCTCGGATGGAAGGCATGGTCGTTTCCACTGATTGTTGCCGGCATGAATTCGATGGTGCTTTATATGTCCGGCCAGTTGCTACGGGGCTGGACGGCCGACTTGTTGAAACGCCACATCAATACAGACATTTTCCAGATGTTCGGCAGTAAGTATGCGCCGATGGTCGAGGCGAATCTGGTTTTGATCTGTTTCTGGTTGTTTGTCTATTGGCTTTATCGTCAGCGAATCTTTGTCCGAATTTGATTTGTCATGAATGATCTCGTGATTCGCGGCGGGCAAGTGATTGATCCGTCCCAGAACTTGGACGGACTGTACGATGTTGTCGTCAGTCATGGAAAAATTGTTTCTGTTCAGCCCCCCGAGACAACTCCCCTGGAAGCCCGGCGAGTGATCGACGTGCGCGGGAAGATCGTGGTTCCGGGGTTGATCGATTTTCATGTCCACGTTTTTCCTGGCGTCAGTCATTTTGGAATCGAACCCGATCCGACCTGTTTATCTCGTGGCGTCACGACCGTTCTCGATTTTGGCACGGCGGGCGGATTGATTTTCGAAGGTTTTCGTCGATATGTCATCGACGAAGCCGAAACACGGGTTCTGGCATTGCTGCACATCGCCGGTCAAGGATTGATTGGCAGCGTCGGCAATCCACCCCTGCTGGGTGAACTGCATGATCTTCGTTATTGTGACATTGAAACGGTTCAAAGGGTCGTTGCCGCTCATCGCGATGTCATCGCGGGAATCAAAATCCGTTTGACAGCGAACCTGGCAGAGGGGGGCCGGAATGAAGCGGGCGGGCTTGAGCGAGCACGCGAGGCGGCGGATCTCGTCGGCTTACCGCTGGTTGTACACAGTCCGAATTCGACGCTAGCGATCGAGCATATCCTTGATCGCTTGAAGCCGGGTGATGTGCTGACGCATTGTTACCACGGGAAAAACTGCGGGCTGGTCGACAGTAATTACTGCATCCCACCTAGAATCCGAAAGAAACTGGAGGCGGGCGTGCTATTGGACGTCGGCCACGGCTTTGCGAGCTTCGATTTCCGGGTCGCTCGCAGCCTGATTGATCAAGGGATTCTGCCTGATTTTATCAGCAGTGACATCCATTATTACAATCTGCACGGGCCGGTGTTTGATCTGGTAACGACAATGGATAAATTCCTGCACCTTGGAATGTCACTCCCCGAAGTGATCCGCCGCACGACGCAAACCCCGGCAAAATTTCTTGGACGCGAAAACGATCTCGGCACGCTGAAACCGGGTGCAATCGCCGACATCACGATCCTCGAACTTCAGGAAGGCGAGTTTCCGTTCGTCGATTCTGAAGGTCGAGTCGAAATCGGTCGTCAGCACCTGGAACCGACGCACGTGTTCCGATCAGGACGCCAATTTGGCGTCCTGCCCAAGCCAAGACCGGCAGCGCCTTAAAGGAATTCGGCGGAGGCAAAAACGAGACCCCACCTCCCCTGCGGAGGTGGTTAACGGGCCTTTGCCCGAAAAATGGGTCTGACCCCCTACCTGTCGTTTGCCCGGAGAAACCTAACACCAACCATGTGGGGTCTGACCCATTTTTCGGGCAAAGCGGGTTAGCGGGCCTTTGCCCTGGGAAATAGAAATTTGTCATATCGATGAATGTCGGCTCGCACTAGTGCAAAGGCCGGTTAACCATCGCCACAGGAGCAATGGGGTTTGGGCGAATGACGTCGATGCGGGAGCCGCTCCACCGGTGTTCACAGAAAAAACATCGAGATTTCTCTGTCGAGATTAGTCAATTGAAATGGGTTCGGTTAATCTGCTTCACCGACAATTTCGCATTTTTTCGAACGGTTTAATATGTCGATGCACTCCCTTTCATTCGCCAATCAAATTACCGACCTTCCGGGTTATACGAATTCGGATTTTCTCAAAGCGCTGACCTGGGATCGGTCAGCCTCGGACGAGCTGAAATCAGCCGCGACGAGCGGAAACGTGCCAGCCTTCTGCAAAGCGTGGCAGGCCTCTCGTCGTACCATCGACGGGTCAGTGAAGGCTGGCGAAGGTCTTGGTGAACGATCTCTCTGGTCCCATACCGCCTATCCGGAAGAAGCAGGACTGGTACGAGTCATTGCTCAGACCGTTGGTCTGCCGGCAAAAAAACTGAATTCAAAGGCGGGGCGACCGGTCAATAAGCCAGCGGTGAACTGGACTCAGCGAGTTCAGCCGCTGGTCACGGAACTGACTCATGCGGTCAGTTCCGAGGAAGTTCGTCCGCTCGCATTGTTAGCGGCACTCGAATTTCTTGATCGGTCGGGACATCGTCTTTCAACGGATCACTTTTTTACGCTCTGGCGACATACGCTTTCAGAACTGATGATGTGGCCGACGGTCATCCATACTGACCCAACAGTCCCGGCGGACGTAACAACGCTCGAGCACGGCGAAATCCCGTTCATTGGTGGCCTCGTATTTCGTGAAATTGCCAGTTCGGCCAATCTGATCAAGTCGGGCCGAAAGCTGCTGGCCAAGGAGCTTGTGGACAAAACGGATACGGACGGAACGCCACATGCCGATATCGTGGCCAGGCTGTCACTATGGCTGGCCCCCTTTATTCGAGCGACCATCGTCAGCGATCGGTACGAAGGGAATCTTTGGACGGACGAGCAGCGTCAGTTGCTGACAAACGTTGTCGATCGAGCCATTCTCTTGTGCCGGCCTGACGGACGTGCCGCATTAGCCAATGAAGGGCAAATCAATCCCCTCCCGATCCTGACGGCTGCTGCGGAATTATTCGGCTTGGGACTCGTCGGATCGACGGGAGCCTACTTGGAGGCGATTCAGCGAGCCGTCGAAGGGAAACCACAAAAACGCAATCGAAGCGAAATCGCGACGATGCCGTCGAACCAGTCCGACTGGGCCAGGTTTGCACTGTTGCGAAGCGATTGGAGTGTCGATGCCGACAGCGTGGCGATTACTCATCATCAGCCGCTTCCCCAGCTTGATGTCACTGCACTGGGACGGGCACTCATTCATGGCGACTGGAACCTGAAACTGAAAATCGGCGACGCTGCCGTCGAACTGGCCGAAGAATGGTCGTGTGTCTGCTGGCAATCCGATCCCGATGCCGATTACATCGAACTGCAAATGGCGGGACCGGGAAAATTGAGTGTCGAACGCCTGGTGATGTTGTCTCGAAAAGAACGATTCCTGTTTGTTGCCGACTCGATCAGCGGGGTACCACTTCTTCCCAACTCGCCGAAGTCCCGTTCGACAGGAACCGACCCTGCACCCGGCACCAAGAAATCCGCCGAGTCAAACCGTCAACGGATTGAATACGAGTCGCGATTGTCGCTTTGTGAAGGGATGGTTGGTTCGTGCGAAGGGATCACTCGCGAAGGTAAGATCACCGGCCACCGGATGAAGGCCCGAATCTTCCCGCTTGGCATTCCACAGGACCGGGTTCTCAGTACGCCCCATCAGTTATCAGTCGAAGGGAACGAGATCGTCTTGAAGCAGGTGGCTGAAGGGGAAGGATTATTTGCCCCCTTGTTATTCGTCTGGCATCCAGAACGGACCCGCGTTGATGCCACCTGGCGGACATTGACTGTCACGGAAGACGGCAAGGTCGTCGGTCCGGATGTGGGTGTCGGCTATCGCCTGAAGCTGGGTGATTTTCAATTAATGATCTCACGCAGCCTGAAGAAAACCGGCTTTTCCCGAGCCTGCCTCGGACACCATACGTTCAACGAAACGGTGATTGCCAAGTTTGACGCCAACGGTGACGTTGAGCCGATCCTGATGGTCGAGTGAGGTGCCGCTCGTTTGAGTCATCATGCCAGCGAATTCACGATCACGAGTTTGATCGCTGGTACGCATTTGCCGGCATTTCCCGTCGAACCAGCAGATTGCGAACGTAAAGGAACCTGAATGTGGACCATTCGGCAGCACAGCAGAAGCCAATTGACAGACCATTAAGAAGAATACCCCCCGAAATTGTTCAAGCAAACATGGGTCGGATTCAAACCGCTGAATCCGTCGCAGCCCGCGTGCGCGAGCGTGTCACGGCATACGGACGCTTCCTGAATGCGCAAGGTGTTGCTGATCACACCGCGTTTACCGATCTTCCGCTTACAGACAAAGAAAGTTATCTCCTTTCGGCACCATATGAGGACCTGCTTGCCGATGACCATCACGAAACCGTCTCGATTCTAAGATCATCAGGAACTTCGGGTCGCTCGTTTTACTGGCCACAGTTGAAGACCGACGCCCGCTGGAGCGCCCGTCGGCTGCGCACCTTTCTCGAATTGACCTATCAGATTCACGAGCGTCGAACGACAGCGGTCGTCGCGCTGTCTCTGGGAAGTTGGGTCGGCGGCGATCACTATTCCTGGTGTCTCAAAAACGTCGCGATTGAAGCGCCCTATCCCTTCGCGGTCTTTTCTCCTGGAAACCGTCATGATGAGGTCATCGAATTTCTTCGACAGCCTCGCCCTGCGGGGGAGCAGCTTCTGGTCGTGATCTGTCCCTCGATTCTCGGTTACCTACTCTTGCTGGCCGAGTCGTCAGGTCGCTCGCTGCCGCTGGAAAAGATCAGGTTCCTTGTGACGGGCGAGGCATTTCCCGAAGTGCTGCGGCAGTCACTGAGTCAACGTGCAGGACTTGATGCTGATGTCCCATGTCTGTTCAGCGTATACGGAAGCGCCGACACCGGTGGATTGGGAGTGGAATCATCGGCATCCATCGCGGTCCGACAGATGCTGGTTGAAGATCCAGAATGGGGAGCTGAGTTAGGGCTTGGTTCTCCCGCGCCGCACTTGTTTCATAACACGGCGACCGAAACCTACCTGGAAACCGTACAGGGGGAATTGTGTGTTACGCGATGGCAGGGAATTCCGCTTGTGCGGTACAACCTTCACGACAGTGCGACGCTGCTGTCGTGGGAGCCCTTGCGCCAGGCAGCGATGACTCACGTTTCGCGCACGGCAGGTAACGCAAAACGAATGCAGCAGCTCATCAATGCGGAGGCCATGCCTGATCTGATTGCTGTCTGGGGCCGGTCGGATTCAAGCGTCGTACTCGGAGGGACGAAGCTGACCGAAGCGATGCTCGACGAAGCGGTGCGTTGTCCCGAGATCAGCGACCTGCTGACGGGAGTCTATCGAGCCTCGCTGATCATCGAGCGTGAACGGCCGATACTGGCGATCGACCTTCAATTTCGCCAAGGCACCGTTCCCGATTCCGACGCCCTGAACCGGGCCTACAATGTACTGATCCGGACTCTCGGTCAATTGCAGCCGGAATTCGGATTAGACTGGCAGAACCTCTATCAACATTGGGATCGCGATCCGTCGCAACGAGTGTTGCGCCTGCGAGGGATGGTCTGGCCTGAGCTCTCGGAAGAGACGGAACATCGGATCAAACAACGGAGCCTCATGTGAGCATCGAGTCGTGGCGAGCGAAACTTGCGAAATTCAACAGCACGAATCGTGACTATCCTGTTGATGCCACATTGCACGGATTGTTCGAGTCTCAGGTACAGCGGACACCGAACGCTGTTGCAGCCTTATTCGAAGATCGGCAGCTTACGTACCGGCAGCTCGACGACCGAGCCACTGCGCTGGCAAATCACTTGAGAATGCTGGGACTCACTGCCAATACTCCGGTGGGGGTTTGTCTCGAGCGCGGCCTCGAACTGCCGGTGAGTCTTCTGGGGGTGCTCAAAGCGGGAGGCGGGTACGTTGCGCTTGACCCGAATTATCCCACAGAACGGCTGCGCGGCATGATTGAAGAGAGCGGGATCTCGATTCTCATAACGAGCCGTACGCTCATGGGCTCACTTCCGAACCACTCGGCACAGACGGTGTATGTCGACGCAGATTCCCAGCCAGCTTTCACTGGGGAGGCCCCGTTCCCACCAGTCGATTCGAAGAACCTGGCCTACGTGATCTACACATCTGGATCCACAGGACGGCCTAAAGGGGTAATGGTCAGCCACCGGGCAGTGACAAATCGCCTGTTCGGCATGCAGGAAGAGTATCGGCTGAGTCCGCGCGACTCGGTGCTGCACAAGACGCCATACAGTTTCGACGTCTCGGTGTGGGAGATTTTCTGGACATTGATGACGGGAGCCCGGATGGTGATCGCCAGGCCCCAGGGCCACCTCGATCACGACTATCTCATCGATCTGATTCGCCGCCAGCACGTGACAACGCTGCATTTTGTTCCCCCGGTTCTTGATGTCTTCCTGCAGCACCCGCAGTCGACAAACTGTACGAGTCTTAAACGAGTCTTCTGTGGTGGCGAATCGTTGCCGGTCAAGACACAGCAGCGATTCTTCGAAATGTTCGATGCAGAACTGTATCACCTTTACGGGCCCACCGAGGCCGCCATCGATGTGACCTCGTGGGTCTGCCTGCGCAGCAGCCATCTTGATACCGTCCCCATCGGGCGACCTGTCGCCAATGTTCAGATTCATATTCTCGATCCACAGGGACAGCCAGTCCCTCCCGGAACCGCAGGTGAGTTATTCGTTGGGGGAGCGCAAGTGGCCATCGGGTACCTGAATCGGCCGGATCTGACCGCCGAACGGTTTCTGCCTGACCCATTCTGCGGCGACCCCGAATCGCGGCTGTATCGAACGGGCGACCTGGGGCGCTGGCGCGAGGATGGTAATGTGGACTTCCTGGGACGCATTGATCAGCAGGTGAAAATCCGTGGAGTCCGAATTGAGCTTGAAGAAATTGAGGCCATCTTGAACCAGCATCCGTCAGTACGGCTCTGTGCCGTGGTGGCGGAAGGAGATGGTCCTGACAGGTCGCTCGTCGCGTATTTCTGCACCGACTCCCCAGGTGTTGACGAGAGTTCCTTGCATTCTTATCTGTCGGAGCGGCTGCCTGAGTCGATGATTCCGAGTCGGTTTGTCACATTGGAGAAAATGCCATTCTCTCTCAATGGCAAGATCGATCGAGCGGCCTTGCGATTGGCGTCTCCGCGTAGAAATACGGAAGAGAAGCCGCTGCTCGAGCCCCGCAATGACATCGAACGCCAACTGGCAGAAATCCTGCAGGAGGTCTTGGGCGTCCCGCGAATGGGCATCGACGAGAATTTCTTTGCTCTGGGGGGACACAGCCTGCGGGCAACCGTAGCGATCGCGCGGATGTGGGATCGCCTGGGAACTGCAGTGACGCTGTCGGATATCTTCGAGAACCCGACGATCGCGCAAATGGCCGCGATCTTCGAACGCCGAAGGACCGAAAAAGGCCTCGGACCCGTGAAGGAAGTCGGCGACAATAAAACAGGCCACCTGCGGCCGCTGCGTCGCGTTTCCCGTGACAGGTTGATGCCGGCATCGTTCGCCCAGGAACGCATGTGGTTTTTTCACCAGCTTGAACCGGACAGCATGGTTTACAACATTTCGTGGGGGCTGCGGTTGTCTGGTCCGCTGAATGTCGCCGCGCTGGAACGAAGCTTGAATGAGCTGGTCGGGCGACACGAGGCTCTGCGCACGACGATTCACTCCACCGGGGGCGGCCTCCATCTGGTCATTGACGCTGAACACTCATTGAGTTTGCCGACGATCGATATACAGAGTTTTCCAGAACGGGAACGCGACTCAAAAGCTCGTCGTCTGGCAGACGAAACCGCGGAGCAACCGTTCGACCTGTCGCGAGACCTGATGCTGCGAGCTTTGCTGATCCGATTTGCCGAGCAAGAACACGTGTTGGTTCTTGTTCACAATCATATCGCGTCTGATGGATGGTCGCTGGCAATCTTTGACCGGGAACTGGCCGCACTCTACAACGCGAATTGTAGCGGCCGTTCTTCCAACTTGCCGGAGTTGCCGGTGCAATATGTCGACTATGTCGTCTGGCAGCGTGAATGGTTGCGGAACAATGTCCTTCAGGATCAATTGGCTTATTGGAAACAGCAGTTGGCGGGCGCACCGCCGATGCTGCAGTTTCCCACGGATTACCCTGCACCGAAAGACCTGTCGTCCCGAGGGGTGACCCTGGAGACGGAACTCGATGCCGACCTGACCGCCTCGTTAAAGAAGCTGAGCGACAGCGAAAATGTCACGATGTTCATGACGCTGCTGGCGACCTGGCAGTTGTTGTTGTCACGGTACTGCGGCCAGGATGATGTGGCTGTTGGGGTGCCGATCTCAGGGCGAAACCGGACGGAACTGGAGGGAGTGATCGGGCTGTTCGTGAACACCTTGGTGTTGAGGACTGATCTTTCAGGAAATCCGACGTTTATCGACTTGCTGAAGCGGGTACGGGAGGTGACTCTGGGCGCTTTTGCTCACCAGGATCTCCCATTCGAGAAGCTTGTCGAGGAACTCAATCCACCCCGTCTGATCGATCACCATCCGTACTTTGACACGATGCTTAACTGCATCAATATCCCGCGACAGGTATCGCAATTTTCCGGGCTTAAATGTGAATCGCTTTGGCCAGAACAGTCCCACGCGAACTTCCTGTTGACCTTGTATGTTTTGCAGGAGCGGGTGCTTCGATTGCGACTCGTCTATCAGCAGGACCGATTTGTCCCCGAGCGGATGCAATTGTTTCTGGAACAGTTCCGGTTGCTACTGAAACAGGCGGTGACCGACCCGTCGCGTGCATTAAAAGACTTCTCTCTGATCGCGCCGGAAACTCCCTGCGGGTCGGCTGAATCGCCGATGGCGGAACATCGTCTGGTTCTCGATGGCGGAATCATTGAAGTTCCCGATCGCCCAATCAATGAGCTGACGCTGCTGTCCGCGAGCGAACGTCGCGAGTTGCTCGATTTGGGAAACGATTCTTCGATGGACGAGCTGCGGAGGGAGTGTGTTCACGAACTGTTTGAGGCACAGGCTGAAAGAACGCCCGAGGTCGTAGCTGCGGTCTTTGAGGGTGAGCAGCTGACTTATCGGGAATTGAACGGTCAAGCCAACCAACTGGCGCAGCGACTGATTGAGAGGGGGGTCGGTCCGGACATCCTGGTGGGCCTTTACCTGGATCGCTCATTGGAGATGCTTATCGGGTTGCTCGGCATCCTCAAGGCGGGTGGGGCCTACGTGCCGCTCGATCCATCAATCCCGCTTTCGAGACTCCAGTTCCTTGTGGAAGATGCCAAACTCAGGCAGATTGTGACGACTTCAAAGCACGCTCCGCTTTTCACGCCAGTGGACTGTGACCTGATTGTGATTGACGATTCGCCAGACGGCTCTGCCGCAGAGCTGACCAATCCGGCCTCTCGAGTGACGGCTGGCGATCCCGTCTACGCCCTGTATACCTCGGGATCGACAGGTCGCCCTAAAGGGGTGGTCGTCGAGCACCGTCAGCTGGTTAACTACGTACATGCGATCATTGCCAGAATCGGGATGAGCGGTGGTGGGGCGTTCGCCATGCTGCAACCGCTGGCGTTCGATTCGTCCCAGACGATGATCTTCCCGGCGTTGACATCAGGGGGAACGGTTCATCTGATCGGTTCCGAACTTGCGCTCGATGCCTCAGGCCTCGCCGACTATTTTGTCCGCCACGCGATCGATTATCTGAAAATTACTCCATCGCATTTGACGGCACTGCTGGACGTGGATCAGCCACAGCGGCTGCTGCCGTCTCGGGCTCTGATCTGCGGCGGTGAGCCTTTGCACTGGAACCTGGTGTCGCGAATTGCGGACATGCAACCGCGATGCCGCCTCTGGAACCACTATGGCCCGACCGAGACCACCGTGGGAGTCTGCACCTATCCCGTGGATCTCGTCAACGACCCGCAACGCCGACACAGCGCAACCGTTCCGATCGGACGGCCTCTGGCCAACATCAGAGGTTATGTACTTGATAACCATGGCCAGCCCGTTCCTGTTGGAGTTGCCGGAGAACTCTACATCGGTGGACGAGCAGTCTCTCGCGGATACCTTAATCTTCCGGAAACGACCAGACAACGATTTGTTCCCGACCGGTTCACAGGCGGGGACCAGCTGCGGTTGTATCGTACCGGCGACTTTGTCCGCCGCCTGCCCGGAGGTGACATCGAATTCCTGGGGCGACACGACGGGCAGGTGAAGGTGCGTGGCGTCCGTATTGAGACCGGTGAGATCGAAGCGGTCGTGAACGAGCATCCCCAGGTGCTCACTTGCTGCGTGCTTCTGCAGACTCGGACCGGCGGGGATCCATACCTGGCTGCATATCTGGTTCCCAAGCCAGGGGGCTCGCCGTCGGTTAAAAGTCTCAGTGAATGGCTTTCGGCACGCCTGCCTGACGCGATGCGCCCGGCAGCCTACACGTTTCTACCCGCTCTGCCGATGAACCCGAACGGCAAAGTCGACCGCGCTGCTTTGCCGGTCCCCGAACTTGACGGGGGAAACGTGCGAGCGGGCGATGCCCTCCCTGAAACACCGCTTCAGAAGCAGCTCGCTGAAATCTGGGGGCGCGTCTTAGGGATGAAAGAGATCGGGATTCACGACAACTTTTTCGAATTGGGGGGCCAGTCGTTGCTGGCAATCCAATTGATGAGCCGGATCCATTCGGAAATGCGATTCGAACTTCCGATTCGAGTCCTTTTCGAGTTTCCGACGATCGTCGGCCTGGCCAACCAAATTGAAGAAAATACGGGTGCGTTCAAGGCTTCGCATCGAGTTCCCGTCAACCGCGCGCCTCGAAACGGGCCTCTGTTTCCGTCGTTCGCACAGCAACGGGCACATTTTATCGATCAACTGGTCGGCGACAGCGTCGGCTACAATGTACAAAGGATCTACTGCGTACTGGGACTGCTAGACGAGGTTGCCCTGGAACGAAGTCTGCAGGAAATCGTGCGCAGGCACGAAGCTTTGCGAACGACGCAGGTGCTGATCGCGGGGCAACTGCAGGCGGTCATACTCGATGCACCGGTTTTTCAATTGTCTCTGGTCGACTTGCGTGGCCAGCCCGAACCCAAACAACAATTGGAAGCCCGCAGACTGGCAACAGCGGAGTACGAACGGCGGTTCGACTTGTCTGCAGACCTGATGTTGCGTGCGACTGTGATTCGGCTTGATGATCACGATCAGCGGCAGCAGCGGTGGCTGGTGGTGACCATGCATCACATCGCTTCTGATGGCTGGTCTGTCGGAATTTTCGAACGGGAGTTGACGGCGCTCTATGAAGCCTATTCTTCCGAACAGCCCTCTCCGCTGTCGGAACTTCCGTTCCAGTATGCGGACTATGCTTTCTGGCAGCGTGGATTGCTGCGTGGCGAGGTTCTCGAAAGGCAACTGGCCTACTGGAGGAAGCAGTTGGATGGCACCCCGGCCGTCCTCGAACTTCCCTCGGATTTTCCACGGCCCAAAGTTCAGTCGTTTGGCGGCGCCAGCAAAACCCTGACGCTTGACAGCCATCTCACGGCAGCACTCGACGAGATGATCCGACGTGAAGACGTCACATTGTTTATGGTGCTGTTAGCCACGTGGCAGGTTCTTTTGTCACGTTACAGCGGCCAGACCGACGTGTCGGTTGGGGTTCCGATCGCTGGACGAAACCGGGTTGAATTTGAAGGTTTGATTGGCTTTTTTGCGAATACCCTGGTGCTGCGAACTGACTTGTCAGGGAATCCGACAGTACGTGAATTACTGCAACGGGTACGAAACGTCACCCTGGGCGCTCTCACGCACGAGGACCTGCCGTTTGACAAACTGGTTGAGGAACTGAAAGCGGAGCGTAATCGGGAACGGACCCCGTTCTTCGATGTGATGTTTGCTCTGCAGAATGTCCCGACCTCCGGATTACGGCTAGCCGCCGCCAACGTGCAACCAATCCCGCTCGAAAATTTAACCGCGCGATTCGAATTGACGCTGATGTTTCGCGAACTGTCAGGGGGACTGTTTGGAATCCTTGAATATAGCACGGAGCTCTTTCGGGAAGAGACGATTGTTCGGATGATCGACCATTTTCGAGTACTTCTCGCCGGTATGATCGCCAATCCCATGCAGCACATCAGTGAGTTGTCTTTACTGACCGCCCCAGAACGGCATCAATTGCTGGTGGAGTGGAATAAGACTCAGCTCGACTATCCTGAAGACAAGTGTGTGCACGAATTGTTTGAGGAGCAGGTTGAGCGCA
>CAIULL010000116.1 GCA_903899985.1 uncultured Schlesneria sp.
CGACAAATTGCCGGAGTACATGATCCCGTCCGCATGGATCGTGCTCGACCAGTTGCCGTTGACCACCAATGGCAAAGTGGATCGAAAAGCGTTGCCGGCGCCGGAACCAGAAAACGACAGCCCGCTGCAAAGCGAAATGCTTCCTCGCACGCCCTTCGAAGAGCTTCTGGCGGGGATCTGGGGCAACCTGCTGAAGGTTGAGCGAATCGGAATCCATTCCAATTTCTTCGAGCTCGGTGGTCACTCCTTGCTGGCGACGCAAGTGGTTGCCCGAGTACGGGACGCCCTGTCGCTCGACCTGCCCTTGCGCGCTCTATTCGAAGCGCCGACCGTCGCTGAACTGGCAGCGCGCATTGAACACCTGCAGCATGATACAAACGAGAGCCTGAAGCCACCTCTATGTCGTGCCCCAGACGAAGAGCGCCGTGGGCTGTCGTTCGGACAGGAACGACTGTGGTTCCTCGACCAGTTGGAGCGCGGCAGTGCCACCTATAACATTTCATGGTGCGTCCGACTGAGGGGCGAATTGAATCACACGGCGCTTGAGCAGAGTTTTTTGGAGATCGTGCGACGTCATGAAGCCTTGCGAACGACGATTGTGGTTGTCGATGGGCAGCCTCAACCAGTCGTGCTCGACTCCAAGGCCTTTCGGTTACAGGTCACCGACTTGCAAGAGATTCCCGAAAACGGTCGCGAGACTGAAGCCGTACGCCTGGCCGCTAATGAGGCCAGCGGGCCTTTCGATCTGGCACGTGATCTCATGCTTCGGGCCTGCCTGCTGCAGTTGGCATCACACGATCACGTTCTGGTCATAACGATGCACCACATCGCCTCGGATGGCTGGTCGGTTGCTGTTTTCGAGCGGGAGTTGAAGACGCATTACCAAGCCTACTCGAGAAAGGTCCCCTCGCCACTGCCCGAGTTGCCCGTTCAGTATCTCGATTACACCTTCTGGCAACGGACCTGGCTCCAGGGTGCGGCCCTGGAAGGCCAAATGGCTTATTGGAGGCGGCAGTTAGAGGGAGCACCTGCAGTCCTGGAACTGCCGACCGACTTTCCGCGGCCGGCGGTGGCCCGTTTTTCAGGGGCGCGGCAACAAGTCGTGATCGACACGGCTTTGACACAGGCGCTGAATAGCCTGAGCCGCCGCGAGGGAGTGACGCTGTTCATGACGCTGCTGGCGGCCTGGCAAGTTTTGCTCTCGCGTTATAGCCGACAAGACGATGTCTCGATCGGCTCGCCGATCGCGGGGAGGAGCCTGACGGAGTTGGAAGGGCTGATCGGTTTTTTCGTGAACACCCTCGTTCTGCGGACGGACCTGTCGGGGAATCCGACATTCCGAGAACTGCTGGTGCGGGTGCGCAAAGTCGCCGTGGCAGCCTATGTGCATCAGGATTTCCCACTTGAAAAACTGGTGAAGGAACTGAAGCCCGAACGGAGCTTAAGCCATAGTCCGCTGTTCCAGGTGATGTTCGCCCTGCAGAGCGCCGCTTCGTCCGAGTTGGAACTGGAGGGGCTGACGATCGACCCGCTGCTCCTGGACAACTCGACGTCAAAGTTTGATTTGACGCTCTCACTGTCAGAAAAGAATGGCAGCTTGCTGGGAACACTGGAATACGACACCGACCTCTTCGAACCGGCAACGATCCAACGGCTGCTCGGGCATTTTGAAGTTCTGTTGGTGTCGATTGTGTCGGATCCCATGCAGCACATCAGTGAGTTGTCTTTACTGACCGCCCCAGAACGGCATCAATTGCTGGTGGAGTGGAATAAGACTCAGCTCGACTATCCTGAAGACAAGTGTGTGCACGAATTGTTTGAGGAGCAGGTTGAGCGCA
>CAIULL010000117.1 GCA_903899985.1 uncultured Schlesneria sp.
AACCGAATCAATCCGCGAGTGATCAAACGCAAGATGTCGCACTGGCAAAAGTGCCGCCCTCATCACAGAAAGAAACCAACGCTCTCCAAAAGTTTTAAGCAGTCGATTGTTATGATTCTTTGAACGGTATTGCGTTTAACCGCGCCTCGAAGAGAAGCGAGTCAGGCGGCATCACAGCGCTGAAGAGGGACTTCAAGACAAACCTGATATCAGTCCTCATGTCAATTCAGGAAAGCTGCGTCGAGTTTGTTTTTTGTTCGGATCGTATCACTCAATTCCTCGTTACAACTCGAATCTCGCTCGCAATCATTAGAACCGTCACACTCGGACCATCCGTTACGACGATCACTATTGAGTCCGTGAATTGTCCACCGCCGGAGTCGACCGGCAGAATCTGCGGATCAATAGCCGGATTGCTGTGAGGAGATGGTAATGCGCAAAGATATGGGTGTCGGGCTGCGAACGTGGGTGCTGTGCGCAGCTTCGGCGGGACTGTTTTCCCAGTCAATCACGGCAGGAGAACTGAAACCTGTTGTGTCGTCATCCGCCAAAAACACAGCCGCAAAACCAACTCCCTCCAAAAGCACCCAGCCGCCAAAACTGCTCGCAGTACCGGACGAGCCCGCCTCGACGGCCAAAACCATTATTCCCGCGTCACAAATCGAAATTGCCGGCACTGACAAGACCGAAGTCCAGCGCCAGCTCGAATTGTTGTACGAGAAAGACGGGAAAGAAATGCCCGATATGCAACTGAAACTGACCCCACTGAACCCACCGGGAAAAACGCCTGCAGCGGCACCTCAACCAGCACCTGCAACGGCACCGCGTCCGACGCAACCTCCCGTGACACAAAAGCCGGCAAAACCAGCAACCGGTTATACGAAATATCAGCCAGTCGCTCCGGCACGACCTCAGACAACAAACTATCCGACTCCCGTGACCCCTGTGACGTCGCAGACGACGAAAAATTACGCTGCGGCGTTCGATGCTCAAGGTCCGCAGCCGGTCCAACCGCAACAGCAGGCTCAGGCTCAGGCACAACCACGCCAAAACCCAGTTTCGGGATTCTTTAAGAAACTGATCCCGGGGGCTCGTAAAACAAATACGTCTCAGCCGCCGATTCCGCCTGATTACGCCAATAATCCTGTACCTGATATTCCTCCGGCGTCCCAGGCGACGCAATCCAATCAATATCTGGCCTCGCAGCCAAGAGGGTCTTTGCCACCAGCGGCAAACAATCTGCCGTTGGCCGCGAAGCCCGTGTTGCTGCCAGCCCCGCTGAATGCCGAACCAATCCCACTGTCGCCAATTGCTCCCAAAGCCCCGATCGCTGTCGGGTACAGTTCCAATTCCGTTGATCTTCCACAACCAGAGGGTGGCTTACCGGCGCTCGCACAACAGCCGATGTCACTTCCAGACCATCCTGGCGACGCATTCATGCCTCCACTGATGAACGAAACACTGCCGCTTCCTGCAGTGGCGCTGAATACCAAACCCGAGGAATTGGTCTACGAACTTCCAAAACCTCAAGTCCAGAACGATTTTCCCAACCCGTTCCCGGAACTTCCCGAGAACCAGGCCGACCTGAAGGGGAAAGCACTTCCTAATGTCGCACAAGTCCCCGCAGCACAGGCTCCAAAAGCACAGACCCCTGCCGTGCAGACTCCTGCTCTGCCAGTGCTGAACGCGCAAATCCCCACCGAGCAGGTTCCTGCCCTGCCAGTTCCCTCCGCAGACGTCGCGTCGACGAAAGAGCCAGAGACCAGCGTCGCGACGCTTGACCCGCCAAAAACGGAAGAAGATCCGTATGCAGTCCGAGTCAAGGATTTTGCAGAACCAAGAATCGATGAGAAGGTCGAAGCAAACGCCCCTTCGCTCGCGTTAACTCCAAACAGTCCGGATGTCATCGCACCTCCAGGACCACTGACCAGTCCGTCAGTGGCCGATACAAAAGCAGACGTCGGACCAGAACTTGATGTGGGTGCCTTATCCCAACAGCCAGCCGACGCTCTGACACCTGCCGACCCTTCCGATTCGTATCTGGAAAAGATGCAACGGATCCGTGACCGGTTCGGAATGAAAGGCTTGAAAGGCTTCTGTCCGGTCACACTGCGGGACGAACGAGAACTGTTGGACGCCAAACCCGAATTCCACTTTACGCACCGCAGTCAGAAGTTTCACTTCGCATCGCAAGAAGCCCGTGACCGGTTCGAGGCCGATCCATCAGTGTACGCTCCAGCGGCGTACGGAGCTGACGTGGTATCGTTAGGCCGGGATAAAGACGTGGTCGAAGGAACCCTCGACTTCGCCGCCTGGTACAAAGGCCGACTTTACCTGTTCAGCACGCAAGACAATTACAACGTCTTCGTCAAATCACCCGTCACCTACGCCAGCCCGGCCGGTGTCGAATAATTTGAATCCGATAGACCTGATTGAACTTCGTACCCCGGTCCTCTTCAGGCCGGGGTATTTTCATTGGCCAGTATGAATTGGAAAATGCCAAAGGTCTTCCATCCGAACCCCTTCGCCTCCCTTACCGGTGGTCAACGGGCCTTTGCACCAGTGCGAATCACGTTGACCGATGCGATGCAGATTCATTTCTGGTAATTCAATCCGAAATCCGATGACGTGGATCGCACTGGTGTTTCGAACGGCACAGGAGTGGTTTTGTTTCCAAAAAACCAGTCGGCGAGGATTCTCATGTCAAGAGCTTAAGCATTCGTCCACGAAGGTCGAATCGAACTGGTTGTTTCCAATGACTGGCACCAAAGGGGTCAACGCATCCCGGTCGCCGAACACCATACCCTCAATCCGTTCGCATCCTTGCTCAAAACAGTCATGTCCTGCATTTTTTGGGAATCAAGCATGGTTGCCGGGAGAGAATAAGTGGGGTATGAAAGGTCAGTTCCGCAAAATACACGCATCTTTCGAATCGCTGCGTCACGCGTATTTCAAAAATCTCACCTCCTCTTTTTGATAACGGGAATTCGGTGCCAGTCTCAGATTCCGTCTCGTCAGCCATCAACGATCTGAAATTACGATGGAAATCGACGCAACGAATTTCCATCGATGAACGTGTTCGACTCTGTCGACAATGCCTGGACGGACTTGCCGCTGTCATCGACGAATGGATCCAAGCCGGTGCACACGTCAAACAATGTCCCAATGATGTCTCGGTACTGGCGGAAGAGCTATTGAGTGGACCGGCCGTCATTGCTCGCCAACTGCGATTGACGATGCAGACTCTTCGTGCGATCGAAGCCGGAGCGAACCCTCGTTTGCCCGGCACGGTTCGCCGATTAAAGCACGGGCAACTCGCCGTCCCCGTTTTTCCCACATCGGGTTTCTTCGACAGCCTGACGTTTTCCGGACTGCATGGAATCGTTCGAATGCAGATGGGAATTTCAGAAAACGAAATTCACGGTCGAAAAGTCGACATTGCTCGAGACGGTAACTTGTCGGGAATCACGGCGGTTCTGGGTGCGGGAAATGTCTCGTCCATTCCTGTTACCGACTGCCTGAACAAGATCATGTTTGAGGGGCGTCAAGTCGTCTTAAAAGTGAGTCCCGTCAACCAGCATCTGGGTGATTTGATCGCTACGGCGTTCGCTCCGATTCTGCAAGGGGGCCTGCTGCGGATTATCCAGGGGGGCGCGGATGTCGGGCACGAACTCATCCATCATTCTGGAATCGAAGATATTCACGTCACCGGTTCGGTAGCCACGCACGATTCTCTCGTCTGGGGGACGAACCCCGAAGAACGACGCCAGCGAAAACAATCGCATGATCCATTTCTCAAAAAGCCCGTGACAAGTGAACTGGGGAACGTCACTCCCTGGATCATTTTTCCCGGTCGGTACTCGCCACGCGAACTGGACTCACAAGCCCGGCATCTCGTGGCATCCATCACAAACAACGCCTCATTCAACTGCCTGACGACACGCCTGCTCATTACCTGGGACCGTTGGGATCAACGGTCGTCGTTTCTGGAGTTGATCGACAAATACCTTGCAGCGACCCCTCGTCGCCCTGCGTGGTATCCCGGTGCAGCCGATCGCTACCGAAGGTTTGCGGCCAATGGGATCGAACCCGATGACACGAATCGATTGCCGTGGACACTGCTGAAGAACCAGTCAATCGATGAGCGTCCCGAGTTATTTCAAGAAGAATCATTTGCCTGCGTCTGTGCAGAAACCTCGCTGGGTGGTAGGTCTCCTGGTGAGTTTCTCGGGCTGGCAACAGACTTCCTGAATGACCGTGTGTTCGGATCGCTGTGTGCCTCAGTCAGTTTCCCAAGTCATTCTCGCCGCGAGCATTCGGCAGATGAGGATCGGTGCCTTGAGAAATTGCGTTATGGCACCGTCTGCGTCAACCAGTGGTCGGGTCTCGCCTATGGTTTGGTCAGCCCTCCGTGGGGAGCCTACCCTGGTGCGACACTTGATTGTGTGGACAGTGGAATCGGTCATGTTCACAACACGTACCTGTTAGACAGATACGAAAAGACGGTTCTTTACGGACCCCTGATCAACTTTCCGAAACCTGTCTGGTTCGCAGGCCACCGAACAGCGCTGGAAGTCGCAAAACGCCTTTTCGCTCTCTACGATCAAACGTCAATTGTCAGACTCCCCGCGCTGTTTACCGCTGCGCTCAGAGGTTGAACCACAACTTCCATTCTTTCCCTCACCCTGATTTCGTTCTCAAGATTGATGAAGAAAATGCAAAGTCAAAAACGTAACGATGGTCTTGTCGTTGCCTGCTGTCTGTTGATGCTTGCCATGTTCGGACTGGTATTGAATCGGGGCGCTGCTGATCATCCACAAAAGAAATCGGTCACCCGTATTTCGGCCGGTACTGATGCTCAATATCAGTTGCAGTCGGCGTTAATCGATTCTGTTCCGGGCGATGTGATCGAACTGGCTGCCGGTTTCTATGAATTCGATACCGAATTGAATGTCGTCTGTGACAACTTCACAATCCGTGGTGCCGGACCTCAAAAAACAATCCTCTCGTTCAAAAATCAGAATTCCGGCAGCGGAGGACTCTCAGCAACCGGCAACGCATTTGTCATCGAAGACCTTGCCATTCAGGATACCGTGGGAAATGGAATCAAAGTCCTGGGCGCCAAAGACGTGACGATCCGACGGGTTCGGGTCGAATGGACCGGCGGTGCAAAGTCTTCAAATGGAGCCTATGGAATCTACCCAGTCGAATGTCGAAACGTCTTGCTTGAGGATTCAATCTCGATCGGTGCTTCGGACTCAGGGATCTATTGCGGACAATGCCAGGATGTTGTCGTCAGGAATTGCACAGCCCGTGGAAATGTGACGGGAATCGAGATTGAAAACACAAAAAACGCTGACGTTTATCACAACCTTGCGACTGAAAACACCGGTGGAATCCTGGTTTTTGATCTGCCGGGTTTAAATCAGACCAACGGCGGGGACGTTCGCGTATTTCAAAACATCGTCACCGCAAACAATCACGAAAACTTCGCGCCAAAGGGAACAATGGTCGCAGACGTTCCTCCCGGAACGGGGATCATGGTATTGGCCACGGACCGAGTGGAAATCTTTGACAATGACATTACCGATAATCAAACAAGCAACATTATGGTTGTCAGCTTTATCATCATGGACCGCAAGATCAGCGATGCTCATTACGATCCATTTCCAGAAGCATTTTCGATTCATGGTAATCGAATGTCCGGCGGAGGGACAAAACCGTCAGGTCAACTCGGTCTGGCCCTGGCCCCCATCGTAGGTCTTCCCTTCCCCGACATTTTTTATGATGGAATCACTGATCCGCGAAAGCTTGTCGACGGTAAATTGCCCGATCACCAGCGGTCAGAAATCCGTGATAACGGCAGCGCAACGTTTGCTAACGTCCACTTCGATCAGTTCTCGGTTGCGAATGTTGTGTCCGGCAAATACCAGATCGACCGCAATACCGATGCGTATGATTTTAATGTGCCGAGAATCCCTCCAGTCAATTTGAAGCCCCATGCTCTTGCGACAGCGAGGAGCAACGACGCCGTCGCCGTTTATCGATCCGCTCCAAAGAAACTTTCGACCTGGAATCTGTTCGAGGAAGTTAACGGAGCACTCGTCGCGGCACCTTCGTTGATTCCCTACGAATTAAATACAGCTCTGTTTTCGGACTATACGTCGAAGCATCGAACGATCCGATTGCCAGACGGAGGTCAAATTAAGTGGACCGCAGAAAACGCTTTGGAATTTCCTGTCGGAACCGTGATCGCCAAAACCTTCAGCTATCCCGACGACAAGCAGGACAAGACTCCCGGCGAACGACTGCTGGAAACTCGAATCGAACTGCGACAAGCCTCGGGATGGTACGGTTACTCGTACGTCTGGAATGAAGAACAAACCGATGCCGATCTTCGTCTTGGCGGCGCCGCTGTCGATGTCTCGTGGAAGGACTCAACAGGCGAATTGAAATCGAATCACTACCAGATTCCCAATGCGAATCAGTGCATTACGTGTCACAGTCAAGATGGCAAGTTCGTGCCACTGGGGCCGACTGCCAGAAACTTAAATCGACCGCATCAACCCGCGGATCACTTCGACCAGCTGACCGATTGGGCCAGGGATGGCCGATTGGTTGGTATGCCGTCGGAAAACCACGCAAAATTGGCCGAATTCGACAACCCAGAGTCTGGTTCCTTGAACGATCGAGCACGAGCATGGCTGGACGTCAATTGTGCACACTGTCACAACCCGATCGGCTCGGCCCGGACATCAGGTCTCGATCTCCGCACGACCCAACTCGATCCTGCAAAGTTCGGCGTTTTTAAAACACCGGTGGCGGCAGGAAAAGGGTCTGGCGGACGACGGTACGATATTATCCCCGGCAAGCCGGACGAATCGATTTTGATGTATCGTCTCGAATCCGAAGAAGCAGGGTCTCGCATGCCAAGCCTCGCACGCAACATGACACATCATCAGGCGAACGAGGTCATCCGTGAATGGATTCGATCAATGCCGGTCGAGAACACCAAAAGAAATTGACGAGGTGTACCACGACGTCAGCATTTTCGTCGACTCCGCGTCGTCGCTGCTTGATCTCGAGATTCAAAAACTCTCAGTGACCGAAGACCATCATTCAGCGTCGCAAGTGAGGATGAAGAACGGATTAATAATCAGGTTCATTGCCTTGACGTTGCTCTCGCCCGGCAATCAGAATCCATCACTATCAAACTTCTGCGGACGTCATTCGGAAAACAGGTAGCGCTTACTGCGTCATTTATCCAATCCGAGTTTGTCAGTTTTGTAAATTGAAAATGTTGAAACACAAGCCTTCTCCGCGGCTTCCAGCCGCAGAAGTCAATAATGCATGGTGGCGGAAAGCTTCGATCACAAAAACTGACAGACACTCAGTGAAGATTCCATGATCAACATCTTTGAAGCCATCACGAAGCGTCTGATCGATGCATGGCGGACCGAGGAACCGTCGGGTCGTGGGTATAAGTACCGGTGTCAGTGCGGACGTCCGGTGTTCTTTCGAAACAGTCTTTGCCTCGGATGCAAAACTCCGTTGGGATATCATCCGGAAGTGGCTCAGGTCTGTGCGATACAACCAGGTCCCAAAAAGGGGACTTGGATCATGCACGGGCAGAATAAGAAAAAGGCACCATTGTGGCGCAGGTGCGAGAATTTCGATTCCCCGGCAGGATGTAACTGGCTGGTTTCGGCAGACGAAGAAGAGACCCTGTGCCTTTCTTGTCGTTTAAACCAGACCATCCCCAACCTGGATGATCCCGATAATTGTCGCTGGTGGCGATTGATCGAAAACGCTAAGCGGCTGCTCGTGGCCCAACTGCTCAACCTGGGCCTGCCACTGAAGTCCAAGGTGAGCGAAGACCCTGAAAACGGAGTCATGTTTGACTTTATGCGTTCTCCGGAAAAGGGACCGCGAGTTCTCACCGGCCATGCCAATGGTCTGATCACTCTCAATGTGGAAGAAGCAGACGACTCGAAGCGCGAGAAAATGCGGCACGAACTTCACGAACCGTACCGGACGCTTCTCGGCCATTTCCGCCACGAAATCGGCCACTATTACTGGGACCGACTCGTCGCGGGAACGCCCTGGCACGAGAAGTTTCGCGACCTGTTTGGAGACGAGCGACAAGACTACGCTGCAGCACTCAAGCGGAACTACGAACAGGGGCCGCCACCCGACTGGGCGGATCGGCACATCACCTCTTACGCCGCAGTCCATCCCTGGGAAGACTGGGCCGAATGTTGGGCTCATTACCTTCACGTCGTCGACAGTCTCGACACGGCGTTAGGTTTTGGTCTACGCGGCGAGGACGTCGAAGCTGCCGTGGAACCGTTCACGGTCGACGATCTCTACGATCCCACAGTCCCCGATGCAAATCATGTCATCCTGCTGGTGAATTCGTGGGTGCAGTTAACAATGGTCCTCAATGAACTGGCACGCAGCATGGGCCAGCAGGACTTCTACCCCTTCGTCATGTCGCGTCAGGTCCTGCGGAAGCTGCATTTCATTCAACTGATCGTAAAAGAAACCCGAGGCGGGTATTCGATCATGTGATCGTAATCAGGAACCCTTTCAGGATGAAATTCGGCAATTGCTAACGATCGAGGGTCTGGAACCGGGACGAACGACACGTCTGAGATTGAAGATGGCCGGCGCTGCTCCGCCGATGGCTCGCTGCTGCCACACTCGTGTCCGGTCATCACGCCAAAACGCGTTTCATATTAAAGCCCAAGGTTGATCGATTGCGACCTACCTTAGTTTGAGATGGGCCATACCCCATCGGGGTTTCATCCTTCTTCATTCGACAAGGCGTAGACGAGAAAAATGCATGCGACAGAAACGGTGCAGTGTGCCTGTCTGCAGTGGATTCCCATTTTGATTGCGTTCATTCGCGTGGCGTGCTCAAATAACGCTCAGTCTGATCGGAGTGCTCCCCTTTGATGCTTGACTCATTGCTCTGACTTTTTTGCTCAGATTTGCGTTAATAACAGGGAGTGGACCGATCATGTCACAACCGCAGGGGTCGGGGGGCGAGCCGGGCAAGTTCCTGGCAAACGAACAACTGCTTTTCGGTATCCTTGCACTCCAAAACGATTTCGTCACGCGCGAACAGTTCATTGCCGCCTTCGACTCGTGGGTGCATGACAAGTCGCGGAAATTGGCGGAAATCTTGGAAAACCAGCGAGCCATCTCGCTCGACCAGCGTCAAGTTCTTGAATCCCTCGTCGGCCTGTTCCTGAAAAAACATGGTGGTAATGCTGAAAGAAGCCTGGCGTCATTAAGCACGGTTTCGCCAGTGAGATTTGACCTTCAGAAACTTAACGATGCCGATCTGCAGGCCAGCTTGGTGCACGTGGGACAATCGACACCACATGGTGCCGCACAAGAAACAACAATGCCCTTCAAAGGACGCGCACCTCTGGGACGGTTCCGTGTTCTACGCCCCCATGCAAAAGGGGGATTGGGGCTGGTCTCTGTTGCCCTGGATCAGGAACTGAACCGGGAAGTTGCCATTAAAGAGATCCAGGCCCGGCACGCGGATGACCCTTTCAGCCGTGATCGTTTTCTGCTGGAAGCCGAAATTACCGGCGGTCTGGAACATCCTGGAATCGTGCCGGTGTACGCACTGGGAAGTGGTCCCGACGGCAGACCCTATTACGCCATGCGATTCATCAGGGGCGATAGCCTCAAGGAGGCAATTGAAGCGTTTCACCGGGCCGACAACACCAACCGAGTCGATCCAGGTTCAAAAGAACTGGCGTTCAGGCAATTGCTGGGACGGTTTATCGATGTCTGTAACGCGATCGAATACGCACACAGTCGAGGGGTCCTGCATCGAGACCTCAAACCCGGCAACATTATGATCGGAAAATATGGGGAAACACTGGTTGTCGACTGGGGTCTTGCAAAGACAGATTCCGTAGATCGAGGCGAGCTGCGTCAGTTGGCGAGTCTTCAAGATGAACGGACATTGCGCCCGTCGCTGGGAAGCGGTAGCGATCCGACGCTTGAGGGAACAATTGTGGGAACGCCGGCATTTATGAGTCCCGAACAGGCTGCGGGTCTGACAAATGTCGGCCCCGCATGCGACATCTATAGCCTGGGTTCGACATTATACGCGCTGCTGACTGGTGAAAAGCCATTTCAAGATCTCGATCGTGACGTGATTCTTGCTAAGGTCCGTCGAGGTGATTTTCCGCCGCCGAAAGAATTGAAGCCGGAAATTCCTCCCCCTCTGAACGCGATCTGCCTCAAGGCCATGGCACTCGAACCCAAGAATCGATACACCACCGCGCTGGAACTGGCATCAGACATCGAGAACTGGCTCGCGGACGAGCCCGTGTCAGCCTACCCGGAAACCTGGCTCTCCCGGTGTGGACGCTGGTCGCGGCGTCATCGATCAACCGTTGTCAGCGCTGGAATCTTCCTGTTGTGCTCCGCGATTGGTCTTGGTATCAGCACGGCGTTGATTTTGGCTGCTCAGCGCAAAACGGAATACCAGCGGCGTATTGCGGTTAAGAACTACGATATCTCGCGAGCACAAAGTTTTCAGATCATTAAGTTGATTGAAACTTCCGAGCCAGAATTCGCCATGGAGCCGACATTACACAATCGGCGTGCCGAGTTGCTGACGACTGCCTCCAATGCCTGCCGGGCATTTCTAAAACAAGAGCCGGACGACGTCCAATTGGCCAGACGTGCATCGCAAATCTTTCGATTCACCGCGAATTTCCATCGACTGACATACGACACCGATCGCGCAGAGGGTTTTTACGAGGAATCAATTGCCCTCCGTGAAGCTCTGGTGTCGAAGTTTCCCGGTGAGAAATTCGAGAAACTGCAACTCGCGGCCTCACTGCGAGACTACGCTCATCTCCGAATCAGGCAGGGTCAACTACTCGACGCTCAGCAGAAGCTAAATCGATCGCTGGAATTTGCCGGAGAGCCAACTCAAGGCGAAAACAATCCCTCGTTGAAACGAACCATTGCGCTGGCACGATTGAATCTCGGTCTGATCGATCATCAACTCGGTAATCATCTGAAATCCGGGGTGACGTTGAACGTTGCAGAAGCGGAAAAGTTGTTGAGCGGGTTGCTGTCGGGAAATCCCGACGGACGAATACCGTATGATCCTTTTCTCCTCGCTGCGGCAATCAATCTTTCGGCGATAATGAAACGTGAATGCGGCGATCTGGATGGTGCCCTGCAGGATCACAGCGCCGCCATCGGAAAACTCACCGAACTTCTCAAAACGACATCAAGAACCGTTAATAACGCCGATATCGTACACGCGGACGCCGCCTTTCGAATTCAACAAGCCATGACCTTGGCAAAGACAGGCCAGCCAGATAACGCGTTAAATGCGGAAACGCTTGTCGTTCAAGCAATACAAACAATGGAAACCCTGCAAGAAACGTATCCTCTCGTACCCCTCTATCAAGAGTCTGTCGCTGAAGCTCTTAATAACCTTGGAGAAATCCGACTCGGACGTGCGACTGAATTAGAAATCAATCCGAGCAACGAATTATTGCGAAAAGCCCGGAAGGATTATGAGAAAGGGAAGGTCTTAAACACTGAACTGGTTACTAAATATCCAAAACTCCCTGATTTGCATTGGGAACTTGGCAGGTCCTATGCGGGTCTGAGTCAAATCGCCGCGAAGCTAAAAGACGAAGACCCGCAATTGTTGTTTCAACAAGCTGAAACCGAACGAAAGACGGCTCTTGCAAAGTCACCCGACGACGTACGGTACCAAAGACAACCGAACATTTTTCAATAGTACAGATCAACTGAGCGCACAGTGTTCAGTTATTATCAGAATCGTCAACGTATGTTACAGGCAATTCACAGACTTCGAAATCAGCTGCGGTGTCCGTCAAAGTGATCGTGAGCAATCCATCCGTAGGAATCAGAGCCAACCGGGGGCCCGAAGTATCACTACTTGAACCTAATGCTTTGGGATTGACTGTGACTAACTTCAACACTGCCTGCGTCGCATGAGTCTTGCTCGCTACAACTGATGGCGTAAATTTCAGACCTTTATTTTCTTTATCTTCAATGCTTTTGACCGTAAGCTTATCAGGATTTACGAATGTATCACCGCCTCGCGGGATCACTTTAACTAAACAGGTTTTTCCATGGGTGGAGTTGATCGTCGCAGGACCGCTAGCAACAAGTTTACGTGTAATTGCCATCTCTGATTTGCCTTGTAATTTAGGAAATAAATATTACCGCACGATTCAGGTTGCAAACGACAACAGTCGACTGTTCGGTAGAAATAATCGATTTCTCTCGCATCGAACGACACGTTGGCCAGCGTTTTCCGTTACGGGATTGGTGAAGTGTCGCTATCGATGTATGTGACCGGGAAATCAGCAACAAGGTACGAATTTGCCGAATCTTGCAGAGTGATGGTGAGTGTTCCATCCGTAATCGTAGGGATTGCGGCCACCTCCGCGGGTGCTGTGCGAGCGGGCGCCTGCAGCTTCAGCAGGACCTGAGTAGCCGAAGCAGTACCCGGTACGATCGCCGCCTTAAACGTCAAAGTGTCGTTTTCCGAATCCTGGACACTGTTACCACTAACCACCAGCGTCGTCGGATCTTTGAAGACGTCTCCGCCGCGCGCGGTCACTGTGATGAAACTGATCGTACTAGCGGCTTTATTGATGCCAGCAACGGAAGGGGACGGCTTATGCTTATGACCCATCTGTAAAGCTCCTGCCTATAAAGGACGTTTTTTCTCTCAAACCTCCGCCGGGAGTCTAAACGACAACCGTATCGTTTCCAATCGTCGCTGTTCACAAATAGGGAATTCGTGACTGTTCGCTTATTTCGTGTGTTTCGATACAGACGACGAGCGAAGGGATGATCGGACGTTGCTGGTATTGACAGTTTTCGGAAACAGCAACCATCCTGTCGAGACATCAACCCGCCTCTAACCTATTTATATAAAAGGATATAGCGTGATAACGCATAGCGTAACGGAGGGCTCGGTCTGTTGCGAGGATTGAGGATCTCTTGTTAATAGGTTTTCAAAACCAGATCGCTCGATATCAGACGTGCGGAGCTCAATCTTCGTATTTCCGAAGTCCAACGAATATTAATGAATATTGTCAAATTGGTTGTGCTGAGGTTTACGCTGGCAGTAGATCAGTGTTACGTCGTTTTCATGTCAGCAGAGACAATACAGACGGCTGGAACAGCAACTTAACCAAGCCAAAGTCGACCCGAAACGTGAACTGCCGTGTTCATAAGCGGATCCCACAGAAAAGGCGGCAGCTCAGTGACAATTGGAAAAGGCGAGAAATGTCCGCCGTGTCTCTCGTCGACCGGATCGCTGGCTTCATTCCAGTGTGAGGTAGTCTACGATTCGTGAGGCATCGCTTCGAACAGAGGCGTTGCCAAGCTGGAACTTGTCAACCTGAGAAAACGAGTGAACGGGACGAGATATCGACGAATTTTTGTTATTCTTCCCCGGATGCAATCTCCCGACTTTTCTATTGAAATCGCCCAACACAAATCCTCCTTTTCCTGGATGGACGGAATGTTTTTTCACCACTTCACCATTCGAACCGTCGTCACTGTGATCTGCCTGTTGGCCATTCCTTCGTCGACGGTTCGTGCCCAACAACCCCACAACAAATTGCCGCTGTTCAACGGATCAAATCTCGACGGTTGGGAAGGAGATCCGAATCACTGGCGAGTCGACGCCGGCAATATTGTTGGAGTCATTCCAAAAGGTCAGACGCTGGGCAAGAACACCTGGCTCGTCTGGCGGGGTGGCGAGATCGCCGATTTTGATTTGTCACTGCAATTCAAGCTGACAGGTCTTCCCGCTGCCAATTCAGGAATTCAGTTTCGCTGTCAGGTCGAGAACGTCGACCACGTTTCCGGCTACCAGGCTGACCTGGATATGGGAGCCACCTGGCTGGGGCGAATTTACGACGAACATGGTCGTGCCCTGCTCGTCGAACGGGGAAGCCGTGTCGAGATCGCACCGGATGGAACTCGCAAGGTCGAAACATTTGCACCGGCTAACCAGTATGCCGTTCTATTCCGTGAGAACGATTGGAACGATTATCGAATCGTGTCCATTGGTGACCGCACGTCCGTCTACATCAATGGAACACTCTTCAGTGAACTCCGCGATCAACAAACGAATGAGCGGGATCTCAAGGGGGCGCTGGCATTTCAACTCCACAGCGGACCGGAAACGCGCATCGAGTTTCGAAATATTTTGCTTGAACATCTGCAGTCGGACGACCAGCGACTACCTCTATTTCGAATCAAACCGCAACCGGTTCTCGACACGAAAAACGTCGGAATCATTCCGAAGGGGGCCGACGGAAAAGATCTGAACCTGGGGTTTGAAGCGGGCAATTTGAATGACTGGACGGCGACGGGTGATGCCTTCAAATCCCAACCCGTTAAAGTGGATGGAATCGCCCAGCGCTGGCAGGGACAAGTCAGCAATAAGAATGGCGATTTCTTCATTGGTGGTTATGAAATCGTCGGGGATACCGGGACCGGCATACTCACGTCTTCACCCTTTAAGGTGACTCATCCCTACGGCAGTTTCTTGATCTCAGGGGGCGAAACCCCGGCGACACGCGTTGACGTGATTCTGGTCTCAGATGATGGCAAGGACCAGTCCGTGATCGCGACGGCAGTCGGTAAAAACCGGGAACAAATGCATCGGGTCGCAGTCGACCTGCGAAAAGTGCAGGGTCAATCAATCGCGATCAGACTGGTTGACGAAAACTCCGGCGGCTGGGGGCATTTGAATTTTGATGATTTTCGATTTCACGATGTCCCTCCCGTCACCTTGGAAAAAAGCTTCGCCTGGCGATCGACGTTCACCCCGCTGCTCCAGCATCTTGTCCCCAACGTCGTCGAACAGGATAAGGAACTGCCCGGCAACGAGACGGTGTCGAAGATGTTTGTTCCCGAGGGCTTTTCGGTCGACGTGATTGTCGCCGAACCCAAACTGCATCAGCCAATGGCTTTCACATTCGACGCGAAGGGGCGACTGTGGGTCGTGGAAGGACATTCGTATCCGCAAAAGCGACCCGAAGGGGAAGGACTCGATCGTATCCTGATCTTCACCGATACCGATCACGACGGTTCCTTTGAAACACGAACCGTTTTTGCCGAGGGATTAAATCTTGTCAGCGGCATGGAAGTCGGTCATGGCGGTGTCTGGATCGGGGCCGCACCGCAGTTGCTGTTTATTCCCGATCGAGACGGTGACGACAAACCTGATTCCAAACCTGAAGTCCTGCTCGACGGATTCGGGTTCGCCGATACACACGAAACGATGAACAGCTTTCTCTGGGGCCCGGATGGATGGCTCTACGGCAATCAAGGAGTTTTTAACACGTCAAAAATCGGTCGTCCCGGCACACCAAACGACAAAAGGACGTCGCTGAGCGCCGGAGTCTGGCGGTATCATCCGACAAGGCATCAGTTCGAAGTGTTTGCTCATGGAGGTAGCAATCAATGGGGTCTGGACTATGATGAAGCAGGCCAGCTCTTCATGACCTATTGTCGTAGTTACTTCGGTCGCGGTGATACGTCGCACGTCATGCAGGGGGGCCATTACTGGAACCAGGTCAATTCGGGATATGCTCCGTTCATCTCGACGCAGGCCATCCCCGGACGGCCCTGGATGGTGAATTATCTGCTAGCTTCGGCGCGCTACGGACACGGCGAAGGGGGCTCGGGCAAACCTGGTTCCAACGATGTTTACGGCGGTCACTCGCACGTCGGAACCATGATCTATCAGGGTGACAACTGGCCGACGGAGTATCGTAATCGGCTGTTCACTCACAATCTGCATGGGCATCAGATGAATCAGCAGATCAATCGTCGTGAGGCGGGTGGCTATAACACCATTCACGCCGGTTTCGACATGCTGTTCTGCAGTGATCAGCAATATATCGGAGTCGATCTGCAGTATGGCCCTGATGGAGCGGTCTATATCAGTGACTGGTACGACCCACGACACTGTCATAATCCCAACGCCGAGCAATGGGATCGTAGTAACGGGCGGATGTATCGCATGAAATACAACTCCACCTGGAAGCCGGCGCACGTGGACTACACCAAGGCAACCGATGACGAACTCGTCGCCGCACAACGTCATGCGAATGAGTGGCACGTTCGCATCGCTCGACTGGAATTGAGTGGTCGAGCCGCAAAACGAGAGATTGCAACGTCGGCCGTGGCAAAACTGGAACAGACTGCGTTAACAGATGATGATCCGGTGAATCGGTTGAAGGCGATCTGGACCCTGCACGGCATCAATAAGCTTGGCTCGGCCATCATCAGGTCGGCTCTGGAACATCCGAGCGAGTACGTGCGGGCCTGGGGAATCCAGTTGTGGGTTGAACTCGAGGGTCAGTCGAAGGCCGATGGCCAGATCCGTCGATTGCACATCGGCGACCTTGTGCTGAGTGCGAAACTGGTCTCGATGGCCGAATCAGACAATTCGCTGTTTGTGCGTCGTTACCTGGCTTCGGCAGTCGGTCGAACGGGTGAAACGGGCTGGAAGATTGCCGCTGCCATCTGTGATCGTCCCGACAGTTCAACCGACAGGGACTTGCCGCCCCTCTTGTGGCACTCAATGGCTCCGATGGTCCTCAGCGACATTGATCGAGCTTTTCAATTGGCCGAGACAACGAAAATCCCCGCGATTGCAGATGATATTTATTGGTATGCTGCCGCGAACTCCGACGCCGCTCGAGAAAAGCTGCTGACCATGCTTTCCCGCAAAGACAGCCCTGCAAGACTTCAACAACTGGCAACGCTGCAGTTCGCCCTGCGCGATGCTCGCAATCTCAAAGCTCCGGAGTCATGGAAAAACATTTCCACTTCGCTCTACTCGTCCGAGGATCAGCAGGTTACCAATTCTGCAGAGGCCATCGGAGTCGCCTTTGGGGACGAAACCGTATTCCGCCGCGTCCGTGAGCGAGTCGCCAGTGGCACGCTGGGCAAAGAAGCTTTGTTGAAATCGCTGCAAATGCTTTCCAGCGATCCGTCGGCAGAAAATCTGCCAGTCTATTTGAAGCTCGTCTCCGATAAGGAAGCGGCCGCGCAGGTGATTCCGTTACTCGTTCGGTTTAATTCGCCAGGCGTTGCGGAAGAATTACTGAACCGATTGCCGCAGTTACAGGACGCCGCTTACTCTGCAGCCATGGAAGCCCTCTGCAGTCGGACCCCCTGGGCAAATCTGGTCCTTGATCGCATCACAGCGGGGACCCTGCCGAAATCACATCTGACGGCGTTTTATGCTCGCCAGATGGCAAGTCTGGGAGATCCGGCCCTGAAAGTCCGACTTGAAAAGGAATGGGGCCGACTCGGTCAATCGTCGACGGAGTTAAAGTCCGAGATCTCTAAACTCGCAACCGCGTACAAAACCGCACCGTTATGGGCCTACAGCGACGATGCCGGAGCTGTCCACTTCAAGAAGTTGTGTTCACAGTGCCATTTACCGACCGGTCAAACGTCGCCACTGGGACCCAAGCTAACGGGGTCTGGTGCGAAAGGAGTGGAATACGTCGTCGAAAACGTGCTCGATCCCAACGCCGTTGTTGGCCGGGATTATCAAGCACGCATCATCCAGACGACAGGGGGTCGTGTCATTTCCGGATTGATTGAAAAAGAATCGGAAACTTCAGTGACCATCCGCACTCTGAACGAGAGCGTCACAGTTGCGAAAAGTGAAATCGAAGAAACAAAGATCTCCGAGAACTCATTCATGCCCGAAGGACTGTTAAAAAACTTAAGCGATCGCGAGAAGATCGAACTCCTGAAATATCTCATGCGGCAATGAAACAGGGCGAAACGAGTTGAGCCGTAAAGGATCTTAAAAGACGCCCACCCAACCGCACCCGCAGCGGTCGTTAACGGGTCTTTGCCCTGGGAAGTGTGAATATCGTGTGTGGGCAAAAGCAAAATCCCGGGGTTGATCGCCTTGCCCGAGCGCGAGTCGATCTTGACGTAACTGCCTGATCTGCCTACAGATCCCACGCAAAATACTCACGACGAGTGACCAGGCAGCATGCTGCGAGCCCCAAGGAAGAGGCGATGATGCGCGCACAGGAAGTAATCAAACCTCGAAACTGGCTTACCGTGCCGCTTCGCCATCTTCTACTTCCGGCATTTTGCATGCTGCTGCTGGCTGAGTCCGGTTCTCGGATTCTGTCAGCCGAGGATATTCAGCAGGTGAGTGCGGTTTCCAGCTCACGAGATGACGTTGACTGGCCGCAGTTTCGAGGCCCGGATGGACAGGGACACGCAGGCCCGGTCGAGTTACCGTTAACCTGGTCCGAAACCGAAAACGTCCGCTGGAAAACACTGGTGATGGGGTTAGGTTATTCATCCCCGGTCGTCCAGGGAAAACGGGTCTGGGTCACATCGACGACAGACGGACGTCGAAGTGTCCGCGCCTTGTGCTTTGACCGCGATACTGGCCGCCTGATTGTGATGTCTGATGAGTTATTTGACGTGACGAAATCGGGACGCGTTTTAGCTCGATACGGGTACGCTTCGCCAACGCCG
Organism: uncultured Schlesneria sp.; assembly: GCA_903899985.1. GTDB lineage: Bacteria > Planctomycetota > Planctomycetia > Planctomycetales > Planctomycetaceae > Schlesneria. The sequence continues at coordinate 18,580 of CAIULL010000117.1, forward strand.
CTACTGGACGGTGATCGCCTCTTCGTTCATTTCGGTGCGGCTGGCACAGCCTGTTTGAAACTGGATGGAACCGTTGTCTGGCAACGAGTGATTCCATACTACCAGCATCACGGACCAGCAACTTCGCCGGTCCTCGCTGACGGAACACTGGTGATTTTGTGCGATGGATTCACCCAGCCGTACTATGACGATCACGTTCAGGAAGGGGTCGACGCCCACCAGTTCGTGATGGGACTCGATCCAGACACCGGTGAAATTCGCTGGAAAACACCGCGCGACAGCCAGCATTCCTACAGTACGCCGCTGGTCGTTAAGGTCGGTGGCCGGACCCAGGTTGTCTGCGCGGGTGGTAATGGTGTGCGGGGGTATGACCCCAACGACGGCACCGAATTATGGTACTGCAAATACACGGGCTTCTCCGTTGTTCCGAAGCCGACCGCCGCACATGGAATGATTTTCGTCTGTACGGGATACGACACGGCATCGCTTTTCGCGATTCGAGACGGCGCGACGGGTGACTGCACGAAGACACATATTGCCTGGAGGGCGCAGCGAAACATACCTCACGTATCATCACCGATCGTCGTTGGTGATTACCTTTATCTGGTGAGTGATCAAGGCATCGCGACCTGTTACAACGTCCACACAGGAAAATCGGTATGGTCAAAGCGAATTGAAGGGACGTTCGCGGCCTCCCCGATTTCTGCTGGTGACCGGATCTATTTTCCTAGCGAAGAGGGAAACACTTACGTGCTGAGGGCCAGTCCGAACTTCGAAGAACTGGCATGTAATCACCTCGATGGCAAACTCGCCACATCACCCGCCGTCGCTGGAAATTGCCTTTTTCTGCGCAGCGAAAAGTACTTGTACTGCATTGGTGAATCAGAGGTTACGGCCGCGTCAGGTCGCAGTCCGAACTAATTAGTTGGCGATTGTCGCGTAAGTCGGCAACAGTCGATCCACGTCAACAAAGACGCCACGAAAATTGTCCGGGGATCTTGGGGCGAATGCCGTATCCCATTTCGGGCAACTGGCCATTCACGAAGCAGAGCTTCGAAGAGAGTCGCTACCAAGCGGGAGCTTGGTAGCGAGAACATCTGAGGTCTCACAAAAAGTGGCTGGAGGCGGGATCGAACCGCCGACACCAGGATTTTCAGTCCTGTGCTCTACCAACTGAGCTATCCAGCCGCCGATTTCTTCCTTGCGAAAGATTTCGGAGGGATAAGGATCATACCGGCTTGTCGCCATTTCGCAACTGTTCGCACTTCATTCATCCTGAGAAGTGGCCGACAGGATTAGAAATTTCGAGACGTTCTTAGTGATGCAAATGACTGCATATGCAGAAGAATCACTCGAATCGAAAAACTTCGTTTCGGTCACACGGTTCTCACAAAGCCTTGCTTCTGCGAGAGAATTCCGAATTTAAAATCCGTTTCGACTAGTAAATACCGACGAATCCCCATCGAAACATTGCTTTTCGATGCGATTGCAGCCCAATCGCGTCGGTTGGCATGGGACTCGCTATCCCACTGTCATCCCGTCTGAACGGCGTCCCGCCGAAGGTGTGTCGAGAACGTCGATGTGACCCCATCTATTCATCCGTGATGATCATGCAAGAAATAAGCCGATTGGAGTCATCAATGGAACCACGTTGGATCGGGCCGTTTGAGTTGCTGGAAAAAATCGGCGAAGGGGGAATGGGTGTCGTTTACCGGGCACGCTATATCGGAAACAACCGTCAAGTTGCTGTCAAATTGATCCCTAACGACATTACAGCCAATGCGACGACGCTGGCCCGGTTCGAGCGAGAACTTGAAGTTCTTAATCAGCTATCACATCCGAACATCGTGCATTGCTTCGGTGGCAGATGCGAAAGCAAACATCGGTATTACGCGATGGAATATATTCCAGGCGGAACTCTGGCCGACTACCTGGCGGAAAAGGGTCCATTGTCCTGGGAAAAAGTGGTCGACTTTGGCATCCAGATGTGTGATGCCCTGCAGTACGCACACGAACGGGGAGTGACTCATCGCGACGTCAAACCGGGCAACTTTCTGCTGACGAAATCCGGGCAGCTGAAGTTGAGTGATTTCGGTCTGGCTTCAATCGTCTCACAAAATCGATTAACCGCATCGGATCGAACGGTTGGTACGATTCTCTACATGTCACCGGAACAGATTCGGGGTGAGCAGGTAACGAATCGGGTTGATCTGTATGGGCTGGGATGCGTTCTGTTTGAGATGATGGTCGGATTCACCCCTTTTGTCGGATCGACAGCGGGGGAAGTCCTGCAACGGCACTTGAGAGATCCCATCCCTCATGTGGCGAGTCTAGTTCTCGACTGTCCTCTGGAACTTGATCAATTACTTTACGAACTTCTTTCCAAGAATTCAGACGCCCGGCCCGCGTCGGCCGCTGATGTCGGAAGCCGGTTGCACGGTATTTTGTTACCAAGCCGGCAGACGAAGAGTTTTGACCTGAAACTGTTTTCAACTCTTAACAATCACGAAAATCCCGCAATTCCTCTCAAACCAGTTAAAGCCAAGACTTCGCCAGTACTTGACCGACATGCTGCCCCGCAGAAGCAACGACTGAATCTCGCTCCCTGGATTTTGGCGGGAGTGCTGGCTCTAACTTGCACATGGATGTGGAATGGCTGGAACCAGACTGCCGAACAGCTTTATCAAGCCGAGAAAACGTGGACGGACCAGTTGGAAAGTACCAACCCTGACAATCGCATACTCGCCGCGAACGCGCTAGGTAAGTTTCCAGCCCTCAGTGCATCCTCAATTGAAAAACTGGTTCGTTCGACGAAATCACCGATCTCAGAGGTCCGACTGGCATCTCTAAAAGCCTTGAAACGACATGCCGCTGCGTCTCGGTCGATGTCGACCGAATTGATTCGAATTCGGAATTCTGACGAAAACACGTTGGTTCGCACCGAAGCGGGATTAACGGTCGCAGCGATTTTGACGGCACCCCGCCCCTTCTCGTTGACCCTGATTTTGATACAGGCATTGGCACTCATGATCCCTGTCACCACAATCTTCAGCGGCTGGTGGATCTGGAAAAAACTGAAACCCTATGCGTAGGTATCGACAGGAAAGTCCTGTCGTTGGTTTCATCGGGCCTCGGTCTTTGTACCGGAAAGGCGGCCGCAACTAGCCGGCCATCGGTTGCACCGAGTGACGGCACCGGATATCGGAACCGAAAATGTTTTGAATCCTGAAAGGATTCCAGAAAAACGACGCTGCTCAGTGATACGCGGACGAAGAGTTAGCGATCTGACCAATGCTCCTGGCATCCTTCCAGGATGCAAATTCGAAATTCGTTTTTAACTCGGTGGCGTCGCTTCGCTCAAACAGGGCGAATCGCTTCAGTCCTTCCAGGACGCAAAAAAAGGACAGACAGACGCATGATTTTCCCTGATCCATGATTGATATGGCTCGGATTGTTGACCTGACACGAGTACTCTACAAGAATACTTTTGTGTAAAGGATCGATAGGTTCCTGGCAAAGCGTGCGCATTATGGCGACATCACAGGCGATCGAATCCTTCTGGACACAACTTGCCGATAGTCGGTTGGTGCCTGAGGCACAAATCAAAATCATCTCGCGCGAACTGGAATCGGCGGGTGTGGTCTCGGATGCGGTCGCCGCAAAAAACCTGGTCCAGAGAGGTTTGATTACTCGATATCAGGCAGATCGACTGCTCGAAGGCCGATCCCGGGGTTTCTTTTTCGATGACTATAAGCTGCTTGACCTGTTGGGGGTCGGCGGCATGGGTTGGGTTTATCGGGCCGAGAACACAAAAACGCACCAAGTCTTTGCCTTGAAAGTGCTGCTCGATCAACTGAAGCACGATCGTGGCTTGCTGGCTCGCTTCGAACAGGAGGCCCGCGCGGGACAACGGTTCAATCATGAAAATATCGTGCGAACTTTTGGTTGCGGGGCTGCGGGCGGACTTCCGTACGTGATTATGGAATATGTCGAAGGACCAAGCCTGCTGGAGCTACTTCGGTTTCGCGATCACAGTCGACTTCCCTGGGAACAGGCCTGCGATATCGCCAGACAGGCGGCTCGCGGGTTACATCACGTGCACCTTGCGGGATTCGTTCACCGGGATATGAAGCCGCAGAATCTGTTGATCGATCGCAAAGGGTTGGTCAAGATTCTGGATTTCGGCCTGTCCATGTTGAAGGATGGCGAAGAAGGGGATGAGTTTTCGATGGCCATGATTTTTGGCCACGAATGCGTCGGAACGGCAGCTTACACCGCGCCGGAACAGGCGCTCGACAGCCTGACAGCTGACGCTCGATCTGATGTTTACAGTCTTGGGTGTACTCTGTTTGCCTCGCTGACCGGCGACACGCCGTTCCCTTATGCAAAAACATCAGAAGTTCTTAAGGCGCATCAGACTCAATTGGCGCGAAACGTCAGCGACATCGTTCCGACGATTCCGCGCGCTGTGGGTAACATCGTCGCGAAGATGCTGGCCAAAAAGCCCGAGGATCGATTTGCGACCGCCGCCGAAGTCGTTGATGCACTTTCGGTATGGTCACAAACCGCGCCGGTCGAATTTGATTTCCGTCGAATTCTGGCCGAACGGAATAAAGGAGCACAAGAAAAGCTGAAAGAGTATCAGAAGCAGCAACGTGCCAAGGCGGGGGCGACAAATTCGACGGCACGGCTCACTTCGACCAGTTCCGTCGCCAGTAACGCATCGGGTTCACTCCCTTCCCTCAGTATTCCCTCATCAGCCTCATCAGTGGCAAGACGCGGTCCATTTGGATTCGAAAATCAGCCGGCAATTCTTGTGCGGCAACAAACAAACCCTGAAGCGCCCAAAGATTCCCAGTCCACAAACGTGCGGAAGTCGACGATGGCACTTGTGCCACTGGCCGGTGGCGAACCCATTCCGCTGCTGAAAGATCCCTTCGTCATTGGCCGTCGCGTTGATTGTGATCTGCAGGTTCAGGATGCATCCGTTTCAAGCCGACACTGTGAACTGCGGTTTGACGGGCAGCACTGGACCATTGTCGATCTGAACAGCCGAAATGGCATTCGGGTCAATGGCGAACCCGTTCAGAAGCAGCGACTTCAATCCGGGGACACAATCATCATCGGCCCTTCGCTTCGTCTTCGCTTTGGAAATCCGCGTGGGGAAGCGAAGGCGAGAATGTCGCATCGTGTTCGCCGCGTGTTGTTGGCTATAATGGTTTTGACAGTCATTGCGACAACTGTCGGCGCGGGATATTGGTATTGGCATTTCGGCCACTAAAAGATGAAAGCAGATTTCGATGTCGGTCTCGGTTGATGGGTTCCTCAAGCATCTCAGTGACAGCGGTGTGCTGTCGTCTGAAGAAATGCGGGAATTAGAGGCTCAGATTCCATCGGCAAAGCGATCAAACGATGCAATCTCGCTCGCGCGCGAACTGGTTCGACTGAAGAAACTGACCGTCTTTCAGGCGAATACGCTTTACGCGGAAAAGCCGGCTCCGTTGATCCTCGGTAACTACGTGCTGCAGGATAAGATCGGAACGGGTGGCATGGGGATGGTTTACAAAGCCCAGCATCGGCGAATGAAACGAGTCGTCGCAGTTAAGGTCCTTTCGCCAACCGCGCTCAAGGCCGCGAATGTCGTCAAACGATTTCTTCGCGAAGCGGAAGCGGCCGCAAAACTGAGTCATCCCAATATCGTGGCCGCGTTTGATGCTGATGAAATCGACGGCGTTCCGTTTCTGGCGATGGAGTTCGTCGACGGTAAAGACCTTGCCGTCCATGTCAAAGAACACGGCCCCATGTCCACAGAAAGGGGGCTCGACTGTTGCCTTCAGGCAGCCAAAGGTCTTGAGCACGCTCATCTTCAAGGGATCGTTCACCGGGACATTAAGCCTGCCAACTTGCTGCTCGATGTGAATGGAACGGTCAAGATTCTGGACATGGGTCTGGCTCGGTTTCAAGAGACAGGAACCGGTGCAGTTCCTGTGGCAGAAGCGGGGGGGATTACTCAGGCAGGCAGTCTCGTCGGAACCGTCGACTTCATGTCACCCGAACAGGCAGTCGACTCACGACAGGCGGACCACACATCCGACATTTATAGTCTCGGTGCGACGCTCTACTTTCTGCTGACCGGTCGACCAATGTACGAATCAGAGACATTGATGAGTCGCCTGCTCGAACATCGTGACGCTCCCCTTCCATCAATCTGCTCGTCGCGGCGCGATGTCCCGCCTCAGGTCGATACCCTCTTTCATCGGATGGTGGCCAAGAAAAAAGAAGACCGGTATCAATCGATGACCGATTTGATTCGCGACCTGGGTGACTGGCAGAATCTCTCTTCAGAAGCTTCGCCGAAATCGACTGGCAGTTCGTCTGTACCAAGTAACGTCATCAATGCGATCTTTGACGATGATTAATTGATGGTTCACTTCGAATGACGCGATGAATCATTGCCCGGATACGCAACGCCAGGAGTTTTCTTCGAGAAAATTCTGGTTCTTCCGAATTCCGTGCCACTGCTTGACGGTCGTACGTCAAGCAGTACTCTTCGCAACGCGGAGCCGCAACTAAGGCGAAGACACTGCTTCTCCGGAAGACCTGAGAAGCAGTGGCACATTAAGAGTCCCTGTCGGTGATCGGTAACATCCTGTGCCACTGCTTGACGGTCCTACGTCAAGCAGTGCTCTTCGCAACGCGGAGCCGCAACTAAGGCGAAGACACTGCTTCTCCGGAAGCCTCCGAAGCAGTGGCACATTAAGGCGAAGGCTAATGGCAAATCCAGGCGTTGCTGACACGGTGCTATGAACCCTATTGTTCTGACGCACGCACGATCAGTTGCTGATCTTCTATTTTCAGTTCCGCGATCCGCCGCTTCAGATTGTCCTTTAAGTCTTCCACGTCCTGGACATCGCGTGCATAGTCCTGCATGCGACGGTAGATCTTCTGGTAGTACTCTTCATCGACAGGCTTGGCTTCCTGAAACATCATTCCGTGCGTGTAACAAAAATCGAGAAATTCTTCGATGTTTCCCCCGTCAAAATTCCGGACCTTGTAGTCGCTGGGAGCTCGGCGGAATCGGTCGGCGGTCGCACGAAGGGATTCGACATATCGATTTGCCTCGTTTAATTCGCCGTGCAATCGCATTCTTTTACCCGCGTCGAGAATGGCTGTGTTGCCTGGCATCGACCGTTTCTTTTGCAGGATTTTGGCCTGCAATAACTCGAGATGATTGTCGAGCAACTCGGCACACTCGAGGAATTTTTCTTCGGTATTGCCGGAACTCAGTAATTCGACAAAAGCATCCCGCGATTTTTCGATGTTTCTGCGATCTTCTCCCCAATTCTGTTTCACGACTTCAGGCCATTCGAAAGTTAATGGCAATTGATTGAGCCGGACGACAACTTTCCCGCCGCCCGATGTTGCCGGGTTCAATCGATAATGCTCGACTTCCGCTTTTTCGATCCGTTCAGCAAGAGCTTGGAAGTTATTGTTTGCATTGGCTCCATTCAGCCGAGTCCTTCGAAAATGCGCAATTGGACCGAGAACCTTGAGTAGAATATTCAGACCCTCACCTCGGAAAACTGCAATCCGCAGCGCGGGGTTATTGTTCTGGGCCATGTTGTTGAAACCGATTTTGTCACGTTGTCGTTCTTCGATAAGCGCCCGACCTTGCACTCGATTTCTCTCGTCTGGAACGACACCCCTGAGTACGTCCAGCTCCGAGCCATATTGTTGCATCTCCACACGAATTCGGTCTCGCTCTTGTGAAATCCACTCCAAGCGAACCCTTTTCGCCTCTGCTGATTCCTTTTCGACAATGATGATGTCGCCGAACAAACCTCGATATCGCGGCTGTGCCATTGCGGACATCGGTATGAAACAGCCCAAACCTAAAGTCATGAAAAAGAACAAGCGAATGCCCATCGGTTTCATTCCCGCTAATTGAATTATCGAGCGTCAAGTGCCCGTTCCAATGTTTCTGTCCAGATGATTGAGGAATCCCTCAACGTCATCATTCCCAGGATTTTTTGGTTGTCATCAAAAATCAAACCACCTGGCTCAAGCCGAGATTCGGCGTCATTCGGCTTAAGAAAATGCTTTCCCGTTTCGAACAGGAATTGAGCTTTTCGATCCTTGATCTGGCATTCGTCAATATCGTACTCGCAAAGCGGGAACGGGTGGTTTCCCTTAACACCCGTCGGCCGGGTCAGCTTCCCATACGAAACGTAGGTGAAAGCTTTTTTCAAATGCAATTGACGTTGAATCTTTTCTGAATTCACCAGCGAAATCTGTTGACGTGCGGGAAGTCCTGTCGAGTCTTTCAACTTCAATAGGGAAATCTCGGGGCAAGCATTCGAAAAACGGACCTCGGCAACTTCGAATGGCACCCCTTGAATAACGCACCCCTGACGCGGAGTTCCTGCATTTCGTGATTCTTCGATGACCTCATTAATCGCGTCGCCGACTTCACGTGAAGTCACCGCCGTGCGGTCATCCCATAGCCAGCCAACACCCAGGACATGCGGGCGAGGACGGTCTTCACTTTTCATGTCACCGATCCCGACCAGGACCAGAAACTCTGCGGGTTCGGGTGCCTGAACGGCTGGTACAGGCAATGTCACAGTCGGTTCAGGCTGGGCCGAAATCGTTGATTGGGATTGGATATCAACCGGAGCATTCTGTTCGACAGCGACGGACTTCGAACGTGGTGGCCAGAACATGAAACCTGCAGCCGCAAGCATCAGAAACGAAATGGCACCAATCGCCACCATCGCAAACAGTTTGCTTCGCGGCTGATTCTCCACCGTCATCGGTGGTTTCAGAACAGGCTGAACGCCAGAGCCGGCAGGATTCGATCTGGTTTTATTCCCGGACAGATCCGGAATAAACGGGATATGCGGAGGCGATACAAATGTGGGTCCCGTCGTCGGCACCGGTTTCAAAGGAACGGGAGCGCCCGATTCCTGCGATGCAGGTTCAAACACGAGTTGTGGACCAGACTCGGTCAGATGAATCACGTCGCCCGGATTGAGCCAGGCAAACTGAGTCGGTCGGCCATTTCCAACGCGGATTGGCCCGCCATCTCGTGACTCAACAATCCACCGACCGTTCACGTGGCGAAGTACTGCGTGCAGCGGAGCCAGTCGAGCATCGTTCGGCAGGGCGACTTGATTGTCCGGATCTCGACCGATTCCGATCGCATCGGTCTCAAAACTGAGCGTTTGACGTTCAACGATGAGTTTAACGGGCATCGGCGGTTTCCGAAAAGTTCGTGCGACTCATGTAGATGCGAAATCGAGCCGCGTTCCCGACAGGCAAAATCGAAAATTAACGCCGAAGGTTTGGATCGCGCCCGTCGACGCAGCCGCCGCAGTCGATTCTGCCGAAACCACCGCACATTCCGCAAGGAACCAGATTCGATGTCGGTACGGTCGACCCAACGATGACTCCAAACCCGGCATCCCGTTTTTCACTGGCGACCCCGGTCTGCAAATGCTTGCCTCGACCACCGCATTTTTTGCAAATGAGTTTTGCGCAGCCATTACAAAGGCTGCACGAGATGTCTTCCAAACTACCTGTGGGACAAAACACACGGCATTCGGCGATTGTTTTTTGAGACTGGTCAAGAGGCATGAACATCCAGCCCGACCGAGGTCGGAAGAGGGCCGGTTCCGTATTCAAACTGGTGATTCTCTTCAGCTCGTCCGCCTTGATTTCGAAGTTTTTGGTCAGACTGAGAAATCGACCAATGTTTTGATTGACTTCAAATGGTCTCGGATTCTGTTTGGCGGCAATCGTGAGATAATTTCGGACGGGTGCGAATTTTTTCAATTTGATTTCGACCAGCGCCAGATTATTTGAGGCGGCCACATGTCCGGGCGATCGTTCAACGACGCGTCGGAAATGGGTCTCGGAATTTTCAAGAATCTCTTTAGCGTCTTTTGGCTCTTTGGCACCTACGCCCAGATAAAGCAGGCCCAGATAAAAATCAGCGCGGACCTCTTTCGGTGCGACATTACTGGCTCGCTTCAGTGGCGTAATCGCTTGCTTCCGCTGATTGGCCTGCACCAGCGAGATCCCTTTAGCGATCAAGTCATCGATATTCGCTGACGTGTCTTCTTTGGAATTCAGATCGGTAGCCGCCACATCGTCATTGGACATTGCGGGGTCGTCCCCGACAGCGTCGGTCCGTGGTGCCGGGTCGTCGGAGGCGGCCATTTCAGCGTCGGACGATGGTTTCGCCTCGACACTTTCCGAGTTCGATTCTGATCCCGCCGCTACGGCATCTTTCGATTCCTGCTGTGGTTCCGTTTGACCCGCTGTCGAAGCGATTTCTATGTTTGGCTGTTGCGGTAATTCTTCGCTACGGCCATTCTCTGCCACATTCTTTGCTGCGGGTAATGACGCCAACGTGGCAATCGAATCGAGTCCAGGTTTCGCCTCAGCCAACTCAGCAGTGGAATTGCTTGTCGGTAATGACTTCTTTGACGTGCCTGGAATGAAAGAGAGGGCAGCGATCGCGATTAATGCAACGGCAGAACCCCCGATCAGGGACCAGCGAGCGGCTGATGGGAGGGAGTTCCAATGGTCCTGGATCGACGGCGACACTGGGGAAGCCGCTTTGGAGACCGGTTTTTTGCTCGTGGCTGACTTCGCTGGCTTTTTGGAAACAGGAAATCGACGGGCTGGCAATTGAGCAGGAATCGGAGGGGGTTCGAAACTCAAATGGAGATCGGTTTCTGACTCATCCTCGGCGAATGAAAGGTCTTCGAACGGATCTGCATTGAGATTGATCCCTTCCAGCGCCGTAATCGCTTCGGCACAGTTCTCAAAGCGGTCCTCCTTTCGCTTCGCAATCATTTTTTGGCAGACTGCCGCCAGGCTTGATGAGAGTTCGGGGTTGAGACTTAACGGAGACGGGGCATCGAGGACGCATTTCTTCCCCATGACCTCAACGGCACCGCCGGTGAAGGGCCATTCACCAGTCAGCATTTCGAACAACATCACACCAACGGCATAAAGGTCACTGCGCTGATCAATATCCTCCGCTTTTCCCGTCGCCTGTTCGGGTGACATATAAGCGGCAGTACCGACAACCATTCCCTGCGTCAGACCTGCGTCAGAAGAACCGATCGCACGGCGAGCCAGGCCGAAATCCATGATGACAGGCTCGTTCTTCTTGTTCAGCATCACGTTCTCGGGCTTTAAATCCCGATGAATCACGTCCTTATCATGAGCGGCTTCCAAGGCTCGAAGTATCTCCACGACAAGTCGAACCGCTTCCGTTGGCTCACGCCGCCGCCCCAGCCGTGTCAAATACTTCTTAAGGTCCTCACCTTCGACGTATTGTAATGCGATGAAGCGGATGCCATCGATTTCGCCGGTGTCATACACTTTGCAGATCTGAGGATGGTCCACCTTGGCGGCCGATTTGGCTTCGATCTCCATCCGTTTGAGCAGCTTCGCCGAACCCGATGCTGAAACGCGAGCCACCTTTAGCGCCACAGGCCGATCGAGTTCCGTATCGTGAGCCAGATAGACCGCTCCCATTTGCCCCCGACCCAGTTCCCGTTCGACCCGATACCGTCCAAACTTCTTGGGGATCAAAGAGCCGGACGTCGCCATGACAGGGACAGAGTCCGCTGCACGATTTGTGTCACTCGATTTGGAAACCGGAACACTCATCGGTTTGATTTCGCGCGACGAATCTGCGGCAGAAGCTTCAGGTCGGCGTTTTGGTGATTCAGCCATAATCGTGCCCTGTGAGTTCCGATTCTGAAGAGTTTCTTCGAAACCTTAACCGCATTATTTTTCCGCGGTTTGCCAACAACTACTGTTACGAAAAAAGCGATTTGACTCGTTTGTTAGCATTTCTGAGCATTGGACTTGGTCGAATTGTACACAGCTTGATTTCCTTTTGTCACGTACGCAGGTGTCCCTCTCATTCAGTAAGGAGGATCGCCGAAATGCGAAGACCTTGGAAACGACGAGAGAATCAATTCATCAGCAGTCAGATTACATTTCGGCTCACATCTCAGTGGAGCGACGGGGCAACTTTATTGGAGTTGCAAAGCGATGCACGAAGTCACTGTCGCCGATTGAGTGGTCTCCCACTGCGATGAATCTGTTTATTTATTGGTTACGGATCTCGCGATCCTGAAACCTGTAATATCCGTCTTGGAACGGCGATTGAATCCGGAACGATGAGCCGATCTGGCTTGTTGCGGATCGCTGAACCAGGAACCGCCTCGAACGACTCGACTGTCCCAATTGCTCGTATAGATCGGGTTTTCGGTCGTTCCCGAACGCGAGGCATACGTGGACCACTCGTAACTATCTTCGCACCACTCCGAGACGTTTCCGTGCATGTCAAACAAGCCAAAGGGGTTCTTTGGATAGGAACCGACCTTCGTTGTTCGTTGAAGTTGTGGACCTGGCTTGGCACCGCCGTACGAAAATCGTCCGTCCACATTGGCCTGCTCGCCATTCAATGAATTTCCAAATTCGAACGTCGTAGTCGTACCGGCACGACAGGCATATTCCCATTCCGCCTCCGTCGGTAATCGATATCCAGTGCCACCGGAAATCGTCACGGTTGCAGAATCAACGACACCATTTTTTCGTATGATGTCTGACCATTTGTAATAGGCAGGACGACCTTCACTTTCACTGAGCCTGTTACAAAACTCAATCGCCTCGTACCAGGATACACGTTCTACCGGGAGGCGGCTGGTATCCAGGTCAACGACCTTGCTTTTGCCACCTCCATCCGTCGAAAAGAAGCTTGGAACCCAACCCGTGATCTTCTGGTACTCCCCCTGCGTGACTTCATAGACTCCCAGATAAAACGGTTGTGTGATACGAACGCGATGTCGCGGGCATTCATCGCCACTGTGACCGACCTCTGAATCAGGTGCCCCCATCTCGAATTCTCCAGCGGGAATCAGTGCCAGCTCCATCCCCGTCGACTTGGAAACGATGCGTGGCAAATATCCGATTCGAGGTGACTCGTCCGACGTTTTCCTTTTCGAAGAATGATCAGTGACAACGACCTCCTGGCCGTCAACCAGTGAGACCTTAATGCGTCGCCTCTCACCTGCTGTGAGCTTCAGTTCTGTCGTCGCCGACTCGACAGGAACGGCGTTTTGAAGGACCTCCAGCTTGTGCTTAGTCGAGGTCGAGACTCGGATCGGCTGACTGTCATTTTCCTCCGTGATCGAAGCCCCTCTGAATCGGACCGAAAGTGTCGGGTCGTCGATCACGACCTGGACAATACCGCTCGGTGACAATAACCACCAAATGAATAGAGGCAGGGCCACGAGAAGTGAGGCCGCACCGGCGATCAGCCAACGAAACGAAACTGGAGTCTCTTCAAACCATTTTGCAAAGCCCGCAGTCGGACCATGGGGAGGGGTGACCGGCTGCTTTTTCTTTTTGACGCTCGCACGATTTTCTGCAACAGACGCCAGGGGAAGCGACGCCAGCTCGATTGCTGCAAAAGGGCTGGGTTGGGGTTTCTCGTTCATTTCACGAGCTACGGATGATTGAAGCGATCGGGTCGGGTCCAGGTCTTCCAGTGCTTCAACGACTTCAGCACACGTGATGTACCGGTCACCCTTCTGTTTCGCGATCATTTTATGACAGACCGCTGCCAACTGTGGGTTTAGATTTGGAATGAGGGTCAGGGGCGATGGGGGTTCTTGAACGACCTTCTTTCCCATCACCTCAATGGCACCACCGGTAAACGGCCACTCGCCCGTCAGCATCTCGTACAGAATAACTCCCACCGCATAAATGTCGCTGCGGTGATCGATCCCCTCCGCTTTGCCGGTTGCTTGCTCGGGAGACATATACGCAGCGGTCCCGACGATCATCCCTTGAGTCAGACCTGCATCTGACGACGCGATCGTCTTGCGAGCCAGTCCGAAATCCATGATCACGGGCTGGTTCTTCTTATTCAGCATGATGTTTTCAGGCTTCAGATCCCGATGGATCACGCCCTGATCGTGCGCGGCCTCTAATGCACGCAGAATTTGCAGAACAAGTCGAACAGCCTCTTCTGGCTCCCGTTTCCTTCCAGTTCGTTTCATGAATTGTTTGAGGTCTTCCCCTTCGATGTATTGAAGGGCGATAAAACGGATACCATCGATCTCACCTGCATCGTAAACCTTGCAGATCTGAGGATGGTCCACCTTCGCTGCAGACTTGGCTTCGATCTCCATCCTCTTGATGAGCTTGGCCGAGCCCGAAGCGGACGACCTCGCCACCTTCAGGGCAACAAGTCGATCCAATTCACCATCGTAGGCAAGGTAAACTGCCCCCATTTGCCCCCGGCCAAGTTCTTTCCGAATCTCATAACGGCCAAACTGCATCGGCAATGTTGCGAATGGACCAACGGGTGCCGGGACCGAATCGGCCGCGCGCGCCGTTTCGCCCGACGGCGTACCGGTGGGACGAGATGGCTTGGCCTGGTGGGAAGCACCTGCTTGCAAACGAGCCGCATCGGCTTGTGATTGATCCGCACGACGTTTTGGGGGTTCGGCCATGATTCTCGTGTCTAATTTCTTGATGAACTTGAATCACCTTTTGATGTCGATCGTGCATCAAAAACAAATCACTGTCGCGTGCCGGTCACGATGTGTGTTCTCCCTCCAGGATCATTCCATTCACCCCGAAACGTTGTCAGATCTTCGTTGAAATAAAAGGGAATACCCGTCCAGCAGTCGTCTTGCGAGCGGTCATAATGAATTCGCATTTCCCTGGGACCAACGACCCAGTATTTCCAATTCCAGCGATGAAACATTCCGTTTTCGTGGAACTGGCAGATGTCGCCCGGAGGAAAAAGATGGTCGTGATAGTGCCAATTGTGTGTTCGCAGGATCATTTCCAGTCGCGATATTTCCTCCTGGATCGTTGGCCCAGGGGTTGGTTCCTGGTTTACTGGGGCAACATCGATTGCAGGTGGCTGTTCGTTGTCGGCGTTTTGGGTAACGACCGGCTTGCCGTCAATCGAAACTTTACCGTCTGTCCGCGAACTGACACCATATTTCTCAGGTAGACACAGAACCACGGCGAGGCAAACGAGACAAGCACCTGCACCGCCGAGAATCGTCCAGCGCACCGATGGCATTTGTGCAGACCACCACGTCACCAGCGGTCCAAAACTGCGCGACGGCGACTTCTGCGGGAGATTCTTCTTTCTTTCACTCGAATTTATCGCCTCCACATTCGGCGAAGATTTTCGTATCTTCGATTTCATCGCACCGGGTGATTCGCGGCGAAAATCGAACTTGGAGGATTCGCCATCCCTTGGAATAACGGGTGTAGCGGCCTCGGGTAAAAGTGGGGGCTGAGCATTGGCGTTCAGATCGATCGCTTCCAGAGCATCAACGACATCAGCACACGTGACGTACCGATCCCCCCTTTGTTTCGCGATCATCTTGTGACAGACTGT
Source organism: uncultured Schlesneria sp. (assembly GCA_903899985.1). GTDB lineage: Bacteria > Planctomycetota > Planctomycetia > Planctomycetales > Planctomycetaceae > Schlesneria. Next base: position 34,037 of record CAIULL010000117.1, read on the forward strand.
TGCCAATTTTGGACTCAACGCGGGATTGAGAGTCAGTGGCGAAGAAGGCTCCAATACACACTTCTTTCCCATCACTTCAATCGCGCCGCCGGTAAACGGCCACTCGCCCGTCAGCATTTCAAACAGCATCACACCGACTGCATAAATATCGCTGCGGTGATCGATCTCCTCAGCCCTTCCGGTGGCTTGTTCGGGAGACATATAGGCCGCCGTTCCGACGATCATTCCCTGAGTCAGGCCCGCATCCGAAGAGGCGATCGTCTTGCGAGCCAACCCGAAATCCATGATCACCGGCTGATTCTTCTTGTTCAGCATTACGTTTTCAGGCTTCAGATCCCGATGGATCACACCCTGTTCGTGAGCCGCCTCCAAGGCGCGAAGAATCTGTAGGACCAGTCGCACCGCCTCTTCGGGTTCGCGCTTCCGCCCGAGGCGTTTCATGTATTGTTTGAGGTCTTCTCCATCGATGTACTGTAAAGCGATGAACCGAATCCCGTCGATTTCCCCCGCGTCATAAACTTTGCAGATCAGCGGATGATCGATCTTTGCGGCGGCTCTGGCTTCAATTTCCATCCGCTTCAAAATCTTGGCTGAACCAGATGCTGAAACCCGAGCGACTTTGAGCGCGACCAACCGATCGAGCTCTACATCTTTTGCGAGATAGACAGATCCCATCTGCCCCCGGCCAAGTTCTTTCCGAACCTCATACCGGCCGAACCGCATTGGCAAGTGTGCAAACGGGCCATCGGGTGCTGGAACCGAATCCGCCGCACGCGCGGTTTCACCTGAAGGTGAACTTGCGGAACGAATTGGCTTGGCGATTCGAGAAGTGTCTGCGGGTGCGACATTTTTTGGTGGTTTCGATGAATCGGCCATTCGTCGCGCACCCACTTCATGCCATCAACTGACGAGTTAACGTTTGGAAACTGAAATACCGTCTTTCGATCTCCACGGTAAACCTCAATGATCTTATATCGAGCAAATTTCGCGTTGGCCAACTGTTACTGTCAAACCGGGCTATTTCTTACCAACGCTCGCAAAGTCTTTGGCTGGTTTTCCGTTGACGATCGCCGTAAAGACCAGGCGACGACCGATCACGAAGCCGCGGAATTCCATCGTGCGAGGATTCCCATGCAGCATTTTTGTGGTCTTTAAAACGATCGCGTTTCCTTCCATCATTCCTTCATAAACCCAGCCCGACTTCCCACCCGTGAAAACATCCTGCCACAAATGACCTTCGAACGAGTTGTTCTGGACATTAAAAACATGCACATGGAAGTCGACAGTGGTCCCGTTTTCGAAAGTTCGATTGCCATGCCATTCCGTATTTTTTCCAAACTCATACCGGCTCGGTAAATCCGCCTGCCATGCGTCCTTAGCCGTTGATATTCGGTTGAATTCCGGTTGATTGCCAATCGCTTTTGACAAAGCCTCGTCAAACGTCTTCTGGACTTTCAGCCGCTTGTCGTGGAGTTCGTTCAGGTACGAGACCGTGGCGGGGAGCATGTCGTCCGATTCCGGAAGTACGTTTGATTTTGTGAAGCGTTCTTTTTCCGCTTGAATCTGCATGAAGTGCCGATTTCGAGTTTCCGGCGGGAAGGCTTTATTGTTTCGAATCTGAGCAGCGATTCTGTCGAAGGCTTTGCCCATCTTCGTGTCGGCATCCTTTTTATCCTTCTGGTAAGCCTTCAAGTCTTTCTCAAATGACTTGCCACTCTCAGTGGAAGCATTAACTGCTGAAATCAAAAGCCAGAACGCCAATTGAACAACGAAAAGCCGGTATTTCATGAGCTATCCTTCCTCAACAACTGATTATCCGGTGAACTGGATTTTCAGTTGCACCTCGAGACAAGTCTGTTTCCTAACCATTACCCGCCAGACGATTCAGATTGGGCTACGAAGGTAAATGCGGAAGGGTGCCGATTTCCCGACAGAAAAAATCCAGTTTTCAGAAGAATTACTGGCTCGGGCCAACGGACACCGAAACAAACGCGGCAAATTGCGTGTGCCTGCCGCAAAAGAAGAAAACGCGATGAAACGTTAGCCCGACGCGCAAGCGAGGGATCTTCTCTTCGTTTCAACGGAAATAAGATCCCTCGCTTACGCGTGATCCAAGTTCGTGAAAAGCAACTTTCTCATGAGCACGTTCCAATCGTTAAGAAAGTCGCAAAGTAAACGGTTTGGACACTGCGCCCGTTGGGAAGCCAGCTGATTTCCACCCACGGCATTCAGCCGTTATTCCGTCAATTGGACCGCACTCGCGTGAGATTGTATATTCAAAGGAACGACAGTGAATCTTCTAAATTGCGATTTTTCGCCAGGACGGTGAGATGAACCAACCTCAATTGCCGCTTGACGATGCATCTGGCTCCATCACCATTCTTTACCAGCAGTGGCGTCAGGGCGATTCGGATTCATTGAACCAGTTGATATCACGATTCTGGCCGCGACTTCTCGCGCTCGCACATTCGACTCTGCGTGGCCGCGTTCAACGTGTGGCCGATGCCGAGGATGCACTTCAGAGTGCGATGATCAGTTTCTGGGGTCGAGTCGATAATGGCGGGTTCGAGCATGAGATGGACCGCGAGGACTTATGGAATATCCTCGGGCTGTTTACCGTCCGAAAAGCGATCAAACTGCAAGAACGTGAAAGAGCGAAAAAGCGTGGGGGCGGTAAAGTTGTGAGCGGAGTTCCATTGGAAAACGCACCTCAGATCGGATCGGAAGCGGGGTTGGATCTGGTCTGTGCCGAATTACTGGAAATGCTCGATCCGGATTTACGTGCCTTTGCTCTGCTTCGGCTGATGGGACATAAAAACCGTGAGATTGCCGATCAGTTTCAATGTACCGAACGAAAGGTCGAGCGCAAGTTGCAGTTAGTTCGTGCCGTTTGGGAACAGGAAGTCAAACTTTGGGAATCGTAAGAAATCTTTGTCGGGAACGGATACCGGATCCGCATTTACTAGAGATTCCAGACAATGTTTGGCAGACGACAGATTCAGAAATGATCCAACAGGTCACCTGCGATACCGTTTTTTTGACGACTTTTCAATCTTACGCCGTCCCCTTGTTGATCATGAGTTCGAACGACGATGAATGATCTTAATCCTGACCTTTCTGTTGATCTGCTGAGGCGAATCGATGCCGCCTGTGATCGTTTCGAAGAATCATGGCGTGGTGGTTTAGTTCCGAAAATCGAAGATTATCTGGCACTGTTCAGGTCCGACGAAAAATCTTCTCTTTTGGATGCGCTGCAAAGCCTTCAGCAAGAACTGACGCTTCGAAACCCGATCAATTCGGAAACAGGTCCGAAGACGCTTGAGTTTATCGCCGTGGAAAGCTCAGACGATCCACCGGCTCCTCAGACGCGCGAGTTTTTGGAGGAATCGCAGAATGAAAAGATCAATGACAACAAAACAGCTCGCGTGACATTTCGCGTGATCGCCGGCCCTCATGAGGGACTCGGTTTTACATTTCACGAACATAACACGTTATTCGCGGGCCGGCTTCCGAGAGCTCAGCTTCGACTGGAAAAAGACCTCCACTTCTCTCGTCATCATTTCCGACTGGAAGTGAATCCACCAACCTGTTTCCTGATGGACCTCAACAGTCGCAATGGGACATTTGTAAACGGTGAACGGGTCAAAGATCGGTTTCTTCTCGACGGCGACATTGTCTCCGGCGGCCGAACGAAGATGGTTGTGTCGATCTTCGATCCGCAGGAAGTGAAATCAAAACCTGCGACGACCTCGCCCAAGGCTGCTGAAGTACGGCAAGGTCCCGCTCCGATTCCCACGAAACGGCCGCCGTCAATTCCGCCAAAGTCTGAAGCCGCTCGTAAGATTCCTGAAGAGCATGCGGGCGATTCACCTGTCTCCATTCCTGGATACGAAATTCATGAACAGATCGGGGCCGGCGACCTCGGAGTCGTTTATCGTGCTCGAAAGCTCTCTTCGAACGAATTGTGTGCGCTCAAGGTTCTTTCACCCGCGGCACACACCGATGAAGCTTCGATTCAAGCATTTCTCAGGCAAGCGTCGGTCCTCAATCAACTGCAACATCCTCATATCATCCGCCTGCTTGAGCTGGGAGCAGCCGGTCAAAATATCTTTCTCGCCACAGAATACGTTGGTTCGTACAACTGGGACGATTTCGTTTCGCGTTATACTCCTGAAAAGCGGGTTCGAATCGCCTGTGGCGTTATGTCTCAGATCCTCAGCGCTCTCGGTTATGCACATGACCGATCGCTCGTGCATCGCGACGTGAAACCAGGGAACATACTGATCACCAGGAAAGACGAAAAACTGGTGGCGAAGCTGGCCGATTTCGGGATTGCAAAACAATATACGACGGCGGGAATGAGTCAGGTGACTCGGGACGGAGATGTTCTGGGATCGCTCCCATTCATGTCACCCGACCAGTTTCTGAATTCGCGTGATGCTCGCCCGACCTGTGATCTTTACTCGGCCGGGGCAACGCTTTACTGGATGTTGACGGGTTACGAACCGATTCCACTGGATGGACATCCATGCAAATTCCTTGCAATTCTGGAAGCTCCACCAACCCCGATTCAGCAGCATAACCCTTCCGTCCCAGACGCCTTGGCCCGGATCGTGCATTGCGCGCTCGAGAAAACACCCGAAAAACGATTTTCATCGGCGGCGGAGATGAGACATCAAATCAAAGCGTTTTTGAAATGATCATGGATGCCAGCTGAGTAAATTATGGGTCGATTACAAGGCGGTCACGATCCATTCGGATAACTCAAACTGATACCGCCAAATTCAGATCGAGAAAATCCATCACCTGAATTGTTCGACGTTTCTGTCGTCCTGAGCTGTCGACGGTGTCTGCTTCAGTCGTTCGATGACGGCACGGGAGGTCAGCTTTCGCAGATTGACATCACCCGGTTGTCGACTGCTACACCACTGCAAGTGCTCCGATGCCTCGGGAATTCGATCCGCCGTCATCAAGTCCAGGCCAAGCATGTAATGAATCGAGTAATTATGCGGAAGTCGCTCAACAGCATACGACAGCGTATTCACTGCGGAATCGATGTCCCCGAGTTCAACGCAAGCGTTGCGAACGGAGATCAGCGTTGCTTCCAGTTCATCCTCAGAGACAAGCGATTTGGCGTGTCGTAACCCCTCATTGATAAACAGGCGTTGAGTCTGTTCAGCTTCTTCAAGTCGACCCGCTTTTTTAAACGCCTGGGCAATGACTTCAAGCCCCTTGGCATTCGGCTGAAATTCTTTCTGAAATTGCTCCAGCGACATTTGATTCACAAGAATCCCGGCAATCCGATCTTGCATTCGCGGACTGCGTTGAAACGCCGGACGCAAATAATTGAGAGATTGTTCGACCCTGGCATTCTGCAATTCCGAGATGCCCACCAGGTACATGGTATCGGGATCACGGGGACGCAATCGGAGTGATTGATTGAGACAGCGTTGATTGAAGTCGTCGCTATCGGAACTGCCGAGAAAATTCAAATCCGACAACAACACGTACGCTTTTGATCGCAGCGGGCAGTTTGCCAGCGACCGACTGAGCGATCGTCTGGCCAGTCGCAGAAGCTTGAGATTTGCTCCGATCGCTCGATCGAGCCATTCCGTTTTTGCTTTTGCCGTTTCGAACTGGGATTCAGACGCTTTTACCGCATCGCGCACCATTGCCAGTGACATCGTGTTGTCGGAATGTTGCTGCCGAATTTCGAAAAGCTGCATATATGCATTACACGCGTGTTCCTGCAATTTGGCATCGCGCGGATTCACTTTCGCCGCGAGGACAACTTCTTTCAGTCGTTGTTGAAGCCCGGCTTCTTTCTCTTCGTCGGTGAAATCGCTGACGTCGGTATTGGCCAGCCGGACTTCCTGGATCCGATGCATTTCCGCGAGTAGCGCCGGATGTTTGAGATCGAACATCCACACCGCGAGAACGATCAGGCCACACATCGCGGTGGCCGTCACGAAACGGGGGATCCGGAACGATAACGGACTTCGGCCGGCTGCTTGTTTTGTAAGGCGATAAAGCCGAGCGGCACACGCGAGCTGCATTGCCAAAAGCAACATGCACGATGGCGTATACCAGAAGAAATCCCCAACCGCATGCGAAACGTTTGCAATCAAGCTGGCCAGGACCACCGCTGCTGCCGAACTCGCTTTCGTATCCGCGTTCCTCAAGGAACCCAGACACCACCAGAAACTCGTCACAATGAAAAGTGCCGCCACCGTCAATCCGAACAAGCCAGATTCAGACGCCACTTGCAGATAGCCACACTCGGCGTGCGTGTACTCATAACCGTCTTCAGTGTTGCTATCGATATGTAATTGATATGCGTCGTTATGCGTGCCAACCCCGGTCCCCAGGATGGGAAAATCTTTTGCAACCTGAATATTTGCCTGCCAGATCTCGCTTCGTCCTGAATCCTGTTTGAGCCGACCGGCCAGAACGGATTCATACTTACTCAACGAAAATAATCCGCTTGTTGCGATCCCGACAATGAGGAGAGCCACGGCGAATTTGACCGATGCCAGACCTATTCGGCACAAGAGACCAATCGAAATGCATGCGGTCAAGGCCACTGCCAGTAGACCCCCGCGTGACAGTGTCATTAAAACCGTTAATGCAATCCCCGCTAACGATGTCAGCAACAGGACAACGGAAATTGTGTGCAAGCCTGTTGGCAAACCACGTCGAGAAGCCTGGTCCAGTTGCTGTTGTTGAAGTCGACGCAACAACCACCACAGTAAAGGAGCAGTTCCCAGCGCCAGAAATTGTGCGAGATGATTTCGGTTCGTGAAGCAACCGAGCGGATAGGTATCGGTCTTCATGAACGGATGATCGTAAAACCAGAAGAATTTCCCGTTGCTGGCGAGGAATTGCATTTGAGCAAACGCCATCATGGCCGCCGCCGCGAGTGCGACGTAACACAACGTCTGTTCTATATCCCGAATCGTGCGAATTCGCTGACAGGCCACGGCAAACAACAAAGCGTACGACGTAAATGTCGCGAGGCCCGACGAGGTTTCCCAAGGGGCGAGTGAGAGCTGATGCCAGCCAGCTGGAAACAAACTCGCGGCTTCTTTGTCAAACCAAAGCGGGAGAATCTCTTTGATCTGCGGAGAAATTGTGAGTAACAAATCGGTCGGAAGAAAGACGATCTGGGAGAGTCCGACAAGAATACCAGAAACCCACAACCATTCGCTTCCCGTCCATGAGTACCGCGATTCGGCGGATGTGAATTGATACAACATCCAGCAGAATGCGGTCACCGAAGCCCCAATGACCAGCGCGAGCTGGCCGCTGGCCATTCGACCCCCGAAACCGAAGGCAACGGAAAACATCGTCAACCACAAACAAACGTCGGTGGCTGTCACCAGCAGCGGTTGCGTTGAAACGGCAGCCTTGCCGCCAAACTCGACGACGGAGCTGTGAGGACGCGACGTCTTCGTTCGTTTCGACCCATGCGACATGGTGATGGACGCTCGACGTAGTGGCTGGAAACAGGAAATGACAATACCAGCGCGTAGAATCGCAACATCTGGCAAGTCTGCAAAGACCAATTTTGAAACCCGGAAACAGCCACATCCATTAAACGCAACAGCCTGAGCAGTAAGCCTTTACACCTGACGACTTAAGGCGTTTTCTTCCGCAGAGCGACCAGCGAAAGGAACTCAAACACAAGATTCGCTGCGAGAATCGCCGTGATATTGGACGAGTCAAACGGGGGTGAAACTTCGACCAGATCGAATCCGACCAGATTCGTTACGTGAAGTCCCCTGACGAGCTGCAACATTTCATAACTTGAAAACCCGCCAACTTCCGGAGTCCCGGTCCCTGGTGCAAAGGCAGGATCCACTGCATCAATATCGAGAGTGACATACGTCGGTTTGTGTCCAACACATGACGTCACTTCGTTCAAGATGGCTCCGATACCGACCCGGCGAAATTCATCGAAAGTCACCACTCTGGCACCCAGGCGTTTTGCGTCGAGATAATCCTCGGGTCCATTCGTCGGCCCCCGGATGCCAATCTGGAAATAGGCAGCGGTATCAATCAGCGATTCTTCAATCGCTCTGCGAAAGGGTGTCCCGTGGCTGAATCGTTGTCCGGGATATTCAGAATCCCAAGTGTCAGGATGGGCGTCGAAGTGCACGACCGCAAGTGGTCCATACTTTTTGGCGTGGGCTCGCAACAACGGAAGCGAGATGGAATGGTCGCCACCGAGTGATATCAGCTTTGATCCTGACGCAATAATTCGACTGGCCGCCCGTTCGATCTCGTGATGGGTCGCGACGATATCGGGGGGAATGACATCGATATCACCGAGATCCGCGACCTTGAGCGACTTGAAAGGGGCGATATGTTGAGCGTTATTATATCCCCAGAGCAACAGCGACTGTTCGCGAATCGCCCGTGGGCCGAACCGCGTGCCGCTACGGTAGGACACCGAGCCGTCATAGGGGACTCCCACGATCGAAACATCGTAGCCATGCGGGTCGCTGACAATCGGGCATCGTCCAAACGATGCAATGCCCGAATAAGGCTGAGCTGCAAACACCGGGGAATTCATGAGACCTCCTGAATTCACGACTTCAGCATGGCTTGGATGTTTTCTTTCGTAACCGGCTGGATCACTCCCTTTTCCGTGATCAATGCCGTGATATGTGTTGCCGGTGCAACGTCGAACGCCGGATTGTACGTACGACATCCGTCGGGCGCCGTTTGCCGGCCAAAAGCGTTAGTAATCTCAGCCGAAGCACGTTCTTCAATCGGGATTTCTTTGCCGCTCTGGATGGTCAAATCAAACGTGCTGGATGGAGCCGCGACATAGAACGGAATGTTGTGGGCTTTGGCAAGAATGGAAAGGGAGTAGGTTCCAATCTTGTTTGCCGAATCGCCGTTGGCGGCGATCCGGTCGGCACCGACAATCACCGCCTGAACACGACCTTCGTGCATCACCCAGCCCGCCATCGAATCACAAATCAACGTGGCAGGGATGCCTCGCTGCATCAATTCCCAGGCCGTAAGCCTGGCTCCTTGCAGTAACGGACGCGTTTCGTCGGCGTAAACCTGCAGCGAGGGATTCCGGGCCGCTGCGGCGAAGATCACGGCAAGTGCCGTTCCGTCTCCCGCCGTGGCAAGTCCCCCCGTATTACAGTGAGTCAGAACTCCCTTACAATCACTCAACAACGGAAGTCCGTGACGAGCCATCGCCAGGCACATCTCGCGATCTTCATGCTCAATAGCTTTAGCCTCGACCAACAGGTGCTCAAGCAGTTCTGACGAAGTCAGATCGGGAACGGCGTTGGCCGTTCGTTGCATCCGATCGAGTGCCCAGAAAAGATTCACTGCCGTCGGCCGACTTCCAGCCAGGTACGTTACGACATGCTGTAATCGAGTATTGAACTGGTCTCGAGTCGAAGTGACCTCAGGCTGACATCCGACGACAACACCGTAAGCCGCCGCAACGCCGATTGCCGGCGCGCCGCGAACTCGAAGCATCTTGATGGCGTCCCACACGACTTCGACAGTCGTACAGGCGAGCTCACAATATTCGACCGGCAATAATGTCTGATCGATCAATTGGAGATGCCCTGACCGGGCATCTCCAATCCAGGAAACGGCAGGACGTGGGTTAGACATGATAGGCTCGATAACCCGACTCTCACTTCATCGGCGAGTAATCGGTTGGAACATAGAACTGAGATTCAGGACGAATGGCGAGTATCTTGCCATCCTTTTCGGATGCTTCTCGTGCGGCTTTCCAATCGGGGTCCTGACCGAACGATTCAAACGAGGCTTTCGCCGCTGCCTGACTCTTATGAGCAAGTAAATAGACGAGTTTGTTATCGACAGGTTTGCCTTCGGCGTCGACTGGCGTGAGATACACCACGTTCTTCATCCCGTGTTTCTCGAATAACTTGACCGTATGGTCTCTGAAGCGGGCATGCAGGGCGGGAAGGCGGCCTGGTTCCGTCGTGTAAGTTCGAAGTTCATAAACGAAGTTCGGCTTTTCCGGTTGAGCAAGAATCGGTTTCACGGACCAGCCGAGACCCATTCCCAAACCGACCAAAGCCAATGATCCAAGCATTAATTTGACGGAATTCATCGAGATCCTTTCGCAACGCCACGCAAGAAACCAAACAACGGACAGTGATTTTTAACGAATCTGAAATCAGTCATCGGAACACATCTCTACAGCACTTCGTTGACTTCCGCCAGCCAGTTGCCGGATGAAATTTTTTTCCCGTAACCGCCCGCAGTAGAAAACCGTCGAATTTCTGTTGAAGTGACTACTTCGGTTCGACTTCGGCATTCTGTAACGCGTCCATTTCCTCGGTGAGTAAACGGACTTTTTCTTCGCCCAGATGAGCTTTGATCAAGACAACCGCTTCGTCACACATTCGGTTGATGCGTATTTCAGCCGCCTTGTCTCGATTTGCCTTCGCCGCAGCAACCCCGGCGACCCGGACGGCAATCAACCGGTCAACAAGTGAACTCGAACTTGCCTGCTGCTTGAGTAGCGTCAGCTTCTGGTTCACGGTAGGCCAGTCCTCTTTTTTTGCTGCCGCTCGAATCGTTGAGATCGCTGTGTTACGAAGTGCAACGGCATCAATCACTTCTCCCTGCAGCATCTGCAAATCTGCTTCTGCTGCCAGTCGTGTTGCGTCGTCAGGAACCTCGAACCGAACCTCGGCGGCAGCACCGGGAACAAACGGGACCCGCGCCAGCAAATGTTGGCCGCTATATGCGAATAACCAGACAAGCGGGTGATCTGGCTCAACTGAGATCGAGGAAAGACCTCGCCGATCTGTCAGCTTTTCATTCAGCAACGTTGAAGCGGGATCGATATCGGGGTTCTCTTCCGTGACCCGTGGAATCATGGCTTCCGAGCGAACTTCTAACCGATGTGCGACGAGTGGCAATTGTGGTTTTGACTGTGTCACCAGTTGAATCCTGGTGGCATCGAACTGTGGCCGCAAGGCGACGACAAGCGTGTCGATTCGACCTCGCTTCTTGCCCCCCAGCGCAAGTTTCAGACCGCTTTGCACGGTCCCGACGACTCGTGAACCATCGACTTCGTCAACCGTCAGATACGTCCACGGGATCGTCTGAAGCTTCTCGATCACATGATCTTTGTTCCGATAGGCCAGCATGGGGATCAAGATTTCGTCGGGTGAAAGTTGCGAAAATGTCGGATCAGGAGTGACAAGCTCACCCCCTTTCAGTCGCATCTGTACCGACCGGTCGTTGACTTGTACGACGATTCCCATCGGTCGAAAAAGGTCGCGACAAAGCCGGATCAGGGCAATCGGCACATCACGCTCATCACGTACGACGGTCGATTTGACAATGGATTCTGTTTGAACTTCCGGCTGCCAGGATCGAACGCCGACCCTCACACCGACCGGCAGGGTTTCAACGGACGCGACGAACCAGACATCGGCCGATTCCCCCGGTCGGTGTTTCTCGAGCGAAGTATGATCAAGTCGAACGAGTCCCCGTTCGCTGACAGGTTTCAGCCAGGACACTTCTGTGACTTCAAATTCCCAAAGATCGCCGACACAACGTCGAGTGGTCTGTTGAATGTCCCTAAGGGTCATCTGTCGGGCTGCCGAGTCAAACGAAGAGCCGTCGAAGGCAACAAGCAATCGAACCTGGTACGGTCGACGCTCGGCGGGAAGATCCAACAAGTTAACGTGATCGGCGGCGGCAACTGAACCAGTGACGTAACCTGCAAAGCTCAGGAACATTATCGAGAAACACAAAAGTTTCGGGCGAAACTCGCGCCAGGTCTTTGTCGGAACACGGAAACCTGGTCGACTCGTGAGCGGACGCACAAACTCAACGACGAATCCCAGCCAAAACGGGCCTGAACGGGCATGGGGTCTGGCTGATTCCAGTAACATCGAATGTGAATGAGATTTTCGCATCACGGACTTTCCTGCGGATACCACGACTGTAACGTCCAGCGTTCAACGTCGTGAAAGGGATGCATCAGCCGTGCGGGCAGGCCAATTAAATGCCGGCGAGTCACAAAGAATTCGTCGACTTCCCAAAGCGGGATATATCGCGTTTCGATCAGCAGTTCTGACTCGATGCGATGAAGCAGTTTCGTCGCCGAGGTCCAATCATTTGTTCGCTCCAGATCTAACAGCTGTCGGCGAACCCGGTCAGGAAGCGGTGTTAACGTCTCAACCCGAGTGTCTGAATTCAATGTCATTAAAGGCCATAGTTCCGTGACCGGCTCAATAATTCGCGTCGTGCGATATGCCAAATCCCAGTCAGTGTCTGTTGAGTCAGGAGAATCGTCATTGAGCCGAACAGAAATTCCCACACGCTTCCAATGGTCAATCATTGAGGCGGCTGTTTTTCGAATCTCAGCATCGGGGGGACACGCGAGACGAAGTTCGGTTAACTTCCCCCCCAATTGCTTTTTGGCAGTCATAGCGAGCGTCGCAGATCGCTGAGCGTCATAGGGCGTTGGCTCAAGGATACGATTATGACCATAACTGACCGTCGGGAATGGAGTGGCCGTCACGCGTGCATATCGGCCATTGAACTCGGATGTGATCGATTTTTCGATGAGCTCGCTACGCGGTAATGCGAGCGATAATGCTCGCCGCAACTGACCGTCTTTAAGCTGTGCTGAGTTCGGGTTGAAGACAATCATGTGTGATGTCGGCAGTGCATAAGGCAAGACAAAAAACCGAGGATCGTCCTGGAGATTTTTCAGATCCTGAAAATTAGCGTGAGGTATCCCGACGATTTCACCTCGTAACAGAGCCTGCAGCGCACGTTCCCACGAGTCATATCGGACCTCAACCACTTCCTCGATATTGCGGGCTTTGGTTGTCGTCGGCTGGGATCGTACGCGACGGTAAACAACTTGTTTCTCATTTCGTTCATGCAAATAGAACCGTTGTCTTCCAGCGGCAGGAATTGCACGCGCGGGAATTTCTGGGTTGAGCGCACTCCAATCGACAAGTGAAACCGGGAACTGAAACAAGGCTTCGAGTCGCAAGGGAAGCCGCCGGAAATGAATCGTGAACTGGGAAGGTGATTGAACTTCAACGTTTTCGATGATTCCAGCCAATCGTTCGTCGGACGAAGAAGAATTCGGATCGATCTTCGCTGCCAGCTCTCCCAGAATATCCGCCGAGGTAATCAAGGGCCGTGCTTCCCAGTCCTGACGATTCAATCGCAGGGTAAACTGAACCTGACGACCAAGGTCCATCGGCTCCCATGATTCCAGAATTGTCGAACGGTATCGCACACCGCGTTCATCAACACGAATCGGCTCAAACAATGGTTGAAGGGTCAGATTCTTCGCAGCGGATTCGGCCGACGTATCGAAAGGATATTTCGTTGCTTCTCCAGGCAATCGAAGCACCCCCAGCCGAACGATTTGATGACGATCGTTTAATTCGCGATGTGCATCCTTCAACCCAGGTGTATCTGGCCAGACTCTCGCTGCAAAATCGATAAGACGTGCCCCTTTTGCCGCATCTCCCTGCAACGTCGCGTTCCTCGCCTGGGTGATCAAGGTTGTTGTCCGCGCAATGAGTTCGGTCCGCCATTTCAAACCGACCGGATGCTGTGCATCGCGTGTCGCTAATCGACCGAGAAAGAAGCGAGCCTGCCGAAAATCAGTTCGTTCAACCAGTTCAGTGATCACGTTGTCGATCACTTTGCCATAGAATTCCGACAGACCCTGATAGGCGGAATTACGGTCCCATAAATCTTCTAACAAACGGAGTGCCCCCTCGTGATCGCCGCGAGTTGAACGCTGGCCTGCGTCGGTGAAGAGCAGCCTTTGATAGGTTTCGTCGAACTTTGGCCATGTCCTGGCAAGTTTCAGCGGCAATGGATCAGAGACGATATATCGAGCTTGTTCATCTTCAGCGGTCGCTGCCGCAGCTTCTTCTCGGCGTAAAGCCTGATAAGCATCGGTCAAGCGGACGTTGTTCTCACGGTGCCGACGATCAATAAACATCAGCAGATCGTAGGCGAGAGAAGTCATCCCTTCGTCGATTAACAAGTTCGTTCGGCGCAGTGCAAGATCTTCGAAATACTCGATTTTCTGAACCATCTTTGTTTCGAGAAGGTAGTCAGGATCCTGGTCCTGTCCGGGGTCGATCAGCGTGATCGGAATTCGAAGAAACTGTTGGCGACGTTCTTTCAGCCGTTCGTCTCCGCCGAGAAAGCCCGCTTTACCTTTCAAAAGATAACGTTCGTATTCGCTCGTCAATCTGGCGAGCGTATCGGGCCGGGGACCGACAGGCTCGACGATCAAGACTTCCTGGGTCTTGAGAACAATCCAATCGAACGGCTTGGCTCGTAAGAAATCTTCCGCCGACGGCAATTCCATGTCTGAATACTTCGGCAATCCAGATTCGCCATCCTTTTCAGGATCTTTGACTTCTTTGTTGGGTCGGACGAGGCCTAGTTTTCTGGGGTCCTCAGCAGCACGTATCGATAACGGCAGGCCGGCAAGAAATAACGCAAATAACAAAATGAGCCGAACGCAGACGTGCCATCGAAAGCAAATTTGATTCGCCACGCGATGGTTATACAAGTCATGTTTGCCGGACCCGTCGAACCCGGCCTCGGTACAAAATGTCGTTCGTTCAAGGAATTCGCACATGGAATTTTTTCAATGACAACGTTACTCGAACGGCGAAGCAGAAGGGCTGAATTTGCTGGATAAACTATAACACCGACAAGACTACAGTACCACGTGCAAGAATCGGATTCGTAGATCTCAAATCAAGTCCACCTCAATTACGGTGAATCTATTAAAGTTCGTCGAGTTTCAGTCATGTGCTTGATAGGCTGTCTTGAGAGAGACCAGTGACTTTCAGCCAAACTCGTGGGCCCAAGACTGGACTCGGCGACGATGGCTGTTGATTCAAATATCAACGGATTTTGGAAAGAGGTTGTTGATGAAGAACCCGTCGCTTTGTAGCCTGATGACTGTTCTCGCCGGTTTGTGCTTTCTTACTTGGGGATCCGGGCTTGTCCGGGCTGAAACCGACCCGCGTAAACCCGCTGCCATCGAGACGCAGGAAGTCCCGCAAGTTCCGACAGAACTGTTTGTAAAGCTGGCTCAGTATCAAAGCGTGCGCGGAGCCACTTTCCGAGGATGGGCACCCGATCGATCAGGCATCCTGATCAGCACTCGTTTCGGCAATTCGTCTCAATTGCATCGTGTTTTTGAACCGGCGGGTCGACGCGAACAAATTACGTTTTTCGACGAACCGGTCTCGGGAAGGTTTGTGCCGAAAGCGACTGACGGGTCGATCCTTTTAATGATGGACGCCGGTGGAAACGAAAATGACCAGATCCACCTGCTCGATCGGCGGAACTTCAATAGCAAACTGCTGACGGACGGCAAGTCCCGCAACAAGCTGGGAGCCATTCGATCTGATGGCCTTCAGGCGATCGTCTCCAGTAACACAAGAAATGGCCGTGACTCTGATCTGTTTCTCTTAGACATTCAACGACCTGATTCCATGAAATTATTGATGCAGGTCGAAAAACAAACTTGGAACACTCATGATTGGGCGCCTGATGGCAAAACAATTCTGATCTCTCGCTTTGTTTCGGCGAATGAATCATATCCCGCGTTGCTCGATTCAAAGACGGGACAACGCACGGATCTGCCATTGCCCTCATCCGGATTGTCCGCAATTGGTCCGATGGCGTTCGCTGCTGACGGAAAATCGATTCTGATCGCAATCGACGCCGAAAGTGAATTCCGTCGTCTCGCACGATTTGATCTGACCACAAGAAAATACACCTGGCTGACAGACGATATCCCTTGGGATGTCACCGACATTGCCGTCGAAAACGAATCAGGGATGATCGCGTTCACTGTTAATGAAGACGGAGCGACTCGTTTGTTCCTGGTCGGCGCGAACGATGTGCGAAGCGAATTAAAGATTCCACTCGGCATTGTTTCGGGGATCGAGTTCTCGCCAGATGGAACGCAACTTGGTTTTACGCTGGCGAGACCCGATGCGCCACCTGATGTTTATTCGATCCTGATCAAGACTGGTGACTTGACCCGATGGACATTCAGTGAAGTCGGAGGACTGAATCCAGATTCATTCGTCACACCGACGCGAATCAAGTTCAAATCATTCGATGGCCGAATGATTCCTGCATATTACTTCAAGCCGAAAACAAGTCGTGACTTATCCGACCCTTCAACAAACACAAGCGGAGTCGACACCCGACCGAAGACTCCCGTCTATATCAGCATTCATGGTGGACCAGAATCACAGTATCAACCATTCTTCTCACCAATCATTCAATTCTATCTGAACGAATTGAAAATCGCTGTGATTTGTCCGAACGTCCGGGGTTCAAGCGGATATGGAAAGACGTATTTGAAGCTCGATAACGCGGAAAAACGCGAAGACAGTGTTAAAGATATTGGCGCTTTGCTCGACTGGATCGGCCAACAACCAGAACTCGATTCATCTCGGATTGCTGTCGCGGGGGGGTCCTATGGCGGCTATATGACCCTGGCGTCGCTCACACATTTTGGCGATCGAATCAAAGCGGGGATCGATGTCGTGGGAATCGCCAATTTCATCACGTTCCTGGAGAGGACTGCGGGATATCGAGTCGACTTGCGTCGAGCCGAATACGGCGACGAGCGAGATCCAAAAATGAAAGAAATCTTTGACAAAATCAGCCCTCTCAATAACGCTGATAAAATCAAAGCCGCTCTGCTGGTGATTCACGGTCGAAACGACCCTCGCGTTCCCTTTTATGAGGCGGAACAAATCGCATCCAAAGTAAGGTCAAATGGTCGTCATGCCTGGACGGTTTTTGCCAATAACGAAGGCCATGGATTCAGCAAAAAGGATAACAGTGATTACCAACGGGCTGTCGAGGTACTGTTTTTACAGAAGCACTTGCAACCATGAGACTTAAGTATTTTTTTGGAATCTTGTCGCCGACGCCGTCGAGAATATAAAACGAATACGACGAGTTTCGGGGTGAGACTGAATCCCGAGAAAAGAGACACGCACAAATCAGCCTGTTTCGATGCGACAGTCTCGGTCGATACAAAAGTCGTCGGTTTCGCATTTGCTGATTAGGAATGTTTCCGTCGCCCGTTCGACGACGCGCAGAAAAACAGAGGCTTGACCGTCCTGAACGCTGTTTGTTAGTCTGTAACGCATCAGTAGCTACTGAAATATAAAGTTTTTTCCTCCCCCGCACGGCAGAGTTGCTGGCTGCGCGGTCATCCCACCTTTGAAAAAGCGACGTTGCAAAAGGAAAGTCCACCATGCTGACACTTTTCGGACAACCTTCCAGATATTGTGATGGGATCAGTCGTCGTGGTTTTCTGAAGATTGGTGGCTTTGCCTTCGGTTCTGCAGCATCCTTATCGCTGGCAGATGTCCTTCGGGCGGAACAATCATCTGGAACTCATTCACCTCATAAAGCCGTCATCAACATTTTCCTGGGTGGCGGTCCACCGCACCAGGACATGTGGGATATTAAAGTTGACGCTCCGAGAGAGATTCGCGGCGAGTTCGATCCCATTCGGACCAACGTCCCCGGAATCGAGATTGGCGAGTGTTTCCCTCAGATCGCGTCGATGATGGATAAGTTTGTGGCGATTCGATCTGTCGTCGGCAACGATGGTGCCCATGACGCGTTTCAGTGCTATACGGGATGGCCGCGAAACAGCATTGCCTCAGTCGGCGGACGGCCAAGCATTGGTGCGGTGGCTGGTAAGCTATTTGGACCTAAAGACCCTGGTGTTCCGTCAGCCGTTGCACTGGCCGAAAAGACCCAACATGTCCCCTGGTCCGATCCAGGAACCGCTGGATACCTCGGTGCGGCGTTCCAGGCGTTCAAACCGCAGGGTGAAGGGACATCAGACATGCGATTGAATGGCATGTCGATGGATCGGCTGCAAGATCGTAAATCATTACTGAAGGGTCTCGATCTCTTAAAAAGAGAAGTCGATGGGTCAGGGATGCTTCGTGGAATGGACGCATTTTCTGAGGCGGCGTTCGGGGTTCTGACATCCAGCAAACTGGTCGATGCGCTTGATCTCAGTAAAGAAGATCCGAAGTTGCGCGCACGATATGGAGACGGAAAGCCCTACAAATATCAGTACGACGGTGCCCCAACCTGTAATGAACACTTGCTGATCGCCCGTCGTCTGGTTGAAGTCGGCGTTCGCTGTGTGACATTGTCATACGGTCGGTGGGACAGCCATGGTGCGAATTTTGACCTGGTTCGCGATCACGGTTCCAAGTTGGATCAATGTGTCAGCGCACTGGTACAGGACCTCGATGACCGTGGCATGCTTAATGACGTCACCGTCGCCGTTTGGGGCGAATTCGGCCGTACACCACGAATTAACCCGGGTGCCGGACGTGACCACTGGCCACAAGTCAGTTGTGCGCTGCTGGCAGGTGGCGGCATGCGGACAGGTCAAGTCATCGGGTCGACGAACCGTCTTGGTGAATATGCCAAGGACCGCCCAGTCCATGTGCAGGAAGTGGTGGGGACAATCTATCGGAACCTGGGAATCGACCCGATGAATACAACGTTGAAGGATCCCACGGGACGTCCTCAGTTCCTTGTTGATCATCGCGAACCGATCGCAGAACTGAGCTGATCTCCCTTCGAGACAAAATTTGAAATTCTCAAAGAGGGCGTTCCAACATGTTGGAACGCCCTCTTTATTCTCAAATCAATCGATGTTCAATCAACTTTAAGGACGACGAAGAACCGGCGACCATTTGTTGAGCGGACATTGAGCACCAGACCGTCCCCTCCGGCAAATTCGGTCTTCGCCTTTTCAAAATCTTCGACGGAATTCATGGCCATGCCGCCAGCTTTCTCGATCATATCGCCGGCTTTGATACCGCTTTGCTCGGCGACACTTCCTTCCTGAACTCCAGTGACGACCAGACCACTTGTCGCTTTCAGTCCAAATTGCTTTGCCAGATCTTTCGTCAAGGCGCGCAGCTCGAGCCCAAATTTGTCGAACTTTGAACCTTGAGGGTCGTCGCCCGGCTCAACCGCATTCGCGACGGTAAGATCCCTTGGTAATTGTTCGATCGTCACGTTCAATTTCTGTCGTTTTCCGTCACGAACAATTTCCATCGGATAACCCTTTCCAATCGATAATTGTTCGACAACACCTTGCAGGGCCGTCGGCGAATCAATTTTCTGGCCGTTCAGGTTCAGAATGACGTCACCCGGTTCGAGACCCGCCTTTTCGGCCGGCGAACCAGGAAGGACCGAATGAACGATCGCTCCTTCATTGATTTTAACATTGAACTGCTTGGCAGTTTTCGCATCGACAGCTTGTATCTGCGTTCCAATATATCCGCGACGAACTTCGCCGGTGCTCACCAGTTGCTCGCTGACCCAGCCAGCGATATGGGTCGGAATTGCAAATCCAATTCCATCGTATCCGCCGCTTTCCGTCGCGATTGCCGTATTGATCCCGATGACTTCTCCACGCATACTGATCAGCGGGCCACCACTATTTCCCGGGTTGATCGCGGCATCGGTTTGTAAGAAGTCCGACCGCTCGGTAATTCGATGTCGGCCTTTCGCACTGATAATGCCCGCGGTGACAGACATGTCCAATCCAAACGGACTGCCGATTGCCAGGACCCAGTCCCCCACTTCGACTGCACGACTGTCACCTAACCGAATCGGCTTGAGGTCGGATGCTTCAATTCGGACAATCGCGACGTCAGTACGTGGGTCAGATTTCACTTCTTTTGCGATAAATTCTCGTCCATCATGCAGCCGGACTTTGACTTCATCGGCGTCTTTGACGACGTGGCTGTTCGTCAGAATGATGCCTTTCGCATCGATAATAAATCCCGAGCCCATCGACTGACGCGGTGGTACGGCCATTCCGCGTGGAATCCGATTCTTGAACAACTCTTCCAACTGTGGGTCATTGCGGAAGAACTGACGAAAAGGTGAACCTTCATCGAAGGGTGAGCCTTGCGGTACCGCTTGAACTCGCTTCCCTTTGGTCAGACTCTCAATCGAAACAATGCTTGGAATTGCGTCCGAAGCGATTTGCCGAAACGCGGCAGACAAATCGTCGGCTTTGGGCAGCGGAGGGACCGCGACCGCAGTCGGTCGATACGAAATGGCCATTCCAGATAATACCAAAGCCCCGCCGGTTAACATGTACAAGAGTCTCTGGCCAATCTTAGAACATTTGAGCATCGATAAACTCCTCGCAAAAAAAGACATCAGAACGGCAAAAAGTTCCGAACACCAATTTCGTTACTACCGTTCCGACACTCAATTTTATGATCCATGCCGAATCTACCAAATCTCTTTCCTTCCCAAACGACATAGGCCCTTTTTTCGAAGTTAACCAACCATGCATTTTTCGCTGATTTCAGCGAACCGAATCATCCTTCGACTTTGAATAAAAAGGTCCATTTTCACTACGCAACGTCACACTTTCGTGTTGGAAATTTGCAGGTCAAAGTCGTTGATGACACACTGGCGGGACTCTGTTGCAAATTCTTCGGATTGACAGCCGTTCCTGAGCGAAATATAGAAGTGTGATCAGCTTGAGATCAGGGGTACGTATCAGAAGTGATTCTGTTCCATCTCAGATCCCGCGCTGGGCGTTATCGTCCACACCTGTGCGTCGGGGAAATCTATGTCCGTCGTTACGAACGTTTTCTCGCTCGAAGAAAATCTGTCGGCTTGCGAAAAGGCACTCGACTATCAGTTTCAAGACCGGTCGCTGTTGCTGAGATGCCTGACCCACTCGTCAATTGCGCGGACTCGACTCGATTCGAACGAGCGACTTGAGTTCCTGGGTGATGCGATTTTGGGAACGGTTGTTTGTGAACTTTTATTTCATCGCTTTCCTGAAAAGACTGAAGGTGAGCTGACCCGAATTAAGTCTGTGGTTGTCAGCCGAACCACGTGTGCAAAACTCAGTGCCGATCTGCGACTCGGTGAATTCCTGCGACTCGGCAAAGGCTTGTCTGACTTTGATAAAATTCCACTTTCCGTCCAGGCGGCGGTCTTCGAATCGATTGTGGCGGGTCTTTATTTGGATGGGGGGATGCACGTCGTCAAACCGTTTTTGATCCGACTCATCGAACCAGAGATCGATCGCACCGTCGAATCTTCGCACGGCAGAAATTACAAAAGCCTGCTTCAACAGCTCGTGCAAAAGAACCAACGCGGAACGCCCCTCTATCAATTGCTCGACGAATCCGGACCTGACCATTTGAAGTGCTTCAAGATCGCTGCCGTTGTTGGTACAGATTCCTATCCTCCCGCATGGGGTCCGAATAAGAAAGAAGCTGAGCAACGTGCCGCAGAAAACGCATGGTGCCTGCTTCAGGGTGAAGAACCCCCGTTCGTAGCTGACGATGGCCCGTCCGAGAATGCCTGACCTCATTTAAACGACCCTTTCCATGCTCGGACGGATCGTTCTCAAGGCAGAAATCGGATATCCTTCCACGGGATCGTTTCAACCTGAGAATTGGTTTTCACTGGCACCTGTTCTGGAGACTTTGCGATGCGGCTTTCTGGTCTTTCTATCGCCCTCTGTTTGTTTCCTCTTTTCGTTTCTGCAGCGGCCGAAACCCCGCCCCTGACCCCGGCGGAAGCAGCCAAGCGAGCCAACGAAAAAGTCGTGATGCAAATGGAGGTCAAGTCGACTGGTGGTGACAACAATCGCTATTTGAATTCCGAAGAAGACTTCAAAGATGCGAAGAACTTCACGATCTTTATTTCGAAAAACGACTTGGCGAAGTTCAAAAAAGCCGGAATTGAAAAGCCGGAAGTTCATTTCAAAGGGAAGCTGATCGAAGTGACCGGAACGGTGGTTCTTCAAAAAGAAAAACCACAGATCAAAGTGGAGGAACCTGATCAGATCAAGATCGTGACAAAAGAAAAGAACTGACGGATTTTTGTATTGGAACCCGCCATCGAACGAAGCCGGTATTCGTTCGATGGCGGGCTCAAGATTGAGCCGCATTCATGCACGCGTCCGGTAAACACTCAAGAGTTGACGCGATCGGAATGATGGCATGTCTGACGATTGCGCTGGGACTGAGACTGGCGGTCATTCTCATTCGCCCCAATGAATTGACTCTTGATCGAGACGCCTATCTGGGTATCGCTGCCGGCATTGCCGATGGGCGGGGTTTCAGCAGCCCTGGCAGCTCGGTACCCACCGCCTATCGCCCTCCATTGTATCCGATCTGTCTTGGCGCAGGTCTGACTTGTTTTCAGACATCTGTCGTGGTTGGTGGAATCAACATCATCGCCGGCCTGTTGGCCGTGTGGCTTACGGCACGGGCGGGAAGCCGCCTCAATTTCGGCCCAAAACGATTTCTCGCAGCCTTGATCGTGGCAATCGATCCATTACTGGTCTGGTACACATGCCAGCCAATGACGGAATCGCTTTGCACATTTTTAGCGACATTCTGGCTCTGTTCGATGATTTCGTCCCCAACGGGAAATCATCGTGAAGTCGCAATAAGGCAACTTCTCATTGGTCTTTCGTTTGGACTACTGGTGTTGTGCAGACCAACCTTCTGGCTGATCGCCGCTCTTTATGCTCTGGCATGGATTGCCATGCTGCGACGAAATGACGTTGAGAATCCGACATCCAGATCCATCCCTGTTTTATCGGGATGGATCTGGTCCTCAATCACCGCACTTTGCGTAGTTGCTCCGTGGTTGATACGGAACTGGTTTGTGTTCGGCGTTCCGATTCTCACGACCACCCATGGCGGTTACACATTATTACTGGGAAATAACCCTGTCTTTTATCAAGAAGTCGTCCAGCAGCGGTGGGGAGCAGTCTGGAAGCAAGAAAGCCTTTCGAACTGGCAGGCAGAACTTGAATCAAACATAGAAAAAGACCTGGGACATCAATCGTCAGAAGTGCAACGAGATCGCTGGTATTCGGGACAAGCCAAGCAGCACATACTTGCCACACCTCGGCTGTTCGCAGCTGCCGTCGTCCATCGTATCCGCAGCCTTTGGAACATCGTTCCTCAAGGAGATGCGACTGATCAAGTCGGCGGATGGGGAATTTCAATCGTCGGGTGGTTTTATTCTCTGATACTGACGGCGGGATTGATTGGACTTGTTACGATCTCGTTCAGCTCTGACCGCCATCGGTGGCTGCCATTATTCGTCCTGATTGCTTCTGTCCAGTTGACTCATCTTATCTATTGGACGAACACCCGCATGCGAGCGCCGCTGACACCTGCGATCGCCCTGTTTGCGATTGTGGCGATTCCTCGAAAATTGTGACGATACGGGGTCGACGAATGGCTTCTTCAAAAGCCAACGTTTGGTCCACCCTGTCCTGGAATTGTTGGCGTTGACGGCGGAGGGGGAACCACTTGTTGTACGGGTGTTGACGCTGAACCAGCCGACTGATTCGAGTCCAGTCGTTCTCGCCGCATTGCGTAACGAATCGGGAACGAGGGCCAGATTCCATTCGGGTAGGGTTTGGATGGATCGCCAACCTTCTCGTACTTACCATCAAAAGCGTGGACAAGGACAATGTCCTGGTTCCCAAAACGGTCCTTGAAAATTGCTTTCGAAAGCGGCTTTTCTGACACATACTGTGTGAAACCGAGCCACTGCCTGTCAGGAGCACTTCCGAAAAAGTTGTTTTTTTCGGGCTTGAACCCGAGGAACTCGCGGGGCAAGGGAGCGGTATGCAAGGCCGTCAGCAAAATCGCCATCGTCAAGTACCCCGTCACCGCTCCAAAGGCCCAGCGACCGGCAGTGTCCAGCATCGGGATGACTTGGATATAACTCGGAGCAAGCTGTTCAGTCCCCATTCGCAGGGCAAAACAGAACGCCGTGAACAGTCCCAGCAATGCAACGATATCTGCGTAATTGTCACCAACTAGACCACGAATCGAATTGGCCAAGGGTTCGAAGAAATTCATCGCCATTAAACCGGCGAGCAACGTACAAAGGAATGTCTGAGCCGCGCCCCAGATCCCTTCGCTGGCGACTAACCACGTCACAACCGCGACAACGGCCAGACAGATGATTTCAATCATAATGCTTCATACTCGACAAAACGAAGTGACGTAAACTCTGCCGCTGGATCTCTTTTGACAATCGATATTGATCAAGCCATTTATCCCGTTGCCGACCGGATTACTTCACGACCCGCAACAGTTCATCAATCGATGTGGTCCCTTTAACGACCAATCTCAGGCCTTCTTCTTTCATGTACAACATACCGTTCTTTCGAGCTTCTGCCTTAATGGCGGTCATGTTCGGCGTTTCGCGAATCAAATCGCGCAGACGATCATTGATGACCAGCAATTCAAACACACCGATACGTCCCGTGTATCCCAGTCCGTTACAGGCAGGACATGTTCCTTCAGGCTTTGATGGCGGACGATAGAACTTATCGACCTTGTCGGCAGGAAGACCAATCTTCTGCAGCAGGTCGGCTGAGGGCTTATAGGCTTCCTTGCAATCCGTACAAAGTTTGCGAACCAGTCGCTGTCCGAGGATTGCCGAAATGGAACTTGCCAGCAGGAACGGCTCGACTTCCAGATCGATCAAGCGGAACAAGGCCGCGATCGTGTCGTTCGCATGGATGGTCGAAAACACCATATGCCCCGTATTCGCTGCCTGGCAGGAGATCTTCGCCGTTTCACCGTCACGAATTTCCCCGATCATTACGACGTCCGGGTCTTGTCGCAGAATACTTCTCAGTGCCGTCGCGAAGGTCTGCCCCGCCTTGGAATTGATTTCGATCTGAGTCACGTTCGGCATCTTGTATTCAACAGGATCTTCGACCGTGATGATGTTGTTTTCGTATGCGTTGATCTCTTGCAATGCGGCATAGAGCGTCGTCGATTTACCAGCACCGGTGGGACCGCAGGTGAGAAACATCCCGTGTGGTTGGCTGACGATGGCCTGCATCTGCTCGACAAGTTGTTTCCGCATCCCGAGATCGGAAAGAGTTTTGGCGGTCGCCCCCTTGTCGAGAATACGAATCACCATTTTTTCGCCACCGTGAAGACCCTGGGTGGCAACACGGAAATCGATTGTCCTCCCTTCCATCTCGGCACGGAAACTACCGTCTTGTGCTTTTCGCCGTTCGGTGATGTCCATAGCAGACAGCACTTTGAAAATATTGACGAGAGCGTCACCAGTACTGCGATCAAACGCTTCCGCAGGATACATCACCCCGTCGATACGTAACCGGACTGACATCTCACCTTCTTTGGGTTCGAGATGGATATCCGTCGTACGGCGAAGAATCGCGTCATAGACCAATTCTCGAGCGGCGATATAGCCTGTCGAGCTTTCGACCTGTCGAGAGCGGTCAACTTCGCCGGCCCCCTTACCCGACTTTCCAATCAGGCGAATCGGCGGGCCGCCAGCGTGGCTTCGCTGCTCTTTCGTTCCGACGTTCATTCCGAGCCTCGACATCAGCCGCAAGGCGACCGATCTGAGGTGCCGGGGGGTGAGAACCTTGCCTGATTCGGGAACCCGCTTATTTCGTTCGGCAACGTAAATTCCCATGGGAATCGCATAACCGGCCGTCATCGACAAAAAACTGAGAAACCATTGAGGAGCACAAAGTGATCCGACGAATCCCGCGACACCAGTCAGTAAAACGATCGAATTCCATAACTGCGGTTGAACTTTCAGTTCGTTCGCGTCGGTATCGATCCAGTTCGCCGTCCAGACCCAGAGCACAAACAGCCCCAGCAGATACACCAACATGAACGAGTGGAAGTAGAAACCGACGAGATCGCGACGTGTCGGATGACTTCCGCGATAAAAGGGAATCGGCAGAGGTGGATAACTGTTCGAATCTTTGCCAACGGTGCCGGAAGATGCGACAGTGGTCGTTACGGGCGCGTTGGCAGGTGGACCTTGTTGCGCCCAGAGGTCGTCGCTGAAACCGATTCCAGACAACAACACAAGAAGCCACAAGCGGCGGAATACGGAAGGGGTATTCATCATAGATCGCTGCTCATACAGTTTTCATTGAAAAGCGAAATTCCATCACACCGAACGTCGACAGGCATTCCTCGAATACCATTGATCCCGGTTACCGCACGCCGAAGATTTAAAATCAAACACGATTTGATATGAATCGAATACGGAAGTTGCAACAAAGATGCAACCCGGTCGCGAAAAGTTCGAAATTTTTCTGCTGCAGTCACTCTTCGTTCTGATGGAATTCTGCCCAGCGATCCCATGCATAGGACCATTCCATCCACATTCGCATCAGTGACCAAAGCAGTCTCATTTTTGCCAGGTGTTCTGTGGGAATTCGTCCATTGAGCTCGACGGCGCTCTTGGCCGCGTCTTTCAATCCCCAGCGCGAACCGAGCGTACGGCATAAGCCGTTCGCCGACAGGTCAGGCTCGGTGTCCTCATTGGTGTAACCGGCACCGTTCGCGGTCACGAACAATTCAAACAGCTCGCCCCGCAGGGGGTCCAGTTCCAAAGGCTTTGTTTCGCGTTCGGCTGTCAGGACCAGTTCTTCCACTCGATCCAGAATACGCGCAGCCAATGTAGATGTTTCATCGACGGAAGTTGACATGAATTGATCCTATTCGATGATGATGTCTTTGACCGTTTTTCCGCCAGGAATCATCGGCAACACGTGTTCCTGGTAAGGACAGATCACATCCAGCAGATACGGGCCGTCATAATCCAACATCGCTTTGAGGGCGGCTGGAAATTCCTTCTTGCTGCGGACCTGGGCTGCGCCTAAACCAAAGCCCTTGGCAATCTGCACGAAATTGGGATACGTCTCTTCGTAATGTCCACCCGATCCGGCACCGACCGCTTCAGGATGTTCGATCGGACCAAGGTATGTATGAGCACGATTTCCTTCGAGGAAACGATCTTCCCACTGCATCACCATCCCCAGGTGCTGGTTGTTCAGCAGCAGCGTCTTGACCGGCAGATTCTCGCACTTGAGCGTGGCGAGTTCCTGAAGGTTCATCAGCATGCATCCGTCACCGTCAATATCAACCACCAGCGATTCAGGATGGACTGCCTGCACGCCCATCGCGGCCGGCAGACCAAAGCCCATCGTTCCCAAACCAGAACTGCTCAGCCATCGTCGCGGACGATCAAACTTGTAGAACTGAGCCGCCCACATCTGGTGCTGGCCCACACCAACAGTGATATACGTGTCGAGTTTTTTCGTCTGACGCCACAATTCTTCAATGGCGTATTGAGGAATAATGAAATCACCACTGTCTTTGACTTTCAGCGGGAATTGCTTCTTCCAGGCGTTGACTGTTTCCCACCATGCGTCGATTTGCGGAACATCTTCCTCCGCGATCATGGCATTCAATCCCTGAAGAACTTCCTTGATGTTCGCCACGACCGGAATGTCGGCGATCTTGTTCTTATGAAGTTCCGAAGGATCGATATCCACGTGCACGATCTTGCCGTGTTTCGCAAATTCGCTCAGCTTTCCGGTCACGCGATCGTCAAAACGAACACCAAACGCCAACAACAGATCGGCTTCGTTGATCGCGTAATTCGAATAGACCGTCCCGTGCATGCCCAGCATGTGCAGTGACTGTTCGTCATCGCCAGGAAAACAACCAATCCCCATCACTGTCGTCGCGACCGGGATACCGGTCTTGCGAGCGAACTTGGTGAATTCTTCACTGGCGTTGGCCTGAATGATCCCGCCACCCGCATAGAAAATCGGCTTCTTCGATTCCCGGATCATCTTCAAGATCGCTCGAATCTGATTCGGATGAACGCGGCGAACTTCCGGGTGATAACCAGGCAGATTCATCTCAGGATCATAATCAACGTCCCAAGTGACCAGATTCAACTGGACATCCTTTGGAACATCGATCAACACAGGTCCCGGTCGTCCGGTACGAGCAATATGGAAGGCTTCCTTGATGATGCGAGGAATATCTTCTGTCTTCGTGACCAGATAATGATGCTTGGTGATGGCACGACAGATTTCGACCATTGGCGTTTCTTGAAACGCGTCACTGCCGATCAAAGTTGTCGGCACCTGGGCGGAAATCGCGATCATGGGGATGCTGTCCATCTTCGCATCGGCAATCGCCGTCACGAGGTTCGTCGCGCCGGGACCACTTGTCCCCATGCAAACGCCAACGCGGTCGGTCGTCCGGGACACACCTTGGGCTGCGAATGCTCCCCCTTGTTCATGCCGTGGAAGGATTGTCCGAATTTCTGCACTTCGAGTCGTTAAAGACTGGTGCAGAGGCATGCTGCAGCCGCCCGGATATGCGAAAATGACGTCGGTTCCCTGTCGGATGAGGCATTCGACAAAGACATCGGCACCGTTCAGCGTTCGCGTTTCGGTTGACAAAGGCTGGCTGGCGGAGATAGTCGACACGATCAGATTCCCTCAAACAAACAGTAGTACCGAAGGAATTTACCTTCAGTCACAGAATTGGCGAGCGCAGTCGCCTTAAACGTACGCATTAGTCTATCCATGCCATTGCCGAGATTCGAGTCTTCTTTGCGTTTTCGATCATTTTTGCAAAGATCTCTTTCCGGAATGTCATACCTGGCCTGACTTTACCGAACGAACGCAATAACCCGACTTCGCAAACTTCCTGCGGCAAAATACTGTGAAAAGAGTTCCCATTCAGGCCACCCACTGTCGACCTACTTGAATAGAATCAGTTCACCATCTTTGGAAACGACGCCGGCAACTCCAGTTCCGCTGCTCGCGGTTGACCCGGGGACTCCTGCTGGTTGGCCACGTTCATCATACAATTGCCAGCCAAGCTGGTTCTCTTTTTTCCATGCGATGACGGTGTGACCATCCGGCGTTGCGATTGGAATCACTCCTGATCTCATTCCACTCGATCCCGGCGTTTTGATTTCTTTTGGGGTTGTTGGTGACCCGTTTGCATCCAGTTTTGCGAAATAAATCTCCCCCTTTGTTGGCCAGGCGGCAAGATAGCCGTTACCGCTACGCACAACCGAATAGTAAGTCATCGGGCAGGTGTCGATTTTCCATGGAGTTGTACTGACACGAGTCTTCGTCACCTGGTTCGGTTTCTGGTCCCAGAGTGCCAGGTACATATCGCGATTGTTGTCAGTTTCTTCTCGATAAAGAATTGCCAGCTTTCCGTCAGCGCCGTAGACCGAACTCGTCGTACAACAATTACAGGGATTTAGCGTCGGATCGATCTCAACGGTCGAGGAAAACGTGTTCCCCCCGTCGTGCGAAACGTTCGCGAAAAGCTTATCTGCCATCCAGACGGCTGTAACAGTCCCCGTATCACTGACGGCCAGCGAAAACCCTTCACTCGGTTTATGGTTAATGTTTTTCAATGGCAAAAATGCCGTCTCATCCGGCAATCGACGAGTATAAAAAAATCCCCATTCGTCCTTGGGAAGTTTTAATTTCCAGGCGTTGTTCCCCAGAACGACATGAACCGCCCCTTCGGACGTCACCGCCATATCCCACGTAATGAACTCAAGGCCTGGCTTACGCGACGCTTGATCTAAAAGCGCCATGGGGGCACTGAACGTCTTGCCGTTATCCACAGATCGAAAGTATTGGGGTCCATCGGATGAGTCACACACCAGATGGATCACTCCGTTCGCATCAATCTTTGCCGACATCGCGTGACCACCCGACGGAACAGACACCGTCGTGACTTTTGTGCCCGCCGCGTTGACGAGTTGACTGCCGGTCGCCATCAAAATTATGCCGACCCAAACTCTAAACAGCGTCACGGTTCTCATTTGCGATTTCATTAATCTATTCCGTGAGGGTCAACGATAAATTGTCGCGATCTCGTCACATCCTCGGGATTTAACCCAAGTCGCTTTGACGGACCGATCAGACCAACTCCAAAGAGGAACCGCAAGTCGGCTCAGGGCGTTCGAGAAAAAACATCAAATGCATTACCGATTTCTCATCACTTCGTTACCTTCGCGTCGTTCGTGTTCAAGGGTTTTTCTTGAGTCGTTCCGGAATCGAGTACCTTACCTTGGCTCGACGAAGCACCTCGTACTGGGATCGACCCAATCGACACCACGACTGAGTTTTGCGAGGTTCTTTTTTGCACTGGGCGGCATGCGCAACAGAGAAATGTGAGTGTACTCGTGGATGAAGTTTCCAATGTCCTGAACGCGATCGATCGGGGTGAACCACAAGCCGCTGATCGGCTTTTGCCTTTGCTCTACGACGAGTTGCGCCGACTTGCTGCCGTCAGCTTAGAGAACGAATCGGCATCTCAGACGCTGAACGCCACGGCACTCGAACATAAGGAACAAGCGGATCTGGCGATGGCGTGGCTGCATAAGGCGGTCGAGGCGGGTTACGACAACGTCGAACATATGAAGACGGACGCCGACCTCAACGCACTCCGCGAACGGGACGATTTCAAAAAAATGCTTGAGGACCTGACAAAGGCCAAGAAATCGAAAAAGGAATAACCCGACTCCGCTCGACGACATCAAAACGTCGGAATCGGCAAAACGCCGATTGGTTTAATTGATTGGCATTTTGTCCCCTTGGGACACCCGATAATAGCCCGCCGTTTCAACCGTCAGGATCATCGATCAATTGTTGCAATCTCGCGGCATGTTCGGGAATTAAGCGTGGTAGCCACGACGGATCAACCAGGCCGACTTCGATAAGATCGCGTAAATGTGTTCGATCTTTGTCGCGAAACGAATTTAATTTCATTCGGACCAACGATTCTAATGCGAGTACCGAATAGTCGTCCGCAGGGACTGCATCACTGACATCGGCGGCTGGAGTGGGGTGTGTTGGACGAACTTTTTCGCCGGCAAACAAAAGATGCACCGCATCGCGAGGGCGACCATCCGGGCCGTCAATCAAACAGTCGATTCCCGCAATGTTCCGATAATGAAAGCCAACTGCCGTTAGTGCCTCTTTGACCGCCTCAAGATCTGAGCGGCGAATCAGAATATCAACATCTTGCGTGTTTCGGACGGCAGCACGATCTACACGAGCCACCCACGCTGCAACGGCGTTTCCGCCAGCGACCGCGTAGGGAATCTTTGCGCGTTCTAGCGCCGCAGTCGCTCGACACGCGCGTTCACGTACTGCTTCCACAGCCTCGATCATCCTTTTCCAGGAAAACTCTTGAAGGTTCAACGACATTCTTGGAACCCGCGATTATCAAAACACAAAATCACAATCCAATGAGAATACCGTGAATACCTCAGAAATAACCACTGGAATCTGATGCACGTGAATACGAATCACATTCTCAATGTGACGAACCTCTACTAACCGTGTCACCGTTTCGGCCACTTGAGATGGCGATGCAGAAACTCGTAGGTGGCCTGACCGTTGATGGTGTGCGGGCCGTTAAAGAATTCAATTTCGGTTTTGTCACCGATGCCGAGCTTGGCGTAATGCCTTCGAACTTTGGCATATTCCCAGGCGACCCATTCATCGATCCCGACTCCGTCGTCGTGACCTCGTTCGACCATGAATGGTCGAGGCGTCATCAGCATCGACAGTTCCGCGTAATTCGCGACGTGACCCATGTTCCATTCGAAGATTTCGTATTCGGGTGTGAAAACATACGTGAATGGGTATTCGGTGCTGGCGTTTTTCGCGACCCACTCGTTGAAGTCGGCGGAGCAGATCGACAGGCAGTAGCCCGGCTGGCCTTCACGCGGAGGCAACATGGGGGGAACTCGCACCGCGGTTTTGCCGCCGTAGGAGAGTCCGTAAAAACCGATACGGTCAGCATCGACATTCGGCAGCGTCGCGAGCCATTTCAGCGTCACTTGATGTTGAGGGATGATGTAACTGAACAGCGACCGGCCCAGCGGATTGGATTTGCGTTGCAGCGTGCGAAATCGATCCTGACCGCGATACGGATTCTGTGGCGCATAAGTGATGAAACCCCGTCGAGCCAGTTCTGCTGCGAAGCTTTTATAGTACTTGTAACCATCAGCCTCGGGTCCGCTGATCGTGTCCATCGGAACCCCTTCCAGGCCGTGCTGACAGACCACGACAGGTCGCTTTTCGCCCGGTTTTATTCCGGTGGGAAGCAACAGGATTCCCGCGGCAATCACGTCCGGGTACGTATCGAGGACGACTTCATACGCGGTGAAGTCTTTATCGTCGATGATCTTTCGTGTGCGTGGATTTAAAGGCATACCGGGGTCGGGCAGCTTACCGATCAGTTCCTGGTAAACGTGTTCGCGTAGCTTATCGGCGGACGAGATCCACTTGTCGACCGAAGATCGATCGGCCTGAGCGAACAACTTGTCGCGAGTCTTATAGGAGTTACGCAAGAGTTTCTGCGTGAATTCAACAGCTTCTTCGACCTGCCGCTTCTGGACCTGTTTTTCATCGACTTTGGGAATCAGTGATTGCGGCAAATCGCGTCTTTTGAGCAGCGGCGGGCTATCATACCAATCCGAGAACTCCGACAGCCGCGCGAAAAAACTGATCGCTGGACCGCCCAAAGCACTTCCGTGACCATCAGTACCGTTGGAAATCAGTTGTATGCGGCGTCCTTCGTTAATCTTCTGGTAAATCGATTTCGCCCGAAGAAATTCGGAATTGACGACGGCCAGGTCAGCCGTCTTGATCTGGCCTGGTGCCGCACCACCGCGTCGGCCGGGCTTTACAGGCAATGGGCCATCCGTTTCTGGAACGGCACAGGCTTCGATAACAAGCGGTCGCGGCGCAATCATTCCGGCGATTTCGGCATCACCAAATTCTGTCAGTAGTCGCCAGACGTTGCGATCAATCGGTTCTTGCCAGACCCCTTCGCGTGGCTGAAAATAACCACTCACCATGACAGAACTGAGTCGCGTATCAAGTGCCGCGCTATACAGGGCAATCTGTCCCCCATCGCCAACTCCGATAATCGATATGGATCGGTTTGCCTTCTCTGCAGAATTCAAATCTGTGAACAGATCAACAGCGGCAAGAACTTTTTGAACTTCGTAACCGATGACATGTCGACCCATTTCGAACGCCGAACGATAGACCCATTCCCTGTTAGTTTGATTGGTCAAGACAACTTCCGGGTTTCCAGCGAAATCGTCATCACGACTGATTAGAGTCGGAATGAGAACCAGGTATCCGTTTTCGACGAGTAACCAGATCGAGTTCTTTCCGTCATCGGCGGCTTGCAGCAACTCAAGCGGTGACCAGCGGGAATCCGGGACAACAATGACAATTCCTTTGTATTTCTCGGGGGTAATCACCAAACCTTCAGCAGTGATGCCGGGCAACACCGGCCAGCGGTTGAACTGCATGGAAACGCCTGAGGGGTTCTTCGCGAGAGGGATTTCAAATTGAATATTCTCAACACGTTTGTCGACAGCACCGATGATCGTGCGGAATTTCTCTCGATAGGGAACAAGGCTTTTCTGATAAGCGTCGGGACTGCTCAGATCGCGATTCCATTTCGATTCGCGCTGTTCGCGAGCTGAGGCGATCTCTTTCAGGCAGAACCGATCGATCCCCTCTACCATCAAAACATCGAGCGGTTTGTCAGCGACCAGCGGTTGAGTTCCCGGCAGCGTCTTCGGAGTTTCTTGCGCCTTAGCAGCCAATCCGGAAAAGAAAATCGTCACGATCAAGGTCAGGACGCGCATCACAGGCTCCAGAGTTTCTTCGGTGAACAACCAGTTTCCGTCTTTGAATTTCGACGTCACAGCTCGCATCAACCAACTATGATGTTTGATGAGCAGATTTGGCAAGCGATTGGGTTAAGAGTTGCGGACTTCCAAGGTCGAAATCAACACCGACGAGTCACAGCGTATCCTGCCGGAAACGGCGAGCGTCAGCCATTGTGGCGTATAGAGCGTTTGCTGATCAATCGGACGTTGTTTATCATCTGACACTGTCGGTTCTCGAAAACCGAGCAGCCCGGATTAACCAACGGATCGGTTCGTTCCTTGGAAAACGATAGCTTCCAATCGAAGACCTGTGCAGACCAATTGAAGGCCCTCAGCGAGCCGATTCGGCTGAGGATTGTTGACGTGCTGCGCCATGGCGAAATGACCGTCGGGGATATTTCTGAGTTTTTAGAGACGGAACTGGTCACCGTTTCACACCACCTGAAGATCCTGAGGCATGCCGGCTTGATCGAAGTAGAGCGTGACGGACGATTTATGGTCTATCGTTTACGAAAAGATCTGCTGCAGAAAGTCGCTCGGACCAGTCAGGAGTTTCTGAATCTCGGTTGCTGTCGGATTGAAGTCCCCAAGACTGAGTCCGAGTGATGTCGGTTGAAGAAGCGGGTCGGACGTTCAAATTTGCTGGGTCCAATAGTTTAACCGCGCCTCGCAGAGAAGCGGGCGCGGCGGCGTCGCTGAGAAACCCGGGGCCTCATTTCTCGTTTGGATCTTGCCGTTATTTTCCTAAACCCTTGCCCTTGATCGGCTCACTTCATCTACGTCCATCGACGCCCGAAGAGATCGGCTGAAGAGATCGGCTGAACACCGATTCGCCTACGCCGATGGCTACGGGTGAATCGATGAAAAACCGACCCCAAATTGCACCGGCTAAAGCCCATGCTACGCTTGACTTAGTCATCGCGCGCGCCATTGAGCAGGCCGGCTCGAAACAGATAGTACAGCAGCACCGACAGTGAACTGATTGCCGCTGCGACATACGTCAGTGCAGCCGCATTGAGAACCTGATCGATCCCCTCTCGTTCTCCTTGCTGGATAATTCCTGATTCAACGACAAGTCGTTTGGCTCGGGCCGAGGCATCGAATTCCACCGGAAGTGTCACGACCTGAAACAGCAGCACTATCGAGAAAATGGCCGCACCGAGCACCACCACTAACGGGTGCAGAAACAGCCCGACCCCCATCACGATGTAACCGATTGAAGATCCAATCCCGGCAGCGGGGACCAATGCCGAACGAAGCCAAAGCGGTGCATACCCATGAGCATGTTGAAGCGCATGCCCTGCTTCGTGTGTGGCGACCCCGACGGACGCGACGGATCGACCATGAAACACGTCGCGAGAGAGCGCCAAATGCCGAGATACGGGGTCATAGTGATCGGACAGGTAACCGTCCGTCTCGACAATCTCCACATCGGTCAAGCCAGCTTCGTCCAATAGATGTCGAGCCGCTTCGGCGCCGGAAAATCCTCGCATCGTTCCGACAGTTGAATAATGGTCGAACGCTGTACGAACCCGGTAGCTGGCCCACAGCGAAAGAAGCAGCCCAGGCGCGGCGAACAACAGGTAAATAGGGTCAAACATCATCGTCGTAAACCTGAAAAATCCTTTGAATTCGTGAAATCGAGCCTCAAAGAAAATTAACGAAGATGACGGGTCAACGGATCACAAAGATTCCGAGCAATTAACTTTGATTATTTCAAATGTCGATCGAACCAGTCGGCAAAGGCGTTGATATCCTCGCTGGATTTCCAGAAATCACCCCAGCCATGGCCTTTTCCAGTACGAACAATCAGATCAACATTCGCGGCTCCGGCGGCACGAGCTTTTGCGACAAAACTTTCAGACTGCTGAAGTGGAACAACTTCGTCGCGATCTCCGTGGATCAACAGTGTCGGGGGCAATTTGCCGGTCACGTAGTTAATTGGTGAGATTTCGCGACCAAGTTGTTCGCGGCCCTCGGGAGTGAGAGCCAGCGGACCGAATGCAACTTGCAGCGGTGCGAGTGGCCCCGCGCCGGCTCCATTGATTCCAGGTGCGCCGTAGTTCAGAAAATCAGTAGGTGGAAAGAAACAGGCTGCGGCTTGAACGGCACTGCTTTCCCGTTCGACAGGGTCTGGCGAGTCACTGTTTCCCGGGCCGCCACGTGCAGCAATTGACAGCGTCAGGTGCCCACCGGAACTGGCACCCAATACACCGAGACGATCTGGTTTGACTCCATACTGAGCCGCGTTTCGCCGCACGAAACGAACGGCCCGCAGCACATCTTCGATTTCTTCCGAAACAGTGAACTTGGGTTGTGAACTCGTCACAATGGCGAACATCGTGTATCCCCGATCGAGGAAGACCCGATAGTCTTCCGGTCGGATAGTCACCATCATCGGAGTCGACTTGCTCGACAGCCAACCGCCGTTGACGAGAAACAGCAACCCCGCGCCATTCGGCTTGGCCGGCTGAAATACGTCCAGCGTCAGCGCCATACCGGACTTTCGCCCGTAGATCACGTCTTCCGTTCGCCGCACGGGTTCGTCACAACGAGCCATATTGGGCTGACAAACTGCAAATAAAATGATTGTCAGCAGACAAAGTCTCGTTTTCATTTTCGGCGGCTTTTTTTCCA
>CAIULL010000118.1 GCA_903899985.1 uncultured Schlesneria sp.
ACTGCTTGACGATGACGATCCGCAGCAGGGGCAGCCTTTAATGACGACGATGTCACCAGGATTTGGCATCAGCAGCATCCTCTTGCCTGGCCGTACGTGACGGTCAGTGAGCCACCGGAACAACTGACCCCCGTTACAACAGTGATACATCCACAGGGAGCAGTACTACTGGATGATCCCGAGACTGACTGAGACGACGACGTATTTGAACCGGAACTACTGCTGCTCGACGTCGAACTGGATGATGAACTGCAGATTGACATCGGGGCACGCTCGAACGTACGCAGGAACATCGATCGTTTTGGAACCCCTCCATTTTGGCTGTGTCCTTGAGCGAAAAACCCGACGGTGTTGCTGTTTCGAGTCAGGACCCACGAGCCATCTGATGGTCCCCATTCTTCCCCGGGAGCCGGATCGCTGATCGCTGGATCGACCGACACATAAATGAACTGGTCGAAATAGGCCAATCCTTTGGCGCCAGAGGCGATCGAAATATTTCCCGTGACCATGATATTGCCCGGTTTGCCGCAGCCGTACTGGTCAACATGTGTAAATGAAGTTGCCTCGTTGTTTGCTGTCGCCTGAATCGTTTCCACCGAAACGGCCACCACGATTGATCTTGGCGGGATGGTCAGGCCCGAATCGTTCTGGATGACGACACTGATTTTGGGGGCGAGTGCAGTCATGTATTCACGTTCCCCAGGTAAGCGTTACGTCTGGCTGTCTCGTATTTGACGTATTGGATTTTCTCCGCAATTCCCTGGCGTGCCGTCATCTGTCGGCGTTCTTCGTAGTCTGGCGTGATAT
Organism: uncultured Schlesneria sp.; assembly: GCA_903899985.1. Lineage (GTDB taxonomy): Bacteria > Planctomycetota > Planctomycetia > Planctomycetales > Planctomycetaceae > Schlesneria. Next base: position 808 of record CAIULL010000118.1, read on the forward strand.
AGCTGTGTTCTGTCCCCTGGCTGGCGATTGTCGAGGCGCCGCTTTTGTTGATGGAGTATGTCACCTGACAGATGGCGCCATCCATATCGATCGGAAAGAGGCCGATGAACGTGGCCCGCTCACTCGTCACTGTCTGAAACTTCCGCGCCAGCGATTGCGCGTAGTATTGGCACTGATCGACCACTTCCGCGTAATTTGTGGTGTAGTTCGAGGGGAGCCCATTCAAATCGCTTTGAACGATGACGGTGGGCCGGATGTCGTCTCGAATGACCGTATAGGCAAAGTTTTTATCGCTACCGCTGCCGATCTGCATCAGGAATTCGTAACGAATCGGCTGCCATGTCTCCGGGTCGCGCACTTGAAATGCGTTCGCAAATGAAAGACTCGCCTCCACCCATTCAATTGATCTCGTATTTCTGACGACTTTACCTTTCACGACGGAGGTGTATGAAACAAGCGTCGGATTGATTTGTTGCAGCAGTTTTGGTGAGACGGAAATGATCGATCTGTCGGTATCAATCGGATCGAGGCTCAAGGAAAACGAAGCTCGTTCGTCTTCGCCGGTTGCGGAGTCGGCCGCCTGCTTATCAATTCGTGTTCCGTTCGGGTAATTCGCATACAGTCCTTCGCACAGTTTTCCGTAAAACAAACCCGTGATATAGGCGGGTCGCTGGTGCAGTGCCCCGAGGTTATCGGTCCACATCTGGGCGAGTTCGTTCGACAGAATGATTTGTTTTCGCGTGACGGGTTTATCGATCGTGGGGACGGGATATCCCCAGTTTCCATCGCTGTCTTGTTTCGCGCCCGGCGCGTTTTCAAAATCAATCCGATACGAGTTGAAGATCGTGTCTCTTGCAAGCTCCTGGATGCTGACTTTGGTTCCATCTGGAAGAACAGACCGCATGGAATCGAGCCAGCGAAATTCAGCCCAGTCGGTCTGGCCAAATCCTCCCGATGTCACCGTTTGTGGAGTGTCGCTGGTTGCCTGGATGAGAATCTCGTACGAAAGTGGTGCGTATGACAACTGCCGAAGCGGCTTCCAGCTGAGATCCGTATCCTTTCCAACGGCTCTCAGCGGCAGTTGCATTTGATATCGAACGGGGGCGGTCACGATTTTGATGAAGTCAGGAACCTCTTGCGGGTCAATTCCCTGTCCGACATCTTGTGAGGGAAACGCAGGTAGATCGGCACCCTCTCCAGTCACCACGATTTTCCAGCTTTGAGTCGAACGAACGGGAACGACTCGACAACCAAGATCGTTGCAAAGTTTGTCGAGTTCCTGCGCCGCGCTCGTATGGTCCCAGTCACAATCGGGCCGCGAGTCGTTTGGTAAGGCGGTGACGTCAAACATCGATTCGCCGAGGGCCTGAAACAACAGAGTGGCAAGCTGTTGCGGAGTCTTCTCATGAATCGGGTCGATCCAGTTATTCGGCAGCCGAAAATTGTATCGGCCTGTGATATATCGATGCACCCATTTCCAGCGGGAATCCATGAAACGGATGTCGACAATCTGACCGCCGCCGCCAACTTCGTATTGTACGGCATCAATATGCGCATTCTGGATCGTAATCGTCTGATCGTTGTAGGTCATGACGATATCGCCATCCTCCTGGGGCAATCCGTATTGCGGGAAGACCTTCATTGTTCCAATCGACGGCTGGACACCGGAAATATCGGTGAACTCAAACGACTCGACGGCGTTGATGCCGGGGTATGTCACGTTTCCGTGGTTATCAAGGGACATTTGCTCCTCACGATCGTAATCGTTTACGTGGCTTGTTCCGTCGTCCAATGCCGTGAAGGATTTTGAGGCGAAATTCGAGGTGAATCACGCGATTCGACGAAACCCCACCGCCCCTGCGGCGGTGGTCACCGGGCCTTTGCCCTAGGCATTGACATAATGCTGTCTGTTGGTGAAGCACGGTTCGGGGTAGGGCAAAGGCCCGTTAACCACCGCCGCGGGGGCGGTGGGGTGAAAATCCATGGCGGCCTCGCCTTTTGTTTCAGCTGCATGTTTTAAAAATCACGGGTTATCCTCGTTCGTGAGGGAACCCGACGAGCGGAACGATCGACCGGAATTTGTACGACCAGTTAACCGTGTATTCGAGAGGAACACCGCGTTCCATTTTCGGGCTGGAATAGGTCACCTGATGACAGTCGGCGCTGCCGGAAAATGCCGTTGGAAAGATCGGTGACTCAGGGTTCGGGTTCGGTGTTCGCATTGTCAGCGAACCTGTTTGCGTCGCGTAAAAAAACGAGTTGGTTGAGACCGCCTGCTGAATGGGAGTTCCGCTTAATGGCAATCGTTCGATCATGATTGGCCCTCCGAAGTTATCGCTGAATGAAAGTTGTTCGGAATAGGCCAGGATCGTATCTGGCGACGTGATGAATGAATCCATCTGCAGGCCAAACGTGTAATTCAGATAGGTCACCGTTTCGGCGCCACTCATTTCCCCATGTGAGACGGGGTTCGTGACGACGACTCCGCCGATCGCATTGGCATTGTTCAGCCAGAATGGAGTTTGGGATCCATTATTGTCGAGAAACCCGGCCGAATAACCGTTCACCGAGTAGGCGTTTCGGATGTCTGTTAATGATGCGAGCACCAGGGCCTGGCTGTTCGGCCCCTGCTGGACGATTCTACCTTTCATGGACCATGATTCACGGAAGATATTGGCGCGTTGCGTCGACGAATATTGAATCGTTCGCTGGATTCCCGCGAAGTTCACTTCCCCGCTCGAGTGGATATAACCGCCGTAATAGAATTTCATCTTGTGCCTACTTAAACCAGAATGACATTGTCTTAATGTTCTTCTCGAAGGCTTCCTGCTGAGACTTCAGCGTCGCCTCCAGTTGAGCAAAGAACTCGTCTGCGGCAAACGCTTTTTCCATGGCTTCGACAAGCTTCTTCCCCGCCTCTTCGTTCTTTTGACCGAGGTCCTTGATATGGCTGACAAGTTCTGGCTCTTCCTTATCCTGTTTCGCTTGCGCCTGTTCGGCTTTGTTCTTAAGACCTTCGTGGTCACCCGCATCTTCCAGGATGTCGTTACCCCGATCGTCACGACCGCGACTCTCTTCTTCCTTTCGGATGGCAGCGGCCAACTTTGTGCCGTCACCGGCATGGGCTTTTCCAAACTCCATGTCAAACTGATTGAATTTCTCGCCGGTGCCTGCTTCAATCCGCTTCCGTTTGGCTTCGAGGGCTATCAGTCGTGTCCGTTCGCCCGGCGTCATCGCGCCGACGTGGCGGCGATTTGAGGAGATGCGTTCCTTATCGATCTCGTAGTTTTTACGAGCCGCTTGAGTCTGTTCTCGAAGCGTATTCAGCAGTTGAGCGGCTGATTGTGCTCGCTCGTTACCGATTGCCAATTGTTCCTTGTCGAGTCTTACTTGATCTTCGGCTTCTTTCGTCAGTTGTCCGGCCCGCGACGTTCCTGCTTCGGCAATCTGGCTCTTAATCTTCTCATTGTGGGCTGAGCGCATGGCGGACGTTTCATTGCCTGTCATGGCATAGTCGGCCGCTTCTGACAATTGTCGTGAGGTTTGTTTGTCGCCGAAAATATGGTTTGACGCCCAGCCGACGGGAGCAACGACTCCTTTCGTAATCCCACTCAGGATTCTCGTTCCGAGCGGCTTCGGTACGGGCGGAGGCTGATAACGAGGATCGCCAGATTCGTATTTTCTCTCGTTGTTCAATGCGGCGATCGTTCGTTGATGGGCTTCGGCGGACTTCTTGCGATCTTCATCTAATCTCGGTTGTGCCTTATCGAGTTCTTTCTTGCGAGCTGACAGGTGGCTCATCTTGTTACGGGCTTCGTCTTCCTGTTCCTTCAGACCCAGTTCCTGTTCCGACCGTGACCGGATTGCCTGCCGCCCCTCAAATCCCAAGCTGCTATTATCCTGTTCTTTTCGGATCGCGGCTTCTGTTGTTGATCGCCGCACTTGATTCGTCGATACCTGTCGCGTCTCGGCGAAATCCGGCAGTTCCTTGGACATGCGAATCGTCTGGTTCAAATGACGCCCGACGGCGACGTTGGCTGCACCTTCCTGATGTTGTCGATGCTGCGTATTTCCCTTTCTCTGTTCCGCTTCGAACTGCTGTTCCCAGACATTCAGTTTTCGCAATGCAACTCCAGTCCCGATCACTGCTGTGGTAACGAGTGAGAATGATCCCGCCAGAGATTTCAGAACTCCCGCATTCGTCGATGCGGCTTCGCCAAGCCGCCAGATCCCATCTTCGCCTCTCACCAGCAGCGTGGTATCGAACTCAGGTGCTGATTTGGGCGCGGCAGGAGGCTTGGCGTTGCCTCCAAGCATCGAGCCCAGCAACGAATGGATGTTTGTTGCCGTCATCGTCGCTTGTGCAACCTGTGGTCCCAGACTGTTGGCCAGCAGTGAATGAACCGGAGTCCCTCGACCGGCATGAAGAGTGTTCAGCGAGTTTTTCAATTGATCAACGCCGGTCATCGCTGCGGACAGACCGTTCAGCGCGATATTGATGACGACATCCCTGACTGTGGCTGACATTGGTTCTCAATCATCCTCAACAATGTACTTTGAAACTCGACTTCCCTGGCTCGGTTCACTGATTCCATCACTCCCTGGATGACGGCCGCGTTGCGTCTTACCACCGAGTCGTCGGGAAACTGTCCGACCGCTTTACATTCTTGATAGTGCTCGTAGCAGAGCACATTCTCGGGGCTCAGCGATTTCGGGTTTTCTGGTGATCCCTTCGGGCAGCCCCGGTCAGGGTCTCGACATGGCGCGAGAAATGACGGTCCGCAATTGAGCAATCGCAATTCCAGTCTTCCATCGCGGCCTCGTTCAAACGTCCATGTGTCGTGATTGACCACGTACTTTTGGCAAAGGTCGCAGTCCATCTCGACGATCCTGGGGTGCCTCAATAACAGACGCACCCCATCGGCTAGTTTTTTACCTGTTCCGCATCGCTTGGTTTTGCTTCTTCATTCGGTTTGACGTCACTTGCCAGCGTGCCGCGAAGAATTCCGTACAGCCGGGTAAACAGGTACGGGTGAATCCGTTCGCATGCGGCGGCGGTCACCGGAACATCGTGAATACCGACATCTTTCAGGGTCCACGAGTCGATACGGGATGCCACGAACTTACAAGCGATCTGTTCGGCTCGCTCGGCACATTTCGGATCGAACTCTTTGTTTCGAACGGCGACCACAATTTCTGCATCCAGTCGGGTGACATCCATGCGGGTGGCTGGTCGGTAGGTAAATTCCAGCTCGTCATACAATCGCTCGCCCGACTCTTCCGGCACAGCGGCTGCAATGTAGCCCGTTCTGGTGTATCCGTCGGAAATATACGATCCCATTACGACCATTCCTTTTTCGAGAAGTGTTAAAACATGACGTCAATCAAGCTGGTAACGTGATGACCAGTTCTTTGGTCGAACCGCTGGCATAGGCCTGGTACTCAACCGGCCATCGCAGATGTTGTCGACCTGGAACGACAACTGATTCAGACGGTGCGAGCAGTTTTGCGAAGGTCATCGAGAATGTATTCGTCCCGTTTGTAAACGACAGTGATCCCGTTGCCGGATTTCCCGCGCGAGTCGCGTTGAACAGTGTTTGCTCTGTTGCCGTGTATTTCGTCTGTAGACTGAGCTTGATCACTCGGTCTGTTGGTTCCAGATCGGTCGCGGTCTGCCCCTGCATGTAGGTTGGCTGGATCATGTGGTCGATCGAGACTTCAAACTTGTCAATCGAATAGGGAGTTCCGGAAAGTGTGATGCCGCTCGCGAGGTCATAAAACATGTACGGCCTGATGGACGTATCGATCGCAGGGACTGTATTCGGGAACGAGCCAGCGACACCTTGTGACATTGTTTTTCCAACACACGACAATGTCATCTTCAGTTTTTCGCCCGGCGCCGACTCGAACTTGGCCTGGTTGATTCGAAGCAGGTACGTGTTGACCTCCGTTACGTTGTCGAGCATCACGTACATGTCCGTAAGCGCGTCGGCTTGCGCATACGATCCGCCACTGGATGCCGTGCCAAGAATGAACGGCATAAAGACCGCGAGTTCTGTGGGGGTGGGAGTCAGCACCAGATCACCAGCAACCTTGATATTGCCTTGTGCGACGCGACTGATGTCACGCGAACGACTTCCTCGCAAGCCATCATCCGCCACGATTTCGATTGATTCCTTGATCGAGTGCGACAGGAGTTCAAACCGTACAGAGGAACTGTTGAACGTGGTTGTTCCGCCGCCAAACGGATTGACTGCCGCCTGGCTCTTAAAGCCCATTGATTCTGTCATGTGACGGACCTTTCTTTTCCTGACCGATGAGAAATCGGCGAATGTGACGCTTCGCGCTTGTTTGACTGTGTCGGACCTTCGTTTTGTTTCGTCCGACGTACCGAACGCATTTCATTGGGAGGGTGAGGCTCCTGCTGAACCGCGAAGCAGGTACACACAGCAACTCAGCGGCTCGGCAGGAGCCTCGCCCTCCCGTCGGATAGCGAGCCATGTTTGTGCTGGATTATTTCGTGAAGTCGACTCGTCGAGGCGTCTCAACCGTTGACCGCTTATTGTTCGATGACCGGCGGATTTTCGGCCGGCTTTTCGAGCTGAACAACGACCGATTCAGAGATCGTTTTCACAACCACGGGTGCCTCGTTGTCGGACTGCTGAACGACCTGTCGGACCACAACGTCGAGTTCCTTGTTCCATGCATGAGCTGCCGCGATCGCTTCCTGGATTGTGTTGAAGGGACCGCGAATCACTCCGTTTCGTTGAACCGTTGTTAAAAAACCTTCGTTGGTTGTTTGTGACGGTTCTGGCACCACATGACAGCCGTTGATATCCATGACGAGAATCCTAAATCAAAAAAAGTGTGGCATGACGGGACGACCTGGTTCGATTCAAAAAACCTCATTGTGAAGTCATGTCTGTTTGGACGACCAGATCGCCAATGTCGTCGGCGATTTTGGGTGCGGTGTCTGCGGCTGTTGCGTCTGCGATCTGTGATGCAAGTTGATTGGCCGTGTCGGCGCTCATCCCGATTACTGGACGGGCTGGCATGAGCTGGGTACCCGTCTCGTGAAAAGTGGCGTAATCGATCTCCGTGCCATAGACCAGTTCATGAGATGTGATGACGTCGATATTGCCGGCGCCATCAACGTCAACGAGTGATGCTCGTAACGCCCCCGTGTTGACAAGAATCGAATTGCGTCCTTTTCGTTGTTGAGTGGCCTTCGCGAGTGGAGCCCAGGCCTGGCCATCAGGGGTCGATTGATTTGCGAAAGCCGCAGACTCGTCTTTGGCAAGTTCGTAGCGAAAATCGTGTAACACCTGAGAGAAGTTGATCCCTTCGATCAACGAAGCGGCTTCGCCGCTACCCAGGATTTTAATCGAGTCTGTGACCGGTGCTTGTTTCATGTCCGCGGCTCCTGAAAAAAGGCCCGGACGACAAGTCCGCTGACGAATGCATTGCGATCAAACCACGCGCGAGGCTCAACGACGTTGCCTGGTTCGACCGTTAGTTGATAATTCTGGCCGAGTCCCGTGATCGAATGATTATTCAGCGTTCGTCGTAACGTCTGCCGCCATCCGAGGCGTGTTTCGAGTGAATTGACGTCTGGTCTGGCAATGATCGCGACAAGGACTCCGTAATAGGCACCGTCACGATCGTTCAATTCATCCCCCAGTTTTTCAGGTCCATAGGGAGAGATCGAAACAAACGGTAATGTCGTTGTTCCGTCCAGGTATGTGGAGACTTCCTGGATCAGTGTTCCGCCTGTCAGTCCCGGCAGGGAAAGTCCATCGATCACGGTTTGGATCGCGGTCAGCGTGTCGAAATGATTGGAGATTCCCGGCATCAGGCGATCTCCTTTCTGACAACGCATTGCCAGACAGTCCTGAGCAACGCGAGGCGAGCGGACACAACCCGGTAATTGGCTTCTGCAATTGTGATCTGGTCGCGGGACCGGATTTCGCGTCTTTCGCTGGTGGGATTCAATTCAAAATCAGGAATCATGACGACGGTCTCATCCCCCTGCAGGTTCAGATTACCGTACGTTGAAAGATAGATGTCGATTGGTTTGATCCAGGCGTTGAACACGTTGACCGTGATTGACGCGGGACTGTCAGGCAGCAGCGTCAATGCGGCGGGAAGTTTTCCGGGAACGAGGCCGATCAGGGATTGCGCGATGGATTGGTTAAGCATTTTGGTTCCTAAACGGGAATGGATCGATAATTTGCTAAGATGGATTCGACGCTCCCTAACAGAGCGGATGCGTCACGCGGGCTGAAAAGACTGATGTGTGCGTCTTCGTAACCCATTTGTGATGCGGCACCTCCAAACGACGCCTGTGAGGCTTGTTTGAGAATCAAGGCATTGACGGCCATGGTGATTGCCGGTGGTATGACCACGAATCCGGCTGTGTACTCAACTTGAATGTTGCCATTGGGAATTCCGGGAAGGTTGCTCAGTACGCCCAAGGCTCGGGCCGGAGGGCGACGCCATGTGGAGCCGATCCGCCGAAGAAATCCTGACGAACCGTGTCCATTCGTGCCTGACATCAAGGCAAAATCAACACCCTCGACGAGATTCAACGAGGGTGCAAATCCCCCGGGGACACTACCGAAGTATCCCAGGTCGTCGAGACAGACACGTGAGACGGCGGTGACAGGATACTGGTTCAATAAAAGCAGGGGTGTACCATTTCCTGAGTAGTATTCGATGTAATTTGTCGATTCGAGATCGCGATTCAAGTGTTGCTTGACCAGCGATGTCATTGCATCAATCAATGACCTCAGCTGGGCATCTCGACTCGTGTCGCCAAACGCGATACCACCTTGAGTCTTCACGGATGTCAGTGTTGTCAAAGCCATGATGAAACCGAAAATAAGGTATTAAATGGCCGTCGTGGGCAATCGGCATGCGACAACGGAGTGCCGCGATCGGCCAGAAGTTCAAGTGAAAAATCGATCGCCATTCAGCGTGGATATCGATTTGTCGACTGCAGAAAATCGGGCATTTGTCTGCGTTTGTGATGTCCTGAAGGACTAAAGCCATTTCCGATGGTGTCGCTTCGCTCAACCCTGGCTGATGGCTCTATTCCCTCGTGCACAAAGACAACTGTCGGACCGATCTTGCCATAGAAAATCATTCGGGAGGGCGAAGCTCCGACCAAGCCGCGATGTTGATGGGCTCACCAATTCTTCGCTCCTTGTTCAAAACATTTCCCATTTTGGGAATCAGGCGGCTCAGCAGGAGCATCGCCCTCCCGAGATATGGCGTTAAAAACGCATCACAAAAACTCGGCCAATGACGTCAAGTCGTTTGGTCGATGGGAGGTAACTCAGCAGACATTGAAGTTTCTGAGTCATCGATTGCGGCATCAAGTTGGCTGTTGCCGACGACGGGATCGTGTGCAAACTCGTCACGGTCCGGTTCATCATCGAGATCATCGACTGGATCAGGATTCAGGTATGCTGGCAGAACGGCAAGGGCCACGGCCTGAGCAGCGGCTTCCCAGGCCATCCGTCCAACACGGGGCAGGGCGGTCCATCGAGGAAATGCAGGTCCACCCGATTCGGCGTGAATGCGCACATAGGATTCATAGGCGGTAAAACCGTAGCTCATTGGACCCTCACTTTGTCGATGTCAATTGTTTAGCCCGACTGACGACCGCGGGAAACAAGGCCCGCGCCTGATTAATTTCCGGCTTGCCCCAGCCGTAAGGCTCGTAGAACTCGGCGTTTGGATGAGCGTCGAGATCGGCGAGTGCAGCCTGGACCTTCTGCAGGTTTCCCCACGCCCTGGACATCAAGTTGATGGGGTGGGTCCGTTTGAGATTTGGTGCGCAGGCCAGGTCCAGCGGGTTCGTCTGTTCTGCGAAGAGTTCTTTCTTTCCCGATTGAAAATCTTGTGCAGCGGCGATGAATACCGTCGCGTCTTGGAAGCAGCTCATCGCCAGTTGGCGTGGATTGACTCCCGACTGCAGCGAACGTCCCTTGAAGAGCTCTAGTGCGATGAAGGGAAGACTGAGTGTCTCGGTCGATTTTTCAGAAGTTGTCATCAGTTAGCCTTTTTGAATTACTGGAAGAGGGGTGTGAACGATGGGTTTTCATCGTCCAACAAATGAATTGTCGATGGTGGTTCAGATTAACTCGTTGGGCGTTGTGCTCTGTGCGTACTTGATCCCATAAGCGAGATAAAATGCCGCTCCAAGTTGAGGATTGGTCCCCGTAATCGGGATCGACATCTGGACAAAGTTGAACCCGTTATTGAGATCAAGGTCGGTCGGCTGCACTTCAACAGCGATAAGGCCGGGTGACGCTGCGCTGGTGGGAGTGAACGTATTCGCGGCCGCCTGGGTTGCAATCGTCCATTGAGGCGTTGATCCGATTACGCCGATTTTGGTGCGAGCGCGAGTAAACGTCAGCGATTTAGCACCTGCGCCGGCATTGTTTGTCGCCTGTTTCAAAGTGATAACGGGGTCATCACCAGCGGTCCCCGCCGCTTTGAATAACACGCACAGCAAGCGACCGATGTACTTCATGTCGATCCATTGTCCGCTGTTGGCGGAGGTGTGCAGGTCAGCGGGAACAAACGCAGGAACGATATCGGCAATTTCGAGAAATTCGTGATTAAAGTCAGTCATTGTGATCTCCTGTATCAAAAACTTTCGTAAAGGATGCGTGTCGTGGATGTCGCGTTAAAAATCTTCGAGTTTCATTCGGCGAGAAACGAAACGGGTCGCCAAAACATGAAGTTCAATTTGTGTGCCACTGCATCTCAGTCTTCCTAGACGCGGTGTCTTCTCTTTATTCGACGCAGTCGAAGAGCACTGAGTGAACGAAGACGGTCATCACGTGGCACCCCTGATCTTTTGTTTGGACAACGTCAGAGGCGCGGACGTATCGCGTGCCAAGAGTGTTCGCTATCGATCACTGATGTTGGCCAAACCAAGCGAGGGCTGAAGTCAAGCGGACTATCGAGGCGCGATGCAGACAAAGCTCGATTGAGTATTTGTCCCTTTGAATGGTGTGATGGGACTGTTTTCCCAGGGAGCGGCGTTCATTCGCATGGTGAATCGCAGAGCGAGTTGATCGGTCAGGAACTCGACATGCATTGAAATCGCCTGTGCGATACCACCTTTGCTGATCGACAGGATTTGACTCAAATCGGCCAGCACAATGTCACCCTGGGAGCCGAGTGTACCGGCGAATTCGATTGGTTTCAGAGGTCGTCCCCCGAGCGTCCCATAGGGCGAAGCGGACAGACCCGTTGGTGGCATGTAGACGAGTTGCCCCGAATAAGTTCCTGTGGCCAGGGTCAGCTGCATCAATTGCTGCAGGCAATCCTGGTTGAGATACCAGTTGGCATTGCCGAAATAGGGAGCGAAAAACCGAGTCTGGGCTTTAATGATATTCGCAGCGACGATGGTCGCTGGTGACTGACCGGTTTCTGCGGCGATGGCCAGCAAGCTGGGTGCGTTCAGAATCCCGAGCGGTTTTCCGACCCCATCCCCGTTGAAGAGCGCATCACCGATCATAAAGTTGAATTCTTCAGAGGCCTTGCGCGTCACGTATTGCTCAAGGGCTTGACCACTGTCCGAGATCAACTCATCGGTGAGATAGACGACGACGGCCAGTTTCTGAAGCTTCATCTGGATTTCGCGGACGGTCGGCTTACTGGCGGTAATCGTCTGGCCTTCACCCGTCCAATATCCCCGCAGCCCACCGTGTCGACTGCCGTTGGCCCGTGATGTTTCTGCATTTGCCAGAAACGTCATGTTGTTTCCGCCGACCGTATAGTTGTCGGTTGAAGCGACCAGATCATTCGAATAGACATGTTCGAAGATCTTATGGTTGAACTCGGGCATGACGGTAAAGCCGCCATCCGAACCGATTGTCTCGGACATTCCCTGAATTGCTTTAAAGTGTGATTTACAGCGATCGTGGAATGCCGCTCCCTGATGTCCGTCGAATCCGCTGCGAACAAAGTCGCTGAGCGATTTGAATTCGCCCCAGGGTCTGTACCCCTGTCGAATCAGCGACGTCATGGCTGATTGCGACTTCAGCCGCCGGCCGGCTTGAGGACCGGCAAGGTCATCGCGACCGGTGACGATGGTCACCGACTCATCGGTTTCGGACCATTGTCCGGTGACCCTCCCTTCCGTATCACGGTGGATACCACTGAAATCGGGTTTATCGGACAGGCTTTTGACCGTCCCCGTCAATTCGGAGACTTGTTTCGTCAATTCTTCAATCGTCGGCATGGGAAAATCTTTCTGAATTGAGAGATGCTGTTCTTCAAAGAAAAGGTAAGGCACATTGTTCGAAGTACTAACGTTTGATCTTTGCACGGCGCGAAGATTGTCCTCGGGGTGGCGAGGCTCCCGCCGAGATGCGAAGTCGTTACGCGCAGCGACTCAGCGGCTCGGCAGGAGCCTCGCCGTCCCACGGGGTTGCGGGCAATGTCTGCTCAAGGCTATTAGCGCGTCAGAAACAGGGTAAAACCTGGATTGAAAGCCGTGGGCTGTGGTTCGTCATTTTTTGATGCTACCGACCAGTCCAGCCAGTTCGTGGATCGACTTTTCCAGCATTGCGAGCTTGGTTTTGTCGATATCGGCCTGATGTGATTTTGATTGCGTCACCAAACGAGCCATCTGTTGCGCGACTCCCTTCAGCGTGCGCCGCTGATCGGTCGTCAGGTTTCTTGCACCGACCATCCCTTTCAGTCGTGACCCCAGCCCAAGGACTTGCAGTGAGGGGATTCGACCAGAGGCGAGAAACGCCTTCATGGCGTCGTCATCCTGACCACCCGCGTCGTCATCCGCTTTGAGGGCAGGCTGATCCGGATAATTCGACGCGTGGATCCCCTCGAGTGCCGCCAGTTGTTCCTGAAGCGAGGCGAGTATATCGCTTAACCCCTCTTTGACCGCAGGATTTTCGAGTGGTCCCATGGCGTCTTCGATGTTGTGGCATGCGGAAATCAGCGATGCGTGGACCGACGACACAACCGTCGACCCATAAGGTTGGTTTCCCGACCCGTCATCGTTTTCATCCGATGCGGCCGGGTTATCATCGTATTCGCCATCTTTATCATCGTCGTCGACTGTCTGAGTTGAGTCTGTCATTCGTTTCTCCGTTGAAATTCCAATACCAAGGCGTTTAAAAGGGGGGGCCACAGCGGTAAGAGACTTCAAGATTGAAGGGATAATTGGTTGTCCGCCGAGGCGATTTCGATGAAGTGTCTTTGCCACGGCATCAGGATTTACTCCGATTGCGCACCACGACCATTCCTCAAGATCCCACTCCTCGACAATCAAGACATCACCCTCGATCGGGTCATGTTTGAGTCGCGACTTGATCGGCGTCTCACGAACCGATGTCGCCCTGACGATTCCCTCGTCGATCAACTCGAAGATCTGAGCCGCTTCGAGTGATGTCTGCGAGAACCACGACGTTGCCTGAACGTCGTCATCGGAAACGGTCACAGCGACCTGGCCATTCGCATCTCGCGAAGTCCCGATGGGCTGGCCGATTCCTTCCAACCCGTGCGCCCACATGACGACGGGGTTTTTCGAGTAGTTTTCCAAATGGCAACCACGAGGGATGAGCAAGTCACCGACTCGGTCGATCGTGGCTGTCGAGATCACCGCCCGCGCGGACATCGCCTGACGGTCGATGTCGGGTTGTCCGGAAAACTCAATCGCCAGTGATCGGCCGGCTGGTACCAGCTTATAGTGGCTGCCAGGTCGACGCGGGGAATTGACAAGTCTGTCAATCCCCTTCGCGTCGCTGCGTCTGTTGTTCGTGTGTCGTGTTCTCATGCGGCGTATTAAACACAAGAAACGACAAAACAAAAACAGGAAAACGCATGTTGTTTCTTAATGTTTGGAAGATGCTCATGAGAAATGGGGGAAAATGGGTTTGGTGAAGACGTCAAAAAGCGTCAAAATGCTGATGTGGGCGAGAGTTAGGGTGAAATGCCTGCTTCGGAGGGGTTTCCCGATTGGGCAACGCCAAGACGATTTTTGTCGATACCGAGCTTGGGTGCCACGGTTTCGCCTGGCTTAAATTACGAAGGCGTCGACGATGATCGGACGAAGCCCCACCCGCCGCAGGGGTGGTGGTCAACGGGCTTTTGCACCAGCCAGCATTCATGAAGACGCAATGGAATGTAAAGGCCTAGGGCAAAGGCCCGTTAACCACCGCCGCAGGGGCGGTGGGGTGGGTCCCTCTTAGAAATCTTCGCGACTTGGTTTAGGGGGCGGTGGATTCGGTAGCGACTTTGTTGTAGATCTCGCGGGCTTTGTCGTAGGCTGCGCGTGCTGCAGGACGTTCGGTTTCGCGGATGGCCCGTTGTTTGGAGTTCCAGCAAACATCAACCGCTTTTGCACACCATTCGGCGCTTTGTCGACTTGCTCGAATCGGTTTTCCAGCCACTTCAATAAAGATCGGATTCGTATGGCAGGAGGGGAGGATTCGCAGGGCAACCCAACTGGACTGGTTGATGTCGATTTCAAAATCCAGGTGTTGCACCGAGCCATCGGCAGCAATTGATCTGGTCGCTGCGACCTGGCCATTAACGATCAATTCGACTGGGACCGTTCGCGTATCATCGATCCGACATCGTTCCAGGTGCCAGTAAGGTTTATCGTCCAGTCGTTTTGACCGGATTGCCTCAGTCGCGGGTGTCGGTTTCTCGGCGAGTAATGCCGCGGCATCACAAGTGAAACGAACCTTCCCCGGCTTCGAAAGATCAAGCTGACTAGCCTTTCCATTCGCGCCGATTCCGCCCAACTCACAATGCGAAGACGATTCACCTATTCGAGACCCATCTTGCGACGCGCGTGAACCGGCTGTGCCGGCGGCGAATGAGAGAATATGGCTCAGGCCGTCTCCACAGTAGCTGCGGCCGTCTTTGAGGCCCTGGACCCAGTCGTCGTAATTGAGCGGCTTGTCGGTGGGGAGCTTGACATAGATTCGACCGAGTCCGACTTTGTCGCCGTAAATACAGGGGAAATCGGTTTCTCCACTGATCCGGGTTCTCATGCCGCAGTTGAGCGTGTGATACCAGATGTTAAGTTCCCAGATGGCGGGAGTATCGACTGCGGAAATAAAGTCGCAGGCACCATGGGCGGTGGTGACGATGAACTCGTTTGCTCCGATCCCATCGAAGCGTGGCATGGCGAGATCGGGCAATTTGTCGGCGGCACGGCCCTGCCAGCCTGTTGCCGCACCACCCCAGGGTCGATCGGCAAATTTGCGAGAACCATCGGGCATTACGTCGGGCAGGGCGAGTCCCCAGCCACTGTGGCTGTATCCGACGACGCCCCCTTGTTTCTGGCCCCATTCGAGGACGGGCTGCGTCCACGTCGGCCATTCCTCAAGCAGGGTTGTTCCCGGATAGTCATCTTCAATCAGTTTGAGCAGGCAGAGATGCCCGGCGTGTGACGAGGGGAATCCGGAGACTTCCACGTCGTAACGCATCAGGTAATTCGGTCGCGATAATGCGGACGTTTTTCCTTCAAAATATCGCTTCTGTGTGTACCAGCAGGGACCCCAGGATAGGACACAACCAACATTCAGATCTTCGCCCAGGATGTGCCGCATCATATCACCGGGAGTGACACCTTCGGTCGGGCTGTCATAATGAGCGCAGCCGGCGGCATGGACATGATGATCACCGGAGAACCAGCCGAGTTTGGCGGCATGAATCCATCGACGAAGCTGAAAATCGAGACGCTGGCTGACTCCGTCGATCGCCACATTGAACTTGTGGGTATCAACATGAAATTCGGGTCCGCGCTGAACGATGGCGGTATATTGACCTGGTGGAAGCATGACCGATTCGCCGTCCGCTCGATAGATTTGTTCGTGAAAAAAGAAATCAGGAGCCAGACGACGAGCGGGATTGGGGTAGACTCGGCCGTACGCGTCACGAATCGTCAGTGCGGCAAATGTCGGTGTTCCATCGAAATCTTTAATGCCGAGAACGACTTCGATCGCGGGAACACAATCGAACAGGACGGGAACCGAGTTTCGAAAGCCGAGATCTTGCGTCCCCTGGCCGACGTGAAATCCAATCTGTGCTTCCCGTTTTCCGATGTCGCGGCTGAAAAGTTGGATCACCCGGTATTCAAGTTCCAATCCCGAGAGGCCTGGTTTTAATGGCTGTTTGTCGAACATCTGAGCGTCGAGGAACCGGTTCGGAACATCCGAAGGCTGGACCAGTTTTTCGTCGGTCATCGGCTTTTCACGGGCGTTTTTTGTTCCTCTCTGGAAAACGGGGAGGAGATTTGCACTTTCAGGGACGAGTGGCGCGGTAACCCCTGCTTCGTTGTGAACTTTGACGAGAAACGTTCGCCAACCCTGCTGTACCAGCTGTTTCTGAGCAGTCCCTTCAATCACTGAAACGCGGCTTTCGGCGTTGATGCTGACGGCAACCAGACATCGCGGATCAAGGAGACGTTGGATGGCCGTTGTGGCATCAGCCTCATCCGTCAACTTCAATGCTTCATCCAGTTTTTTCCGAGTATCGGCATCCAGGGGAGAGCCAACGAAGTCGAGCGCCTGTACGAGACGTTCCGTCGCGGCGGTTAATGGCTGGCGTTCCACTCGGCCAACCATCGGCCACTTGCCATCAGCCGCCAGTACTTGAGCGGTGTAATTGGCACAAAACGCGAGGCCCAGTAACAAGAAAAAACGTGCCAGCATTCTGATTCGTGCTGAAACGTTCGCCAGTCTCCAGGTTGCGTCGCACATGGAAGCTCTCCTAATCGATAGTCAATCGCAGCAATCAATGAAAGATCATGGAATTCACATCGATAAGAGTCAATCGGCGAGGAAAGAAAAGTACCGGCAACGTACGTCGCATCATGAACTTAAGAAGAGCTCATCGCGATTCATAAAGTGATGCCTCACGGATGACTTCGATCCTGGTTGAGATGAGCTCAAAAGCGGATCTCTTGAGTACCTTCCAAACATTAAGAAGCAACTCGCATTGTAATATTGACATTGTATGATGTTTGTTGTAAAAAATATGTCGCTTTTGTCGGGTGGAAACGCTGCACGTCATCAGGGCGCTTCGGAGGGTTTAGAGACCCCGGCTTGCCTGGTTGAATTTGCGGGTAACAAGGAAGGATCTGTGGAGTCACTTTCCGGGCTCGCATGGACGTCCATGAAACTACGACCTGACGACAGCAAATGGTCTTTGACATTTCAGAAATCAATGTGATACGGATCGCCCCCACGGTCAGCAATTGGTACGGGTGTGGGGTGGTTCGTGGCTTGCCCGGATAGGTGCGATCGAGTCTGTGTTTTAAGGTGAGAACACATTTGCGCGGCAGGAGCGGAGAAATTCGAACTGCGTCGAACTCGATCGAACCGCGTCGAACCGCGTCGAACCGCGTCGAACTCGAACACCCCGAAAAAAATCGACAAAACCCTATGAAATACGAGGAATGGTCGAAGTCGATCGAACTTGATCGAACTTTGACACCAAATCTCGCGGTGGGATTACGGTGGAACCCAAGGGAAGATTGTTGAACAGAAGGGACGACGAGAAGAAGATCGCAACAGGACTTCGGTCGGTATTGCTGCGGGGGGCGGAACCCTCTCGTACGACGCGATAGTCAGATCGAACTCGGGTGAAGTCGGGTGAAGTCGGGTGAAGTCGGGTGAAGTCGGGTGAACTTTTTAAAAGAGAGACGCGGGGAAAAGGATCGCCAAAAGCCTATGAATGATGAGGAATGGTCGAAGTCGCGCGAAGTCGCGCGAACTTTTCGATCAGATTTGGCGGCGATTGAGTTTCAGCGGAATGCGGCAAAATGTTTTTGATCATCAGTCAACGAAGTGAAGAAATTATTTGAGACCTTAGGTCGGTTGTTTGTGCGGGGGGGGCGGGAGACCCACTCGCCACAACACTGGCGGGGTCTGGAGAACACTTGCACGACAGGTGGAGTCGGATTGAACACTGTCGAACTCAGGTGAACTCAGGTGAAGTCGGGTGAACTCAGGTGAAGTCGGGTGAACTCAGGTGAAGTCGGGTGAACTCAGGTGAAGTCGGGTGAAGTCGGGTGAACTTTTTCACGACAGAAACAGGGAAGATGATCGCAAAAAGCCTATGAATTATGAGGAATGGTCGAAGTCGCGCGAAGTCGCGCGAACTTTTCGATCAGATTTCACGGCGCATTATTCCAGTAGAACTCCAGAGCGCGAAAAGTCCGAGAGCTCCCGCTACCCGGCTGGCTCACCGGTGAGCAGATGGGATTTGAAGTCGATCAAAATTTGACACCAAATTTCTCGGCGGGATAGCAGCTGAACGTAAGAGAAGATTTTTGAACAGAAGGACGCGAAGGTCACGAAGTGAAGAAAATTAGATAAGACCATCGGTCGCTTGTGCGGGGGCGGGAAACCGCTCGCACAACAGGACATGAAAGACGGCTCGGGATGGAACCTCGCCCTCCCGGAGATAAAGTCGCCAAGCGGTAAGCCTCGAAGACTCGCCCGCACCCTGCAGTTCACTCGACTTTCCTATGAGGTTTGTCCATAGTTGCCCAAACGGTCCCATCGTTGCGCAAGTTCGGCGATCGTCTCGTATCACCACAAAAACTGCCAGGAATTCAGTTTCTATGACCAATTCAGTTTTTCCGCAAACTTGGGATCTTGCTTCACTGGCACCGGCACCGTTAACGACCTCGTTTCGTGAGCAGCTTGATCAATTCAAACAACGGTTGAAGAATCTGGCTGCTGCCACGAACGCGCTGCCATCCGTCGATGCCAAGGCTGAAAACGTTTCGCGTTGGGTGACATTGATTACCGAGTACGAACACGTGGACGCAACCGGGGCGGACTATCGAGCATTAGCCGACTGTTATGCGGCCGCGGACGCCGAAAACAAATCGTACCGGCAGTTGCAGGCGGAACTCGCAGCGATCACTCCGGATCGGGAGCAGATAGCAACGAATGTTGAGTTTGCTTTACGCGATGCGGCGGAGTCGGATTTTCAGGCGTTTGTGGAAGCTGATCCGGTCTTGAAACGGAATCGCTATTTTCTGTTGACGCGGCGACGGAATGCAGAATTGAGATTGCCGAAATCTCAGGAACTTTTGGCTTCGGACCTGGCGGTCGACGGGTTGTTTGGTTGGGGACGGCTGTACGATCGGATTTCGTCATCGCTCAAAGTTCAGGTTCAAGAAAAAGGGACTCTGGTCACGCGATCGCCAGGCCAGGTCCAGTTCGATTCGCCTCAGCGGATCGTTCGCGAGAATAACTTTTATGCTCTTGATGGAGCGTGGGCGACCATCGCCGACACGTGTGCTGACGCCATCAATCATATTGCCGGAACTCGGTTGACGACCTATCGGCATGTCGGCTTAAGAGACCATTTAGAAGCTCCATTACGAGCCAACCGGATGACTCGTGAAACACTCGACACAATGTGGTCGACGATTTCGGCGAATAAGAGCGTGTTGAATGAATACCTGACCAAGAAAGCTCAACTGATTGGTGTTGATCGGCTGGCCTGGTTTGATCAGTGGGCACCGCTTCCTCAGTTGCCGGGCGTCGGGAATGTCGATGACATTTCGTACGATCAGGCCTGTGAGTGGATCATTGACGCGTTTCAGACGTTTAGTCCTGAACTGGGTGACTTTGCTCGAATGTCACTCGCCGACCGTTGGGTAGAAGCAGAAAACCGATCGGGCAAGCAACAGGGGGGATTCTGTACGGGATTTCCGTCCGCTCGACAGTCTCGTATCTTTATGACATACACGAACAGCGCGGACAGCATGAGTACTTTGGCTCATGAGTTAGGGCACGCGTATCATTCGTGGGTCTTGAGGAATGAACCGGTATTCCTGCAGGACTATCCGATGAATCTGGCTGAAACGGCTTCAACATTTGCTGAGGCAGTGCTTGGCGAACAACGACTGAAACGCGTGACTTCGGATTACGAGCGTCTGCAGATTCTCGATGGAATGCTTGGTGATGCCGTCGCGTTCTTGATGAATATCCACGCTCGGTTTCTGTTCGAGGATGAATTTCATCAACAAAGAAGCTCGGGCGAACTCACCGCAGATCAGTTAAACAAGATCATGGAGGAGGCTCAGCGAAAGGCCTATTTGAACGCATTGGCCGAGGATGGATGGAACCCGCGATTCTGGGTATCGAAGCTCCATTTCTACATAACGTCGGTACCATTTTATAACTTTCCATACACATTTGGCTATTTGCTTTCGCTGGGCGTGTATGCGATCGGGAAAGAGTCTGGCAAGGATTTTCCAGAATCTTACCGAAAACTGTTGTTGGCGACCGGTTGTCAGGATGCGGAGGACGCAGTCGAGTCGACGATGGGCTTTGATTTGAGAAAGCCTGACTTCTGGCAGAAGAGCCTGACAATCGTGGCTGATCGCGTGAAGCAGTTCGTTGAGTTGGCGGATCAGATCCTGTCGAAGACAAAAACGGTGTAACGGCTGGTTGTTGACTGGTGATTAGAAAACCTGGGACATGTTGATACCCACTACGCACGGGTTATTTGAGTGCCTGCCATTTGATCCAGCCTTCGTCGAGGAATTTGGCGAAATCACCGTCTTGTTTTTCGAGACCAAAGAAGCTTGAAAGTACCGTTTTTCCGTCGGGTGTTACGACGGCGTAGGCCGGAAGTGTGACGTCGCCAAACCAGTTTTCCTGCAGCGAGACGTTACGAGCCAGCAATCGAGCTGCTTCTGCTTTGTCGTCGATATTCGGGACTCGGTCTGTGTAGATCTGCGCCTGGACGAACTTTTCAAGACGACTGTGGTTCTTGGGCCTCGCCATGCGGATTTCCATCAATCGACAGTTCGTGCAAAAGACGCCGGTAAAGTCGATAAACAGTGGTCGATTCTGAGATGTTGCCGTGATGACGGCCTTGTCGAAATCCTTCTCGAATTCAATGTGATCGACTCGCGCAGGTGCGAAGGCAATCAGCTGATTGACGAACCAGGTTTCTCGATCCGGCTGAGTCAGGCCAATTCCGAATAATCCGCTAAGCATGAGGAAGCCAATCGCCAACAAAACTCGAATCGGTGACAACCCTTGTACAGGACTGTCGTGTGACAGTCGAAATTGCCCAAGCAAATACAATCCCGTACAGAATGCGATCACGGCCCAGAGAGTCATGACGTTTGTGAAGTCGAATAGCCACGGCACGGAGTTCCATTGCTGGTCGACGATACTGATATACTTGACTGCGACTCCCAGTTCGACAAACCCCATGACGACCTTGACAGCGTTCAGCCAACCGCCGCTTTTCGGTAGCGATTTCAAAGTGCCAGGCATTAACGCCAGTGCGAAGAACGGAGCAGCGAATGTGGTTCCAAAGGCGAGCATCCCGAGCACTGGCCAGTAGTATTCTCCCTGGGCTGCTGCCGCGAGCAGTGACCCGACAAACGCGAAGGTACAGCTGAATGAGGTCAGCACGAATGTCAGTGCCATGAAGATCACACCGACGTAACCGCCGGTCTGTTCGCCCGTGGCAGTGAAACTTACCAGCCACGACGGGACTTGAATTTCGAACAGTCCCAGCATGTTGAGGGCAAACGTAAAGAAGATCGAAGCGAGGAAGAGATTCAGTATCCAGTTATTCGCAAGTTCATTTGGTTTGGTTGCGCCGAAGATTGCCGCGATACCGACTCCGATCAGGACGAATGAAATGACAATGGCGGCAGAGAAAACAGTAGCCAGGACGATGGGGCGTCCGCCCTGGCGCTCGTTTTGTTTCAGGAAAAAGCTGACGGTAACTGGCACCATGGGAAAGACGCAGGGTGTGAGCAACGCCACGAGGGCGGCTCCGACTGCAGTGATCAAGAAGAAAAACAACCCCTTATCCTGCGGTCGCGAACTATGCTTTGGTTCAACGTCAACAGCCGCTGGTTCCTGAAAGAAGTCGATGTGCGCTGGAGGTTCAATGTCGTCACTGGTGACGCCCAGAATAAACGATTCCTTGCGCGGCGGCAGGCAACTGTCTCTACAGGTCTGGTAAGTAATCGAACCTTCGACGCCGAACGCACGTGGGCGGGTGTCCGGCAAGACTTCGAATTCCTGAACCCAGCTCACTTCCTTATGATAGACTTCTTGTCGAAGCTTCAGTTCTCCTTCGTCGACTTCTTTGATTTCAGGCGGCCGATCAGGGACAAAAGCTTTTCCAATTGCTTTCAACCCATAAATCTTGTCTAAAACAATTTCTGTGGCCGTTCCTCCTTCGCCTTTGAAGGAGGTCGAAAAAGTATGCCACTCGGGATCAAGAGCCAAGGTGATTCTGAGCTTCACCGTTTTGCCACCTGAAGACTTTGTAGGGGCTAATTGAAATCGCAATTCGACCGGGTTCGTTTTTCCCTTTTTTGGACGTTTCGTGAACTTGTACGGGACCGTTGGCTCTTCCGCTTCGTTCGATACGGCACCGTTCGAAACAAGGGCTGCGTGGAGTTTCGTTGCGGGCTTGATCAAGTGGCATTCACCACCTGGTCCTTCGGAGCAATACTGCCCTTCAAGCTCAAGATCGATGGCCACCTTTTCGATCTCGGCCGTGGGTTCAATTCGAAACTTCTTGGACCATGATACGTCTCCGTGGAACTTAGAAACTTTTTGATTGAAAGAAGAGTCATGTTTGGTTTCGGGCGGTCGATCGGACTGAAATTCAGAATCAACAGGTTCAAGTCCTACCGATTTCACTGTTGTGATTTGAGTTCGCCCGCCAAAGTCACCCGTGGTTGCGTAGATATAGGTTTCAGGCGGCAGCTTGGCAGTGATTGTCAGGACGACCTGGTCCCCTGGCTTTGCGTCAGATGGAGTTAGCGTTGCGTTGAAGACCGGCTTCTCAGATGACTTCGGGGCAAGTGAGCCGCCCAAAAGATCTTCGAACTTCGACTGCCCATCGACGGAGGCAATCAGTCCACACGTGACGATCAACAGTGACGTCAGACAACTTACGGAAATGTACCGAAAGCGGAAATCCTTCGACGAACAGACCATCGTTTTGCATCCTGCCTAACTTCGTAAGCAGCCACTGTTGGCCGCGATCTCGGTAGAGACATTACGACTAAATGCCTGCAACCGTTGGTTTGCATCTTAACGGCAGGTCGATCTTTGCCCAACGCGAGTTTGGTCGTTGGCGGACAAAATTCAAAATTAGCGAAAAATCCAACATAAGGTACGCGGCTTGCATGAGTTAGTGATTGTCGAGAGCGTCATCGCGTTCGAAACTCAAGTCCACACTGCAGGCTTATTCCACTTCCACGCCATAAACACCGCGCTCACAAGAAATAGAACAAAGCTGGCGGCATTCAGCGGAACGGGCAGTATGCAAAACCCGAGAACGCCAAGCACGGCGGTGGTAAACGGTAAAAGGTGAAGCAGCCGACGAATTCCTGACGTCTGACGAAGTGAGAACAGAATCGTCGTCCCGACCAACAGCCACGCCGCTGTCCAAACAAGGCCGATCGCCCAACGGATCGACTGACGTGGTCGAATGTTGAGAGCGAGTTTCGGATCGCCGCCGGCCTTTGTGAAGACCAGCTTACGACCGGAAACCGGTAGGTTGATACCAAGAGATAAGCCACCAGGCTGTTTCAATGCCGGTGAAGCGTTGGCGCCAAGCTGGTTGTTCTGGATTTGTCCACCCTGAGCGACACCTTGTTCAGCCATCTGCCGATTGTCTTGAGCAAGTTGTCCGACTGGCATTCCAGGGGCCGCGAAAGGAGGGGGCTGAACATTAAAACTCGAGGAAGAGTTAATCAGAGCCGGTAATGAGTCGGTTGGTTGTTGATTCATACTTCGTACGCCATCTCCACGGGTATTGCGATGCCCAATTCCTGACCCCGATCCAGGCATGGGTGCGCCGCCCGTAACGCCACCGAAACCACCGCCCCCACCCATCGCTCCTATTCGTCCAAAGCCACTGCCGACAGTGTCCGATTCAAAGCCCAGTACGGGATTCGACGACTGTGGGGCTGCCAATGGGCCATCGCGATTCCAAAGCATTAAGTTCCCGTCGTTCCCGTTAATCGTCAGCGAGTTTGAATTAAACGTTTTGGCAGCACTGGAATTGTGAAATTGAAATCCCGACTGTTCAGGCTGAACACCCTGTTGGGGCACTGTTCGACTCAGTCGGAAAGCGTTGTTGTTTGTGACGGAGGTATTCAGTTCATCGATATTGATCCCGTTTGACATCCGAAGTTGGGCACGGTTTCCTCTATTGTTACCGGCTTCATTCGACGATTTTGAGTCATAGAATTTCACGGCGTCCTTTTTGCGATCCGCCTGTGAATTATCCGGTTCACTATCCTGAATACCCAAACCGAAATTGAAATTTCCGTCCGACCGGGCATCGCCGGCGATGGAAATACCACTCGCACTATTGGAATCTAAAACCGCCTTCTGTTGATCATTTGCGATTGCGGCACCCTCCTCCAAGCTGTCCGTCTGAATGTAGTTCAAACTTTGCGCGGCTGCCGGATTGTTTGATTTCGCTAGAAATTCGTTCGTTTTCTGGCTTTCGTCTCGGGCAAGCTTTTCCACATCTGACAGCCGCTTGATGATTTCCGCTTTGTTCTTTGCAAATTCGGCACCGCCTGAACCGTCACTATAATTTTGAAGAGCCTTGCTCAACTGATTCAAGTTGTCTGCCGCAACTCCAATTTGTTTTAAGTTATTCCGCGATTGAACTCGGCGATTGCTTTCGCGGATTTGCTCGAAGAATCCCAATAGCTCACCCGCCTCTTGAAGTACGGCATTCCCATACAGGCTGTCCGAACCATCCGATAGCGATAAATTATGTTTGGCGGTCGAACGGCTCGCCTGTGCATCAAGATCCTCGGGGAGGTAAACCGTCCAACGCGTCCGGGCGACTGGGATGCCATAGTCTGCATCCTCCTGTTGACTGATAATCTGAGGTGCTGGAACAGAAAATTCCTCGCGGGTCAGGTTTGTTGATTTGGGTAATGGACCGGAAAGTCGGCCGCGCCAAACAACTTTGACGGGAAAAGAAAGGCTAGCCGCACTGGTCTTGGGGAGAGCGATCAATTGCGCCAAAGCCCCATTCAGCGAGGGGAGCTTAGTTGTGACGGCTCGGGATGGCTGACCGCCAACAAACACTGACAGCAACTCCGTCCCTTCCGGCATCTTGAGCGCTAAGAACTGTCGAGATCGATTCTTGATCGTGTAAAGCGCCTGAGCACGGTATGTCCCATCCCGACAGAGGACCGTCGTCAGATCGGCGATGTTGACCGAAGCGGGGGCCGCCGCCTGCTCAGCAAAAGTATGCAGCGACCATCTGGGGGCTGTCAGTAGCGATTTGATTCGAACGAGTTCTGTGGCCTGGTTAACGAACTCTTTCCCGATAATCACAGGAAGGTCTTCACGCTGGACTGATTCAACCAGCGAGGGATCGACTGACGAAAGCTGGCCGAGCGACGAATTGATCAACAGCGCGTATTGGCTCTGTGATTCCACTGCCTTCTGATCGTGCTCAAATACGATCGTCGGGGCGAGGACTTCGGTTGTGGCGGGAGGAATTGTTGCCGTCGCCGTTGCAAAGTACTTGCCGCTGACGGGTGACCGCAGATGGATCGTCCAGCGGGTTCTGTTGTTTCCCGCATCAACATGCGTTGCTTCCCGGATCCCTGTCCCCTGAAAGTCGAGCTTTCCGGCGAGCCAATCGGGGGTCGTCAACGTTAACGTGTCGGTCTTTGCCACATTGATCTGCCATTGAAGTGCCAGCATATAAATGACGGCAACATCCGTCACAGTGACCATCGACAAGCTGTTTGCTGATACCTTAACGCTCGCTTGTGTCAGATTCAGCGCGATCGCTGCCGGAGTCGTGCTATTGGACGTGAATGCGAACGGTACGGCTTGAGAAGAGCGAATCGCACGAAGTTCACCATTGACTTGCGTCCCATCCACGTGGCGCCATCCCTCAAAGGAATCAACAGTTCCTGTAAAGCCTTCGTCTAACCAGACCGCCGCCTCGGAATCGAGCCGGGTTGCATCCAGTGGTTGTGGAAACTCGATCGATACTTTCGCGTTGTTGCGCTGAGTAAACCCGCCCAACACGACCTCCATCATTCCCAGTCGTGGCCCCTTCAGTTCAATTGTCAAGATCGTGCCATCGTCTGTTTTGGCAACGTAATAATCACGAAATCCCGTTGCCTGGACATCCAGCAACACAAAGTTTTCTGGCAAAGCAACGGACAGCGATGAGCGAGGTGCTCCGGTCAGGTTGTAACGAAAACGAGTCGTCGATTGTTGTTTGCGAGGCGAGACAAATGCCGCCTGTTGTGACGAAATGTGAGCCTGAGATTCCAGTCGAGTCGCTCGCAAGTTCAATTTGAATGGCCGCTTCGAAAAGCGATAGGCCAACTGAGGTGACACATTCGGGCGGCTGATTGGAATCTGCGTAGCAAATTTATCGCTATCGACTTGTGACAGTGATTCGACATGTTCCGCCTGGATCGAGAATTGATTCCCGGCGAAGACAGCAACCTGGCCAATTTCATTCGTGATTTCCAGCGGTGCGATCTGCGGGACAGCGATCATCTGGGGATCGGTGCCAACTTTGACACCAAGAAATGTTTCAATTATCAGTCGAGTCTGATCGGTGACATTACGTCGGAAGATAACGCGTAACTTGCGTTCCGCTCCTTCCCCCTGCAATTCCCAGCCACCGACATCCGGCCCATTCACCGCCTGTAATCCTAACGTGTCTGGCAGAGTGAATGATGTATCCGCGATCCCGCCCTGGCGGACACGGTACGAGAATCCGTGACTGACTGCTGTTCCTGCATCAGTCAACGTAATTGCTTCAACCGAATCGACATGCACGACGACAGTGGCCGCTCCCTGAGATTGTTGTGGTTGCCAGGCGACGGCAACGTCACCCCCTTTATCGATTGGGAATTCCAGCGATTGCAGGTCGTTTTGACTCACTCTACGGAAAATCGTCGATGAACCATTTACCCGCACCGACAAATCCTTGCCCGGAAGTTCGAACGCCAGCTTACCTGCGGGGACTGGCAACAACGGTAGCGAGAACGAACCTGTTGTCCCGGACAGCTTGGCGGGAATGCCAAAAGTAAAATCGATGACGTGCAAGCCTGGCTTGGAAATCGCGACCTTGAAACAACCCGCGCTGGTGAACAGTGCCGCCGTCTGGCCGTTCAGCTTGGCTTCGCGTGCGGCAACCTCGCCGACGGGCAGGTCGACCAGCAATTGACCGTCGATAAAACTTTTGACGGCGTAACGAGCGGTGAGTTCGATCATCGCTTCGTCAGGATGTGCGTCGTTCGCAACAAGCTTCGCTGCATACAAGGCTTCAAAAATCCCTCCCGCTTGTGGTGCAGGTTGTTTTGAAACCTTTTCGGGGTTGGCGAGCCGATAAAGTTGCAGAAATTGCTCATGCGAGAGGAACACCCGCTCTGACGCGAGTGGTTCGGTGCCTGCATCAAACGGGACGATCAGTGTCGTCGTCGGCTTGAGATCAGCAACCGCCTGTCCGTTCGCATTTGGTTTTTCTCCCTGGGTGTATGCCGTCTGCGAGAAGAGAATCATCATCGCCAACGCTGCAGTTGTTTTTGTCGGGAGCTTCAATCCAACAAGACGCGGACAGCAGCATGCACAACACTTGCAAAAGCTGCAAATGACCCAAACGCCGATTGAAATCAGAGTTCCAATAAACCCGCCATCCAGGATCGGCTGCCAAATCATGGGAGCCAATGGTAACAGCGCGAGTGGAATGACAAGCCCGAGTGTGGCGAATCCCACCTTGGTTGCTGTTGCAGCAGGTCGCAGCAACCAGCCGATCATTGCCATCAGTGCGACGACAAAGATTCGCAGTGCTCCCCCGGAATTGCGGTCGATGTAGTCGACTTCCAAGGGAATGCCGTTCGTCGATGTATCGGCTCCTACATAATGAAAATTCTTCACTCGGTATCCCGCCGGAGGCACGAAATCGATCGCCAGCGAGAGAAGTCCGAGATCACGAGCGTAATTCGTTTCCCCCATTTTCTGGTTCTGCTGAAGCTCGAGACTGAGCTCCCGTTGAGACGGTCCAGCTTCAACTTCGGCTGCTACAGGTTGTTGAGCAACATCCATCTGATCCATTAACCCGTCCACTCCTCTATTGACGTCTCTGCCTGCTGCGTTTCCATTCAAAAGCATATTCGTCACACCAGGTCCTGGACCGTCAACCATCGGTCCTGACTCAGCCGCGATTCCTACGGGAGGAGGCATCACCGATCCAAACCGCTCATTTGGGGGGGGCGATCCTGAAGCCATGGGACGATTCCCAACGGTATGCGATTTCAGTGCGGCATTCTCCTTCAGTTCTTCCAGCTTCCTCGATTCGTCTGAAGCCATGGGTGCAGGAGTTTTTGCAGGCGTTTGCTGCTGGGACATCCGATATCGGATATTCGCTTTATCATCGTCGTCCAAGACCGGGGTTTTGTCGTATTGCGCCGCTTCGTCTGAATAATAGTGAGATGGAAGAGCGGAAGTCGTTAGCTGATCGTTGTTTTGAACGGACAAACCGAATTGTTTTAGATCGTTTTTGAGCTGAGTCCGACGCGACGCTTCTCGTGCTTGTTTTACGGCTGGAAGCATTAGCGGAACGATCGCGGCGAAGATCACGAACAAGACGAACAGCGTTAGCAGCACTTGTTTTCTTCGATAACTGTAAGTCAACAGCGCGATCACTCCGATCGTCACGATCACGGCAAATAACTGCCATCCAAGGTCCAACAGCGTCGGAACGCGCAGTTCCGAATTCCACGTTGCCAAGAAGCTTGTGCGATCGAGTAGTTGTCGCGGTTCCAATGGGCTGTGACTGTCAATCAGTCGTGTCTCTTCCGGGTAATGAAGATCCCATTTTTGTTCCACGACTTCGACGGGCAATGCCGTTCGCTGACCCGTTTCTACTGTCAATGAGGGCGGAGTCTGCTTCACCGAACCAAGCTTGGAATTGGTCGCGACTGCGGATCGATAGTACAACTGCAAGGTTCGCAAGCCACCGTCACAATGTGGTGAAGACATATTTGTTGCCGTCAATGGGACAAGGTAGACATCACCACTTCGCCGAATTTCCACCGGATGACCATCAACCAGCGTGGCCCATACGGTTGAGCCATTGGGTAACGTGACGTGAAGTCCTTGAACGCCGACGACATTCAGTTGAAACGTGGCGCGGTGCTGAAGTTCGCCCGTTCCACCAAGGATCGTCGAAATTTCCAGTAGCGGACAGATGGCCGTTGGAACGGGAAGCTTTTCGAATTTCTGTTCGCTGATCGTCAGCATGGCTCCGGGTGCCGGAGCACGATGTACGGCGACGATTCTCTCTTTCGGTTGGTAAAAAACGTTTGGCAGGTCGAGCGGATCGACTTCAGCAAGCGCCGAGCCTTCCGCAGACGTCGCGGCAATCGTTAATCGTTGCTCGCCCCCCGCTTCGACCGCGAGATACCCATTCTGGCGTTCCGCATCAACAAATCGACATTGAGGTACAATGTAATTCTTCGCCTCGCCGCGTGGTAATTCAAAATCGCAGACAACTAATGCCTGACCTCGCAGTCGCTGTTCGAAATGCAATGTCCAGACCCGTTCACCATTCTGTGGGGCGGCCGCTTTCTGTTCGATGATCCGTGGTACGAGGGATTCGAAACGGACTGCCGACCCGGCTGATTCGGGCAACGCAAGTTTGATTGTGCGGATTCCGCCACCTTGGACTTCGATGACGCTCTGAATGAATGTATGAAGCGTCTGCGGGTCGATCCTGCCAAACGTCACCGTTTGTACGGCAATTCTTGATGGCTTGCGAGCAATCTTCAACTTGCCCGAAAATCGAGTCTCTTGTGATTGAAACCGTAATCGTTCAAATGCGGCTTTCAGTGGCTGTGGGTCGAGACCCGTCAGATCAATCGCTTCGAGGTCAAGATCGTCGTCGCCACGAATGACAAACGCTCCTTCTGACAGACTCGACTGCGGCAGGAACAATTCAGGGACGTTAACGGTGATTGGCTCTGCTTCCACCGGCCAGCCTTCGACGTCACGACGCAAGCTCAGGCGGATCTGGCCGCTGGTTTCTGCTGTCAGTGGTGGGTCCAGCAGAATTCGTAACTGATTGGTGCCCGGCTGATCCAGGCTGACCATCTGCCATTTCAATGGTTGATTGTCCCGCTGAATTGTCAGCACCTGCCACTCAGCAGGTAGATGGATGTCGAGTTCAAACAGCGATGCGAAATGTGTTTCAACCGTAAGAGCGACCTGTAGCTCCAGTCCGGTCGTGTTGACGTCCAGCACCGCTGCGATCGCCGACTGAACTTCGCGTTCTTTAGGTTGTGTCGTCAATCGCAAGTAGAAGTCAGGCTGCCAGATATCAAACCGAAGTGATTCAGAAGCATTAATCTGGGACAGGTCATCAGGCATATCGGCAGCAGGTTTTTGTTCATGAGTCGCCCGGCGTACCCCGGCTGATTCGTCGACCCGAACGCGAACTCCCGCCGGATACTGAATAACAAGCTGACCAATGTGTGAAGTCACACCCACGATCTGCAGTGGAGGGACAGTCCAGGCCGTTCCGCTTTCGACAGCCATGACCCCTTTGAACGAGATTTTCCGTGCCCCGTCGAATGCCTGTCCGAACGTCAGCGAGATATTCGTTCTTTGAGTATCATTCGGATCATCCGTCAATTCCCAGCTTTCCAGTCCTGTCGACTCGACGCCCGCAATTTCCAGGAATCTGGGGACCGAAAACGATAGACGATCTAACGGTTTGCCAAAGATTTGTAAAGTTGTCAGTGCGTGCCACGTCACTTCGCCGGGAGCAACGTTTAAGCCGTATCCAGTCGAAGCGAACGTTAGCGAATCGGCCGCATTTTCGGCAGCTCGATCTGTGATTCGTAATTGAATTCCGCCACTCCCTCCCACGGCAATTTTGTAATCGGCGGCTTGATCGAGTGGAGCGGGGCGTTCCAGTTGTAAATTGCCGATTAACAGGCGTTTGCCGGCAGGCAACGTTAACGTCAGTGTGCCGCTTGGTGCTCGTAGCAACGAGAACGCGGCAATCTGATCGCTTCCCAGGACATTTAGTTCGGTCGAGAGTTGCAGTTTAAGCGAATGCTTACCCCGAGTGTCTGTGAACAGAGAGACTGATCCATCTGTATGACGCCCGACCAGCGCCGGTGCCTCGTCAACCAGAACCTGTTCCAGTGATAGCCGCTGCAAGGCAAATCGCGACTCATGCCATTCGTCGTCGAACTGAGTCAACTCGGCAGTCACTGAAAGGAGCAACTGATCGCCGACGATTTGCGCAGCGTAATCGGCGCTCGTTAAAACGACGGCAATACCGGCAGGAACAGCATTCTTTTCGGCATTCGCCTTGGCTTGTGTCAGCAGAACATCAAACTTGGCGCGGGGCAGCAAGACCCCTTGCTTGTCCCGTTCGATGATCACATCAAGATCTTCGACCGGAACAAAGACCCGCCGTGCTTCGGTCAGGTCTGTTACCGGATCACGTAATTGAGCCTGTGCGAACATCGGTGATGCGGCTGCTGCAAGCAGCATCGCAATCAGCCATCGGGAAAATCGTGTGTTCATAAGAAACCTCGCAGCCGAGGAATGGTGTTCGTTGAGTGAGTCAATATTTACGAGGGCGTGGCGACTGCCGGTGGAGGTTCCGCTGGCGGCGGCGTTGTCGGCGGGGGTACATCTGCTGAAGCGACCGAGGGCTTCAAACTCAGCAAGCCATGAATTAACCAGATCGCAACGAGTGCCCCCAGCCCGTACGAGGCGACTTGAACTCCGCTAAGAATCAAGTCGTGATCTTTCAATGCATACGCACACGCCGCGAATAACCCCAGGACGACCAGCGTCAACTTGTTATCCCAGGATGTGTTTCGCAAGAGCAGGGCGATGAAAACCAGGGCACCACTGACGACCCATGTATAAAACGGTAGATGCCACCATCCAACCTCGATTTGTTTACTACCACCAAGGTTCATGTACTGAAACCATTTTCCTTCCGTCGGAAAATCAAAGATTCCTCCGGTGTCATGTCCGATCCAGGTGTCGAGATTCTGTTCCCCAAATGTTGGACTGGTTAGACCCAGAATTGATTCCCTGAGCCTTGTTCTTGTCTGGACACTGAAATTCTGTTGAACCCGGTTTCCCTCCTTAATCGTCGGAGTGCCGATGAGAGAATATTCAGGTGGGACCCAGATTTTGGTATACAGCTGTTGAACCGCGACACCGATGTTTCCCTCACCACCAATGACCGGCAGCCGGGCGAGAAGTTTTCCGCCAGCGTTGGCGAAGGGAGGGGGGTTAAATGAATGACGGAAGACGAGAGACAGCGTGAATGGCTCGTCTGATGGCTTCGTCCGAGCCACGCTGATGAAATACGAGGTCCAGCCCTTATCCCCTTTCAAGTCCGCTTTTTCGAGTGCCGTTTGTTTACGGTCCACAAACACCCCCAGTACATCGACGTTCTCGGGAAGGTCGATCCGAAGCCGCTGTCGTTCGCTCGATTTCAACACGTAACGGCAGCGGTAAATTCCGACACCCGCACGATCCAGGACCATCTCGACCAGCGCCTTGCTGACGACAGTCTCGATCACGCCCTGGATATCGTATTTGCTCGATGCGAGATCAATTTTTACCGGTTGCTTGAAGTACCGGAATGCGACGAATCCATCCTGTGCGATGTTCTGTAATTCCCGAACATCAATCGGTTCGACATCGCCACCGCTCGCCGTCGCTGAAACAGATAACGCTCGATCCTTCAAAACCGTGATCTCGCCGGTGGTCCGCGATAACCTGATGTCCCGTTTTCCCTGAGGACCATCGGTATGATCAAACGGGTCCATGGCTTGGATTGGTTCAATCGCGGCTGACTCTTTATTGGAGCCGCCTGCAGCAGGCACAAAATCATAGTTGATTTCAAATGACTGCGTTCCCAGGACCTCGCGGGGCATCGTCACGGTGCAGATCACCCAGCCCTCAACTGCCGGACTCTTTTTGATCGGAGGTGACGATCCGTCGGTGGTCGATTTGATTTGAAGTCGATCAGCGACGGATTCATGGGCCGAGAATCGAAATGTATCGATTCCCGCGTGTTCAATAATGTAAGTCAAATGAGTTGTGACCTGAACCTGCCCCTGTTTCACCGTCGCTCGGGTTCCCACAATAGCGGTCAGTCGAGTCGACTTGCGAACCGTTCTTACGGGGATTTCAACCGGCCGTCGATTAAACAACCATGATGAAACTAGCCGGGCATTAGGGACGACTTCGCGATGAGCTGAAGAATCACGCTGGACAGAGACAAGCTTCTCGTCATCAGTGTTGACTTCAATTGCTTCCGGGGCGTAGATCTGAACTTTGCCATTTTCAAGCTCGGTCCCGACCGGTTCCAGTAATGGTAATAGCTGGTCTGTTTTTTCGGCAGCGGGGTCCAGCGCGCGAATCGAAGTGATCATGATCGCCAGCGTTCCGAGTGTCTTTTCACGCAGGTTGACGGTCAGCCACGTCTTGTCGGGCGAGACATAATATTGCTTCATCTTGTCGCAAATGACATTTTCGACTGTCAGTGCATCCGGCAATTTGAACTTCAGTTCGAACACGCCAGCCCTCTCGATCGTATAATTCAAAGTCGACCTGAGTCGAAGTTGATCGTCGCGAAAAACCAGCTGAGAAGCATGGTCGACAATCAACCGTGGCTCGACGGGCTTCGAAAGCAGTTTCAACCGAAGTGACGGATTGTAATAGTTGTAATACACGGCTTCAGGGCGTCTGATTTTTTGATCGACATCACCTTCCGCCACGCGGAGAAGTCCACGTTGTTCCTCGACCGTCAAAGTCAGCTCGCTTCCCGACTTCACCGCGATCTGGCCGCTTTCGCGTATGACATCCATCGCATGGATGCCATATGCAGTTATCCCATCCTGGCCGGCCACGTCAAACGCTTCAACAGGTGCTGCTCGTTCTGTATGCACTCCCAGTTGAACTTTGCCATCGGCGCGACCGAGTAACTCGACGGTGACAACTTGCCGATTTTCTTCGTCAACAGCTTTCCATTCTTTGACTTTCGCATCCGAACTGATGTCCAGAACTCGATGCCCTTTTGGAACGGCCAGTTTGAATTTCTCCAACTGTCCGCGAAGAACTTCGTAAGTCAACCAGGCGTCTGTGTGAATCAGGCCATCTTCGACAGTCACCAGAGTGTGATTTGTAACGCTGGCAAGCAATTCCATATCGGGCTTCGTTCCGATCCGAGGATGCCAGTGAACTGAGATCTTTTCCGCCGAACCAATTTTTGCCTTGATCTTTGATTCTTTTGCCGCGACTTCGACAGCCTGAGTTGCCAGCTTCGGTTTCAGCTCCATCGTCTGGTCGGCTTCTGGGACCAGCAGTTCAAAATCGGTGATTCCGACCGCAGGAACATCCAGTTCAACACTTTTCCCCTCTGGAGTGCTTCGGACGCGCGCGGTCAATTCGAGCGAAATTTTGTGCTCACCCGCAGTTGGCAAAAGTAACGAATAGGTTCCGTTTCCCGTACCTCGGAGCAGGACTTTCCCCGTATCAGATGTCAGCTTGCCGACTGCGGCTTCGCCGAACTTGACCGGAATCTCGGCCCATCCCTTTTCAAGAACCTGAACCACAAGAGTTGCCGAGATCTGAGCGACATCTTTTTCCACCTTTGCCGAGTAACTGGCCGAAGAAATCACCCCGGAAACCGGGGGCTGATTCGGTTTCCGTAGTCCGTCTCCGAATGCCTTTTCCCATAATTTCAGATAGTCAGCATAAGGAACAAGAACAGAACCGTCCGGCTTCTCGAAAACAGCCTTTAAGTTCTTGAACGGCATATAGATCAACCGTTCCGGTGGCTTTTCTTTTTCCGCGTTTCCCCCATTTTGAGACCACGCGGGACTGATCAGGAGACAGAATGTGACACACAGTTTCGCCGCAAGTCCGAAATAGCGCATTGTTTGCATAGGCCAGTCCTACTTTTCCTGATGCTGCGAGTCGCTACGCAGCGCCATAATTCGGGAGGTTCCCGTTAACAGGGTAACTTCAGCAGATAGGGAAGTTGATGTCGAGTCTGACGATTCGGAAAACCGGTCAAAATCGGCGAGAGAACGGGATCGCACGCATCAATCAATTTGAGTATACGATTTGACGCAAGAAATGGCGGGAAAACTCCCGATTTTGCCTGAATCGTAAGAAAAATTCAGCTCAACGTTGTCTCAAAGTCAAAAAGTACAAACGTTCCTGAGGTTCGGTCAGTGTGTCGCGTCTCGATTGATACTCCTGTCGGTTGTTTCGCCTCCGGAAACCGAGCGCATCTGATGTGGTGGCCGTTGCAAAGCCATACACCGCCTAAATCTGAAGGAAGCGAGCCCGTAACTCCGTCATCTGGTTCAGTCAAAAATCCTTCCAGTCTGTAACTTATCTACTCATCATCAACTCGATCGTTTCCCGTAAAAAAGCCGCCTGACCAACGATCGAAAGGCTCAGCGGCGTATGCATGGTTTTTTCTTCAAACGGCAGCGACGATCGGTCCGTCTGTCGATGCATTCCTAAAACAACCCCGACGACAAATGGTTGCTCGTTGACGATCATCGCGACAGGGGCACCGCTGTCTCCACCGAAGGCCCGATAGTCGATCAGCATTGTTTTCGTCGATTTTAGTGGAGTTAACGGGTGCGAAGCGATGGAGCCTTTCCTCAGGACCGGCCATCCTGCCTCGTTGGCTTCAAGCTTTGCGGGGTAACACGGGATCCACGTCTCACGACCCACTCGCACTGTTTTGTCGATGACATGAGCTTCATCAGCCAGTTGATCCAGCAAAAGTGGTTTGACAGAAATGTTTTCTGGTAAATCGACAAAAATTGTCGCGATATCAATTTCAGGATGACGGGTCCACAACTGTTTCCCTTCGTTTCGAACCAAGATTGTCAGGGGTTGACGGGAAAAAACCTGGTCTTCGTTCACAGACCGTAAAAACAATTCACATTCATTTCCCGCCATTTGTTCCATCACGTGCGCAGCGGTGGCAAGGATCACACGACGAGGTTTTAAAGCGTCGACTTCTTTTGTCGCGATTAAAAAACAGGTGCCCGAATGCTCTCGATCAGCGATGCGAAATGTCGCCTGAAGCAATTCTTCGACAGGACTGTCTGCAATCGATTCCCGGGTCACGAGAATCAAAACGAGTAGAATCAGCTTCTGAGTGATTCGTACAGCCATGAGACAAGCCTCTGTGCGTTGAAGGAGTAATTGCCGTTGCTGCATAACATTACGTTCTCATTCCCAAAACAGACAAGAGGGATTTCCTCCAGGAACTGCTTCCTTGAGCCGGTCATTTCGATGTTTTTGATGCGCAGGGATTCAATCTCTGTCAGCTCAACGGCTGCGCCTATAGGAAATGTCAGATTTGCTTCGGATGGTATCCCTTGCAACGTTGCAGCGGGTTGTGTTAGGGTCAAAGTTTGTGCATCGTGTGCCAATCCTGATGCCGTCGAGTCGGTCGGTGTCAGCCCCTCGATTCTTCTTCCATGTTCAGAGTGCGTCTGGCGAATGGTCGTAAAAGAATCTCAGGGCTAACGCCGAAGTGCTCGCGTGCTTCGGTACGTTTGTTCTTCTGATGAAAGAGTCACCAGTCAATATGCATAATGTTACTCTTATTCCAGGCGATGGTGTTGGTCCTGAAATTGCCGAAGCAACCCGACGGTGCGTGGAAGCGACCGGCGTGAAAATCAGTTGGGATGTCCAGGAGTGTGGGATCGAAGTGATCGAGAAAGTCGGCAAAGTGCCTGATTCCGTTCTCGCCTCGATTCGTAAAAATAAGGTGGCTTTGAAGGCTCCGATCACCACCCCGATCGGGAAAGGTTTTCGTTCAGTCAACGTTTTCCTCCGTCAAGAACTCGGTTTGTACGCATGCCTTCGTCCGTGCAAAAGTTTCCCTGGCGTCCGTACCTATTTCAGTGAATCGAACGTCAACCTTGTCGTCGTTCGTGAAAATACCGAAGACCTGTACGCGGGGGTCGAGTTCCAGGCTGGTCTTCCCGCCACCGCAGAATTGATTCAGGCAATCAACAAGGCTGCAACGGGCAAGAAAATCACGACGGGCCTGGAGACGACCGGGATCAGTATCAAGCCAATTTCGACGGAAGGGACTCGAAATATCGCGAATTTCGCGTTTGATTATGCCGTTAAACATGGTCGAAAGTCGGTAACCTCCGTCTGTAAGGCCAATATCATGAAGTTCACCGACGGCCTGTGGTACGATGAATCGCGTGCTGTGGCGGCGTCCTATAAAGCGAAATTCGAACAGCCAGAATTGAAATCGAAATCAGATCCAACTCTCGATGGCAAGGTGCCGGATGGTAGTCACGTCACGTACATGGAACGTCTGATTGACAACATGTGCATGCAACTCGTTCAGAAGCCGGAATTGTATGATGTCATCCTGCTTCCAAACCTTTACGGCGACATTCTCAGCGACCTTTGTGCCGGTCTGGTCGGTGGACTCGGGGTCGCACCAGGCGCCAATTACGGCGCCGATTCTGCAATCTTTGAAGCGACTCACGGAAGTGCTCCCAAATACAAAGGCCAGAATAAGGTCAACCCGACCGCTCTGATCCTCTCCGCAAAATTGATGCTCGAACATCTCGGCGAACAAAAAGCCGCCGATCGACTCGAAGCTGCGGTCGCGAGTGTTATCTCGGAAGGCAAAGACGTCACCTACGATCTCAAGCCGCACCGCACCGATCCGACTGCAGTTGGTACCAGCCAGATGGCTGATGCGATCTGCAAGAAGGTTGCCGAACTCGCATGATTTCACTGGAAGTTTTGATGAGCCGGATGGCGTAAGCCTCTGGACTCGCCGGTCTTGAAGAGGGGTCGGGCGTTCAAGTTTCAAATTTGGCTGCCCGGCCCCTGGTTTTATTTCAGGTCGATGGATGAACCAATGTTGAAATTGGAGCACCCGACCCCGAAAGCCAAAGTCGCTGAATGGACGAAGCCGCTCTGCACGAACTGCTCTCGGGAA
Source organism: uncultured Schlesneria sp. (assembly GCA_903899985.1). GTDB lineage: Bacteria > Planctomycetota > Planctomycetia > Planctomycetales > Planctomycetaceae > Schlesneria. Next base: position 38,872 of record CAIULL010000118.1, read on the forward strand.
GCCGTCGCGATGTCGCTGCGAAGCTGCTTCGTGGCGGGCTGCAAGTTGCCTCATGGGGTTACGCCTCGGTAATGAGCTTGCGGAATCTGGCCTATGCCAGAGAATGGTTTCGGGTTCATCAAGTCTCTGTTCCTGTCATCAGCTTCGGTAACATCACCACGGGCGGGACCGGCAAAACCCCGATGGCGGCATGGTTAGCGAATTGGCTGGTCGCTCAAGGCCATAAGCCTGGACTACTGAGCCGAGGCTATCGAACTCTCGATCGGGGATCTCATTCTCAGTCCATAGGTAAGCTCAATCAAAGTAAATCCCTCGACAAACCCCTACCCGATAACATCTCAAAACGCGAGAACGACACTCCTATTTTAAACCCGTCATGCGACGCGCATGGACCGGCTGTGCCGGGGGGAAATGATGAGAAGCTGGTTTTGGATCGACTTTGTCCGGGAGTTCCGCATCTTCAGCAACGGGACCGAGTGAACTCCGCTCGCCGGGTCATTGCTGAGTGTGGTTGTGATGTTTTGTTGCTGGACGATGGGTTTCAACATCGCCGATTGCATCGGGATCTCGATCTCGTTCTCGTTGATGCATTGAAGCCCTGGGGTTATGGACATGTGTTGCCTCGCGGTCTGCTGCGGGAGCCGATGAGTGGTTTACGTCGAGCGGATGTGATTGTCATTACGCGAGCCGATCAGTGTTCATCGGACCAACTTCAGAACTTGCGGGCAGAGTTACGTCGAATTCGAGGTCGCGATGATTGTGTTGAAGTTGCGTTCAAGCCGACTCGTCTGGTCGATGTGAACTGGCACCCGTACCCTTTAAGTTCTGTCGTTGGAATGAAAGCATTGGCGTTTTGCGGGATCGGCAATCCCGACGGCTTTCGTAAAACGGTAAGTTCACTCGGGGTGACCTGCAATCTGGTTCAAGGATTTCCCGATCACCATCACTACCAATTCAATGACCTTGAAAAACTGGCCAAGACGGCTCAAATGCATTCGGTGGATGTCGTATTCGTCACGCAGAAGGACATCGTAAAAATTTCGGCGGATGCCTGGCACGGACCGCCACTTTTCGCGGTCGAGATTGGCGTCGAATTTCTCCGTGGCCGCGAGTTCCTGGAAACTCGCTTACGGCAAACCCTGGGTTCGTAGGCCTTTGAGGGCATACCATTTTTCAAATTGGTTGAAAAAGCTCTGGATCACGATCGACAGCATGGCGGCAGGGATCGCTCGTTGCAGGATCATGCTGTGGTGATTAAGTCTGACCCCATTTTGGACGCAAGACGACCCTGGTTCCGCATGGCCTGGCAATCTCAACCCGTCTCAACATCCCGCTTCCTTCTGTAATTCGTTAATGGCATCAAGACCTGCCTGAACCTCATTTTCAATTCGTCGCGTCCACTCGGCGATGGCTCCTCGTCCTCCCCGTTCTTTCGGGATTTCCAGCGGTGTTCCGAACCGTACGACAACGCGTCTTGGTCCGCGAACGCCCGGGTAATCGGCTTTGAGGACATCTTCTTCAAACTTATCGAGTGTTTCTGCGACACGTTCGATCACCGGCTTTTCCGAGACATAGTCACCTGGATAACTGTAAAGTTGAATCACGAAGAACAGATCTTCCATGTCGGCATTCAGGGACTCCCTTTGTTCGGCCGTGACACTGGTTTGATCGAATCGCTGAATGATGTCACGTCGGGCATCGCGCACGCGCTCGGGAATCGAATCCGTACCGTGCGGCCGACCTTGTTTGTCTTCCAGGCGTTCAAGCACGTGGTTGGCGAGTCCCCCAATTCGTTCAACCAGTGCGCCACGTTGCGGTTGTCCCATGTATTCCATTTCCTTCAGAGTCAGCAGCCCCTCTGCGATTCGGTAAACGCGGACATCCAAGGGCAAGTTCGGTTGCGGACGCCAGTGAAGCGAATGCTCCAGCCGATTCAGAGTTTCGTTGAGTGACGGCGTCGGGTCGTTGAGATAAAAGCATTTCAGTGAGCATGGGATGATCACGACTTTGCGCGACGCCCGTTTCGATGCAGACAGGGCGATCGCCGCGGCACCATCGCGGAAGGGGCTGACACGATCACTATGATGATAAATGTCCCCTTCAGGAAAGATCACCAGCGGATGGCGGCTTTCGCTCAAGATTTCGATCGAACGCTTCAACGCCCGTGTGTCGCTTGATTCGCGATCCACGCTGAAACATCCATGACGCTGAAGCATCCAGCGCTGAAACGGAGTGCTCAGCTGAAACACCTGCCACGCCGTCATGAAATGAAACGGCAATCGAACGCGATGTGAAGTCTCGATCAGCACGTACGAGTCGTAATGGAACGAATGATTCGGAGTAATCAAGATCCCCGCGCCGTCGTCGATGGCCGCGCGCAAGTGATCGAGTCCCTGGATGTCGAGTTGCTCGATCCGCTGTTTTTTCAAATCCCGCTGGATCAATGGCCGCATCCAGCGAACCAGCCAAGGAGTCATCCGGGGTTCCCAGGTTCGTGGCGGAATCTGATATGGCTGACGATTCATTTCAAACAACCAATAGCTGTGACAGAACGGAAAGTAATTTCCGTTAACTTATGACCTGACATACCCAACACCGATCGTCCTGAAGATCCGATTGACACCGGATGATCTTATCGAAACAGAACAGAACCCATGCATCCGGAGTTCTTTGAGCTTTTAGAAGCCCAACGCTACCATTCGCACCATGAACATATTCCTGAAAATCACCACCGTGTGCGTGCTGGCAAACGCGATTCAATTGGAATCGCCTGCAGTCGCCAAATCGTCCCAGCCCAATATTGTTTACATCCTGGCCGATGATCTCGGCTACGGAGACGTCCAGGCGTTCAACCCGAAAAACGGGAAAATCAAAACGCCGAACCTTGATCGTTTGGCGGCCCGGGGAATGATGTTCCGCGATGCTCATAGTGGCTCATCCGTCTGTTCACCAACTCGGTATGGCCTGTTGACCGGCCGGTACTCCTGGCGAACCAGAATGCAGTCCGGGGTACTTAACGGATTCTCGCCTCCTTTGATTCCTCGCGATCGTCTGACTGTGCCCGCACTGTTGAAACAACACGGTTACGCCACCGCCTGTGTCGGTAAATGGCATCTTGGAATGGACTGGCCGAAATCCCCCGGAACATCATTCGACCCTGCTGGCAAAGTTGTTCCTGCTCTTTCAGAGATCGACTGGTCCCGCACGATTTCTAACGGCCCGACATCGCTCGGTTTCGACTATTATTTCGGGATCAGCGCGTCGCTCGACATGCCCCCCTACGTTTTCATTCAAAATGATCAGGTCACGTCCGTTCCGACGACCGAAAAGAAATGGATTCGCTCCGGCCCCGCTGCGGCAGACTTTGAAGCAATCGATGTCCTGCCCACCTTGACGAGCAAGTCGATCGAACTGATCGACGGCTACGCCACTGATGCCCATTCCGGTAAACCCTTCTTTCTGTATCTCGCCCTCGCCTCGCCACATACTCCTGTCTTGCCCACGCCAGAATGGCAAGGGAAAAGTGGTCTGGGTGATTATGCCGATTTCGTGATGCAGACGGACGCCGCGATTGGTGACGTGTTGGCTCAACTGGATAAAAATCGATTGACGGCAAATACGCTTGTGATCGTGACCAGCGATAATGGCTTCGCACCGCCGGGCGATCCGCAAAGCGTGCTGCGGAAATCGGGTCATTTGCCGAGCGGACCATTTCGCGGCAGTAAGGCTGATATCTTCGAAGGAGGTCACCGAGTCCCTTTCATCGCATGCTGGCCCGCAAAAATTCCCGCAGGAACAATCAGCGATCGAACGATCTGTCATACGGATTTGATGGCGACTTGCGCGGAATTGCTGAAAACACCCCTTCCGGATAACGCCGGCGAAGACAGCTTCAGTTTTCTGCCAGCGCTGCTGGGTCAGCTCGACACCACGAACCGTCCGACCATCGTCAACCACAGCTCCACGGGACGCTTTGCGATCCGCGTTGGAAACTGGAAACTGTCTCTTTGTCCCGGCTCCGGAGGTTGGGCCCTGCCAAAAGATGAAGAAGCACTTCAGCAAGGGCTTCCTCCGCTGCAACTGTATGATCTCGCGAAAGATCCCGGTGAAGTCACGAACTTACAGGCAACACACCCCGAGATCGTCGGCCAACTGAAAGTCCGTCTGCGCACAGAAATCGCCAACGGTCGATCCTCCCCAGGCACGAAACAGCCCAACGACGTCCCGATTGAAATATCGGCAATCGCTTCCGAGTAATCACGCTTCGATCTGGCTTGAATGCTCATAACTCCAGTATTGTATCTTCTCGCTTCTTAATCGGGTTTATGTGAATTGCCGTGATCGATGACGGTCGACCGACGTCGATCGACTTCGATCAAAACCCCTGGAGGAGCAATCACTCGACATCGCTTCCCCTTACCAAAAACGTGCTTGACGACAATCCGCTTGTCATCAACAACGATGGTAAAGATGGCTCCCTTCACCGTGTGTAAGCTCATGGCTTCGTCTCTTTGATTTTGCTGTTTTTAAAAAGTCCGTCATTCAGCGACGATGAATGTCCGTCGACAGAACCTTGGTCGAACTTGCAATCAGATCTCTTCCACGTCGTAACAGGTGGAAACAAGTGTCAGTCGGTATTGTTGCCCATTGACAATCGTTGTGATGGTACATGGTACGAATGACTCGCCACCCAGGGCTGCGTCGATTCGCGGCTTGACGATCGTTCCATTTTCGTTCGTCGCTTCATCCACGAGCCATTCGGTCAGATCACGTTTGTGGCGTTGTAGTCGCTGCCATTCGTTCGCGTCTCTTTCCCAGGCTTCTGTTTGCCCGGCGATCAGTCGCGACAGCTGTTGAACGCGCTCGCTGATTTCCCCCAGTTTCTGGTGCAGTTGATCTCGCTCATTCGACGTCGAAAAGTTCATAAGTATTTCAAGCGGAAAAGCAGGTTTCGCGGGAGATCAGATTCACAGCGTCGCGATTTAAATAATATAAACGATACACCATAGTATGTTGAAAAATATATGTCGTCAATGCCGTTTCGAAAAAATATTTTGCCGGAAGAGAGAAAATCGACTGTACGGATGACAAAACGTGAGAACGTCACTAGCTTTAAGCGGGTGGTTCAACTTTTTTGAGGAGGAATTTGCGTGCCAGTAAAATATGAAGTGAAGGGTGTTGACGTCGTAACCAGTACGGCCGAGTCGCTGAAGAAGGCGACGGAACAGTTGACTCAGGTGGCCTATGAAATGCAGCAGCACGATCTGAAGCAGGCTCTTTTCCCTTGGACGCAGCGTCAATGGGATTGCCTCGACGTGATCATTACTCTGGCAAACCAGTGCGTGGCGGTGCTGCCTGCCCAGATCATCGCGAAGTCGCAGAATCGTCCTTCGCAATACGAAATCATGCAAAAGCGTTCGAAACGAGACGTCGCTGCACGAAAAGCACGAAATGCGGGAATCGCCGATGGACCTCCGAAAAAACGAGGACGTCCCCGAAAAAAATCTGACTGACAATCCACGAACGCGAATCAAGCCCTTCGCATTGTGATCCACTCAACCAGGACGACGCGGGCCGAACATCTGCAAGGAGACCGTGGGACACGACTTCGTGTCCCCGCTCTTTTTCCTTAACGTGTTCTTAACTCGATGTTTCCATATTCGCTATGCAGATTTGGAGACAATTTCGTTACCATTCTGAGAATGGTCGCGGATCAAACGTTCAAATTGCGAGGGTATCATGAGCACAGTGCCAGCCGCGCTTAGCACGCCGATCGATGGCGAGATCGTCACCGACCAGCGAGAGACAGAAGCAGCACGCATTGTCCTTTTCTTTGATGGAGTCTGTGGACTGTGCAGTCGGTCGATTGATTTTGTTCTGAAACACGATTCTGACCAAAAGTTTCAGTTTGCACCGCTGCAAGGGACTACCGCTCAGACCCTGCTGACGACAGCGGATACCCAAGACTTGAACACAATGGTGCTGTGGATTGCAGGCCGCACCTACCGTAAGTCGGCGGCGGTCGTGCGCATCCTTTGGCAACTCGGACCCGGGTGGCAATTGCTGGGGACACTGTTCTGGTTCATCCCGCTCCCGCTGCGAAACCTGGGATATTCTCTGGTTGCCAAAAACCGCTATCGGCTTTTTGGCAAAAGTGAAACATGCCGTCTGCCTACCCCTCACGAACGACTTCGATTTCTTCCATGAAAAATTCACTTTTCGTCGTCGCGATCATCGCGCTGAACTGCTGCGGACCGATTCTTGCCGCCGATGCCATTGATCGACTCACCGCTGAACGGCTGGAAGCAGTCCACCAGGCGGTCATTAATCTTAAAGGTGATCGCCGAACTCTTTCCCGACCTGACAATTTGATTGACGTCCGCGCCAACTTGCACGTCCATTCAGCCTTCTCTCACGATAGTCGAGGCAAAATTCCCGATATTGTCACAGCAGCCAAAGCCGCAGGGACTCAAGTCCTGTTGTTCACGGAACATCCCGCCGACCATTACGATATCTTCCGTGACGGACATCAGGGGATGCGCGATGGCATCCTGCTGATTCCCGGAGCTGAAACGAGTGGAATGCTGATCTATCCTCGACAGAGCATCAAAGAATTTCTGAAGGCCACCCCTCAGGAACTGTCTGAAATCGTACGGGGACGCGACGGACTGACTTTCCTTTCGCACCTCGAAGAACGAATGGACTGGGAACTTCGCGGAATCACGGGGGTGGAAATCTATAACACGCACGCTGACGCCAAGGATGAAAAACGCCTCCTCTCATCAGTCAAAAATCCTCTCTGGCTGTTACAGGCCGCTGATCTTTACCAGCGCTATCCGCAAGAAGCCTTCTCGTCATTACAGGACTATCCAAAAGACTATCTCAAACGCTGGGATGAATTGTGCCAGTCGGCTCCGCACACGGGTATCTCGGCGAACGATGCTCATCAGAATATCGGCATTTCCGTCATCATGGCCGACGAAGGGAAGGTTCGTGTCGAAGATCCTCTCGGCGAACTGCTGCTGATGCTCGATGCTGCTGTCTTTAACGCCATTAAACCAATCCCCAAAGACGCAAAAGTCGGTGATTCATTGTTCCAGCTTCGACTTGATCCGTATGAAAACAGCCTTCGTCATGTCGGGACTCACTTACTGCTGACCGAACTGTCACAACCCGCTGTCTGGCAGGCGCTGAACCATGGCCGAGCCTTCGTCGCTTTCGACTGGATGGCCGACGCCACAGGATTTGATTTTGCCGCCCAGTCCGGGGAAGTTCGGCATGAGGTCGGAAGTCAAATTAAGTACTCGCAAGACCTGAAATTGACCGGTCAGTCGCCTCTTCCTGCAAAATGGAAACTCATTCGAAACGGTGAACTTGTTAGTCAATCCGACGGAAGGACGTTCGAGGCTCTCGTCAAATCGGCCGGAAATTATCGAGTCGAACTCTGGTTGAACCTCGCTGGCGAAGATCGCATCTGGATTTTGTCCAATCCGATCTACATCAGCGAAAAATAAACTCTCACAACGAGACTCGTTTGATTCCACAATTAATGAGCCCTGCATCATCTTTTTCTGGCCGATGTCGATAGTACGTCAGATGACCGCATGGGAAATCCCGCGACGCACGACACGTTCCGCAGTTGTGCCCGTCTGTCAGGCGGTTTCAGATCAAACGTCCTCGCCACGGCCACCAGAGACTGAAATCAATTCTTCGCAGAGCCACGTCGAGTACGAATAACAGGCAAGCGGCCGTGAGAAGATAGGGCCAAAGGGGAGTCGTCCGTTGGGCTGTCCGCGGTGCGGCGGCCTGCTGTCCCAGACTTTTTTGGTCATTTGGGGCTGAGTCAGTGCCAAAGATCTCTTCAGGGGTCGGGTCGAACCGGCCTCCCGTGGCGGTTGCCAGCGTCTTCAGCAGTTCAACGTTGGTGGGAAACAGACGCAGTTCATCCGGGTAGCCGACGATGAGTCCTCGGGTCTGCTGGTGAAGCAGGGTTCCGCCGGATGTTTTCTGCGTCATGTTCAAGTGGTAGGGCCCGGAAAGTGGCGTCTCGAATTCTGCCACGTAGCGACCGGGGCTGGTTTGTTTCATCTCCAGTTTCCGTTGACCGAGTTGAGGGTCGATAACTGTCAATTCTGTCTCGGCACGATTCAGGAATTTTCCTGAGGGATCAATGGCGTCCAGCGTCACGGTCGCTTTGCGGCGTTCTTGTTTTGCGTCGACAATCACACCTTTCACATCGTTCTTACGCATCGACTGCCTCACGACTTGTGCCCAGAACTTGCTGAAGCCGGGCCACGTCAACCATTCAGCCCCCCAGCGACTTTTGGCGTCTGACGTGAAGGCGACCGTTGTACCCAGCCCGTAACGCCACCAGGCCAGCAGAGGATCACCCGATTCTGTCGCGAGGATAAATTCGCAGGTTGCTTTCGGGCGAGTCACCACATAACCCAGTAGAAACGGCGCAGTCTCGAAATCGATATCGGCGAGGACTTGTGTGGGGCGTACCACTTGCGGAACAAACGGTTGTTCGTTGATTGCCGATTTGCTCGCGGTCATCGTTTCTTTGGCGAAAATTTGCGGCAATGTACTGGGTTCCATCGCTTCAAAATATCGACCCTGTCCGATCCGGGCGATCTCTTCCAGCAACTTCCCATCACACCCTTCACCCACAGCCACCGTCGAACAGGTGATTCGAGAAGACGCCATGCTTTGAGCGATCCCTTCGAAGTCGCCGGGCGAGGAAATGCCGTCTGTTAACACGATCACATGTTTCAGTTTCGCTGTGGCCCCAAGCAGCGAGTTATAAGCCTCTTCCATCGCGGGATACATCACCGTTCCCCCACCCGCTTCAATGCGGCTGATGTCGTCGATAATACGGGCTTTATTACTCGCGGATTGCAGATCGCTTACCCAGTAGAAGTTCCCTTCGAAGGCGATGACACCCAATTGGTCTCGAGGCCCCAGAAGTTCCGCAGCGCTTTTTGCAGCCTCTTTGGCCATTTCAATTTTCTCGCCCCCCATCGAGCCTGATTTGTCGATGACGAGAACCATCCCGAGCGACGGCTTTTCTTTCTCTTTTTCGAAATCGGAACGAACAGGCAGGATCTCTTCTAAAACGGTCTTGTAGTAGCCCCCCAGTCCGAACGACTGGTCACCACCCAGCATCATAAACCCACCTCCAAGATCCTGAACGTAGGTGCGTGCCAGTTCCATCTGCCGTTGAGAAAGACTTGTGGCGGGGACGTTCGAAAGGACCAGCAATTCATAATTCTGCAGGTCTGACAACGATTCGGGCATTCCTTCGACCGGACGAACGTCGCACTCGATCTCTTCCTGCTGCAATGCCCAGACCAGTTGTTGTGCCAGCTTGGGTTCACTTTCAATCAGCAGAACACGCGGTTTTCCCGTGGTGAAGACCAGGCCCGATTCGGAATTGTTGTCGAGCAACGTATCCTGCTTCAGCCCGCTGACTTTGACGGTATATTGAGCCAGTCGCTCGCCGGTGATCGATTGTTGGAAACGAAATCGATTCTCGCCCGACTTAAGTTTGCGTAGTTCGCTGAGCACTTTATGGGCCCCTCGAAAAACCTCGACCTGTCCTTCGTCCTCGTGGTTCGAGTTAATCACGACTTCGACGTAAAAGGGCTCCCCCTCGCGCACTTGCGCCGGGACTTCGACGGCGGCGACCTGGACTTCATTGTCGTCTCGAACCTTAAGCGGCACGGTGTCAATCGGGATCAGATTTGAAACCGTGGTTTTGGATCGATCGGTTGATCGTTGTTTTCGACCGATTTCGGCCGAAACCAGGGACGCTGTTCCGAGCGCTGCTTGAAGAGCATCACCCGAAGTTTGATTTCCGTCCGTCAGCAGGATGATTCTTGGCACGTAGTCTGGAGGCATCGCACCGGCTGCCGAACGAATCGCGGCGGCAATGTCCGTTGAATTTCGGTCGATGGAATCAGGCGCGACGGCTGAAGCGTTCGTCGTCGAGCTGTTGATTTCGCGAAGAGGTCGAGGTCGATCTTTGGTCAACGAACCTGCCTGCAGGGCAAACGGCAGGAACATCGCTTTGTGTTCGTGCACTCCTTCGACGGCAAGTGCTCGATCAAGAAATTCATCGACTTGAGATGGCTTTGGCGAGTTTCGCGTTTCCCCGGCTGCCGGTTGAGAATCGGCTTCGCCGGAATCGACGCTTAAGCTTTCGTCCATTGCAAAAATCACGAACTGCTGCGGTGTGGTGCTGAGCAGTGCCAAACCGGCAAGTGAAAGTGCAATCAGTGCGACGACAGCAGTTCGAATCAGAAGTGACAAAAACAATTGTTGCTTCGGAAAATCGGAAAGTGATTTCCAGAAGAAGTACGCAAGCAGGGGAATGACAAACGCCAGCGTGATCAACCACGAAGGGTGAGTCAGCTCTAATGAGTAGGGGTCAAACATCAGGGGTCTCATTAAAAGATCATTCAGCTGATCACACGGCGCTGATACAGCCACCATTCGATTGATGTCAGGGCAAGGGCCAGTAATGAAAGCCAGAACCAGATCGGACGAGAGCCGAAACCTGATAACATGGGAGACGGCGTTGTTTTTTCGGAAAGCAGTTCAGTCGGCGGGCGAATATCCGATTCCGTCGAATTCGACAGGTTGCAGGCGATCTCCATCAGCGGACCGGACATGGAACGGCTTTCTGTTGCCATCGGGCTTGCGATTGAACTGGTTTGTTCTTCTTCGACTTTCCAGATTCCACATTGGTCAAGCGGACCAAATGTTGTCTTGTCCACGATCATCGGCAATGACTTTCTCAATCCCGAGGGATCCGTCAGGACGATTTGATTCCCTCGCATCGGCGAGGCAAAGTCGCTTGACGTCACCGTCGTGACCGAACCGGTGGCGAGTGATTCTCGAAGATCACTCTTGTTTCCTGCGAACCAGTGAAGTGCATTGCCAACAAAAATTGGAAACGCGGTGCGAAGCGGCAAGTCTCCCTTATCGAGATTCACGGTCATGACCAGGACTTTCCCTTCCGGGCGGTTCACGGCGAAAAACAGCGGATCGGTGGAGACCGCCGCTGCTAAGACCTGCGTCAGTTCAGGCTGAGCCGGCGTGATCTTACGCGCTTCGGGCATCACGACATTATCCAGGCGAACGTGTGACATCAGGGGCGAGTCCTTATCCTGTTTCGTCACGATCGCGCTTTCGAGCGGCTCTCCGACTGAATAAAGGTCACTGGAATTTGCCGGGTCGATCACGAACACGCTTCCCTTTGGAAGTGCGGCCGGCGCGGTTCGGTGGTAGACAACGACGGTTCCCACAGGAATCGTTTCAGGGAGCTGATCGACGACGGTCAGCTTCACAAGCGGATTCACTTCAAACACTTTTTGCAGGAACAGGTTTCCCGATGTGACAAGGATCACAGGCTGGATTTCACGGCGAGGCAATACCGCCCAGGCACGATTGTCCGCTTCAAGCGAGTCCTGGTGAGCTCGATCATTTGGCACATTCTTCGGTGTCTGGCCGATCTGATGGTTCGTCGACTGGAAATTCAGATGCGCCAGAAGGTGGCCCCCTTCGGCAGATGTCTTCTCGAACACGTGACTCCATTTGCCATTGGCCTCAAGCTTCAGAGGTACGACGTCGATCGGTTCCACGGCGTCTCGTCCAGCGGATTTGAAATCAACCTCAAATCGGCAATCCACGGGCAGATCAGATAAATTTGTGACTTCGGCAAGGATCTCGTACCCGAGCGGATCGACAAGGCTGCGTCTCACCTGGAATTGTGTAATTCCCACATTCGAAGACCGTTCGCCAATGACATGGATTGAGACGGTTGCGTTCGCCTGACTCGAGACCCCCGCGGCCGGCTCGGTCTTTGTCGCGGATGAAGAATCCGGCGGGGCTTCGGATTTGTGATCGGGTGATTCCTTTTTCGCCAGAAAACGTTCAATTCCGGGAAAGCATCCATCGGTCAAAACATACACTTCCGACTGCTTTCCATCGTTCCGCTCGCCAAGCAATCGCTGTCCAAGACCGATGGCTTCGGTCACGTTCGACGGACCATCGGTGGATGTCACCGCTTTCAATGCGCTGCTCAAGGTGCGCTGTCGCGAAGTGAATCCGACAACGACCTGCGGCTCGGTCGACGCAGTGACGAGGGCAATCTCGTCGCGGGGCTTCATGCTCGCAATCAGTTGGCCCGCCTGAAGCCTCGCTTCAGCCAGTCGTGTCGGCTTCACATCGGTGGCATTCATGCTCGCGGACGTGTCAACAACAAGTACGATTCGTCGAGCAGACCGGATTTCCCAGAAAAAGTAGGGGTCGGCGAGAGAGAACACCAACAGCGATAACATCGCCAGTTGCAGTACCAGTGAAACGAAGTGTCGCAAACGCTGCCAGATCGAACGAGGGTTTTTCTCGTCGAGGACCTGCTTCCAGAAGATCACCGTCGACACAGGTTTCCGTCGCAATCGGATCTTCAAGATGTAGAAGACAACGATCGGGACAGCCAGTCCAAACCAATATAACGAGCTTGGCGAATCAAACGTCATTGTAATGTGACACCTGGTACGAAGAGCGATCGAATTCGGTCGATAGTCGTTGGTCGATTTGGGAACCGGACCAATCCTAACCATCCGCGTCTGACAAAACCAGACAGCATGTCATTGTTCTGGTGGCCATGGAGTTCACGTGGGAACTCAACAAAATCGGTCGGCCGTCCAAATCTGTTTCATTTGTCCGCCGGACGATGAAACTTGGGGAAAACGGAACGTTCATCCCGAGCAATCTGTTCTGGCCGGACGCCTCGAACAGCTGCGGGCAAACCTCACTTTGTGAAAGTGGCAGACGGCTGGCCCGAATCAACGACGCGGACAATGAGCACCCGTTGTTTTTTCATTCCATCGTCGTCGTCGTGGCAGAAAAACTTGTCTCCGAGCGTTTCTTCTGAATTGGGGGTGCACGTAATCAGTGCTCGTTCCCCGACATTCATCGTCAAGCTGAAACGCTGGGCGACTCGGACGTCGACTTGCTGGCTCATCCGCAGCGAAAAGTCCCCCGCAGCCGCGACGCGACGCATCCGCTTTTCTCCGTGATGAATCTCGGGTTGAAAGTCGACGCGAACCCATCCATCCTGCAGGCGGCTGGCCTTCATTCTCAGGACACAACCCGCTTGTTCGTAAGCGACCTTCTTGATCTGGTTCTTTTCGCGAAACTGAAACTCAACCTGGTCGTGGACAATTCCGGAAGGAATCTCGGTTTCAATGCCTGGAGGGACATAGCGACGGAATCCCATCAGCGGTTTCGTGCTCTCGGCAGAATCCACAGGGATTTCGGATACCATCCCCAGTAGCTTCTGCACCGTCGGAGGAGGATTTGAACTGACGTTACCAACGCGAAATCCATTGCTGCTCAGGATTTCTTGTGTTTCGGTCGGCAGCGAACCAAGCTGATCAACTTCTTTCCAGATCGCGGAATTCAACAAGTGATCTTCTGCAGGCCGTTCAAGAAAAAACACTTCAAGTTGAATCGAGTCGGGGGCCGCTTGAATCGGAGGCAACACCGGACGGCCCACGGTATTCATCGTCTGTTTCTCTGTGGCTGGAAACAGCGAGCATCCCAAAACGGCAAAGAGGCACCCGGCGACCGCTAGAGTTAGTGGCCGACCAGTCCGCACAAATTGACATGCGTGCGAGAACAAGTGCGTGTCCGCAAAGGGGAATTTCGAATGGGATTTTAAATCAGCAGGGGGGAGAGACGGGGAATCTATCCTCGCCGGGTCATTTGTGTCAATTTGAGTTCTCCAGGAAACAAGTATTGATGCGTTGAAGCTTTCAATTTCCGCAAACTTCATTCATTCTTCCCTTTCATAACGTACTGTCAGGACATGGATTTGAAGTGGAAAGAGCACGATGAGCGATTCGGGCATTCGAGTAGGACTGGGGCACGACAGGCATCGACTGGTCCCGGGTCGTCCGTTGATCCTGGGGGGTGTGACGATCGAGTATGAATTCGGGCTTGACGGACACAGTGATGCTGATGTCCTGCTGCATGCCGTCACGGATGCCATCCTCGGCGCTGCCGGACTGGGTGATATCGGTGAGTGGTTTCCGAATACCGATCCTCAATGGAGCAACGCCAACTCGGCTCATTTTCTGCTTGCCGCCGTCGATGAAGTGAGAAAGCGTGGCTGGGCGATCAGCAATCTCGATTGCACGATCCATGCCGAGCGACCCAAGCTGTCCCCTTACAAGCACTCGATTGCCGCGAGAATTGCAGACCTGTTGCGACTCGATGTCAGTCAAGTCAATGTCAAAGCCAAGACCGGCGAAAAAGTGGGACCGATCGGACGACAGGAAGCGATCGATGCTGACGCCATCGTGTTGCTCGTTCGCAGCACGAATACCCCCTGAACTTCGCTTTCCAACGTTCGTTGCGGCAAGCTGTCCAAATCCCTCTCGCAATACTCCTTTCCCCGCGCGGAAGGGTTCGATTCGATCGGATGGTTTGATACCATCACGCATGAGACTCAACATGGGATAAACCCTTTCGATTGAGCGAGATATGTTTGAGTTGCGCGGCGGCGACGCAGGGAAGGGCATTTGTGGCAGTAACCTCGGCAAATACATTGAGTTCAACATCCGATTCTCCGCGTGGCAAAAGTCAATGGGCACTCATCTGGACTGAGTTCTGTAAACGTCGGCTTGCTCTGGCCGCTGCCGCTTTGATTCTGGCATTGATCACGACCAGCATTTTCGCTCCGGTCCTCGCAAACGCCCGGCCCATCTACTATTTCGGCTTTAACCGATTCGAGTACCAGGAAGCGGCCCGAACGTTGCGCGGGGCCTTGTCGCAGATGATCGAATCCCGTTCCGCCGACACCCCCACCGCCAATGTGGAGGCGTTTCTCAAAACCGTTCCTTTGCAAATCGATCTCATGGCACATGCGCTACCAGCAGAAAAAGGGGGACAGATTCGCGAACTGGGACAACAAATCCTTGCCGCCGTCAAATCGCCCGATCCACAACAAGGGACCGATGAACTGAAACGTCTGCAACAAGAAGTCCGGTCCAACTTCGATGCGAAGGACGTCTCGCTGGTCTCCCATGCCAACTGGCCAGTCCTGAACTCCCTCAGTGGTCTTGATATTGGTTTCCTCATCGCAAACGTGCTGTTCTTAACTCTCCCCATCTGGAACTGGCTCATTCGGCGTCTCGTGCCGTCGGATGGTGATCTTCGTCGTCGATGGTGCTTCATTGCAGTTCAGATTGGGTTGCCATTACTGGCTGGTGGTTTATGGTGGTGGTTCGTTCCGGCCCGAGTGGATCGGACGGACTATAAAAGCGGGGTCCTCGCTGCCGACCCGGAAGCGGCCAAGGCAACGGTTGTCTTCGATTCGGTCATCTGGCCCCCTATTGCTTATGGTTTGGATGAATATAATCTCGCTGAAAAATCCGCTCCGCCTGTCTGGTATCCCGCTGCCTGGCGTCCCGTCGGAAAGGATGCCCCCGCCGCGCAGCAGGCGAATAATCGCTGGAGTGGTCCTCACTGGCTGGGGACTGACGAATCCGGACGTGACGTCCTTTGCCGCATGATCTGGGGTGGGCGAGTCAGTCTGTCCGTAGGACTTGTCGCCGTCGCCATCTATGTTTCAATCGGAATCTTTATCGGTTCGATTGCCGGTTATTTCCGTGGTATCTCTGATTTGATTATCTCGCGTCTGATCGAAGTCATGATCTGTTTTCCCACCTTCTTTCTGATCCTGACAATTGTGGCATTGGTCGGACAAAGCGTTCGTAACATCATGATCATCATTGGTCTCACAGGCTGGACCGGCATTGCCCGACTTGTCCGCGGTGAATTCTTGCGACTGGTCGATCAGGAATTCGTGATGGCTGGTAAAGCACTCGGTTATTCCCCCATGAGAATCATCTTTCGGCATGTCCTTCCGAACGCGATGGCCCCCGTTCTCGTATCCGCCACATTTGGAATCGCCGGAGCCATCCTGACGGAAAGCGCCTTGTCCTTTCTTGGTCTGGGTATCTCGAAACCAACCCCGTCCTGGGGCGGTCTTCTGGCGGACGGGCGTGATGCGTTACAGCATGCCCCCTGGTTAATTCACTTTCCTGGTCTGGCAATTTTCCTCACCATTACCGCATACAATTTAATGGGCGAAGCACTACGAGATGCCTCTGATCCCCGTTTACGCGGATCGCGATAACGCAACTCGTGCGTTGTCAAACTTCTGAATTATGATCCTGTGCCACTGCTTCGGAGGTCTTCGCAGAAGCAGTGTCTTTTCGTTCTGCCGGTGAAAGAGCACTGCATGACCGAGGACGGTCATACAGTGGCACACTAATTCAGAAGATTGACGAAGCACGGATGTCTCTAAATCATCGGATGTTTCGTGTGCCAGTCTGTTTGTTGTTGATAGGCCATGGCGATGGCCAGAATGCGATTTTCGGCCATTGCACGGCCCGTGAATTCGATACCCGTTGGCAGTCCGCGTGCTCCAAATCCGTTCGGAATTGTTAACCCCGGCAGTCCCGCCACGTTTGCCGCTGCGGTTAATTCCGAAGAGACAAACCCGCGAGCCCATTCCGAAAACTTCTTGGTAATTGGTCCCGCTTCGGTGTTCAGAGTCGGAGTGACAACGGCGTCATAGTTTGCCATCAGACGGTCCATCGTCTGCTGAATCTTGACCCGAATTCTCATTGCATTGATGTAATCCTTTGCAGGGATGACCAGATTTGAATAACCACCCCATCGGTCTTCAGGCGCGGCCAACTCCCACACATCACCGCTACTGATGAATTTCTCAAACGCAGCAGCCATTTCGCAGGAAATGATCGTTGACCCGACGATCGAATAGGGCATGTCCGGCAGCTCAATCGTCTCAACCGTCCCGATTTTTCGCAGGACCTCCAGAGTCTTCTCATAATTATCGAAAACTTCTGCCTGGACTTCGTTCTTTTCCACTTTCAGCACGGCCATGCGGAATCCGCTTTGTGGGGCTGCCGCTTCAAACGACCAGGGAGATGTAATGCTGGTCGCGTCATCGGGATCGGGGCCTGCGATCGCGTTTAAGACCAGGCCGCAGTCTTCTGCTGTTCGGCACATTGGCCCGATCTTATCCATGGTCCAACTGAGGGCCATCGCGCCATGCCGACTGACTCGACCGTAGGTCGGCCTGAGGCCCGCGATCCCGCAATAGCCGGAGGGGGTCACGATGGACCCCATCGTCTCGGAACCGATCGCGAACGGGACCAGCCCCGCACCAACGGCCGACCCCGGTCCTGATGAGGAACCACCGGACCAGCAGGTTTTATCCCAGGGGTTCAGACCCGGTCCGGTAAAGCTGGCGTTTGCCTGCTTGTATCCAAACCCACCTGCCAGTTCGACCATCGCCAGCTTGGCACACAGCACCGCTCCTGCCTCTCTCAAGCGCACAATCACTGTCGCGTCATCGTCAATCATTCGCTCTTTCAGTGGAGCCGCGCCCCACGACGTTGCGATCCCTTTTGTGGCCAGCAGGTCTTTGACTCCGAATGGAATCCCGTGCAGTGCCCCGCGATCCTGACCACGACTCAGTTCCTCATCCGCTTTTTTGGCCTGTGCTAAGGCGACGTCCGTTGTGATCTGCACGACGGCATTGTATTCGGCACCGAATTGTTTGAGCCGGGCAAGAAACGACTCCGCCAGTTCGATGGCCGTAGTCTCACGTGAGCGGAGTCGACGACCAAGTTCTTTGATTGAAACGAAAGCAACGGGTTCAGGCATTGTGTTTTACCGTATGAGAAATTAATTGGTTCTATGTTGTGGTATCGGCATCGACCGCGCGGCTGGCCTGATAAAACAGTGTTCTTACTTGATGGCGTTTTGTTACACGAAAAAGAGACCATTTCAATCGGCGTCCAGGTACAAGGTCTTTTTGCCCAGAATGGGCGATGGATACCAGCCCAGCGGCAAGCTCGTCTTCGAGCGCCGCCCTGGGATATCATCACAAAATCATCGGGTGCCCTGAAGGGGCACGGCAGTCCGTTCAAACTGACCGAAAAGGAATACATTTTAAGATCGACCGATTCCCATGCCCTTACAGGGCACTCTGTTTCATCGTACCGATACCCCAGGGCGGTGCTCGAAGACGTGCTTGCGCTGGGCTGATTTCCTCCGCCCTTAACAGGGCGTAATTGCCATCGCGTTCTTTCTTCATTTCTCTTGATCTTCCGTATTCGTTGCGCGAAATCCAGTTGCGGCCAGCGACGAACGGACTCGATTTCGGTATTCTCCAGCATAACCTATTCGAACTCGAACCTTGGATTGTCCGGTGTCCATTCCGTGGCGAAAACGACCTGACTTGCAAATCACGCCTCCTCAACAGGGCCGTCGAAGTTGGGGCGTAAAAGATCCGGTGACTCTCAGTTATTACGAACTGCGAGACGAAGAGTATTTCGTAATGAGTCAACTGGAACGCTCCGTCGACGCAGGCGAACTCTGTGCCGCGTTTGGAGAACGTTTCCGGCCACAAACTTTGGCTCCTGAAGAATTGAGTCGGTTTGTGGGGCAGTTGATCCAACAAGGATTGCTCGTTTCTCAGCAACTTGGCTATGGACGGGTGCTTGCGGCCAAGGTCGCGAATGCGACCAAAGCCAAACGCTGGTCGAAAATCTCGAATCTGCTGGCAATCCGTTTTCGTGGCTTTGATCCAGATAAGTTTCTCGGTTGGCTGGCGGCTCGGTGTGGCTGGTTGTTCTCGCCGTGGTTCTTGACCGCCGCCGGAATGTTGATCGTGTCGGCATTGGTGCTGGTCATCGTTCAGTTCGACCAATTGATCGCCAGGCTTCCCGAAGCCCGCAGTTGGCTGAGTGCACAGAACGTGGTGCTGATGGTCTGCATCCTGGCCTGCGTAAAGGTCCTGCACGAGATTGGTCACGGCCTCGCCTGCAAACGGTTCGGCGGCGAGTGCCACGAAATGGGACTGATGCTGCTGGTCTTCACTCCCTGCCTTTATTGCAACGTCAGCGATGTCTGGATGCTCAGCAGCAAATGGAAACGGATGGCGGTCAGCGCGGCAGGGATCGCCATCGAAGCCACGATTGCGGCCAGTTGCACATTCTTGTGGTGGTTCAGCGAACCAGGTTTGTTTCATTCGATCTGCTTGAATCTGATGATCGTCTGCAGCGTCAGCACGGTCCTCTTTAATGGCAATCCCCTGCTGAGGTACGATGGCTATTTTATACTTTCTGACTGGCTGGAAATTCCCAATCTGTATCCGCAATCGGTTGCGGCGGTTCAAAGACGCCTGGCCAACTGGTACTTCGGCCTGAATCTCCCGATGTCGCGCCCCTTGTCGGCGCATCAGGAATGGGGACTGATCTCGTACGGAGTCATCTCGGCGACATATCGAACCTTTCTGACGCTGTCGATCCTGGGAGGGCTTTATTATTGGCTCAAACCTCATGGACTGGTCCCGTTCGTGCAAATGTTTGGAGCGATCACAATCATGCTGATGTTTGGCCTGCCCATCGTGAATTTGTTCCGCTGGGTGAAGGCTCCCGAGCAGCAAGCCAGCATTCAATGGTCCCAATTTCGTTTCAAAGCCGGCCTGACACTGCTGGCGCTGACGGTGATCATGTTTGTACCACTCCCCACACGAGTCTCGACCACCGCAATCCTGGAACCAGAGAATGCGGCTCGGGTCTATGTTACCGCCGAAGGGACTCTGGTCGACAGCGTCAAACCCGGCTCGAGGGTCGAGTCGAAGCAACAGCTTGCCAAGCTGGTTGACCCACGCCTCGAACGTGAACTGGCACGACTGGAAGGTGAAGTCGCCGAATACCGTGTCCGATTGGATCAGCTTGAACGACGTCGAATTAACGAGCCCGGCGTGGCAGTTCAGATTCCGATTGTTCGCGAATCGCTGCACGAAATGGAACAGCAACTTCAGCGACGCAGTCAAGATGCCGAACGACTTGTCTTGCGAGCACCCCGTGCGGGGACCGTGATGCCCGTGCAACATCAGAGCCGATCGCCATCTGGATCGTTGCCATACTGGTCGGTAACGCCACTGGACGAACGCAACCGAGGTTGTTTCCTGCGAGCCGGTACCACCGTCTGCCTTGTCGGTGATCCGTCTCAATTGGAAGCCACGCTGGTGATTAATCAAGGTGATGTTCCTCTCGTTCGCGTCGGTCAGTCTGTTCGCCTCAGCCTGATCGAAGCTCCCGGCCAAACATTGACAGGCGAAGTTGTCGAGCTCGCCGGACTCGATATCGATCTCATGTCAAACAGCCTGATTCGTCGCGCCAATCTCCCCACACGAATGACATCCTCTGGCATCATCAAACCTGTCGGGACCTGGTATCAGGCACGAGTTCGCCTTTCGACACCACCTGATTCCCTCTTACCAGGAACCGTAGGTCACGCAAAAATCATCGTCGATCCTCAGTCCCTGTTCTCGGGATTTCGCCGCTGGTTCGGCCGCACCTTCGGCTAACCGTTCACATGGAAACGCAACCCCACCGCCCCCGCGGCGGTGGTTAACGGGCCTTTGCCCTAGCGCCGAAAACTTCAAATTCAATCGGTCGCTTCGAAGAGGGGGTCGGGCGTTCAAATTTCAAAATTGGCCAACGAGCGTCCTGGCCATCAAAAGATCGCCTGATTGGCCAATTTTGAAATTTTA
>CAIULL010000119.1 GCA_903899985.1 uncultured Schlesneria sp.
GGGCGGCTACTGGTCGCACTGGAAGCACCCGCACTTGAGCAGATCGAGTTGGGAGAGCGAAAGGCTCTGTTCGACATTCGCGCAACACAAGTAGCGCTCGCGTGCGAATTGTATCGGCGGACACGCCACACGGAGGCCGCTTCTCTGCCTAACTTGGTCACCGCAGGCTACTTGGCTCGTATTCCTGAAGATCCATTCCGGCAGGCTCCGCTCTGTTACGACCCGCATAGACGCTTGGTTTGGAGCGTGGGGCCGGACGGCGAGGATGACGGAGGACGGGACCCGGTGGGTGCGAGTGGAGCCGTAAGAGATCTGGTTGCACCCACCGACGGTCGGTTCCCCAAACCCGCCCCCGGAGTTAGGGTTAACAGACATCAACTCGCCGGTTTGTCACAAGATCGCGCGGCCGCATGGCTCTCGCTGACACGAAAAAGCCCCTCAGTGCAAATGCAGAGAGGGGCTCGAGAATCGTTGCGTTAGCCTTTCTTTGCGGGCTTCTTAGGTGCGCAGTGTGTGCAGCAGTAGTAGGTGGTTCCCTTGATTTTTACGGCAAGAGGAGCCTCTTTAGTCTTCTTGGTTCCCATCTGCATCGGGCAGTAGGGGCACTTCATTGTCTTAGGAGCATCTTTCTTGGCTTGGGCGTTGACGCCAACTGAAAGAACTGCCATCAATCCGAGCGCCAGCGCGCCTTTTCCTAGCGTTTTCATATGTTTCTCCAGGGTGTGCGCATCGTTGCGCTCAGTACATCCTATCACACAGCAGATTTATCAGGATAGCGTCAGAGTCGCGACCGAGTGCGGAGGCAGGCTGAAATCAACCCACTTCCCGTCATGGGTGAAGGACGCCGGAGTGATTTTTACACGCTCAGGCGCGTCTGCCGAGTTCTCGGCGTTCGGTGCATCGGAAGTCATGACTTCGAGCTTTGTCGGGTTCTTCACTGCAGCAACCTTGACCATTGCTGAGTCGGTGAGGTGACGGTTCGTGATGGTGACGTGAACCTGCCCATCTTTGGTGGTGGAGGTCGCGGTCACAGCGTTTCGCCCGTCGGGCAAATGCTTGGACGTGACGTCCGTCCGGAGGGCTGTTCCGCCAACGTGAGGAGCGTGGAGTCTCAGCACGTGGTAAGTAGGAGTGACCCACATCGCCGACCCCTTGGTGGCGATTGGAGCGTGGAGCACGTTCACGATCTGCGCCAGATTAGCGAGCGAAAGTTTGTCGCACTGTCTGTGGAACACCTCGAGTGCAGCGGCGGTCGCGATTGCATCTCTTACCGTGCATGCCTGCTCGTAGTCAGGTGTCATGGTTCCGTCGGAGCCCGGTCCCCATGGTCGCGATTCTGGATGCCAGACGCCCCACTCGTCCAGCGCAATGCCGATCTTTCGGGTGGTGGTCACCGACTTCACGATCTCATCCGTTTCAAGGATGAATCGCTCGGTATCATCAGCCTCTTCGAGCAACCGATAGTATTCAGTCTCCGAGAAGTTCACGCCGGGGCCGCCCAGGACC
>CAIULL010000120.1 GCA_903899985.1 uncultured Schlesneria sp.
CGCACGACCCCTGATACACACAACACGAAGGGAGGGCGAAGCTCCTGCTGAGCCGTGAAGTCGGTACACGCATCGACTCAACGGCTCGGCGGGAGCCTCGCCCTCCCGGTGTATAACAACAAACATGAAAGTCAGTTCGACGAATTACTCACGTAATGTGAGCACCCTTTGTTTCGACATAAACTGCATAGACCGACGTGCTGGCGGTCATGAACAATCGGTTTCGCTTCGTTCCACCAAAGCAGACGTTGCTGCAGATTTCCGGCAGAAGTATCACGCCAATGCGGACACCTTCATTCGGTTCGAAAACGTGGACTCCGTCATAGTAGTCTCCGACCCAACCGGCACTTGACCAGATGTTGCCGTCGATGTCACAGCGGATACCATCCGCCATGCCTGCACGATCTCCATTGATGTCCTTCAGCTTCATCGAAGCGAACTCTCTTCCTTTCGCCAACTTCTTCTCATCGATGATATCCCAGACCTTGATGTTTTTCGGAGCCTCCGCGTAATGCGAGGCACCGGTGTCGGCGACATACAGCTTTTTATAGTCGGGAGAGAAACAGAGTCCGTTTGGTTTGAAGATTTCGTCGGTCACCTTTTCGACCTTCAACGTCTTGCCGTCGATGCGGTAAACGGCCTCCTTCTGATAGGGTTGCTTCGAGTCGTTCGGTGCTTTTTCGCCTTCGTAGTTCATCAGGCTGCCATATCCGGGATCAGTGAACCAGATATCGCCGTTCGGATGGACAGCCCCGTCATTGGGAGCGTTCAGCGGCTTTCCATCGAACTTGTCCGCCAGCACCGTAATCGTGCCGTCATACTCGTAGCGGACAACCCGTCGGTTGCCGTGCTCGAACGAGATTTGTCGTCCCTGAAAATCGAACGTGTTTCCATTACTGTTACCAGCGGGACTGCGCAACGTACTGACATGGCCATCTTCTTCCAGCCACCGCATCTGGACGTTATTCGGGATATCGCTCCACAGTAGATATTTTCCGACACCATTCCAGGCGGGACCTTCAGCCCACAGCATGTTCGGGCTGTGGTAGATCCGTTGAATGGGAGTGTTTCCCAGAGCATATTTCTTGAATCGGGGGTCGAGAGTCACAATGTCGGGATCAGGGTAACGAACCGGTTGTGCGTTGGGGCCGTATTCTCGGACAGGGTCTTTTGCATCTCGGGCAAAGGCATTTGACGCGGCAAGTCCGACAGCTCCGACCGTCGCGGCAAGAAACGAGCGTCGGGCAAGTCCGGCAGACGATTCGATAGAATCAGGGATCGAGTTTGACTCAGTCATGGTGGCTCCTCAGAATGTGAATGAGAACAACGGCAGAGACCTCTGGGAGAGGATCAGGATGCCGGATCACAGTAACAGACGCGCTGTTTTGGCGAAACCAAATCAGCGCGAGGGATTTCACTTGAATGAAACAGCTCGCTAACCAGATTGTTGTCGTCACCGGGGCCAACCGAGGGATAGGTAAAGCCATCGCCCTGACCTTCGCTGAAGAAGGAGCGTCGCTCGCGTTGTGTGCTCGAAACGGCGAGTCGCTGAAGCATGTCGCCGATGAATTACGGGCGCGCGGGGTGACTGTTCTGGCACAGACATGCGATGTTTCGGTGGAGACAGATGTCGAACGCTTATTCGACGCCGTCCGCACCCAATTTGGGCGAGTCGACATACTCGTCAATAACGCCGGTGCGTTTGACGGCGGACCGCTCGATGAACTGTCACTCGAAGCCTGGAACAACGTGGTGGGATCGTGTCTGACGGGAACATTCTTGTGCAGTCGCGCCGCGTTTCGACTGATGAAGCCGCAACGCTCGGGGCGAATTCTGAATATCGGCTCGATCAGTGCCCAGCGGCCTCGTGAAGGAAGTGCCCCCTATTCGGCTGCGAAGTTTGGTGTCTGGGGGCTGACACAGGCCATCGCTCTCGATGGTCGACCGCATGGCATTACCTGTTCCTGCCTGCACCCTGGAAATGTTCTGGTCGAACGTCGCATCGATTCTGGTAAGACTTCAGACGACGAACCGATGATGCAGCCCGAATCGATCGCTCGTGCCGCGCTTGCGATGGTGACATTACCCGCCGACGTGAACTTTCTTGAAGCGATTGTGCTTCCGCGCGATCAGGCGTACCTCGGTCGTGGTTAGTGCTCGTTAAAACTTCCGAAAGATTATCGTGTGCCACTGCTTCGGATGTCTTCGGAGAAGCAGTGTCTTCTGACTTTGCCGGTCAAACAGTCCTGCATGACCGCCGACGTTCACGCCGTCTCCCCCTGGTTCAGAAGATCGAAAAAGCACACGATCAAACCTTTCCATCACGGCAGGGCGATCTTGGGCAAAACTTTTTCAACTCCATAACTATGCAGTTGCTCGACAAGAGGGGGTTGAACGAGATTCACCAGCGCAAACACGATCGCATTGGGGTGCAGCAGAAGAAGTGATTTGAGGACAGCGATGCGCGATGATCCCCACGGGTCTGCATCGAACATCAATACCGAAGGATCGTCATTGCAGACGACGTGACCAGCTTCGTTAAGCCTTTCGGCGATGTACTGCCTGATCGCTTGATCGGGCGAATCGATCAGGATTTTCTGAGGTGGTAACAACGGAATGATTGTCGGCTGATCGACGCTAAAAATTTCTTCTTTTGACGCAGACCAGGGAAGGGGATGCAGCGTCGCGGGATCAAGGATCAGTTGCCATTCTCGTTGAATTCGAGGCTGGGCCGCCCAAACGGGAATTCGGATTGAAGCGGGCCAGACGTTGAGATTGCGACCATCGGATTCACACCAGGCCCCGTAGCAGACAACAACCCGGGCCAGCGGCGCAAACGCCAGCAACCTGTTCACATCATTGGCCGAGAACTCATTCGGCCAGCATTGAAGAACAAGGATCAGATCGGGGAATTCGTCTTCGGCAAACAGGCTGGCGATGTCTGTGGCGTCAGGTGACGCCACCCACCTTTTTGCCGAAGCAACGTTTTCTTTCATCCAGTCAACTAACGGGCGCATCTCAGCACGGTCCATTTGTCCAAGGACCAGCGCTATGCGCCCGTCTCGATCGTGACAAGAAATCTGTTCGTGAGTCGTTTCTGCATCCCGTCAAAATTCAAAGGAATTTATTAAGGCTGAAATGGATTTTTCGTTTCAGATTCAATCACCATGTTTTTGACGCAGACGGGGTGAGAGCCTCAGCATCAACTGGACTCGTTCGAACTGTTCCAGCCATTCCTGAATGACCGCGGCCTGCAAGCTGGCCCCAGGCAGAACGATCCCCGTCGGACAAGCCGCTGCACCTAGCGATGCCGCAGCATCGCGGTACTTGGCGAGTGTCCGATCGCCATACCTCCCACACGGAGCACCGTCTTCAGCCATGAACAAGACAGAGGGAACCCGACGACCGCCGCAGATCGACAGTTCGTCGGCGATATCACCATGTTCATCTCGATCGAAGTATCGAATCTGCAGTCGAGTTGTCTGTTTGGCGAAGACTTCGAAGATGGGGCATTGTTGAATGCAATCACCGCACCAGGCTCCCGCCGCAACGGCGACAAGCATGTCCCGCTGAAAGCTTTTGAGCAGGGTGATCTGTGCGGGGGTCAGCGTGATCTCGTTGTAGACGGCGTCCCATCTGCTTTTCTGATCGGCAGAGGCAAATTTCTTCAGAAACTCGTCATAATTCAGGCCGGCGTCCCATTTCGAAAGAATATTCATGTCGTTCGATCTTCTTGTTTAAAGTTCAGAATGCAGCTTCGATTACCGAGGGGGCGAACCGCAGCCGAAATTTTAAGTTCATAAGTAGGTTAAAGAATGATGCCTTGATGAGCAATTCGCTTTGCTCCCGTAGTTGGTGCTGGCTGGTCCTGTTTAGCGACCACACTGTGACCTACACTGGAGAATCGGATACGAATACGGAAACACAGTCGAGATCTGAGGGTCTTTTTGACAGGGTTTTCTAGCGATGATAAAATACGCTGACGAAACTCAAAGCCTGCGAGGCCAACGATGAATCTCTCTGAACCGACAGGGCTAGCAAGTTTTCACAAATTTGTGGAAAGACAGTTGGCGTCCGAAGCCATTGTTTTGATGTCTCCAGAAGAAGCCCTCGCCCTCTGGCGAGAGGAGCATGAGACTCTCGCCGCAATCCGGGAAGGATTGGAAGACGTCGCTGCGGGGCGGACGAAAACGTTGGAATCGTTTGACCGCGATTTCCGCCAGCGACATGGTGTTGAAGGGGCGTTATGACCTTCGAGGTCCGAGTGACAGGGCGGGTCGAAAAAGATGTGGACACGATCTTTGAATGGCTGGCTAAGCGGTCCAAAGACGGCGCAGTTCGGTGGTATCTCGCATACTTAAACATCGCTGCATTCATTGCCGATTCAGGCAGAAGAATGCGGGATTGCCTCTGAGACAGAGAAGCTTGGCGTTGATCTCCGTCAATTTCTCTTCAAGACCCGCAGTGGTCGAGTCTATCGCTCACTTTTCGTAATTGTCGGCAACACAATTCACGTTGTGGGCGTTCGTGGGGCAGGGCAAGACCTTGCTGGTACCGACGACCTTGAACTTCCCGCACAATGACGACACGCACACACACCAAAGCGCTTAACTATTGGCCTATAGTTTCGCGTTAGAAAAGTTCGTCTGTAACCTCTCTTCCCGAACGCTTTATCCATCCTTGAAAAGGGCAGTGTCCCCGAGGTTGGGGCGATTTCGAAAGCGGGTGACGCATGAATTGCACGGCCTCCTCATTCGTGATCGGTGCTCGGCTTCAGCATGAGTGCGTCGATTCCCCTCGATTGCGACCTTATTAGGGGATCTGAGAACCCCAGTATTGATGCCGACGCGCTACCCGGTCGGCAAGAGGGCCCGAGTTTGTTTGGGGACGTGTTCGCGGTGTTAATTGAACGGGCTTCGGATCGCGTCAATCTTTTGAGGAGGTTCGGCGACGTTCCAGAACACGCGATCAAATCCGCCGACTAGTTCGTACCAGACGCATGGCCAACAACACCGTCTTTTCCCCTGAAGGGGGAGCGGAAACCAGCTTAGGGCAAGCTCGTCCGCGAGCGCCGCCCTAGGTCACAAATAGAAACACGGATTTGCCCTGTAAGGGCAACGGAACTGGCAATACACTCAATTTCCGCATAATTTTTTGATCTGAATCGCGGTCGTTGCCTTCCCGTGCCCCTTCAGGGCACCCACAATCCCCTCACCCGCAACCCTGGGCGGCGCTCGAAGACTCGCTTGCCCAGGGCTAGTATCCATATCCCCCTCGGGGAAAAGAGAATACGTCTGCATCGAATACGCTTCCGACGAATTGGTGACCGTGCGATCAATTCTACAGACTGCGGAGATAACCACGGTCCTCACGGAATTCGACTTGAAAAAAACGGCTTTTTTAAACAGACGTATCGTCAAATTGAGTGTTAGAAATCGCCAAACATACGGCTCGGTATTCCCGCGATCAGAGAGTGCGCGGATCTGAGTGCGGGGAGTACAGGCGAGATTTCAAACGACTAGCAACTTTTGGGGCGATTTCGAAAGCGGGTGACGCATGAATTGCACGGCCTCCTCATTCGTGATCGGTGCTCGGCTTCAGCATGAGTGTATCGATTCCCTTCGATAGTGCCTATTTGGGGGATCTGAGAACCTCAGTATTGATGCCGACGCATTCTGGTTGGCACGCGGGTCGAAGGTGCTCAACTCTGCCGCAAGAAAAATGCATGAAGCCGGATGCTTCATGCATTTTTTAGTTTCCAAGACAGGAATACAAACTGCACGTTATTGACGTCCCTTTGGCCTTCAACCTGATTGTTAGGGTAAAGAATGACGTCTTCGTGAGCAATTCGCATCGCTGAAAACTTGCTCGACACTGATTTCCGATGTGAAATCATCGCAAAACAGTTATATAAATGGCATGTCACAGAATGCCCCACTTACTTCATCAGGTTCGGCGATGGCTGCCACGCGGCAGCAGATGGAGCAGTGCGTCGATGAATTGGCGGAATTGGCCAAGTCTGACATTGACGCCGGAAAATTCTTCTCCGAAGTTCTGGGTGGCCTGCGACAGAATGGTGGCGCTGAGCAGGCACGACTTTGGCGACCTTCCTCCGATGGATCGTGGGAAGTCGTTGGCCAATTGCCTGCCGATTTGCCGAACCCCGTCGATACCGAGCACATTTCGTGGTTGACGGAAGTTGCGAAGACGCGACAGGTTTCAACGCATAAGATCACCCTTGGCGATAATGGAAGTCGCCGTCTTGCGGCACGTACAATCGGTCCAATCGTTCATGCAGGTCAAACCGTCGGCTTCCTGGATGCCCTGCATCCGACAGGCCCGAATGGTGGATTGACCTCAGACGTTGTTCCCTTTCTTCGAGCGATTTGTGAAATCACAGCCGACTATCTTTCACTGTCCGAATTGCGACAGTTGCGGCAAGCACAGTCTCAATGGCAGCGGTGGGATCTGTTTTCCCAGAGTCTCGCGCAATCGCCCGACTTGCCAGGTTTGAAGGCGACAATTGTCAATGATGGACGGCTGATCGCTGAATGCGATCGAATCACTTTATTACGTCGAAACAACGTGTCTTTTGAAACGCTTGCGGTGACCGGCGTTGATCAGA
The DNA here is from genome assembly GCA_903899985.1 of uncultured Schlesneria sp. Classification (GTDB taxonomy): domain Bacteria; phylum Planctomycetota; class Planctomycetia; order Planctomycetales; family Planctomycetaceae; genus Schlesneria. The sequence continues at coordinate 6,626 of CAIULL010000120.1, forward strand.
TCGAATCTCGATCAAATTCGGTTCGCTCGATGGAAACCCTTGCGAAACTCGCCCTTCGTGGAAACCAGTCTTTGTGGTTCAACGCACTGAAGCCTGATGACTCGGGAGATGCTCAGCACACGCTAGAGCTTTCTAAACATGCTGGCCTGACCGGAGCCAAAGCCATCGGGCTTATTCCACTTCCGTTCGGTCAGACAACCGCGGTACCACAGGTAAGCCGAGTTGTCATCGCGGTGGAGCAATTCGAGGAGGTTTCCGATTTCCCTGCATGGAAACATCGAGCCGAAGTTTTGGCGCGGCGCAGTGAGCCGCTGCTACTCGCTGCAATCGAACGAGATGGAATTCCGTTCATAAGTACGATGCGACGATTACGCGGTTTGCCGGGATGGCTGCGTCGTCCGAGTTTTCGGCTTGCGCTTTTAGCGGCATCTGCGGCAGCAGGAATTCTGACATTCGTACCTGCAGAATTTACCGTGTCCGGCCCCGCAGAACTTGTTCCTGACCATCGCCGCGAGGTGTTCGCAAGTAGTTCCGGGATCGTCGAAGAATTACTGGTTCAGCATGGTGACGACGTTACCGAGGGTCAACCGCTCGTGGTCTTGCATGATCCACAGCTTGCGTTGGAACTCCCCCGAATTGTCGGTGAGCTCGACGTTGTTCGCGAGCGATTGAAAGGTGTGCTGTCAGCCAGGCTGACCGGCGGATCGACCCCGGATGCGACAAACCGGGCGCGGTTGCTGGCTTCTGAAGAAGAAGAGTTAAAGGAACGCCAACAATCGCTGAACCGGCAGCGAACTTTGATCGAACGACAGCAGGCGGCGTTAACCTTACGAAGCCCGATTCCAGGCAAAGTGTTGACCTGGGATGTCTCAACCTTACTCTCAGCTCGACCGGTGGAACGGGGTCAAGCTCTGCTGACAATCGGCGACACGCACGGTCCGTGGGTGATTGAAATGCGGATTGCCGACAAAGATTTTGGGCACGTCCGCGATGCTCAAAAACGATTGAAGCCGAATCTCGATGTCGACTTTCTACTCGCCTCAGATCCATCCCGTTCGTATCGAGGTACGATTCGCCACGTTGCCGAAACCACGAGCGTGGACGATCAAATTGGCATCAGCGTGATGGTCACTGTGGACGTCGATTCCAGCCAGTTGTCGAATCCGCACGCGGGTACGACGGCGATCACTCGCATTCATTGCGGGCGTCAGCCGATCGGATATGTCTGGTTACACGATTTGATCGACGCTATTCGTTCTCGACTTCTGTTTTAAATCCACGCCCCGATTTTGTTGAAGTACCCTCATCGGGGCGGTCCAGAGCCGCCTGGGCATCGTGCGCCAGGTCGCTGTCTTCAAAGTCCGAAACCATCTTCTCCAATTGAGCCTTGAATTTTTTGTTTAGCGGCTTGCCGGCGTTCAGAGATTTCACAATTCCATCAAGTGTTCGACGTGCTGCTGTTCCCGTTTTTACTTTGGGTTCTTTGATCAGAGTTTTCTTGAACTCTGCGAAATCGGAAGGGAGATCTGCAGGGGTAAAGTGGTCAGAAAGACGCTGGCAAATTTCATAAGCACGCCAATGTTGCTCGTCTTCGCTCGCCTTCTTTGCTGCTTCAAAGTCATCCGTGGCGGCGGTCTTGACAGCCTCTTGCAATCTCTTGGCGGCCTCCTGCAGTTCCTTTTTAGGAGAGTTGAGCGACTTTCGCAGCAGTGCACCGCTCGCTTTATAGTTACCAAGCTCAATCGCCATCCAGGCATCCCTCAGAGTGTCAGGGACATTCGATGGATCAAGTTTCCATTCGGCGTCTTTCAACGCCTCTTGAATTGTGTCGTCAAACTTGATCAGGTCACCCAGGTGCATCGAGCCATCACTGGAGATATATCGAGCCTGCGAGTCGTTTGTGAGATTGATCTCATTGACGTCGTAGGCCTTTTCCAGGTTGCGATCAACATCAGCGATCATTGGCCACGTGCACGAAGCGTCACGAGCATACTCGCGAAGATCTGATGCAGCGTTTCCCGAATTCACCGCAATGAAAATAATCGGCTGATCTTTCAACGCGGCAGATTTCTGCATGAGCGTTGCCCAATTCTCGTTACACCGAGGGCTCGACTCTTCGAAAAAATATAAGAAAACGGCTTTCCCTTTCAGTTGTTGCACCGAAAGTGGAGGCGAATTGATCCAGACTCCGGGATCGCTTGGAAGTGGAGGTGCTTCGGCGGCGAAGATTGACCCCGTCGTCAAGATTGAGGCACACAGGGAAACGAAGCAGAACCCCGAAAGAAAACATCGATTGTACATGGCAGCCTCGCGCTCAAGCTTCCTGTCGATTCGCAAAAAAAACGTCATCAATCAGTATCAGCAACTGTCCTTTCTTAAACAAGGGAATAATCGAAGCGGCTCAATTAGCCTGTCGCCGGACGCAATTACTCCAGGGAATTTCGTGTGATTAAGCCGACTTCGAAAGGCTTTTTGCTCGACGCGGGGGCGAATGCGGGATAGCGGGTGGATCACCAACATGGTTGAAGTTCTCGAGCCCGCATTGTTCGTCGCCGACCAACCTACCGGGTCGTTTCCTTTACCGCCAGTTCATGGATTCGATCCCGATCGTTTTCCGAATTTGCTGGAATTCCTGACCATTTTTCAAGAATTTCCCAGCTTCGGTATCCCGTAAGCGATCCGTTGCTTCTCAACGATTTCGTGGATTGATACGATTTCGTGGGTGAGCAATCCGTGAATTCTCAAGGGTTTCCGGCGACTTCTCAGCAGGGCGATTGACAACAAAATCTCACCGGACGCGGGTATCGCGGACGTACAATAGGTCCATTTACACGGGCAAGGAAATTTCGACATGGCGGCGACGAATCCCTTTGGCACTGAATCGGTTCTGAAAACCAGCGGCGGAGAATTCAAGTATTTTTCATTGCCCAAACTCGCTGCCAAGGGTTTTGGCCAGATTGACACTCTTCCGTTTTCGATGCGAGTGCTGCTCGAATCCTGCCTGCGGAACGTCGATGGCTTTATTGTTAACGAAGAGCATGTCTCTCAGGTGGCCAATTGGGACGCGGGGAAGCCTCAACAAGTCGAAGTCCCGTTCATGGTGGGCCGCGTCGTTCTGCAGGACTTTACAGGGGTTCCCGCTGTCGTCGACATGGCCGCATTACGCGATGCGATGATCCGCATGGGTGGCGATCCCAAAAAGATTAACCCACTGGTTCAGTGCGATCTCGTCATCGATCACTCGGTGCAGGTCGATTTCTTCGGAACAGGCGAATCATTGCAGAAGAACGTTGACCTTGAGTTCGAACGCAATCTGGAACGATATCAATTGCTCCGATGGGCTCAGCAGGGGCTGAGCAACTTCCGCGTTGTCCCTCCGGCAACGGGGATCGTACATCAGGTGAATCTCGAGTACCTGGCTAAAGTTGTGCTGACGAAAAATGGGGTCGCTTATCCCGACAGCCTGGTTGGAACCGACAGTCATACCACGATGATCAACGGCCTGGGGGTGGTCGGGTGGGGCGTTGGCGGTATCGAAGCTGAGGCCGTCATGCTGGGCCAGCCAATTTATATGCTGATGCCGGAAGTCGTCGGGTTCAAATTGAGTGGTTCACTTCCCGAAGGGACCACGGCCACCGATCTCGTGTTGATTGTGACCCAGATGCTGCGAAAGCATGGTGTGGTTAACAAGTTCGTCGAATTCTACGGACCGGGTCTCGATGCCATGACGCTTCCAGACCGAGCGACGTTGGCCAATATGGCTCCTGAATACGGCGCCACGATGGGTTTCTTCCCGGTCGACGACGAAACTCTGCGGTTCCTCCGACGGACAGGTCGCACTGAAGCCGAGGTCGAACTTGTCGAGGCGTACTACAAGGCTCAGGGAATGTTCCGTACGTCCAGCTCCCCGGAACCACGATTTACGTCAAAGCTCGAACTCGATCTTTCCAGCGTTGTTCCATCGATGGCAGGACCGAAACGACCGCAAGACCGAGTTCTACTCAAAGACATGAAGTCGGCCTGGGAAAAAGAGCGCAGCACCAGTTTCGCTCATCCCACACCCGCTGCACCGGTAACCATCAAAGGGACCGATGCAAAGATTGGCGATGGAGCCGTTGTGATCGCGGCCATCACAAGCTGTACCAACACCAGCAATCCTTCGGTCATGCTCGGAGCCGGTTTGCTGGCTCGTAACGCCGTTGCGAAAGGGTTGACCAGCAAGCCCTGGGTCAAGACAAGCCTTGCCCCAGGTAGTCGCGTCGTGACCGAGTATCTTGCCAAATCAGGCCTCGACAAGTCGTTGAATCAGTTAGGTTTCAACACTGTCGGATATGGTTGTACGACCTGCATCGGAAACAGTGGCCCGCTTCCTGACAACGTTTCTCAAGCCGTTTCAGAGGGTGATCTCGTCGTTTCTGCCGTTTTGTCGGGGAATCGCAATTTTGAAGGCCGGATCAATCCTCAGGTGAAAGCAAATTACCTGGCCAGTCCGCCGCTCGTCGTTGCGTACGCACTCGCCGGAACAACCGACATTGATCTGACGACGGAACCGCTTGGCAAGGATAAAGCTGGAAAGGATGTCTATCTCAAGGATATCTGGCCAAGCTCGAAAGAGATCGAAGAGACCGTTTCCTCTTCGATCACTCCAGAGATGTTCACGACGGAATACGGACATGCGGCTCTTGGTCCGATCGAATGGCAGAAGATTACCGGAGCAACGGGTCCTCTGTACAAATGGGACGAGAAGAGCACCTACGTGCAAGAGCCTCCGTTTTTTATCGATATGCCGGTCACTCCGAAACCAATTCAAGGGATCAGCGGTGCCGTTTGTCTGCTGTCGGTGGGTGATTCGGTCACGACTGACCACATCAGCCCTGCGGGGTCGATCAAGGCCAGTTCGCCCGCCGGTATTTTCCTGCAGGCCAACGGCGTCGCACCGCTCGACTTCAACAGCTATGGGGCTCGTCGAGGTAACGATCGTGTGATGACACGAGGCACCTTTGCAAATATCCGGCTGCGAAATCTGCTCTGCCCAGGCACGGAAGGCGGGGTTTCGAAATACTTCCCCACCGGCGAACAAATGTCTGTTTACGATGCCGCTGTGAAGTATAAAGCGGACGGGACGCCGCTGGTTGTCCTGGCCGGTGCCGAATACGGAACAGGTTCATCCCGTGACTGGGCCGCCAAGGGGACTTTCCTGCTGGGCATTAAAGTTGTCATCGCCACCAGTTTCGAACGAATCCACCGTTCGAATCTCGTGGGCATGGGGGTGTTGCCGCTTCAATTCCGTGCTGGCGAAAGCCGCGAATTCCTGGGCCTTGACGGAACCGAGACCTTTGACATTCAGCTCAACGACAACCTCAAACCGCTGCAAGCCGTCGAAGTGATGGCGACCAAACCGGACGGCACGGCGATTCACTTCGTCGCGACCTGCCGCATCGACACGCCGGTCGAAGTCGAGTACTACCGCAATGGCGGAATCCTGCACAAAGTCCTTCGGGATCTTGTGAAGGGTTAATCCCTGCGATGCTTATAGGGCCGATCGATCAAAAATCGGATGACCAGGTTTGTCAACGAATCGTAGCGGACGGAATTCGGTACGATGGATAATGTGGAACCACTCGTGTTCGCCTTCGTTGGTTTTTCAGCGATTGCGAGCACGACATGGTTTTTCTCATTACGTCCACGACTGTTCATCAAAGTGTTTGTTTCACGAGAAGATTACCGTAATGCCATCCGTTCATTCGTCCGTGATCCAAACTTTTGCAAAGGCATGCGGATAATGGCGGGTCTGCAATTCTTTGTGGGTGCGCTGATGGGGATGGCAGCGATTTGGCTCTGGCGGGCAAGCCGATCTACAATTCAATAGGTCCTCGTTCGCAAACGTTTTTTCCCGGCACATCGGCGAAAGTTCGCCGAGCCGTGCGACTCGCTGGCTTGCGTGTGATGTGCAGTTTATCTTTGATTCATCGCTTAAATACATTTCAATCTCTATCCCCCCTGACAGGACTTTTTGAGACGTCCCATTGGGAATTCGATTTGGATTTGACGATCATTCCAGTTCCTTTTTTATCAGACGGATCATTAATCTCTCGTATTGCGTCTCTTTAACGGAGATGCGAGAGGTTTAGAATTGCCAGGATATCGTCCACAAAATCCCGTTTGGAACGCGGGCATGAGGGGACTTAAGGATGCCGATATGCCTCGACTGCTGGTGGTGGAACGAGATGTCGCACGCCGCGATTCGCTGCAGTTTATTCTGACTCAAGCGGGCTTCGATGTCTCGTTTTTGGAACATCCCGACGCGGTTTTGCAATCAAAGACGGCCGACCTGTTGATCATTGGCGATACGGATCTTGGTGTGATTGACGACTTGCCGCGATCAGAGGTGGGATTGGCAGTCCCCGTGATGGCCTTGATCAATCCGGGCAATTGCGAAGGAATTCTGCGTTGCCTGCGAGCCGGTGTTGCAGGGGTTTTTTCACGGCTTCGATCCAGCGAGGAAATTCTGGCGAAAATCCGCTCGCTGCTCGATACGGCACGTCCTGTGACAGAGACTGCTGTTTCGCAAGTCGTAGACACGTCACAACCGTCGTTGTCACAGCATGCCTATCGTCAATCGGATTTGATCGAAGCGCTGCAGGCTGCCTGCGAAGATATCCGTCGGCTGCAGGATCGTTATGAAAACGAACTGACGCATCGGCGAAAAGTCGAGCAGGCGCTGATGGAGTCTGAGGCCTTTTATCAATCACTGGTTGAAACACTGCCGCTGGCGATGCTTCGAAAGGATCTCACCGGCCGATTTACTTTTGCCAATCGATTGTTGTGCGAAGCACTCAATCGCCCGCTTGAATCAATCATCGGACATAGTGATCACGATTTTTTCCCGCGTGAGCTGGCCGAGAAATATCGGGCCGATGATCGACATGTGCTCGAACATCGAAGTACGTTTGAAACGACGGAAGAATTTCAGACACCGGCAGGTGACTTACGTTACACGCACGTCGTCAAAAGTCCGGTCTATGATTCTGCCGGAAATCTGGTCGGTATTCAGGGGATCTTTTCGGATGTCACGGAAAAGGAGCGAGCCGAGCGGGAACTGGTTCAGACTAAAGCGCGTTTGCAGGCGGTCCTCGATGCGGCAACACAGGTTTCTATCATCTCAACCGACGTTGACGGGGTGATCAACCTCGTCAACACCGGGGCTGAACGGATGCTGGGCTACACGAGGGACGAGATGCTGGGAACGTCGCCGGCGATGTTCCATCTCAGTTCTGAAGTCGAAGCTCGTGGTGTCGAACTGTCGAGAGAATTCGGCCGCCCCATTCAAGGCTTTGAAGTTTTTGTTGCCTACGCGCGACGGGGTGATCACGACGAACGGGAATGGACCTATGTTCGAAAGGACGGTCAACATCTTCGCGTCGCATTGTCTGTGACGTCGAAGCAAGATCACGAGGGGAACGTCAACGGGTTTCTCGGAATCGCGGTGGATATTACGACGCGCCATCGGGCGGAAACGGAATTGCTGAAAGCAAAAGAGTCTGCCGAAGCGGCAAATCGTGCGAAGAGCGATTTTCTTGCGAATATGAGTCACGAAATCCGCACGCCGCTCAATGCCATTATCGGCATGACCGAACTTGTTCGCGACACGGAACTCGATGTGACTCAACGCGAATATCTCTCGATGGTTCAAGAGTCGGGTGAGTCATTACTGTCGGTGATTAATGACATCCTCGATTTTTCGAAGATCGAAGCGGGAAAACTGAGTCTTGAACGGGTCAATTTTGACCTTCGTGAGTTATTGGGCGACACCATGAAGTCGCTCGCTTTAAGGGCTCATCGCAAGCGACTCGAGCTGGCCTGCCATGTCACGCCCGTTGTCCCTGCATTGATTGAAGGTGATCCGCATCGATTACGGCAGGTGGTCGTCAATCTCGTGGGAAATGCCATCAAGTTTACCGAACGGGGTGAAGTTGTGCTCGATGTGGATGTCGAACACGCCAAGGATGATGAGCTGACACTGCACTTTCGAGTCACCGATACCGGAATTGGAATTTCACCCGACCAACTGCACACGATTTTTGAAGCATTCGAACAGGCTGATACTTCCACGACTCGTCGCTACGGCGGTACGGGATTAGGCCTGGCGATCTCGTCGCGACTTGTTGACTTGATGGGGGGAAGCGTCTGGGTCGACAGTGAAGTCGACCGAGGCAGTACATTTCACTTTGTCGCGAGGTTCTGGGTCTCTTCACCAGAGACCGAGTCGAACATCTCAAAGATCTACCCCCCGATGCTTCAAGGTTTACGCGTGCTTGTTGTCGATGACAACGCGACCAACCGCAAAATTCTCGTTGAGATTCTCACGAATTGGATGATGGAACCGACAGCGGTGGCCAGCGTCGCCGAAGCAGTCAGGCAATTGGAGGAAATGGCCCGCGAAGGACGACCCTATGCCTTGATTCTGACTGACGCCAGCATGCCTGACGTCGATGGGTTCACTTTGGCCAGGAAAGTGCAGGAAAATCGGGTTCTGTGTCGTTCGATGATCATGATGCTGACGTCCGGTGATCGACCCGGTGACATTCGAAAGTGTCAGGAACTGGGGATCGCCGCTTATCTGGTCAAGCCAATCAAGCAATCCGAACTTCTGGACGCGATTCTGATTGCTGTCGGCGGCCAGTCGGCATTGACCGGTGGGCACGAGGTTTCGTCGGTTTCGACGCGGACATCCAATGCACCGAAGTCGATTTTGCTGGCCGAGGACAGCCTGATCAATCAAAGATTGGCGATTGGATTGCTTAAAAAATGGGGACATCGTGTTACCGTGGCAAACGATGGTCGCGAGGCCGTGGATCTTTCGGCACGGGAAACGTTCGACTTGATTCTGATGGATGTGCAAATGCCGGAGCTGGATGGACTTGATGCGACGCGATTGATCCGTCGTCGAGAAGAGACGACCAGGGAACATCTGCCAATTCTCGCGATGACCGCGCATGCGATGAAAGGAGACCGTGAACTTTGTCTTGAAGCAGGGATGGATGACTATTTAATGAAGCCGATCCGTGCTGAGCAACTGTTTCAGGCCATCGAGAAGATCAATTTCTCAACGAATGAAAACCAAATGGATGCCAGCGAGCCGACAGCAAGTGATCACGTGGATTGGGATCTGGCTCATCGAGCGGTCAATCATGACAAAGAGCTTCTGCGTCAGGTGGTTGAAGCCTTTCTGGAGGAAGGTCCGCAGTTGATCGAAACCATGAGGACAACGATTGCGGCGGGGGAATGGAAACAGTTTCAACGGGCGGCGCATACTTTGAAGAGTGGGTTGCGAATGTTTGGCATCGCGGCGCTGGCAGAGGATGTTGAAAGGATGGAACTGGCAGCGAAAGCAGGACCAATAACCGGCAACACAACGGAAATAATGTGGCCCGTGATTAATCGTTCTCGGGGAGTTTTTACTGCGATGACTTCGTTTCTTGCTTCAAATCAGAATGGTGTCGATTCTCCGGGCTCGTGAATTGGACGATTCTCACTAACCGCTCGAAAGACCCTCGATGGCCGTTTCACGCAATTTCATATCGAACTCAAAATGACAATACACTTGCGATCAGCGCCGCATGATGGCAGCATCTTAGTCAGGCGACGTTTTTGATTCATTTCGGATTGTTTCCATCATGCCAACAGTACTGATCGTGGACGATTCGTCGACGGACCGTCGATTCGCAGGTGGGTTACTCAGTAAAGTCGACGGATTGAGCATTGAGTACGCCGTGGACGGCGGCGACGCTTTGATGAAGATGGAATTGCATGTCCCTGATATCGTGGTCACCGATCTTGATATGCCTTCGATCAATGGATTGGAACTGGTCGAAGTCATTCGTCAGGCGTATCCGATTGTTCCCGTTATTCTGATGACGGCGCGGGGAAGCGAAGATTTCGCGGTGAAAGCGTTAAAAGCGGGCGCTGCGAGTTACGTTCCGAAACGGCAACTGAACTTTCAATTAGCAGAAACCGTTAACCAGGTTCTGCAGGCAGCACACGTGGATCGGACTCATTTGCGACTGAAGCGTCGAATGACGCGTCACGAGGTCGAATTCAGCATCGAAAACGATCAGGAATTGATCTCTTCCATGGTCCATTTGCTGCAGGAGATGACGACGGAAATGGGGACCTGCAGTGATTCCGAGCGGGTGCGGATTGGTGTGGCTTTGCAGGAAGCGCTGACAAACGCCTGTTTTCATGGGAATCTTGAGCTTTGCTCGTCAATGCGCGAGACTGACCACCGTGCCTATTACGATCTGGCGATTCAACGGATTAACTCGTTACCCTGGTCCAGTCGCCGCATTCGGATTATTGGACGGTTCACCGCGGACGAAGCCGAATTTACCATCCGGGATGATGGCTTTGGGTTTGATCGGGATTGCCTGGTTGACCCGACAGATCCGGCGAATCTCGAACGTCCGTGCGGGCGAGGCTTGTTGTTGATGCATACGTTTATGGATGAAGTGCAGTACAATGCTGTGGGAAATGAGGTCAAGCTGATAAAACGACGAAAAACTGCGAACCGAGAAGAGCCTGTCATGTCCGGTTCAAGTGTGTCTGTCACCCAGCCGGAATTCACAGGTATTGAGGAAAAATGAGATGAGTTTCTGTCAAATGATTCATACAGAAGCCGTCGATGACATGATGCTGCTGGAGTTGCGTCCAGGGGTCAGCAGCCTTGCGGATCAAAACGTTCTGAATGAATTGGAAGGAATTCGGAATTTGCGGCGAGAGATCGGTTGCCACAAACTGATCATCGACCTCGGAGAGGCATCGTTTTTTGGCTCCAGCATGCTGGAATTAATACGCATTTTGTGGAATGACGTCTCCTCATGCGGAGGAAAGCTTGTCTTATGCAATCCGTCACCGGTCGGGCGTGAAGTTCTCGCTGTCTCAAAGTTTGATTGTCTATGGCCTATCACTGATACGCGAGACAAAGCGCTCGCACTATTAGGTGCTGCGTCAAACGTTGCCGCCTGGCCAATTAATTTGCAGGAATTGATTGCCAAATACGATCGTGGACCGGCCCAGCTTCGGGAAGCGGTTTCAGGACTTTCGTCAATTCAACTGCGAATCCCAGCGACTCCGGGGGCATGGAGCGTTTTGCAGATCGTATGTCATATCGCCGACTTCGAGCTGGTTTATGCCGATCGGATGAAGCGCGTGGTGGCCGAGGATCGCCCAACACTGTTTGGCGGCGATCCTGATGTTTTTGCAGCGAAACTTGCCTATGCACAACGAAATCTGGAAGAAGAGCTGGATGTGATCGCATCCGTTCGACGGGAAGTGTCACGGTTCCTCAAGACATTGGCTGTCAACGACTTTGAACGGAATGGACAACATTCTGCGGACGGTCCGCTATCGCTGATGCGACTGCTCGAACGTATTGCTGGCCATATCCCGCATCACATTGAATTTATCGAAGGCAAAAGGAAAACGCTTTTGGGACCTCAATTCGATTCAAAATAAATTCCCAACGACGGGAGATTAAAGTCGTTTGACGGCGATCGGGTTGAGAGTTTGGCTTGACCTCCGTAGAATCCGAGTGAATTTGTGACGTGTCCGGCAGTTCCGTGGAAACTGGCGTGGTTGTTTTGAACGTGGATTACAAACCCAAA
>CAIULL010000121.1 GCA_903899985.1 uncultured Schlesneria sp.
GGGCAAGCGTTTGCAATCGTCTCGGTTCGTCTCTGGTCGTCTCCAATCTTCTGCAGCAGCACCTTTCGGTATCTGATTTTAGAAAAACTGGCAATACTGAAGCTCGCCACCCAACTGTCTCGATGCCTGCAATCGGAGATGTCATGCAGAATCCTCGTTCGGCGAACCGAAATCTACATTCTTTCCTCAAGCGGTTTTTGCGTAACGTGTGCAAGAAAGAATGTGTGTTAGGTCAGTGAGTTCAAGTGTATACAGAGAAACTCAAAATCGGCGGTAGGACCCGTTGACGCCACGGGGTTGAAGAGATTCCCTATTAAATCTTCGCGACGTTCGCTTGTATCGCGTTCTGAGCCTCTCGCGTGACTCATTGGACATCAAACAACCCGATAGCGTTACGCGTGCGTTAGTTTCATTATCTCGAATTCGCCACAGAAGCTATCACCTTGAACAATTGGCAGCATCCAGTTGCGGTGATCCCTGTTGCCATCGTCGAGTACATTCATAAACCGATGGTGTTGAATAGGTGGTTTTAAATGGCATTCGTAAAGTTCGACTGGCTTCCGATCAACTCCAACGTCATTGTGAGCGAACACTGCAAACCGGCAGATGTCACATCGGTCAGGCGTTGCATTCATTCCGCTGCCCCTTTGGTTGCTGTTCATGCTTTCGATCCTCCAAACATAGAATCCACTGAGTCAAAGTTAACTGCGGTTTCACTAGCAACTCCTGCCACATCCACACTACCAGCACAGTGCGACACTGCGACAACCCCTTTAGGGTGGTTGTCGCAGTGTGTGGCCTCCACTGTGACAGACTGATTCTGTCGCAGTGCTGTCACAGTGTTGTCACAGTCTGTCGCAGTGGTTGTGGTTACTGCTGTTACTAATCGAAATCCAGGATAGGTCTGCTTGTTCTTCTTAGTTATTTCGCAGGCTTCAACCTTACCGTCTTCCAATAGCTTTTCGTTCGCCGCTCCACAGTCCGTACCATTCAATCTGGCTTTGGTCCCGTAGAATCGTTCCGTCTCGCCTTCTGGATACTTCTGATAAGCTTTCAGCAACTTGGCGGTATCAGCTTCGAGCTTCTTAGCCGCCTTGGCTTGTGCCCGTTGTTCCTTTGCGGCTTCACCCTGTTGTATGTTCTCGGCAACGACAGCCGATGCCCCATCAACCGAAACTTCCCACCGTCGCCCGCCTTGATCCTTTCTTGATCCCTCTTCGATGTTCACGCCACACAAAACCGAATGACCAGCAGAGCCACCGACCGACAACCACAGGCGATGTGAGCCAGCGTTTTCGGGGTTGTACGCTTCACGCCTACCCAACAAAATCCACTGGCGTGCCCACTCTTGGAAACCAGACCACGCGATAGACTCCAGCTCTGGCGGGTTGAATTGGTTTTCTTTTGGTGCTTTCCGATTGTGGTGAACGATGATGATTGTGCATCCGGTTTCGCGTCCTACCTCGGTCAGTTCGAACAGCTTCTTACCGACTGAAAACAGGTTGCCCGCATCATCGCCCAGGTCGAGACATAAATAGGCGGGGTCAACAATCAGGACTTCAAGCCGATTGTCTTTGACGAATTTCGACAAACTGGCTTTCGTCCGTGGTTGTCCAAGTCTCGGCAATGCAAACGACCAAAGAGCGTTTGAATAGTCGCCAAAGTTAATCCAGGGCTTTGACCGTGCAATCCTTCGGCAAGTCTCTTGAATAACTGCATCACCACTTTCGCCCGACATCATCGCCACGCGAACGGGTCGGGGAACATAGTACTTGTTCAGAAACTTCGCACCACTGGCGAGACTCAAAGTCAGGTCGATTGCAATCGTGGTTTTCAGACTCTTCTTTGATGCTGCGATAATGCAAGGCTGACCAGCCGCGAGGATATCATCAACCAGATATTCCGTGTGGAGTTCTACTGCGTCGAGTTGTTCCGATGTCATCGTCTCGAATGTCTCGACTTCAGAGCCGAGAACAATCGTATTGACGTTCGAAGAAACAAAACTCAACACGTCGTTAAGGTCCCGTCCCTCGCTCAGTCTTTTCAACCCCTGCTGCAAAACCTGTCTCAAGACTTGTTCTTGTCTCGGATCGGTTTGAGCCGGTTTAACCGCTTCCGCTGAAAAGGTGGAAGAGTCTTCCACTGTTTGAACCGTTCCCAAAATCGCTTCGCCTGTCGCCTGCTCCGAATCATCAAGCGGGTCGAACCTCGGAACGTCACCTGCTGGCAACTGTTCACGGTCAGCCATCGGGACTACCTCCGATTTCATCGCCCCGTCGATCTTGTGCCACAATTCAGCATCTGACCAGGGCGGGACGCATTTTAAATTCCAAGGTTGCAGAACGTCGAAGGTGTCTTCACGGTTCAACCTGAATCCCAAAACCTTCTTCACGACAATGAACGTGTCCCGGCTTCCGTCCTGACCGGAAACCGCTCCTGGTATTGGTGCCAAGTATGTTGAAGCCCGTTTGATTTGACGTTCACGGTCAGGGGTCAACGGTTGCTGTGGCTGTGCTTGAACCTTGACCGGCTTCACAACCTCGGGAACCCATTTCGCGAGCGTGGTCATCAGTGCGGTTAATGGTCCCTGTCGTTCCCGTACATCGTCTGGCGTGCCGTGTACCCTTTGTCCTGTCACCGTAAAGAAACGGCCCTTCGAATAGACTTCAACCTTTCCGTCTCCCTCAGGACGTTTGAAGCCGCTTCGACAACCTTCAGGTAGTACGCCACGAACGAAGATCTTGACGCCCGTCCCACTTGGCGAGACTTCGGTGTATGTCTTCAAAATGTCGATGAAGTCTAAAGCCCATCCCGCCAGCTTTCCCGTTGCCGGGTCTCGGCAATCGTCCAGGTCGATACCAATTAGATCATCACTTCCATCGAATACGAAACCGATTCCAAGTCCGTTCTGTTCTGCTGACGCGACGGCCGTAGAAAAATCGGTCCAGGTGTTCGCATCGGTCGAAGAGGCATTTCGTAAAGGATGGTTCGCCTGCTTTAGTGGCTTCGTCCACTTCCCCGCCTTCTTTTCCCAAGCCCAACAAACCCAACGATCTGGCGTCGTCAGTGTCTCGGGTATTCCTTCGACGTTGAAATTGTGAACAGGTTTCACGTCGGACGATAGAACCTCTTGTCGTGCTGTTTTGGTTTCCGTCATACATTCACCGCCGTTCTAAATTCTGGAATCTCGTGAAGGAACGGCGGGCAGACTTCGGAAACCTTGTCATCCGGGGCGGTGCAACATGCCCATTGAAGGAGATGATCGAACCACGATTCAATCAACTGGCGAACGGCTTCAATTGACGGTCGTTTGTCTCGCTCGATCAGCTTTTCAATCCCGCTTCGGGTTGTCGCTACTGACTGCATCTGCCCACGACAGAAACGGGAAAGACATTGTTCTTCTTCGGTGAATGTGGTTTGCGTTGCCTTTCGGCCCGCTCGCTTACGTGCTGCGCTCATCGCATTGTTGCCAGCTCGCCAGCGAAGTTTTTGGGCGGCGTCTTCGCGCTTGCGGAGTCCCTTCAGAAATTCCGTGAGCGTCTTCGATCCGCCAGCCAGCTTGATAGCCGCATGGGCTTCGACCAAAAAACCTTTTCGATAATTTGCCTCGCGGTCAGGATCGTTTCCCCAATAAGGGATGGTTGTATCGTAGTCGGTTAATGCTTTGGGGTTGACTTTGTCTACTACATTTGTCATAATTTTGGTCCGTGCAAAGTGACGGTTTGTGCGGTGTGATATTCGACGCCTCGCTTGGTTTCCCTCCAGGCGAGGCGTTTTTTGTTAGACGGCCTACGCCTTCTGTTTCCAGGTAGACGCAACCTCTCTGGTCAGCTTCTTCATCGGATCAATCGCACTCGGATTGCTGCGTGCAAATTGGACGGAAGTTGTCGAGTCAGCCCCGTAGGGAAGAATCGCGATTCCGCTAATCGCCCATTGCCTGAAAACGGTTCCCGGTCCATCGAAGTCAATGCCGTTGACGTTGACTGCTTGCCCCTCTGGCACCTGCTGAGTCTGAAGCGTGGATGGGTCAATTGTGACAGAGGCTTGGAATGGTACGCCCTTTGAGCCTTGGAAGATGATCTCACTGGCCTTGTCGTCAGTCGTGAACGGAATTAGTCGTCCCTGAGCCACTAATTGGCCATCGACGACAGATACCGAATCCGCAACCCCTAAAACACAGTCAGTGTGGTTGTAATCAAGGGGGATCGCGCCCGATGGTGGTATAAACCCGCTCATGTCGTTGACGACTCGGCCCCAATAACCTTGATAGGCTGTAGAGCTTGTTCGGGCAACAATCGTGATCGGCTTTGGAGACAGTGAGCCGGTTTCGGGTGGCGATTGGGTCATCGAAACATCAGCGCCAAAATTGACCGAATTTTTCGGCAGTCTGATCGTTCCTTTTGCCTGTGCGTCTTGCATCGCTGCAAACAGCCGACCTGCAAACTTCTGGATCAGTGGTCCATCTTTGACGGCAATGTCGCCACCCGCAAAACAAGCCTTCCCAGGCTGGGGAATCAGTTTACTTAACAACTCAAAATTTGACTTGACGTCATGCGGTAGCGCGGGTGGCGAGTTGGCCAATGCGAACTGTGCGTTGCTCATGAGGGTTGAGACTTCAGGACCAGAAAACACTTTTTGATCTTGTTGCATTTATAAATCTTTCGAATTGAGTGAAAAATGAGTTAATCGCGAACGGTTGATGTCTTCAGACAGACAAGAGCTTTTCCCGTGATCGTTCCATTTGAGCGTCAATTCGCTCAATAGCGGCCTCGTTCTCTTGAATCATTTTTCGACTCGCTTCCATCAGTGCCCCGTAGTCGTTAAC
Organism: uncultured Schlesneria sp.; assembly: GCA_903899985.1. GTDB lineage: Bacteria > Planctomycetota > Planctomycetia > Planctomycetales > Planctomycetaceae > Schlesneria. The sequence continues at coordinate 4,826 of CAIULL010000121.1, forward strand.
GAGTGCGATGTTCTTCAGGTACTCAGGATGATTCAAAATCGCAGCGCGAGGCGCTGCCCCGCGTCCGCCATGCGGTAAATCAGCAAAGCCAGCCTCAATCAGAGCTTTACCAATACGAGATTCGATAGGCTCCTGATTATTCGCCGCCTCGTTGTAAAGCTTCAGGTATCCCGGAATAACCCGGTTAGACCAGAAGTCGCCCAACTGACAGCGCAGTTCCCTTGCTCGCGTCCTGATTGTGTCAATTCCACCTCTCCAGGCGGTAGCCTCTTTGGCGATGTTTCCAGGCTTTGTTTTCAGAGCTTGGCGTTTTTCATGGCTTGCCTGAACGTCGTCCTCAATCGCGTAATTCAGGGCCGAGAATTCCTCATTGGCTTGCTGCACGTCTGGCGGCAGTCTGTTGTCAACGGGTGCGAATCGGATCGGCTCAAAATTCATTTTCCAGGTCTCCAAACAAGAGTGTGTCGTTCATGCGTCTGGTCAACGTTTGACCGCGTCCGCATTGATGAGGCAGATACTACTTGCCCGGACTCACGATTTTTTCACGTCGCCAAAAGATTTTTTCGTGAATTTTTTGTGAGGAAACTTCTTCAAGAACTCTCCTCTCTTTTTAAGCGACCATGTGGAATCGAGTTGACTCAAGGCTATGTTTGCCCACGTGAGATGATTTGCGAACGCACCTGCAGTCTGATCGTCGATAGGCCCCCACATTGAATCAGACACATGGTCGATCTGAGCGGACTCACGATTCCACATATATTTGAGTAGTGCGTAAGCCATCGGCTTTACTTCAGCTGTCTTTCCATCAAGCCAGATGGTTGAAGGGTCATAGAAGCCATCTGGTTTGATCGGCGAAGGTTTTTCGATTGCTGGCGTGGCGACAACAGGCTTGGGTGTCGGCATTACCAATGAGTGCGCAAACGCCGCAACCCCTGCCGGAATTGCCCCGTATTGGCCACCGGGTAACCCATCGAACGCAATCTGCCATTCGTCGGGGTCGGATGCCAAGAGTCTGTCGCGGTCCAGGTCAAGGCTACGCGCCAGCTTGCGAACCAGGGATTGAGTCAGTTCGACCAGTTCGGCAATTATCGCCCGGTCGGCATTGGGTAACATTGCCAGCCGCTGCAAGGCCGTGAAGCAATTTTTTGCGGTCGCCTTAGAAAGCGGGGTCGTCAGGTCGTCAACTGCTCGTGTTGATCGCTTGACCGACTCCAGGTACTTGCCCAGGCGGGTGGCTACCTCTGATTGTGGCAGCGGTTCCACCGTGTACGCCGCATCGGGCGAATCCGATTCCGGTAAACTGGCTACGGTCCAAAGCCCGTTTTTTAATTTTATAGTCATGCTGGCTACCCCTGCCAATTGGTGACGATTCAAAAAAAGATCTCGCGGGAAAGCCGATTCAATTTCGGTCTAACCCGCGAGATTTCGAGATTTTTCAGGCAGCGGTTCCGCTGCCATCTTGAGCCGCCAGATATTCTTCAATGGCCCAAACAGGAACCAGACGCGATTTTCCGATCTTCAACGATTTTAATTGCCCCGATGAAATCAATCCGTAAACGAACGTCCGGCCAAGCCCCAGGTAGTGACACGCCCCGTCAACCTTCAAATTTTGCTTTTTGCGTAGCTCCGGAATGTCCAAACTCTTCTTCGCTTCCATGCTCCCGACCCCTAGATGATGTGTCTGATTGCATTGTCAACCACAATAGGTTGTCATTGTTCGCCAATACTCGTATTTGATTCGAGCCGAGGCAATAGATCTTTTCCGGAATTTTTCCAGGTGGGTGGGGATACCCATGAAAAGCACAAAACCACGCTCCTGATTTGGAACGTGGTTTTGTGCGAGAAAATAACGGCTTGTTGGTATAAGGTTGGTATTTGACGCGAATTCAGTTTTGAAAAATCGCCATAAGTCATTAGCCGAGGCGGGGCTCGAACCCGCACGTCCTGTTACGGACACAGGATTTTAAGTCCTGTGCGTCTGCCTGTTTCGCCACTCGGCCATTTCGAGCCACGGATTGTGGCGTGGTTGGCTTCTCACTGCAAGACTGCGAGTTGTCGGGAATCTCGGATTCCGCGGAAGTTGGTGTGGAAATTGACCGGGAGATGCCAAAAAGTTGAAGGCGTGACCCATGAATCACAGGGAAAGATTTGAAACACCGAGGCACGGAGAGCACAGAGGTGGAGTCGCGAGGGAAGTATTCTGCCAGGGAGATCCTCTGTTTCCAAAAACTTCCGGTTTTCCAAATATGAATACGAATTGAGCGGCTTTTCGCATTCCTCTGTGCCCCCTGTGCCTCTGTGTTTCAATCAATTCGAGTGTTGCGTGTTTGTTGACCGGAAAATCTGGCGCAACGAGATTGGTGGTCAAAAGTCTTTTACATTCGTCATTTCATTGTTTTCGGAATGCATTATCAGGAAATCTTCGAAGAGCACTGTTTCACCGAAGACGGTGTCACAGTGGCACGAAGACCGTCCCACAGTGGCACAAATTGGGGGCTCGTCTTCGTTTCTAGTTCTTCTTTAGCCTTGCCCGGTATTTGTCGTAGAACTTTGTCTGGCGGCTTTCAGGTTGGAAGGGTTGTCCGTGGATCAGGATTCCTTTGATCTGTGTGGTCGGCTGCAGTGGCGATCCATCCGTGATGATGATGTTGGCTCGTTTGCCGGCGGTTAATGAACCGAGTCGATCGGAGGCGCCCAGGATTTCCGCGGAGGTCAGGGTGACCGATCTGAGGGCTTCTCGTTCGGGGAGACCGTAAGCGACCGCCATCGCCGCTTCGAACGGGGCGTTGCGGCTGTTGGAGGCGGTGTCGGAACGGAAACAGAGTTTGACACCCGCTTCGTGCAGTCGGCCTGCGTTGGCATAGGCGGCGTCGAAGGTATCGTAATCTTCGACCGGTTTACGCATGACAGGTCCGACAATGACCGGGACATTGGCGGCTTTGATTTTGTCGGCGACCTTCCAGCCGTCGGTGACACTGCACAGCACGATTTTCAGCTTTTCTTTCTCGGCGAAGTGTAAGGCTTCGACGATTTCCTGCTTTGTATCGGCTTCGACATAGATTGGCTTTTCGCCGCGAAGGTACGGACGCAGAGCTTCGAAACGGGGATCGTTCAGGGTTTCGGCTGTCGCTGGCTTCCCGTCAGCGGCCGGTTTCGCATCGGGCTGTGGCGATCTGGATTTTTCGTACAGTCGGGCCGCTTTCAGGTGATTGGTTAATTCTTCGATGGCCTGTTTTCGATTTCCACCACCTGGCCAGAGCAGATGCAGGCCCGCTTCCATGTCGAGGACCATTTCGGGCATTGTCCAGCCGGCGAGTTGCACCAGCGAAGTCTGGCCGGGGACGGTTCCTCCGTGTGCTCTTCCATGAGACGTCATATTGCCTCCCCCTGCAGGAAGGCAAAGGATCGTGGTGATCCCTCCCGCTCGGGCGACAGGGATCAATTCGGAGTCGGGGTTGACGGCGATACCGGCTCTTAAATCAGCTTGGAACTGACCGACTTCGCTCAGGTCACTGGTTTCGCGGACTTTAGCGATCTCGATCAGGCCGACGGATGTTCCAGCATCGATCAGGCCGGGATAGATGTGCAAACCATCCGCTTTGAGGACTGGCGTTCCTTCCGGGATGGGCAGATTGAGACCGACGGCGGCGATCTTGCCATCCTCCACGATCACAACTCCGTTGGGAATGTCATCCGCGTCGACCGGATGGACCGTGGCACCCGTGATGGCATACTTCGTGGCCTTGGCCGCGTCGAGATCGATCCGGGTGATTCGTTGTTCTGGCTTGGGAAGAATCAGTTCCGGCGGTGTGGCGGAGCGGGCAACACCTGCGGGACTCATGCTGCTGGGCTGTTTGTCACGTGTGAAGTAGGCTTCGCCCGCAATCAAGGTCTGTTCGCAACGTGAAAAACCATTGAGTGGGTGAGCATTGAAAATGGCGATGTCTCCCTGTTTGCCGACTTCGATCGAGCCGATCCGGTCGGAAATTTCCAGTTCTCTGGCGGGGTTCAAGGTGATTGCCTGAAGGGCGGCGTCGGGTGACATGTTTCCATATCGGACGGTCTTGGCCGCTTCAGCATACAGATGCCGGATCAATTCCCAATCGTCGCTCTTGATGACCACGTTGGCACCCGCTTCCTGGAGCAGGGCTGCGTTGTGCGGAACGGCATCGAAGGCTTCGACTTTGTAGGCCCACCAGTCGGCGAACGTGCTGCAACTGGCGCCATGTTTCGCGATTTCGGGGGCGACTTTGTATCCCTCGAGCACATGCTGAAGCGACTGGACACGGATGCCGTGATTCTCGGCGACTCGCAACAGCATCAGGATTTCGTCGGCTCGATAGCAGTGCGAGTGGATAAACTTCTGATGGTTCAGAATGTCGGTCAAGGCTTCCAGGCGAAGGTCTCGGCGAGGTTCGAGCAGTCGATCGGCGGCGCCTCCGGCCTGGCGTTTGGCCTGTTCGTATTCGAGCCAGACTCGTCGATAGTCGAGGGCTTCCATGAAGGCTCGGTTGAGTGTCGCTTCGACACCGAGTCGCGTGTTAGGGAACCGGCCCCGTTGGAATTTGACATTTTCACCAAGGGCGAATTTCACTCCTGAATTCGAACCGGGGAAGAGATGGTCGGCAGCACTCAGGCCATGCTTTAGCTGAACGACGGCGTCTTGACCACCGATACAATTTGCCGAGCCATGCAGGAGTCTGGCGGTGGTGACGCCCCCTGCCAGCGCGCGATACTCACTGACATCGGCGGAATTGACGACGTCTCGAACGCGAACTTCGCAGACGATCGACGCGGTTGCTTCGTTCACGCCACCTAAGCCGTTTGAGATCATGATGTGGCTGTGTGTATCGATGATACCTGGCATCAGATAGCGTCCGGTGGCGTCGATCACGGCGACTCCCGGTTCGGGCTGAAGGTTGGGGCTGATGGCGACGATCGTTCCCGCCTTGATCAGCACCGACGTTTTGGGGAGGGTTTGTCCGGTGGCTGTCAGCACCGTTCCGTCCTTGATGAGGACGTTACCTCCGGTGACGACTGGTCTTGCTTTACGATCGTCGATTGTTTCGATCGGTTGCTCGTTGGGGTCTGGCGGGGTGTTTTTAGGTTTTTCGGCATTCGAATTGTTTGCCGGGGTCAGTGCGTTGGCGGTACTCGCTGGCGCGGCGGCATCCTTCTTCGGTTCCGGGTCGCTGGCTTCGATCCCCGTCAGTTGGATGCCAGGATTTGAGGAAGGTGAGCCCGATGCATCTTTCGGTTCAATTCGTTTGGCAGACCATTTTGTTGCTGCACCGAAAGGTGATTTGAGGTTTCCCTTCAGCTCGGTCGGTCGAAACGGTTCTGTTGCGGGTGGGGCGACGGTTTGAGGGTCTGATTGCGGCTTGGCGGGAACAGTCCATCCGATCGTGTCGAACTTCAGTTGGATCGTGGAATCGCCCGCTCCGATCGAGACGACGAATTCGATTCCGTCTTTTGTGGCGGTTCCTGAGGTGATCCGTCCGTCTCCCTGTTCGCAGACGAATCGACCGGAAAGAGTTCGATCCGTCTGAGTCAGTTCCAGATCTCCTCGGACTTTGGCGTCGGCAGAATCAATTTCGACATTCCATTTTCCTGCGACTTGAAGTGGCGCTGGTTCGCCAGGCTTGGAGGGTTCAACCGGTTTGGCCTCCTTGTGATATTCGTATCTCTGGCTGCCAATGACGACGTGCCGGACTTTTGATTGTTCATTGTCAAACTGTCCGGTCATGGCGACGAAGTAAGCGGGTCGACCGACTGCAATCGTGCCAAGTTCCCGTTCGAGGCCGAGGATCGTGGCGGCCTGACTGGTCAGTGCTCCAAGTGCCGCTTCTTTTGTCAGGCCATTGGCGATCGCTTGTCGGATTCCCTTCAGGACATCGGCAGGTGATTTCCCGTCGCGGGATGAGACCGCAAAGCGGACTCCTGCTTTTTGCAATTCTGCCAACCCTGCGACGCGGCGTTTCCATTGCAGCAGCTTTTGCTCGCGGACCCGCTGCGGTTCAGGGATGTCGGGATATTCGTCGGTACCTGGTTTGGCGGGTTCGACTTTTGGTTCGTCTCCGAAATCGACATGCACGATGACATCGGTTTCGGTCGACTTCAGCCGCTCGGTGATCCGATAGGCTTCGTGGCCTCCCCAGATTGTGGTTCGCAATTGGTGTTCGGCCGCAAAGTTCAGTGCGCGGTCGTGATCGTCGCGTGAACTGGCTAGAAACAGGGTCCGTAAGCGACCGGCCCGAATGGCACTGAAAGCGTCGAGAGTCGTGTCAGTCGCAGGCCGATCGACGCCGGAAACACCTTCGGCGAACAGGCGAAGATGTTTTTCGTGTCGTATGGCGTCCAGAAATGTCTGTCTTAAGTGAGCATGAACCCCCATGTTGGTGGAGGGGTACTCATCTCCACCTCGCTCGGAAAGTTGAAGCGTGGCGAAAGTTGTGGGGGAGAGCAGGGATTCACGGATGGGGAGGGATGCCAGGTTGATGACGGCTCCTTGTCCGCTGGAGATGCGGCCACCGGGAAGCACATGCACGGCGACGAAACCCGCTTGTCGATACTTTTCGAGGTCCTGCGGGGATGCCTTCAGATGTTTTGCGGCGGCGAATTCGGGGGTGAGTCCGGCATGGTTATCGCTTCGCAGGCCTGCCAGGGCGTATTTCGAGACGTCGACGTTTCGCCCTTCGACTGGGGCCGGTTTTGAATCGTCCAGCAAAGCCACGGCTCCGGCATCGACAAAGCCGGGGTAAATCGTCAAGCCGTCTCCTTCGATGATCTCGGCATCAGCGGGGATGTCGATCTTCGGGCCGACGGCCGCGATCCGACCCGCTCGGACGATCAACGTACCGGCATCGATCTGCTGACCGGGCGCAGTGACAATTTTCGCGTTTCGGATGGCGAAAGTTCGGATGTGGAAGCCGGGTTCTTCGTCTGCCTGTAAGTTCTGGCTGAACGAACTGAGGCAAACAAAAAGGGAGATGAAGAAGGGGACGAATCGGTTCAAGGAACCGTGGATGATCGGTAACAACGCAATATTCCTGACAAAAAGGGCCAATGAGACCATTGCAGCCTAATCGCTGGACCAGACCGTTCGCCAGTGGGTTTTTGTAGATGTGGGCGATTTGTTTCGGCAGGCCGAATAGTTTGATGGTGGTCGGGAGTTGATTTCGCTGTCTCCGCGAAAAAGAAAACGTCCGGAAATTCGCATTCCGAAGAAATCCTGTGCCACTGCTTGGCCGTCATCGGCCAAGCAGTGCTCTTAGATGCGAAAAAATTTGACGTTGAAAAGGAAAAGACACTGCTTTTCCGAAGACTCCAAAGCAGTGGCACGGCTGGTAGATATCGTTTTGACAAAACATTCTGGCTGATTCAGTTTTTCGGCATTGCCGGTGCGAGTGCCGGGTCGTCCAGATCGAGTCGATAGAGGATCTGGTTGTAATCGTAGCGCGGGGTCGGCTGGGGACGGTCGGCGAATTGTTGGGTATACGTCCCCTCAAAGAGCAGCACTGACGAATCTCCGGAAGTCAATTCGGGGTGTAAGCGAGGATTGTAAAAGGTGTAGTTGTCGTGAGTCAGGATCTTGATGGCAGGTCCCCATGGACCGGTGGGCGAGTTTGCTTCGGCGTACCAGAGTTCTCCAAAGACCGATGGTTTGCCGAATGATTGCATAAAGACGGTGACCCAGCGTTTTCGGTAATCGTTGAATGCGATCGAACCGGTGTGGGGCACGACGGGTTTTCCGTCATTCGCGGAGGAGATTTCTTTTTGCGGCTCGAGAAACTGCCATTGGGACGGGTCTTGCCAGGCTTCGAAAGTGGCAGGGCAACGGAGTTTTGGCAGCGGGTTACCGAATAAGACCCATTCCTTGCCATTTTCGTCTTTCCAGAATGCCGGGTGTCCATCCGGGACTACGGGCTGTTTTGGGGTCTCTTTTGATTTCGTCCAGACTGTCTTCAGCGGGGTGAATTCTGATTTTTCGTCGTCCCAGACGCATAATCCGGTTTCGTAAGCTTCGAGCGGCGGTTTGACCTTCATATAGGTGCAAACGAGTTTTGGTGTGTTGGTTTTATCTGGCAGACTGACGTATCCATTCACCCATGTTGGCCCTGTTCCCGGCATTTTTGCCACGGCACGTGGTTCGCCCTGGTTGTTTGTGAAGTATTTGAACGAGGGGCGAAGAGGAGGTTCGAACGATTTAAACGGCGTGAGGCTGGTTGTTGCGCTGCTGGTGTCGAAGATTCCTAGCGGGTATCTGGCCAGTGTCGTGTCACCCCAGGCCCAGAACAGCTTGCCGCGATGAATTGCGGTTTGGACGCTGTCGCAGCCGACGATGGGGGCATCTCGCCAGTCTGTTTCGAGTCCGAGTTGCTGGCTTTCGCTGAAGAGTCCTGTGCCGGTGAGTCGTCCAATCCGTTTGGCGATGATTTTGCGTTCGACTTCTAATTTCAGAGTCTGGCCTGGTCGGGGCGTAAGCCTGACACCACGGTAGCCAAATCCGTCGGCTGGAACTTCGTAACCGTGTCCCAAGACGTCGAACCAGACTTCCTGCCCCATCATTTCTGGGACGTTGAAGGCAATGATTCCGGCGTTGTCGGTCACGTATCGGACAAGATTTGTGGTTCGCAATTCGACCAGCGGGACGGGCCAGCCGGTTCCCTTTTCGGTCACGACAATTTTGCAAAGCGGCGGCAAATCCGCTGAAATCGCCGGGTGGCCAAGCGAAATCACCGCCAGAATCGCGAGAAACCCGCGCCGAAAATGGGAAGTCCGCATTGAATTGTCGCCCTCAAAAACTTGCAAAAACTTGAAGAAGAGCCCGGTTTCATGACGTTTGTCATTTTTCAGCAAAGGTCTTTGGACGGCTGAGACTCGGAGTCGATCCCTTGAAGTACGGGTTCGCCGAAGCTCGCGACTGGAAATCATGCCGTAAAGTGCTGTTTCCCAACAGCGTGAGAGCGAATGAGGTTGTTCGATTGGGAGGACGACGATTTATCGCGAGTATGCATGACGATTTGTCGCAATCAGGACCAGAGCATGGCAGCGACCAGTCCATGCCGGGACATTTATTGGAGATTGGCAGAGCGGATCGTGTCTCGCGATGGGGGGAGATACAACGTCTATGCGGGGGGAATCAGTGACGATTCCGCAATTTTTTTTGAAACTCGTGTGGAATTTGTAGGTTTGTGTAAAAGACTTGAATTGACAGAACTCGTAAGCTCGATATGATCCCACTGTCGATATGTGCTTTCCGACAGGCACAGATTTAAAAGTTCTGCTTTTAAATCGCCTCGCTTCGCAAGATGTCCAAGGTTTCTTGACGGCTGCCCTAGACCTGCTAATAGTACGTTGTTCGTAACGTTAGACGGTTCAAGATAGTGAGGGTGGCTGTGGCATCTTGAGTCCTTCGTCCTCAGGCTCATCAGTTTGAAACGCTTTCTATTTGCTTTCCAACGTGGGTTTTCGACGATCACTCAACTTGCTGTTACATTGGTAGTTCTCTGGCATTCGCTCGTTGTCGTCTAAAACGCTCCTTTGAGGCGGAAATATATTCGCCTTGGCGTGCGTTTACTGGCGAGAATTGTGGTTGCCAAGTTCGCTGGGATCGCGTTCGTGGTTTTCGGGCGTTTCGTCGTTCGGACGAAGTAGGGTTTGTTGTGAGTGTCGGCTGAACGTTATCGGCAGAGATTTTCTATCGTTGGCAGTGTCTTGATCGAAGATTTTGCATTCTGTTTTGTCGTTAAATTTTAATCTTGGATCCCGTGTGACGGGATCAGACTATTTGAGCGGAACCCGCCTGGATGTGCTGGGGATTCCAATCTGGACCGATTTGTTCTCCGCCGGGTGGTGCATGCCATCCGACAGCGTTGAGGTTTTCTTGCCCGCTCGCGCTGAGTGTGTTTAGCCAATGGAAATGTTTATGACCGCCGATCAAAGTTCCGGTTCCCCGAAACGCGTAGTCCGTCGCCGTACGAAGAAGGTGGATGCGACCGAATCCAGCGAAATGCGAGAAACCGGTCTGTCGGATTCCCAATCGGTAAAGCCGTTGATTGAGGATGTTCTCGACGAAATCGCCGCCGTGCGAAGAGAGTCTGAAGGATATCCAACGGAAAAGGATATGGATTTTGAGGCGTTAGACGCAGAGCCGGCCCCGAGGCGGACTCGAGCACGACGTGCAGATTCGGCGCCGCCGGCCGTTCCGGCAGCGGATCGTCCCCGTCGCGGCCGTCCTCCTCGTGCCGCCGCCGCTCCTGCTGAGGCCGCCAGTTCAGATATTGCTCCTGTCGAGCGTGCTGAGCCTGAATCTTTTCCCGCACCTGTCCGCGAACCACGGGAGCCGCGAGATCTGCGGGAGCGAAGAGAATCACGCGAACCGAGAGTACAACGGGAGTCGACTGAGTCATTGGGTGACAGCCGCAGCAGCGATAGCCGTAACAGCGACAGCAGGTCCAGCGGCGAAAGCAGCGAATTTGTGACCGACGAACCTGGGGACGCTTCGGCAGGTCCCGGTCCGTTTCCCACAGGCGCTGAAGGATATCCGACCGGACCCGAAGGATTTCAGGACGGTGGTCCAAACCGCCGCCGTCGCCGCCGTCGTGGGCGTGGTCGCGGACCCGCCGGACAAGCGGAAGGGGGCGGTGGAAACTACGGCGGACCCCCAAACCAGCAGCAGCAACAGCGACCGCCTCAGGGGCGTTATAACCAGCCGCAAGGGCAAGGTGGATACGGTCAGCAGCCGGGTCGTGGTCAGCGTCGTCCTCAGCAGGACAATCGGCGTGGACAATACAACGGCCACTCGAATTCAGGCGGAAATGGTCGCCCGTATTCCGAACCGCGCGGTAATCAGGAACGGGATCGCAGTACTTCCGACGCCGTTACGCTGGTGCAGGGGATTCTCGAGTTGCATCCGAAAGGATACGGCTTCTTGCGAGATCCCAAAGCGGGATATATCTCACAGGAAACCGATTCCTTCGTTTCAGGCTCGTTGCTGGAAAAGTATGGCATTCGTGAAGGGGTGCTGATTACCGGCGAAAGTATCCCCGGTGGACGTGGGCAAGGACCCCGGTTGAGGTCGATTCAATCGATTGAAGGCCGGCTTCCTGAGCAGTATGCCGAGATCAAGAATTTTGATGCCCTGACCCCGATCAATCCGCATGTTCAAATCAAGCTCGAAACGGGTTCAACTCCCATCACAATGCGAGTGATGGACCTGCTGACCCCGATCGGTAAAGGTCAGCGAGCGTTAATCGTCGCACCGCCTCGAACCGGTAAAACGATGCTGCTGCAAGAAATTGCCGATTCGGTGAGTACGAATTATCCGGAAATCTACTTGATCGTGCTGCTGATCGACGAACGGCCCGAGGAAGTGACGGAAATGCGTCGACGGGTGAAGGGCGAAGTGGTCGCTTCGTCACTCGATCGTGAAGTCGAAAATCATATTCGAGTCAGCCAGCTGGTGTTTGAGCGAGCCAAGCGGATGGCCGAAGCAGGACGAGATGTGTTTGTGCTGCTCGACAGCATCACTCGAACCGCCCGGGCGTTCAACAAATGGACGAATACCGGTCGAACGGGGACAGGTGGTCTCGATGTGAAGGCGATGGACTTGCCGAAAAAGATGTTCGGTATGGCGCGTCAGTTCGACGAAGGGGGCTCAATGACCGTTGTCGGAACGGCTCTGATCGAAACCGGCAGCCGGATGGACGAAGCGATCTTCCTGGAATTCAAGGGGACGGGCAACATGGAAATGGTGCTCAGCCGCGATCTGGCCGAACGACGGATCTGGCCAGCGATCGATATTTCCAAGTCAGGAACCCGACGCGAAGAAAAGATCCTGCCTCCTGAAGTTCTCGAAGGGGTGACACTTCTGCGTCGCAGCCTTGTGTCACTCAGCCCTGTCGAAGCGATGGAACAGTTGACCCGGATTCTGCAGAAGTATCCGACGAATGCCGATTTCCTCGCGAAAGTCAGATCGATTCTTTAAGACGCGTGAAGCGTTCTTCATGCCTTTGATTTTTAAAACAGAAGCCCGGAATTGCATTCATTGCGATCCGGGCTTTTTTGTCGCTTCATGGTGGTGATTTCCCATGCAATTTGAGGGGGGGCATCGATTGAGATTGCTTCCTGCTGTTGCGAACAATCCGACATCGATATCATTTTGTTACTTTTCTTCCTGTGTCAAAAAACTCATTGGAGGCGCTCCCAGTGTCAAAAGTCATTTTTTCTGCAGATGGATTTAACCGTCGATCGTTATTGAAAACAGCTGCAGCGGCGAGTGTCGCCTTTGCCGCGCCAGCACTGCTTCGCGGCCAGGACCCGACAAAGGGTGGAAAGCGTTACAAAACGGCATTGATTGGTTGCGGATGGTGGGGCGGCAATATCGTCCGTGAGGCGATTGCTTCCGGCCAATGCGAAATCGTGGCGCTCTGCGACGTCGATCTGAAGCAGGTCGAGCGTTTGAAGGGTGAGCAAAAAGAATTGACGGCGGATTCTCCGAAGGTCTATCAGGATTTTCGTGATCTGATCGACAAAGAGAAGCCCGAAATCGTGATCAATGCCACGCCGGACCACTGGCATCCGTTGATTACGATTGCGGCTGTGAAGGCCGGAGCCGACGTCTACGTGGAAAAGCCGGTGGGACACACGATTCTGGAAGGCCGGGCCATGGTTAATGCGGCTCGCGATACCAGCCGCATCGTTCAGGTGGGGACTCATCGCCGGGTTTCGCCGCACAACATTTCCGGGCGTGAGTTCATTCAATCGGGAAAAGCGGGCAAGATCGGCATGGTCCGCGCGTTCGTGCACTACGGCGGTGACAAGGAACAGCCAACGAAGAATCAGGAGCCTCACAAAGAACTTGACTGGAACATGTGGTGCGGTCCCGCTCCTTTGCGTCCCTATTGTCCGATCATCCACCCGAAAGGTTTCCGGAATTTTCTGGACTATGCCAATGGAACATTAGGGGACTGGGGAATCCACTGGATGGACCAGATTCTGTGGGTCATGGACGAAAAGGCTCCGAAGAAAGTCTTCTCGACAGGAGGGCGATCAATTCGCGGTCCTGTGGTGAACACCAGCACCGAGCAGACAACCGATGCACCGGATCATCAGGTGGCGAGTTTCGAATTCGAGCGGTTTACGGCTGTCTGGGAGCACCGTCAGTTTGCTGGCAATAGCGCCGAGAAGGGTGAAACGGTCGGTTGTTACTTTTACGGCACCAAGGGGACGTTCCACATGGGGTGGCAGAAGGGCTGGACCTTCTATCCGACATGGGGTGAACCAATCCACGAAGATCCGAAGTTGGGCATGCCGGATGAACAGAACATCAAGGAGTTGTGGGCCGACTTCATGAGTTCGGTCAAATCTCGCAAGCTGCCGATCAGCGACATTGAGATTGGCCATCGTTCGACGACGATGAGTTTGCTGGGGATGCTTTCACTGAAGCTAGGCCGCAGTCTCGAATGGGACGCAACGAAAGAGCTGGTCGTTAACGATGACGGTGCAAACAAGCTGCTGAAGCGAAACTATCGCGGGGAATGGATTTATCCAATGTGACGTTTTCTGTGATGAAATCACAAGAGAAGAAAAAGTCAGAAAGCAAATACGGGAACACTAATTGGCACTAATTTACGCTAATAAGAAAGATAAGAATCGGTTGAGTTTAGAATCGAAATTCTTGTATTCGAATTTATTAGTGCAGATTAGCGGAGATTAGTGTTCCAAAAATCTTTTGCCTTTCTTTTCTTAAATCGCACGAATATGCGGGCAAGTTTTGCCGGAATGAATTGTCGGATGTGTTTATGAAGTCAAAATGGCTCGTAATCTGCTGGATTGGATTGGTTTCGCCAATCTTGGCGGATGAGCCTGTTGATTACCTGCGCCGGATCAAGCCGGTGTTACAGGCGCGGTGTTATGCCTGTCACGGGGTCTTAAAGCAGGAGGCAGGACTTCGACTGGATACGGCTGTATTGGCCTTGAAGGGTGGTGATGCGGGGTCCGTGATCAAGCCTGGGGATATCGAATCCAGTTCGATCTTGCGGCGAGTTTCCTCGGCGGATGAAGCGGAACGAATGCCGCCGGAAGGCGAACCACTCAAGGCGGAAGAGATTGCTGCGCTGCGCGGCTGGATCCTGGCCGGTGCTGCCGCACCTGCCGATGAGGTACCAGAGCGTGATCCCCGTGATCACTGGGCGTTTAAGTCGCCGGTTCGACCCCGTGTGCCAGAGGTTGAGTGGGGTTTGTTACCTGGGGAGGCGGTTGATGGATTGAAGACACTGCTTGACCCAAAGCGGTCAAGCAGTGGCACGCGTAAGAATCCAATCGATTCATTTATTGCTGCGACTCATCAAAAGCTTGGTCTGCGGCCACAGCCTGCGGTCGACAAACGGACCTGGCTGCGACGCGTCACGCTGGATTTGATCGGATTGCCTCCGACACGGGAAGAACTTGATTCGTTTCTCGCTGACGATTCGGCGGAAGCGGTCGATAAGGTCGTGACTCGATTGCTCGACAGTCCGCAGTATGGCGAGCGATGGGGTCGGCACTGGATGGATATCTGGCGCTATAGTGACTGGTGGGGTCTGGGTGAAGATGCTCGCAATTCGCAGAAACACATCTGGCATTGGCGCGACTGGATAGTCGAATCATTGAACTCAGATAAGGGATACGACCAGATGCTGCGGGAGATGCTGGCCGCAGATGAACTGTATCCAGACAATCTCGATACGCTTCGGGCAGGCGGGTTTCTTGCCAGGCAGTATTTTAAATTCAATCGGACAAGCTGGCTGGATGAAACGATTGAACATACGGGCAAAGCGATGCTCGGTTTGACGTTCAATTGTGCGAAATGCCACGATCATAAGTACGACCCGTTTTCGCAAGCCGATTACTATCGATTTCGGGCCGTTTTTGAGCCGTACCAGATTCGGCTCGACTCTGTTGGGGGCCAAATTGATTTTGAAAAGGACGGAATCCCCAGGCCGTTTGATTGTAATCTGGATATCAAAACGTACGTCCACATTCGAGGCGATGATCGGAATCCGGATACCAACCGGATCATGGAGCCGTCGTTCCCCGCTTTTCTTTCCCGTATTCCGGTCATGATCGAGCCCGTTGTGCTGCCTTCAGTCGCTGTTCATCCGGGACTACGTTCCGAGGTTGTTGAAGCGTATCTCAGGCAGTCAGAGCAGAAGATCACGGAGAAGCGGGCAGAGCTGGAAGCAGCCCAAAAACGTTTGGCGGAAGCGGAACGTTTGGAGATTCTGGCGGCTTCGACGTCACCCGAGGATGCACTGCGTCATTCCGGCGAAACAATTGTTAAAGACGATTTTTCGGCAGCGAAACCAGATCTCTGGGAAATGCTCGATGGCGCATGGAATTATGCTGATGGCAAGCTGAGTCAGTCAAAGGATGGTTCCGTGCGAGGGGTACTTAAGTTAAAGCAGCTTCCTCCTTCCGACTTTGAGGTGAAGTTGAAATTCGTTCCGACCGGTGGACAGGTCTGGAAGTCGGTTGGGATCACCTTCGACGGCACGGAATCAAACGAATTACTGGCGTATCTCAGTGCTTATGCCCAGGGATCGAAAGCTCAGTTTGCCTACAAAAAAGGTGACTATGTTTATCCCGGCGAGGCGACCAAGTCTCGTCCAGTACTTTTGGGGATGCCTTACGAATTAATGCTTCGCGTGCGAGGGACGCTGATTAATATTTCAGTCAATGGCGAGCATTCAATTGCGTATCGGTTGCCGCTGTCTCGACAACGTGGTCCGTTGCAATTGATCACATACGATGCCAAAGCTGAGTTTCAATCGTTTGAATTGAAGTCGCTTGCTGCCTCGACAATTCTGGTGGAGGCCACCACGGGGAATCGGCCTGTCGATTCGTTGTTACCGGTCGACCAGTCGAAGCTGGCGATTGTCATCGCACAAAAATCGCTTGATTGGGCGATGAAGCAGCCGGATGCGATTCGAGCACGGGCCTTAGCCGATCAGGCTCGATTTCAAAAACCTCCGTCTGAACAGGCGATGGAGCTCGCACGAGCTGCCGCTCGTTGCGAGCGAATTGTGGCAGCCGCCAAGGCGGAAGAGGATGTCGCGCGCGGGGAACTGGATGTCGTTCGGGCCGCGATGGACAAGAAGGCCGAACTGGAAACGAAACTGACGGCAGCTCGTATGTCTTTGGAAAATGCTCGCAAAGCGATCGATGAACCGAGCGAATCGTTTACCTCGTTACGAGGGGCGTCAAAGGCGTTGGAATCGAATCTGGAGACAGAAGATTCGCGTCTAAAGCCCTTTCCGGCAACCAG
The DNA here is from genome assembly GCA_903899985.1 of uncultured Schlesneria sp. Lineage (GTDB taxonomy): Bacteria > Planctomycetota > Planctomycetia > Planctomycetales > Planctomycetaceae > Schlesneria. Next base: position 21,135 of record CAIULL010000121.1, read on the forward strand.
TACGGGTCGACGGTCTGCTCTCGCAAAGTGGATGACCGATCCTCAAAATCCGCTGACGGCTCGTGTGGCTGTGAATCATATCTGGTCTCGTCATTTTGGTCGGCCGATTGTACCAACCGTTTTTGATTTCGGTCGGAAGGGGACCCCGCCGACTCACCCTGAGTTACTCGACTGGCTGGCGATGGAATTGATGGAGGGTGGTGGCGGCGATTCCAGCCGCCGAGGTTCTGGCTGGAGCATGAAGCCGATCCACCGTCTGATCGTCACTTCAAATGCATACCGCATGACTTCATCGAGCGTCGGTGCTGCCAGTGAAAATCTCGCCAGGGATCAGGACAACCGATTCTTGTGGCGGATGAACCCGATTCGAATGGAATCGCAAATTGTACGAGATTCGTTGTTATCGCTGGCGGGCGAGTTGGATCTGACAATGGGAGGTCCATCGATTCCGATCGGCAATGAAGCTTCTCGTCGTCGCAGCATTTACTTCGTGCATTCGAACATCGAGCATCAGAAGTTCCTGTCGATGTTTGATGATGCGAGTGTGCTGGATTGTTATCGACGAGCCGAAAGCATTGTTCCTCAACAGGCCCTGGCACTTGAAAACAGTCCTCTGGCAACGGACATGTCGCGCAAAATCACCGACAAGATTCTGATCACGAATAGCGAACTTAATCAGGCGCAGTTCATTCGCCAGGCATTTTTGACCGTGCTTTGTGTGGAACCGACGGAGTCTGAGCAACAAGTGGTCGCCGAAGCGATGGCCTCCTTAATCGCGGCTTCGAAACAGGGTGACGATCGTGAACGGGAACTGCATGCACGAATCAAAGTGGTCCAGGCATTGATCAACCACAATGATTTCGTGACTGTCCGATAGTGTATTCCCGTCAATGGAATTGGGAGAGAAGATTGAAGAACAAATCGTCTAAATCTCGGGAATTGTTTTCAGTCGCAAGCGATTGCTGTCAGTCTTGCGGCGTTCATCGACGTACCTTCCTGTCAGACATGGGAATGGGTTTTACCGGATTAGCGCTGGGGGCGATGCTGAGCCGGGATGGGGTTGCTCGTGCGGAGTCGTCTGCGATCTGGCAGCCGCCGACGGGCGATCCGCATTTTTCTCCAAAAGCGAAAAGTGTGATCTGGTTATTCATGAATGGCGGCATGTCACAGGCCGAGAGCTTTGATCCCAAACCCGAGCTCACCAGATATGCCGGGATGTCGATCAACGAGACCCCCTATAAAGAAGTCCAGAACCCCGAGAAATTGAAACTGGCACGGGTGACGGTCGTGAATGACGCTAACGGCCAGCAGAGGAATAAGCTTTATCCGTTGCAGGTCGGCTTTCGAAAGTATGGTCAAAGCGGCATTGAATTGAGTGACTGGGTGCCGGAAGTGGGCGCGTGTGTTGATGACATCGCTGTCATCCGATCGATGTACACGACCGACGATAATCATGGGGCGCAGACCCAGTTTCATTCCGGTCGGCATATGCTGGATGGTGAATATCCGACGCTGGGGGCGTGGGTTCATTATGGTCTGGGATCGCTCAACGACAATTTGCCACAGTTCATTTCGATGGGCAAACGCGAATACTGGAATGCGAAGGACGGTCACTATCTGGGGCCCGCTCACGACGCCATCCCGATTCGGGTCGATCCCGCGAATCCGCTGGATTTTGGTAAACCCGCCAGCGGACAAAGTCTCGACGAACAAAAAATTGGATTTGATCTTGTCGGGAAATTGAATCGACTGAAGGGGATCGAATATCCCGATGATCCTGCGTTAAACGCCCGGATCAAAGCGTATGAATTGGCGTTTCGGATGCAGACGTCGGTCCCTGACATCATGAACCTGAATGCCGAGACGAAAGAGACGCAGCAGCTTTACGGACTGGACGATCCCGCGACACGAGATTTTGGAATGCAGATGCTGGCGACGCGGCGGTTTGTCGAACAGGGTGTTCGCTTTATTCAAGTTCAACACGGAGCGGGTGGAGCAGGGGCCTGGGATGCTCATTCGGCGCTCAAAGCGAATCATTCAGGGAATTTCAAAGCGGTCGACAAGCCCGTGGCCGGTCTTCTTAAAGATCTGAAACAGCGAGGGTTACTCGATTCAACAATCGTCGTGTTCGCCAGCGAATTCGGCAGGACTCCTGGAACGCAGGGAGCCGATGGTCGGGACCACCATATCTACGGGTTTTCGGTCTGGATGGCGGGGGGCGGAATCAAGGGAGGTCTGGTTCACGGAGCGACTGACGAGATTGGCTTCCACGCTGTTGAGCACCGTCATTACGTCACGGATATTCATGCCACGATCCTGCAGCAGTTGGGACTCGATTCGAGGAGGCTCGAAGTCCCGGGGCGAAAACGACTGGACATCGACCACGGCAAGCCAATACTCGAAATTCTGAGCTGACCTGATCGAAAACAGATCTTCAGCTTTTTCCCTTTGTCGCTGCTGCAACCGTTACAACCATTACGGTCGCAGGTGATCAGAAAACTTTCGTCAACCAATAAAGTCTTCGCTGATTACGTGGCTTATCTCTGGACGATCAAGTTCAGAGTGCCCAAAAAAGATGCGGAGAATGGCGATGTTGTATGACCTGCTGGTCATTGGTGATGAACGTGAAGGTGTCGCGCGAGCAGTTGCGGCTGCCCAGCTGGGACGTCGCGTCGCTGTCATCAGTGATCCAGAAACGGCACCTTCACTCGCATTGCTCATGCGGTCGGTCGAGAATCTGACGGTAAACTGGCGGACTTTAACTGGACTCGAAGATCCCTCGCTTGCGCGTCGGGCTGGCGTGAGACCTGCACGGCTAAAGCAGTCGCGGACTTCGACGATGGCTGCATGGCGAAGTGAGGTTGCTCGGCTCAGGAGTTACCAGATCGCAACAGATCATTCATTATTCGAATCTCTGGCGATTGATCGAATTTCTGGCAAAGCCCGATTTGTCTCTGAGAGCTCGGTAAGGCTCATTGACGATTTCAAAGCGGAAGAGATTTCGGGAACAGAGATTGTCATCTCGTGTGGGACAAAATCTCGACAGCCTGCTTCGTTTCGTTGTGACGGGCAGCGAGTTCTGGTCGTTGAGTCCTTGCTGGAACTGACATCCATCCCGAGGTCAACAATCGTTGTTGGAGCTGGCGAGACTGGCTTTGCGGCTGCGGTGTTGCTGGCCCGGCTGGGGGCTGAAGTCACCGTTATTGATGACCATGTCAGCCTGTTTGAAATCTGCCGGATGTTCGGTGATTCGTTCGACGTCATTCAAGAACTGCAGATTGCATTCAGGCTCGGCGACGAAGCGATTGGAGTCGAACAGCGAGCTGGCAGTCAGACCATCGTCCGACTTGCGAGCGGCAGTGAGATGGCAGCGGATGTCGTCATCGCGTGCGTGGGGCGTGAAGGGAAAACGGATGGACTGAATCTCGCCTCAGCGGGGGTCGGTGTGGATGAGCGAAGCCGCGTCTGGTGCGATGTGAACGGAAAAACGTGGTCCTCGCGAATTATGGCGGTCGGCAGCGTCGTTGGTTTTTCCGGGTACGCCGAAAGGTTGCCCGTTTTTGCCAATTGATTATCGCGAGCGGCACGCCGCAGCATAAACTTCACAACTTGAGATAAAACCTTTCGTGCAGGCCAAATGCCGACACGACAAAACAGACGGCAGTCAGGCAGCCGCCTGTTTCATTCACTGGTGCTCAAGCTGCCGCTGTCTGCGTGGTGCCGAAATGGTTTCGTAAGAACATTCGGCAATCTTTAGATTTTCTTTCAATAAATTGGTCAGATTTAACCGATATTCCGATTGCGTAGATTGTATTGACTGGTGCGAGACGTGTTCTCGCCGTCGCTCGTACTACGCAAAAACATTGAGAAATCAGGTAATCGACCCTTTGGTAATCGCAAGTGGCCGTACGAAATTGCACTTGTGTTAATCGAAATCCGGTCAGAACGAGCTGATCTCTGCGGTCGTGACGAAACTTGACGCGATCGACGAAATATCAAATTGGAAGGTCTGAAAATGGCGGGTTCCCGTAAGACATGGTCGCTTCTCGTTGCAGATCCCTCGTTGATTTTTGGTTTAATCAGCACTGGAATTTTTTATTCAATCATCCTTCAACCCGGGATGAGTGAGACACAGCTGGCCCGATTTACCTCGGAACATGCTGTTGAGTATGTCATTGTGACCCTGTTCTTCTGGGGCATGGTCGACATCATTATGAAGTTGTCGTCGCTCCCCTGGGCGTACATTGCCGCATGTCATGAATGGCTACCTGCGCGCACAGGCCGCGAGCCAGCCTCGAAAGCTCGGGAACTGCTGGATCACATTCGTCAGAACCCAGCCTGGATGCTGGCATCCTGTACGGGGCGAAGGCTTGTGCATGCTTTGAGTCTGGTCGCTGAGAAGGGGACCTCAGACGACTATCGCGAGCAATTACAGCATCTTGCCGACATGGACGATCAGGAACTGCACGCGAAGTATACCGTACTTCGCTTTGTGATTTCGGTAACGCCGATCCTGGGATTCCTTGGAACGGTCGTTCACTTCGGCTCTGCGATTGGTAGCTTCTCGTTCGAGAACATGGACGAAAAGCTACCGGAAATCGTGGCGGGTATGGGAACAGCGTTCAATACGACGAGCGTTGCTCTTGCGACGGCGATGACAATGATGTTTGCGATGTTCCTCTGCGAACGACTCGATCAAAGTATCGTTGCGACAACCGATCGTCTGATTGATCGGGAACTGCTTCATCGGTTTGAAACTCAGGATGCGAATTTCGGCCCGTTCTTGTCAGTCATTCAAGACGCAAACCGCGCGACGTTAGATCAGATCGCCCAGACGCTGCACGAGCAGGTCAGAACGTGGGCACAAAGTCTCGACCTTCTGTTCGGGCATTTCCAGGAACGGCAGCAACTCGAATCCGCTCGGGATCGTGCTGCCTTGGATGCATTACAACAGCGGCACGAAGCATACGAGGCTGCTCGGGAAGAACAGTTCCAACAACTGGTCTCGCTCGTCGAGGCTCGTCAGGAACAAAGCTGGAAACAGCTTCAGACGACACTTGAACGAGCATCGCTGTTCCGTGAAGAAATCGGCGAATTGACCAAGGCACTCAATGCGATTGCTCATGGTGAGGGACGTCTGATTGAATTGCAGGCGACTCTTTCGGATAACCTGAGAGTGCTGCATGAATCGAGTCAGATGGATTCAGCGATGCATGGTCTGACCGCAGCAATCCACCTGATGACCACACGGAACCGACAGATCAACTTGTCAGACGCGGCCGCCGCGTAAGAGATTGATGAGCAGAATGATGTGCCACTGCTTAGAAGTCGTCGGAGAAGCAGTGTCTTCTATCTCTAACGATTGAAGAGCACTGCTTGACCGAAGACGGTCAAGCAGTGGCACTCGAATTCAGACGATTCACGATTTTGTGCCACTGCATCGGAGTCTTCGGAGAAGCAGTGTCTTCACCTTCGTTCGGTTAAAGAGCACTGCTTGACGGAAGACCGTCAAGCAGTGGCACTTGAATTGAGAAGATGGACGAGGCTCTAGCCAAGAAACGATTCGATTGCGTCCAGGCCTGCTTTCAGCAGTTCGAGGCTCGTCGCAAACGACAGCCGTACATAGCCAGGTGCTCCGAACGCATCACCGGTGACTAAAGCGACGTGTCCCTGTTCGAGAAGAGCCGTGCAGAAATCGGTCGCATTGTCGACTTTGATCCCGCCGCGTAACGGCTTGCCAAAGCAGGAACTGACGTTGAAAAATGCGTAGAACGCCCCACCAGGTTCGGCGAACGTGATTCCATATTTCGCACGCCAGGGCCGCATGCGTTCCATGACGTAGTTGCGTCGCTTTTCGAACTCGACGCGCATCGCTTCCACGCTTTCCTGCGGTCCGTTCAGCGCTTCGACAGCGGCGTACTGGCTGATACTGCAAGGGTTCGATGTTTCCTGGCTTTGAAGATTGTCCATCGCCTTGATGACATCGACTGGCCCGATCGTCCAGCCGATTCGCCATCCGGTCATGGCGTAGGCCTTGCTGACCCCGCTGACAATGATTGTCCTCGCGGCGACTTCCGGGCCGAAGCTCGCAAAACAACGGAACTCGGCGGGTGGATAGATTAGCTTCTCGTAGATTTCATCGGACAGAACCAGCAGGTTCTTTTCGACAGCAACTCGTGCCAGTGCTTCCAGTTGAGCGACCGGATACGTTGAGCCAGTCGGGTTCGATGGATTGTTCAGCATCAGCAAGCGTGTTTTCGGAGTGATTGCATTCTTAAACTGCTCGGCCGACATGCAGAAGCCACTGGCTTCCGTGGTATTCACCAGTACCGGAACGGCACCGGCCAGTTCAACGAGAGCGCTGTAGCTGACCCAATACGGTGCAGGGATAATGACCTCGTCGCCAGGCCCGCAAAGTGACGCGATCACGTTGTGAATCGAGTGCTTGGCTCCGTTAGAGATCAGAACCTGATTCGGCTTGAATTGAAGGCCGTAGTCCCGCACATAGGCGTTACAGACCGCTTGCTTCAATTCGGGGATTCCCCCTGAGGGTGTGTAATGAGTATGCCCGGCGTTCATAGCCGCGATCGCCGCTTCACGAACGTTGGCAGGAGTGATGAAGTCTGGTTCCCCCAAGGTGAAGTCGAGTACGTTGACCCCTTTCGACTTAAGTTCTTTCGCCTTGGCGGCTGCCGCAAGGGTGGCCGATGGCTTCAGTTTTTGCAGGGCAGGGGACAGGGCAATAGGACTCATGAATGACAATTTCCGGGAACAATTCTTGGCAATCAATCAACTCGAACCGGCATGATTGTTCTGGCAGTAAGCACTTGCGTCAAGGCATCGGGCATTGCATAGCAATCGACTGCCAGCGAAAGACCCCGGAATGTCCGTTCGCGTTTTCAAGGATGATTTTAACGGTAAAACCGGCGATCGAATCAAGCCGACTATCGAAATCACCAAAAAGTTGGCCAACTTCGCAACGAATAGCCAAATTCCCGTTCCTTCGATCCATCGGACGTGCGGACGCCACAAAGATGGCGCATATGCGATCCGGTCGAACCCTTTCATCCTAGGGCAATGCAGACACGCACCGTTGCGTTACGCAGCGACGAAGTTCCGCCAAGTCTGGAATTATCGCGGCCGCCACAAGTTGTTTCGATATTATTGCCACACGACCGGCCACGAAGGAATCGAATTCCGGCAGATGTTTCAGATAATACGCGATCACTTGTTGTAGAAGTCAACGAGATGTTCCAGCGCAATGTATTGCGCGTTGAGACGCGCGGAACCAGATGCCAGATGGTTGTTCGGTAAGAAATACCGGAAGTTGGGTCGATTCAACTCCGCGATTTTCATTTTGGTATCCAGAATCGTTTCAATGATCTGACCGATCAGACATGTGCGAACTCAGGGATGACGTTTCCGTGTTGGCTTTACGAGCTACACAGCCCTGATCAAAAAGGAGCGAGAAGCCGTATAAGCCTCTATCGTCCGAGGAGGCGCCCTCGGTTCGAAGTTATAGCGATGGGCAACCGCCAAACAACACGGACTCGAATCCACATTTTGCCCGCGAGGACGCCAAAAAAATTGTTGACGGCAAATCATAATTTATCGGACATAACCGAACTTCTTCGACGTATTGATCGAATTCACGACAAGGTTACTGACATGCAAAGTCACAGGGTGATGTGCCGAAGTTACAACGACATCATTGCATTCCGTCCGTTCACTTGTTGAATTTGAAAGAAGGCGATAGATACCTTGATGATAGCTCCAAACTCACTGCGCAAAGTGTACGACGAAGGTCGATAAGGGCTTTTGATTATTTTGATTCTTTACTTGGCGACCAGTGTATTTGACAGTCAGGCCTTGCTTTCCGAAATGCTTCGACCGCAGGCTTTGTTACTTGGCTGCTTTCGATGGCCAATTGCTTTAGGTGCGGTACCTCTTGCAACATTTGGAGAACGCGATCATCAGCATTGGTTTTACGAAAATCTATGTATGTGACCGCTGTGCGTTTCAGCATATTCGTTAGTCGGACGATGGATTCTGCGGAAGCTGGAATCCCGGCTACACCGAATTCAACAAGCGATTCTCCCAACGGTAAGCGACTCAAACACGCATCTGTCAAATAGAGATCATTTCGATCCAGCCTGAGGGTTTTGAGTTTGTTAGATGGTTGCCAACGAGCCAGGTCGGCGTCGGTGATCTTAAGCCCAAAAAGACCCAGGTACTCTAAATTGGGCAATCGATTCAGTTGATCGATGAGTTCCGCGTCGGAATTAAAAACTGAAGACGGATTTATGTTGATTGTGAGTCGCTTCAGATTACGTAGTTCCGTCAGATGTCGCAAACCACGGCCGAAGACGGACGTCGACTGGAGATTGAGTTCTTCCAGGTCTTTAGAATCAGCCAGAGGTGCCAATCCCTCATCCGTCAATTTCTCGCCATGAAGAACGAGTCGTTTCAAGCCTTTCAGTTCCGCGACGAGTGGAATCATCCGGTCCGATAACTCCCCCTCAAAACCAATCAGTTCGAAATCGCCGTAGTCAGGCCAAAGATCTGGACGTTCACTGAAGGTAAGCGATTGTTCGCGGTTACCCATGCGAACAGAGATTCCTCCGCCTTCATCGAGCAACTGCGTAATGGCTTCTCGTTCCACAGGCGTGAGCGGTTCGAGGTCCTTGGGACGTTTTACGCCAGACTCACGCGGGGTCAGCGTCCACGATTCGATCGACCAATTTCCAGGGTTGAACCGGACGGTGGGGATTGGTTGACCTTGTACTGTCGGACGTTCAATCGACAATCGTTTCGGATCACCCTTCCATTCCAGTGCTTGTTCTCCGTTAACGGTGATAACCACGCTCGAATTGCGAACCTGGCAGAGCAATTCATTTTTTTTGCCCGGCAGAAGCGCGCGCCCACCGACTAACGTTTCGTTTTCCCAGGCAGTCTTCCCATCAATCAGCGTCAAACCCACGGCATTCTCGCCTAAAATCAATTCGAAAGGATGACCGCAGAACACCAATCCGACCGCCAGAAATTCCGGCTTCTTTGGAGCCGTTACCACGAGAGCAATGTCATACTCTCCATCAATAAATCGCGGAACGGCAACCATTGTCCGGTCCGGCTCGGCGGGTTTGGTCAACGACAGCAAGTCGATCGGTTCGTTGACTGGATAAGAAGCGGACGCGGGAGGTGCGCGTCTGGCTGCGGCCTCAACCCTGCTTTTGAATTCCGATGGCCTGACAATCTCGATTTTTCCGGCAGTTTCTTCTACGAGATAGGCTAGTTGTTCATCAAGGGACTCATAGTTCGGCGGTTCGTTCGCGGAGAATCTGTGTACGGTCTCGCCCAACGGGACAGCAGGCGAAAGGTGAAGTAACTTGCCAGCCTCACTGAATACGACGGTCCCTCCACGTCGTTCAATCTTTCTGTTCTTCCCGTCCACTGGCGGCAGATGTCGAGCAATCCATTTTGTCTTTTCGGCAAAAACGTCTCGCAGCATCACACGGTGATCTTCCAAACCAAGAGCAAGAAAACGACTGTCCGGGCTCCACGAAATTGAGTAGATACGGCCGGCTGGTGCAGCGAAGACGATTCCTTGCCCGCCATCAACCGGCTCGACGGTGACTCGTCCTCCGGCGACGCAATATGCCAACCAACGTCCGTCGGGGCTGAATGAGACGCGCGAACAATCACCCGCTTGGGGCGAAACGGTCCTCAACCATTTGCCGGTTGTTTCTCCGATCCGAATTTCGTTTCCGCCAGCAGCAAAGATCGGTCTCGTGGGATGCCATGATACTGAGCGAACTTCGTTAAGACGATCATCGAGCAAATCCGGCCCGGGGGTTCCATCCGTTTTCCAAAGTCGCACTCCATCATCGTAGCCGGAAAGTATCCAATCACCACTTGGACACGCTTCGGCAACTCGTATGAAATGACCCGCCGGTGTATCCCAACTTCGAACGACCTTTGCTGCTTTCGTAATCTCCACAAAATGGTGCGGGTTGTAGGAAATCAAACTTTCGTTGTCTCGCATCCAAGTCGCGCCCAATGGTAACTGTCCCCAGTAGAGATCACCGACTGGTTGACCAATCGCATTCCAGATTCGCAATCCTTCAGGATTGACGCGGCTTGTCGCCAGAGAGTTGCCATCGTGACTCCAGACAAGTTCTTCGCCGATCGAATCGTGTTGCCAGATTTCGCGAATAAGCGGTTCGGTTCGAGATTCCGATTTTTCTGGATCGCTCCACAATCGCACAACCTTATCGGAATCACTCGTCGCCAGTTGCCCTTTCGAACTCCATGCGACCAAGTGTTGCAGCCGATTACCGGCATGTAGTGAATTCAATGAACGCATTAAGCGTCCATCTTCGCGCCACACATGCAGCCCGTCAAATCCCACCGAAACCAACTCGTGTCCATTGGGGCTCCACGCCACAGAGAGGTTCCTCGAACTGGCAGGAATCATTTGTGCCACGGACTTCGCTGATGTGTCGAACACTTCCACGTCATTGACCATACAGACTGCCAGCCGCTTCCCGTCAGGATGCCATGCAATGCCTTCGGTCTGACCTGGAATGACCGCACCCGGGGTGACCGTCATTGAAGGCTTACTCGGTTCCTGCGAAGCTTCGACATTCCAAAACCTGGCGCCGTCCGTTCCTGCAGTCGCAATCCAGTTACCTGCCGAATTCCAGGCAAAATCACCGACGCCTTCCGAATGTAGTGTGTCCCAAGTGACCCCCTCTGAACCGTCAAGATTAAATATTCGAAGCGTTTTTCGATCTGGTTCGAGCAAACAGACGCGAAGACTATCGGGGCTCCACTCACAGCTCTTCCCAAGGGTGTGCGTGCCGCCGACGATTTCGCCTTGTGACAGCACGGTCTTTCCATTCTTCAGAGAAATGATCTTCAGTTTTCGGCGTCCATTTTCAAATGTCCAACCGGCTGCAAGTTCGCCGTTAGGACTAAATTCCGCACACATTATTTCCCCGGAGATCGATGTCGTGTCGCCATTTAAACCTTGGATCTGATCATCGTAACTCAATAATCGTCCGTCACGAGACACGTCCGATAGTCCGCTGCTGTTACCGTTCTGCCATTTCCGCCACCCGCGCAATTGTAGTGAGGTCGCATCATACGTTCGGAGCGTTGGTCCATCTTGAACATAGATCAGCCCCGACGAAATCCGAATCACACGACTGCCTAGCATTGGAGAGACCGTCGTCACTTGCCAACGACGCAAACCAGGAAGTCGAGCCGGTCGAGGTATCAACCCAGGTAGAACGTCAAAAATCGGCCCAGGCTTAAGATCGCTTAAAACCAGATTACCACTTTCGCTCAGTTTGTTTTCATCGTTCGAATTTCTTTCGACGCTTATTTCAGGTCGAACTGCTTTCGACGCATCGGACACGTCCAGGCGTGGGATTTCTCGTACTTCATTATTTTTATTTTCAGATTTCGTCGAAGGAGCGACGTGTATTCCGTCATCATTTCCCGTCGCGGAAACGATGACGACGCCCTCGTCTGGAACGTTAATTTTCGCGATCTCTTCACCCTTTTTATTTTTGACGATGACCCAGATACCACACAAAAGAACAGTCACCACGAAACCAGCCATCAAACTTCGATTACGTGGTGTTGAGGGAGCCGGTTTGCGCGGTTGAGTATTAGTCTTTCGTTCGGAAATCGCCGCTTCGACTGCGGCCAATTTCTTAGCGACTTCCACCGCAGTGGCAGGGCGACGTTCCCTGTCTTTCGCCAACAGCTGATCAATTAATCCTGACAACATTGGTGGAATATCAGAATTGATGGAACTGGGCGAAGCTGGTGTCACAGTCGCGAGCGCCTGTAATATCTCCATCGTTCGTGTGCCGGGAAACGGAAATCTGCCAGTCGTCATGCGATAGAGGACGACACCCAAGCTGAACAGATCGGCACGCACGTCGACAATCTCGCAGCTTGCCTGTTCCGGTGCCATATAAGACGGGGTTCCCAGTATCATCCCGGTTGACGTCAAATCTGAGTCCCCATTAACCGATCGGGCCAAGCCAAAGTCGAGCAGTTTCACTCGATCTGGCAAAGTCGCTCGATTCTCAAGCCAGACATTAGCAGGCTTGATGTCGCGATGTATCAATCCCTTTTCATGAGCGGCGATCAACCCCTCGGCGATCTCACGACCGATTCGCAGCACATCACTTGTTGGTAACGGCGAGTTCCGCCTTAGTCGATCTTCGAGCGATTCACCTTCTAAATACTCTGCCGCGAGATACGGTACTTTGGCAGTTTCTCCGACCTGATAGATTGTCAGAATATGATCGTGCCGAATTGCGGCCGCGGCGCGAGCTTCTCGCAAAAATCGCTCTGCCGAATCGGGGCGCGCAGCGACACGCGGTCTCATCAATTTCAACGCCACTAATCGATGCAACTTCGAGTCTTCCGCGAGAAAGACAGCACCCATTCCTCCAGAACCAAGCAACTTCAGGATGCGGTACTCACCCATGCGGCCGATCTCGTCATCCATTTGAGAAGGTTGCCACAAATCGCTCAATTCGCGAACGTCATCGTCACGATTCGATTGAATGATGTTGTGTTTCGGGACTGGGTCGGGAAGAGTTACGTCGGCCTGCTCCGTTCTTAAATCGCGAACAGATTCGATCAGTCGGTCAATCCGAGATTCCTCTTGGGGCGATTGGGACTGCCGGAATGTCCCCACTTGCTTCATCACGGCAACAAGGGTGTCCTCCTTTTGTATCCGAGCAGTCTGCTGGGTGCATGATTCGCATCCCAGCAGATGCTCTTCAAGCATACTGGCCTCCGCTTTTGGGAGTCGGCCAACATTCAGCAACTCAAGCTGTTCAATCGAGGGACATTTAGGTGAATCGGACATCATAATGCTCCTTTCGGTCGTGATCTTAACCCTGTGGTGGATTCGAAACCAATCTACTTCACGTCAGAGGATTTGGGACTCAGACGCTGTCGAATCGAACTTCAACAACCGCAAAAGGTCACCAATTTCTTCTAGTTATTCTTCAATATGCGCCGACGGTAAAAAACCTGTCTTTGTTTTCTGAGGAATTCCATAAGTCATCCGGAAAAAAGATTTGGATTTCTGAAGCTCTGGGAGGGAAGCCGAAACTGGAACGCAGGCGGCGATTCCAATCGCCTGAATCCGCCATGGTCAGGTTTGAATAACGACGTCGGCCCAATACCAGTTTTAGAACCTCGCCCGAAATCAAAATCTGTTTTCAGATTTCCCTGACAGGTTTTTTTGTCTTGCTAATACGGATGAGATTGGCATTCCAAATCACAAAGGCAGCGGTGGGAAATCAGAAACAAAACTGTTGCCAATCAGGATCATCAGTCAAAGAAATGGGGATGACGCCAAACAATAGTTGGAAAGCCGCATTTTCTTGAGAGATTCGCATTGGCATCTCACGAACGGCACGCCGACCAACCGGGGAGCGATCCTTCACTTTTTCAATCGCGGAAATGGCAGGAATCGGATTTTCGCCGTTGGAACTGACGATTCAGCGTTTGAATTTTATGTCCATTACGAATACCGCGTCCTGACGATTGAATCACGCGAGTGAATCGAGCGAAGAAAAAAAGAATAGAAAGCCGCGCAACCAACCGTCGTTCGCGGCCAATCTAGTGGATCAGCGTCACGGCTAGACGCAGCCGCTAAACAACTCGGACTTTAATCCAAATTTCGCCCCATGAAGCCGGCCAAAAAAATCGGTGACGACAAATACGAAATTAGTGGACTTATCCCGTGGTCCAAATTCTGCGCATTGTTTCACAGCCGCGCGATGGTCAATAAAACTGTCAAAACTCCACGAGATCGCCCAGTTCTTCCCGCAAACGGCGAAGCACTCGTGAGCGGGCGACGAAGACTGCATTGATAGTGATACCTAAATCGGCGGCGACATCTTTTGTCGGCCGGTCTTTGACCGTTGTCTCCCAGCACGCTTTCCATGTCGTCGTTTCAAATTCGGATTGCATAAATGCCAACGCCCGGGCGACGAGATACTGTCGGTACTCGGTATCCCAAAGTGCATCCGTATTATTGGCCTGGATTTGATCCATTCCAGTCAAGTCGGAACCGCCAATGGCGACTTCCTGTCGCTTGCGAAACCGTTCACGGCATTTGTTCACGGTTACTGTTCGCAGCCACGCCCGAAACGACCCGTCCTTGGCATATTGGAAATCTGGCAGTTTCTCAAGCAGCAACACAAACACATCCTGCACCGCATCAGCGGCATCGGAGTCAGCGAGTCCCAGCGTGCGTGCACAGTGATAAAGAAACGGCGTATAAAGCGCTGCGAATTGATTCCACGCGGCGCGATCCGTTCGCTGGCGGACGCGTTCAAGAAGGGTAGCAGAGGTTGGATACATGTGTTCCACACGGTTAGACAATTGGCAAGAAATGAATATCGCAATGTTGGTGTGTAGACGCAACCAAAAGGGCCGAACCTCAGGCACGATATCCATTTCAAAACGAGGGTCATCGATTCTTGCGCCGGGGTTTGCAAAAGAAAAGTCCTGACACCAATCAGAGCTGTACGCGATAGGCCTCACTAAGTCAGGCGAAGAAAAGGCGATAAGCCCGATAAATAGTCCAAAAATGGTGTTTTCTTGAGTTCTTCTCGTTGGCCTGAGACGAACGGCACGCCAGCCGCCGAGGGGAATGCTCTTTCACGTTCCCAATCGTGGAAATCCCCGGGATTCGGTTCTCGGCAATGACGCTGACAATGTAGCATTCGAGTTTTATGCCACTTGCTAATCCCACGACGAATCTTTGACGATTAAGCCAATCGGAGGAACAACATGACACGAAACGTTTCCGCTGCGCTCGTTGTGGCGTTTGTCGCCACGATCATTTATAGCGCAACTGCGAATCGCCACTTGTTCGGACGTGACGATGGGGTACCGTCCGTGCCGAAGGCCGTTGAGCCGAACCGAGATGCCTCAGGCGGCTTGAAGCAGTCCGAAAAGCAACTGGGCAGACGAGGGATCAGTCCGCTCTCGGAAACCGATGTCTTTACAAAGAAGTCGGAGGGGTATCCCGTCTTTCGTATCCCTGCGGTCATCGCCACCACCAAAGGGACTCTCCTCGCGTTTTGCGAAGGCCGGACGGGGGGCGACAGCGGTGATATTGACCTCGTCTGCAAGCGTTCCACCGACGACGGCAAAACCTGGGGGGATCTTCAGGTGGTCTGGAACGATGGCAAAAACACCTGCGGTAATCCCGCGCCGGTCGTCGATCGTGAGACCGGAAAAGTCTGGCTCTTCATGACATGGAATCTCGGATCGGACGACGAAAAAGCCATCATGGAAGGTAAAAGCAAAGACGTGCGTCACGTTTATGTCACGTCATCCGTCGATGATGGTGTGACTTGGGCTGTACCCGAAAAACTTAGCGACGTGCGTCACGAGAAGTGGCGGTGGTATGCCACAGGTCCCGGCAATGGAATCCAGTTGATCGCTCGCAAACATCAAGGACGCCTGGTCATCCCGTGCAACCACTCCGATCATTCGGGCTCGGGACATCCCTATCGCAGCCACATCGTGTACTCCGACGATCACGGCACGACTTGGAAACTCGGAGGCATTGAGGAAGACCGGACCAACGAATCTGCCGTGGTCGAACTGGCCGACGGACGAATACTTCACACAATGCGCTCTTACCACGGAAAGAACTGCCGCGCGATGGCGGTCAGTCACGATGGGGGTGAGTCCTGGGGGAAAGTCTATCTCGACGAGGCGCTTGAGACTCCCGTATGTCAGGCAAGCGTGCTGCGATACTCGTGGCACGAGGAGAAGAATGCTGGCAGTAAAAGCCGCCTGCTTTTCTGCAGCCCCGCCGGGAAGACTCGCGACCACTTGACCATCTGGATCAGCCACGACGAAGGTCAGTCCTGGCCGCTTCGGAAAGAGATCTACCAGGGGGGCTCGGGTTACTCCTGTCTGGTTCTCCTTTCGAACCGTGACATCGGTGTCTTCTTCGAAAAGGACGGCTCAAAATCGTTGACGTTCACGACGGTTTCTCTCGCCTGGCTGGAGGGGAAGGTGGTGGAGTCCAAACCGAAAGCGCCTTAAAAGATTACCGCAAACGGAAGACAGTATCGTGAAGGGATGTGACGGGTATGAGAGGAGATTTCATTTCGGCTCAGAGGCATACTCGGCGGCTTGTCATGAGACAACGCGACTGAGTGATCTGGTGACCTCAAGTGGCTTCCATCCATACAACGTCGACCGTGAGCTTGGTGACTGTTCTTAGCCCACTTCACCCCCGCAACAACTTCGATTCGATAAAAATCTCGAAATAATCGTTGTAAACGGAGAATTTTACCAAATCGATCAGGCTTCACTTGCCGATGATTCTGGTGCCGAAACATGAGGCGTGAACCGCCGGAGCAATTCGGAGGTGACGTTCTGCTGTCGGCGAAAGTTGCAGTCTTAAGACTGGTTTCTGTTTCTTATTTCGGAATGTTAATCGATGCGGTATTTGCGAATTGACGCTCGATTTTGCCAATCTGGTCGTTCTGAGATGCGTTTCAAAACGCAATATCAAGCTTCTTTTTCTGATGACTCGATGTCACCAGGTGTCGCGGGGAGTTACGTCGCTGAGACAGTTTCAGGCGTATTCCAGTTGCGGAATGGTCAGTTTGGACAACGTCTTGTGGTTCAACAGATTCCGCTTGACGTAATTTTCGAACAGACCTACCATCCGACCCAGTTGGTGAGCACTAAGTTTCAAGGACGAAATATCACTCTTCAATGAGTGTCGCGATTTCGAGTTGTCTTTCTTGCATGGGTGCCAAAGAGAGACAGCAAGTTTTCCGATCAGGTGCCCGAAGTTCTTCCCCAAAGGAGCCACGGATTATGGCCACGAAAAAAGCTGCCCCAGCCAAGACAACCGCTAAGGCCACCACCAAGGCTGCTAAGCCAGCCAAGTCGCCAAAGGCTAAGCCAGCGACCAAGTCGCCAAAGGCCAAGCCAGCTGCTAAGAAGTAAGCAGCCTTTGCTTGACATGCTACAACAATCCCAACAGGCCGGAACATTGTTCCGGCCTGTTGTGTTCTTTGGCAGCCGGACATCAATGTCTCGGCGGAAATTCCGGCAGGGTCTCCGCTTCAGATTGATTTTGATATCATCAGGTTCCAATCATCGCATCGCGGATTCAGATACTTCGGATGTTCGCAGTCTCAGGTTGATCATCTGTTCGGCAACATTTCGCTTAATTCTTTTGTCCCTGCGAAAGCAGGGCCAGCTTCGTTGGAGCTAAAAATTTTGAACAATTCTGGTAAGCCAGGTCTTGCCGATCGATTTGCCAGCGGCGCTCCCACCGTTGTCCCCTCTGATCCGAAATACGTGACAGAGATTGTGGCCTATGTTTTGAAATCTGGCTTCGAAGCGGGGGCGAGTGACATCCACTTCGCCGTCGACGCTGCCGAAATGAAGGTTTTGTGGCGAATCGACGGGGTGTTGCAATCGGTTGCCGCATATCCACGGGCAATTGCACCGAACATTATTGCGCGGCTGAAAGTCCTGGCCGAATTGCTGACCTATCGGACCGATGTCCCTCAAGAGGGAAGGCTCCGTGAATCCTCGGCGGAAGTGGAGATGCGGCTTAGTACCTTTCCCACTCTCTACGGGGAAAAGGGTGTTGTGCGGTTGTTTGCCACTTCAGAGCAATTTCGCTGGCCCGCAGACTTGGGGTTATCAGACGATTTGTTACCTGAACTGCTGGGCTTGCTGCACGAGACAGGCGGGGCGATCCTGATTACGGGACCTGCTGGAAGCGGAAAGACCACCACGGCGTATGCCTGCCTGCGTGAACTTCAGCGTGATTCGGGAGTGGGAAAAAGCCTTGTCACGTTGGAAGACCCGATCGAATCCGTTTTGCCGGGGGTTTCGCAATCACCGGTTAATCGAACCGCTGGTTTCGACTATGCCACAGGATTGCGATCGTTGATGCGCCAGGACCCCGATGTGATTCTTGTTGGTGAGATCCGGGACCGAGAAACCGCTGAAACCGTGTTTCAAGCCTGTCTGACCGGACATCTTGTGCTGTCGACGTTTCATGCGGGAAGTTCTGCAGAAGCGATCAGCCGTCTGGGGGACATGGGGATCGAGCCCTATTTGATTCGGACGGGACTGCGAGCGATCATTTGTCAGCGATTGTTCCGCCGCTTGTGCGACTGTGCTGTTTGGACAGAGGACGAGACGTCCAAATATGGATTTGCAATATCACGAGCACGCGTTCCCGTGGGATGTGAGCGGTGTTCAGGAACCGGCTATCGGGGCAGAGTCTTACTCGCGGAATTATTACGTCCAGATTCAAAAGACGTCGGCCGGGCGATCATCGAGCGAGACGATGCTGCGGAAATTGAAACGATCGCACGCAAAAGTGGGTTTCTGAGTCTCGGTCAACGAGCGATCGCTGCGATGATCGAGGGTCGAACAAGTCCGGTGGAAATTCGGCGAGTGATTGGCTTTCGATCGGACAATTCTGGTATCGGGTGAGTCCTTATCAAACGCACATTAAGGGGCTGTGCCACTGCTCAGGAGTCTTCAGAGAAGCCGTGCCTTCTCTTTTTTCTGTCGAAGAGCACTGCTTGACCGAAGACGGGCAAGCAGTGGCACATTCAGTCCGCAGCTTGTGTAAAGCACGAGATTATTCCCAGGCTGCCGCGACGGCGTTTGAGAGTCTTGCCAGATACTTACCTGATGGCTCTTGAGGCAGGGTTGTCAGGATCAACGCGAAAACGCCTGCATCCGGATCGATCCAAAGCACGGTTCCTGTTGCGCCCCAGTGACCGTACGTGCGGGGACCAAGCAGGTCACCGAAGTTGGCACTATGTGCGGGCCAGTTCAATCGCCAACCGAGACCCCAGGGGCGACATCGCCTTTCTTCGTCAGGAACGTCACGCATGTACTCAAGCTGGTTTCGAGTGGCTGCATCGATTGCTGCGGGTGACAATAGCCGGCTTGCGTCGAGAGTTGTTCCCCTGCGCAGCATGAACTGAGCGTACCTCGCCAGGTCCTTTCCTGTGGTCAACAGACCGCCCCAAGGGGCACCGAGTTGTCGCCAGTAACGACTGTTCCAATTCCAATCAGTGCCACTCGCATGCGCTTCCGGAACAATCGCGTGGGGAATCCGCGACGCACGAGGTGTCGGGCCGACGAACCAATCGTCGGTTGCGCCCAAGGACGTGTCATTCATGCCGAGCGGCTGAAAGAATTCGTCATGAAGATATTGAGCGCAGGTTTTGCCCGTCACCAGTGCAATGATTTCTCCTAGAACGGCAAAACCCATACTCTGGTATTGAACACTTCGGCCGGGCGGAAAGGCCAGTGCTTCCTGGCAAGTCCGTTCGACGAACCGGCCAAGTGTTGCGTGGGATTGTCTCAGTTCAAGATTGTCGCTCAGCATGTCAGGCAGCCCGGACGTATGCGTCAGCAAATGCCTGATTTCGATCCCATATTTCCCTTCGCGACCGAAAGCGGGAATGAAATCGACAACTCGATCCGCCAGTGTGAGATGACCTTTCTCGATCAGTTTCAATGCGGCCATCGCGACGATCGGCTTCGTAATAGAGGCGATCAAAAAAATGGCATCTTCACTCAATGGTGCGGGTTGATCAGCGAGCTGTCGACCGACATGCAACTGCGCTGAGATCGTCTGGGCTGTTCCCGTCACGATCGCCACACAGGGAAGGATGTTCGATTCACACCAGCCTGTGGCAACTTCGACAACATTCTGCCACCGCTGATGATGAAGGGTTCGAGTTGCCTTGGTCATGTCTGGTCCCGTATGGAATTGTTGGCCGCGCCTCCATGCTCGCTACGAATGTTTGTAACATATGGCGAGTTTGTTCCGTTCAGCAACTCACGGATTTTCCGCATGCGCTTTTATCTGCTTTCCTCGTCCCTGGTTTTTCTGCTGATTCCTGCGATCGCACGGTCGCAATCGCCGACCGAAAGCTTGCACAAGCTGTTTGAAACAGAATGGCAAGCTCAGCTGAAAGAATATCCGACAATGGCATCGTACCTGGGGGATCAGAGGTACAATGACCGTTGGACAGATCTGAGTTTGCAGGCGATCTCACGTCGAAACGAACACCAGCGAGTATTGCTCGGTCAGTTGTCCGAGATCGATTCGACGAAGCTTTCGCTGGCCGATCAGCTGAATCTGGATCTGTTCCGTCGGCAGCTGGAAGTGGATCTTGAAGAGTTCCTGTTCCAGTGGCATCTGGTCCCGCTGAATCAACGTGAGGGGATTCAGGATGAGAATTCACTCGCCGACGCCATCGCGTTTCATTCCGTCAAAGACTATGAAGACTGGCTCACGCGATTAAAAGCATTTCCTGTTTACATGGACCAGACGATCGCTTTGATGCGAGCGGGTGTCGAAGCAAAGATGGTCCAGCCACAGATTGTCATGAAGCGAGTTCCGGCTCAGATCAAGCGTCAGATCGTCGAGGAACCGAGCACAAGCCTGTTTTACAAGCCATTCAAGTCATTTCCACAAGAGATTGAGCCGGCAGACCGAGACCGATTGCAGCGTGAGGCCCAGGCCGCGATTCGCGAGAAGATCGTCCCCGCTTACCGGAAGTTTTTAGGATTCTTCGAACGCGAATATTTTCCTGCATGTCTCAAGGACGTTGGAGCCTCGCGATTGCCGCGCGGTCAAGACTTTTACTCATTCCTCGCTCGAAAACATACGACCACAAAACTTTCGCCGCATGAGATCCATGAAATTGGGCTGTCTGAAGTAAAACGCATTCGGAATGAAATGGAACAAATCAAACAGCAAGTTGGTTTCACCGGTTCACTCACCGAATTTTTCGAACACTTACGGACGGCACCTCAGTTTTATTTCACTGATCCAGGCGATCTGATGAATGCTTACGTTGCGTTCGGCAAACGGGCTGATCCGGAATTGCCCAAGATTTTTAAGAAATTGCCCCGTATTCGTTATGGGATTGAAGCGATTCCAGCTCACATGGCGCCTGACACGACCACGGCGTATTATCGACCGCCGTCTGCCGATGGATCGCGTCCAGGCACGTATTTCGTCAATCTCTATCGACCGGAAACGCGACCCAAATATGAAATCGCGGCCTTGTCGCTTCACGAAGCGATGCCAGGTCATCACCTGCAAATTGCTTTGGCGACAGAGCTGAATGAGTTCCCGGAGTTTCGGAAACACACTCATTTCACAGCATTTATCGAAGGTTGGGGACTTTATAGTGAAAGTCTTGGCCATGAAATGGGGCTATACGACGACCCCTATTCGAAGTTTGGCCAGCTTACTTATGAAATGTGGCGGGCGGTTCGCCTGGTCGTTGACACGGGGATGCATTCAAAAGAATGGTCGCGCGTACAAGCGATTGATTATTTCAAAGCAAATGCGGCGAAGAGTGAACTTGATATCACAAACGAAATTGACCGATATATCGCCTGGCCGGGACAGGCATTGGCCTACAAAATCGGCGAACTGAAAATCAAAGAACTTCGTCAACGGGCTGAAAAGAAACTCGGAGCAAAATTTGACCTGCGTGATTTTCACGATGTCGTGCTTCGAAACGGTGCCGTACCGCTGGATGTCCTTGAGCGATTAGTGGATGACTGGCTGAAGCGAGATGGAAACTGACCGCGAGCTTCGTCCGATTTTTTGAATTCATCATGGCTGTAACGCAGCGTCGGACTGCTTCGGAGACGCCTACTTCTGTGCCCAGATAAAAGCCCACCCTGGCCGAAGACGGGCAGGCTGGGGCATAAGAATTCAGGACTAAAAGCCGACGTTCTTTTTCCCGCCGACGGTCGGGGACGCAGATGGTCTCGTTGGTTGGCCGTTTGCCGGCTGTTTGTCGCTGGAAGCCCTTTTGGCAACGATGGATTCTTCGACCGAGCGTATGTCAGCTCCGATCGGACGCCCCCCTTCGGCCCAGGTTGCGCTGGGTGAATGAAGGTCAAGAAGAAAGGAATAGGGCTTCAATAGAGTCCATTTATTCGGCAAGGCTTTACTGAGCAGCACACCTTTAGAACCTGTCAGTAGCCTGACGTCATTTGGTTCGCCCCAGGTGTTTGACCAACCTGCTGCCGTTGTGACAGGCTCTTTACCGGATTGAACCACGAACGATTTCAGCTCTTTAGAAAATCCATTTGATGTTCCCCACCATGCGACCTGCGTTTGCTCAAGGACAGGGCCGGCGCATTCAATGATTGTGGATTCGGATGCCTCGCCGGGTTTGAATTCGAGAGGAGCCACCATTGCGCACGAGTCCGCAAAAATCCGCATGGGGGTTGTGATGGGATCGCTGCCCGGTGACGCTTCGATGCGAATCGCGGCTTTCGTTGTGGAAAACGTTGTATGTTCCAGGTCGACAACCGGTAAAAGGATTGTTCCGGTCCGAATTGGTTGAAGATCAATCCCATAACCGCGGATCGCCACAATGCTATTACGTATAAAGAGGCGTCCCGTTGCCGACTGCAAACGAATTCCCACGCCGGTACTCATTAACAACGAATCGTTGACCGACAAAAAATTTGGTTCAACGCCCGTGACTGGTGTGTTTACATTGGTCGTGGACCATTCGATCAGTCCCAGATGTTGATCCAGATCCTGCAGTGCGGGACCACTCAGCTGGCATCCACGCAAGATCACATTCGCGTTTCTCGCATAAATCAGCCACGGGGTTGCAGCGCCACCTTTCGGGGTTTGAGGTGCTTCAAGGAAGGCCGATTGCAGTTCAAGAGTTCCTTTCTCAATCGTAAATAACCCGGCATTTTCTGTTCTTGATTTTGCATCTGGAACTTTGGGCAGAATCTTCAGTGGCTGTCCATCTGCCTGTCTGAAGACGACTTTCAGTGATTTGCCGATAATTCTCGCAGGCTGCATCGTATGCACACCAGCGCCGATCGCTTCAAACACGGTGTCGTTTTGCCAATCGTTCTTGTTGAGGATGACCCCGAGATCCTCTTTCAGCAGATTGACTTTTCTCGTTGGTGGATTGTCTGCTGGTTTCAAGACGGCTGTGGGAAGCTTCGGTCGAAGGCCCAGTGCGGTAATTCGCGGCTGAGAAATAATGCCAGGAACGGTCAGTTGACTGGTCATGCATCCGGGCATGTGACCCTTGGAAGTCTTCATTTCTCGAAAGGTGAGTTTTGCCGTGTCGAAGTCTTGTGGTTGAACGGAACTGACATCGGAAATGACCGATTCCTGCCAGGTAAATTTTTGAAATTGGGCTGGTTCGTAGTTATGCCAAACGCGTTGCCACTGTTCCTGCGTGCGAACTTCGTATGAGGATTTGACCAGGTCCAGAAGTCGTTCAAATCCGATGTAGAGCGAAGATTTTGATGACCAGTTTAAATTGGTCAGCCATCCCGCTGTTGTGGATGTGACAATCGGCCAATGAACAGCTGACACAATCACAGCACTGTTGCCGGTCCCTTCGGCTGTGCAAATCGAATCCTGAAGAAAAATTGATGTCGAAGGGGGCTTTAACGTGTTCTCCGCTGAAAGCTCAAAAACCTGCTTTCGACCGCACAGAGTCGATCTGATGACCCGAATCGCTCGCCGAGGCTTGGAGTCGACCATCTCGGCAAGACCGGCAAGTAGCTTGCCTGCGACGCTGATCGCAGGAGCTGTCCCTGTGACGAACAGCGAATCCTGAACAACGACGTCTGCCATCGTTCGATTGATTTGTAGTCCGGTTAAACCGTTTCCCCGTATGGTGACATGGTCCATAAGCAAATGGGGTTCAATCACAGGAATATTCTGTGAATCTTGTTTGCTGGTAAATTCGATCGCGATGGCATCGGTGACGTCGTTTCCATTTGCCGTAAATGAACACCTTCTCACGAACAACTGACCATCCGCTACAGAAATGATCTTTGTTTGCGTTGAGTCATTCGATGTCGAGCGATCGAGAGCAAAATGAAGACCACGTAACTCCAGCATTCCATTATTGACCGCGAATCCCTGCAAGGAGCCTGCTTCACCAGATCGGACAATGACAAGCGGTTGATCCTGAGGCGTTGCCCCGGTCACAACAATTTTTTTGGCATTTGAGATCTCAACTCGACTCAGAACAAACGGTCCGTTGCCGATTAACCTGACGATTCCACCGGCACGTTCGGTGGCAAGCAGGGCCTCATCCAAAGTTGTGAAATGAGTTGCAGAAGGAACGCCAGGACCAGCTGTGAAGACAGGCAGATCAGCCGGATCAGTTGACGCAGAAGTGGCCCAACCAGGCAACGGTTGTTTTGTGATATCGTATTCGCTGGTGCCGACTCGATCCGTAACCGATGGTCCTTGTTTCGCGGGTTCAACGACGGTCACCGAAACAGCGGCGTCTGCGTCTTTATCTTTATTATCCGGTGGCTTGATCACCGGCGGTGTGACGACCACGGGTTCTTGCGACGGCACGGTTTGGTGGGCGAACGGATTATTGGCGGTTTCAACCTGGCCACTCCATTGAACAATCAGCCATCCGAGTCCTGCGATGGCCCCGAGGACTCCTGCTGCGATTCCAATAAACTTCAGTGGTTCAAGATTGAATCTGATCCGATTGTCATTCGAAGAGTCGACCGGCTCTCGCTTGGGGGGAAGAGGTTTAGGAGCATGTTTCGCGGCGTTGCTTTCACGTCCTTCAGCGCTTGATCCCCCTTTTACGGATTTTGATCTCGGAGCAGTCTCTTCTTCGGGGACGCTCGAGCTACGTTTGCGTTTTGCAGGCGACGGTTCATCCGCTTCCTCATCGTCGGTCGCTGATGTTATTCGTTTTGGTGAACTTCGCGGCTGATCGTCATCATCTTCGTCGTCATCATAACGAGGCTTGGGTGATGGCTTGAGTCGAGACTTGATCGGTTGAGTCTCATCATCAGGATTGGTGTCCGGAGTCGTGCTGCGGTTTTTTCGGCGAGGCGAAGCGTCCGATGCTTCTTCGGAATCTTCATCCTGCTCGACGCGTGAACGGGTTTTTCGTCGATTCTTCGCCGTTGGCGATTCGTCGCGTCCTTCGTCATCAGCGGCGCGAGACTTTCGTCGTTTCGGGCGTTCTTCCTCTGCCGGATCGACGTCGTCGCTTTCGTCGAGTTCCTGCTCAACCGACTGCAGGGCATCGACATCATAGTCACTGAGGTCGCTGAAGATTTCGTTTGAGAACGCCGCTTTTGTCAATTTGGAATTCGCGAGATCGTCCAGTAATTCCGCAGGTGTCTGATAGCGATCAGCCGGTTTTTTTGCGGTCATCCGTTGTAAAACTGCGATCAGACCTTCCGGAATATTTTCATTCTTTTCACGGGGGTCGGGCAGGGGTTTGATCGCGTGTGCCTGAAGTTTGTTCGTCAAACTCCCTTCTGCGAACGGTGGCTCGCCTGTCAGCATCTGATACCAAGTGCATCCGAGCGAATAGATGTCGCTTCGCACGTCTGCCGATTTGCTGCTACGCGCCTGCTCGGGTGCCATGTAGTCGACCGTTCCGACCGTCGTTCCTGCCCGAGTGATATTGGTTTCGAGCGTATCATCGATTGATCGGGCTAAACCCAGGTCTGTGACTTTCACGACACCATCGTGTCGCAGCAGAAGATTCGACGGTTTGATGTCGCGGTGAACAATGTTATGTTCGAAAGCGTGTTGCAGTGCAGACGCCACTTGTTTAATGATCTCGATCGAGCGCTTGACCGGAATAACCCCTCGGCGTTTCACCTGCTCGAAAAGGTCGATCCCTTCCACGTATTCCATCGCGATATAAAGGAAGCCGTCCGCTTCACCGGTATCGTAGACCGAAACAATATTCGGATGTTCGAGTTGTCCTGCCGCTTGAGCTTCTGCCTTAAATCGCCTTACGAGAATTGGATTCTTGGCTTTGTCCCGGGGCAAGACCTTGAGTGCCACCAGCTTCTTCAGATCGGTATTTCGCGCAAGATAAACGGTTCCCATGCCACCTTGACCAAGCTTCCGCTCAATCTGGTATTTCCCGAGCGTACTCATTGGCTGGTTGATATCGATGGCTTTGGTCGGGGCATCAGATTCGGCGCTCATTGCGATCCTCCCGTCTTACCCCTCAAATCTTGCGCGATCGTATTTGCGCAATACCGAGGGAGATGCTGGCGATTCGATTCGATATACATGGGAGCTTTCCACAGATCAATCGGCCGTCGAAAGGATTTTGTGGGATGTGTAATTGTTCAGCCAGTGTAACAAACCAATGAAACGCCCGTCAAAAGCTTTGTGGTAAGTTCTGGTCGAGTAAATTGTTATCGGTGTGGGTTTGGCTTTCTTTGACTCCTTTTGCGCCCACGTCCTCCCTTCAATTTCGAATTTGACGATTCGTCATCCGATGGTACGGGTTTTCCGACTTGTTGCTTCAATTGAACAATTCGATCACGCAGTTTCGCGGCTCGTTCGAATTCGAGCGACTCGGCGGCGGCAAGCATTTCCGCTTCAAGTTCACTGAGGTATTCCTGCGTGACGTACTGGCTTTCGCTTTCGACGCCAATCACTTTCTGGCTGATGCGTTTCGCTTCAATTTCTTCTTCAATCCCTCGGCGAATCGCTTTTTTGATTGTTTCCGGTGTAATTCCATGTTGCTGATTGTATTCCGTCTGCAGGATACGGCGTCGGCCAGTTTCATCGAGCGCCTGCTGCATGCTGTCGGTGACCCGGTCTGCGTACAGCACGACTTCGGCATTCACATTACGTGCAGATCTGCCAATTGTTTGAATGAGACTTGTGGCACTCCGCAAAAACCCTTCTTTATCCGCATCGAGAATCGCAACAAGCGAGACTTCCGGGACGTCGATCCCTTCCCGCAGCAGGTTCACGCCCACGACGACATCAAATTTCCCTTCCCGCAAACTTCTCAAAACTTCGACTCGCTCGAATGCATCGAGTTCCGAATGAAGCCAGGCACATTTGATCCCTTCTTCGGTCAAATATTTCGTCAGGTCTTCGGAGAGTCTCTTTGTCAGCGTTGTGACCAGCGTTCGTTGGCCCTTAGCCGTCCGCTGTTTGATTTGCTCCAGCAAATGCGGAACTTGCCCTCGTGCGGGATGAATCGAGATCGTCGGGTCGAGCAGGCCAGTTGGTCGAATCACCTGTTCCACAACTTCGCCCCCTGTCTGTTCGATTTCCCAGTCCGATGGGGTGGCGGAGACGAAAACGGTTTGTTTTCGTCTTGTGTTCCATTCTTCGAATTTCAGCGGCCGATTGTCGAGTGCCATCGGTAGGCGGAACCCATGTTCTACAAGAGTTGTCTTGCGGGCGTGATCGCCATTGAACATGGCCCGGATCTGAGGGACGCTGACGTGCGATTCATCCACAAACAGCAGGAAATCTTCCGGGAAAAAGTCCAGCAATGTAAATGGGGGTTCGCCCGGTTTTCGACCGGACAATGCTCGACTGTAATTTTCGATTCCGGGGCAGAAGCCAATCTCGCGCAATAATTCCAGATCGTGCCGGGTTCGCGCATTCAGTCGTTGTCGTTCAATCAGCTTCCCTTCATTCTGAAATTTTTCCAGTTGTGAATTGAGTTCGCTTTCAATTTCACGAGTGGCATCCGTAATCCGATCTTCCGGCAAAACATAGTGTTTGGCAGGGTAGATGTAGATGTCGTTCAGTCGTTGAGCTTCCTCGCCGGTCAACGGATTGATGATCGATAGCTTTTCGATCTCGTCACCCCAAAGTTCGATCCGATAGGCGAATTCTTCGTATGCGGGCCAGACTTCGACGACGTCGCCGCGAACGCGGAAATTACTTCGAGCGGGTGCGATGTCGTTTCGCGAGTACTGGATATCGCAAAGTCTTCGAAGTAGATCGTCCCTGTCGATTGATCCCCCCACCGTGAGTGGCACCATCATTTCGAGGTAATCCTTAGGCGAGCCTAATCCGTAGATACAGCTGACGCTGGCCACAACGATCACATCACGGCGGCTCACCAGCGCGCTAGTGGCGAGGAGTCGCAGTCGGTCGATCTCTTCGTTGATCGACGAGTCCTTTTCGATGTAGATGTCTCGCTGGGGGATATATGCCTCGGGCTGGTAATAGTCGTAGTAGCTGACGAAATAGGCGACAGCGTTGTTGGGAAAGAATTCACGGAACTCACCGTATAACTGCGCCGCAAGCGTCTTGTTATGCGAAAGAATCAACGCCGGACGCTGCATCTGCTGAATGACGTTGGCCATCGTAAAAGTCTTGCCCGAACCCGTAACTCCCAGCAGGACCTGGTCTCTTTTACCCTCACGCAGGCCTCGCACGAGCGATTCGATCGCCTTCGGCTGATCGCCTGCGGGTTGAAATGGATTGGCCAGTTGAAATTCAGGCATAAGGCGAAGCTTTCAACGGAGGATGAATACCAACACAAAGTCTATCCGATTGCCGTGCATTTTCAGCAGTCTCAGGTCACTCACGAGATTTATTCGTTAAAAGATTCCCGTGAGCGAAGCGTTGAGCTGACGAAGAAGAAGCAGCAGAAGAAGAGACCTTCGGTCGGGCATGTGTGTACGATCTCGGCAGACAGGCTCATCACCGTTAACACTCGCTCACATTCGCTGATGGAAAGTTGCACAATGTATTGGCAAATAACGCTCTTCTCGTTCGCTGACCTCACGTGGTATTATTGACCGACGTGGCCATCAAGAATATCGATTTGCAGAAATGTGAAATACGCAGCCACTAATTGCCGGATCGGTCGTCGGGTGACAGTGCAATATCCTCTTGAATCATAGAAAGGGGTTTCACACCAACCTGATTGAATTCGCAAAAAACGAGGATCGTTTTTTATTTCTCATCTGATTCGATGAAATTTCGCCAAGGATTTGTTCGAACCAACCCGACGCCAGTCATGGATGCTGGAGAAAGGAATTTTGATGCTACGCCAAATTCGTTTAATGGCAATCGTCTTCGCCGCCATTGCCTCTCTGGGGATGAGTACCGTCCACGGAGATTTGATTACCAATGGTGGATTCGAGACGGGCGACTTTTCCGGCTGGACGCTTTCCGGCAATACATCTGATCCAACGACTTATGGAATCGATAGCAGTTTTCCTTACGCAGGAACGTACAACGCCTATTTTGGCCCGCAGAACAGCCAGGCATTTCTTTCACAGACGATCGCGACAATTCCTGGGCAGACCTACGAACTCGATTTTTTCTTGAAGAACGAAGACGGGGCGTCGCCGAATCATTTCAGCGTCAGTTTCGGTTCGACAACTCTGTACGATGCCACAAGTCTTCCCGCTTTTGATTACCAGGAATATGTTTACGATGTGACTGCGACGTCAACGACGACGGTCGTAACACTCGGATTCCAAAACGATTTCAGTTACTTTGACATTGATAATGTCAGCGTATCATCCGTACCGGAGCCAGCCAGCATCATTTGTTTCGCGATCGGCGTGATCCTTCTCGCATGTCATGCACGGCGACATCAACTGTCGAGACGGAATACCTGAGTTTGCGCGTGATCGGTCATTCGCGTCTTTCTAAAAAGGGGAGTTGCAGGCGATGAGACAATTCAAACGGCAGACGTTAATTTTCGGACGGGGCCAGGCATGGTTACTCGTGACGATGTTCGTTTCCGGTGTCGTCTCTGAAAAGGCGAACGCACAGTATTGGGGCGGTTACGGCGCCGACCCGCAACATACCTGCCAGGCTCATGTCGCGTCTCAACTTCCGCAGAAAGTACTTTGGTCGATGCCGGTCGACCTGAACCCGCCATTCACCGGGGCCGACCTCTATGTCCACTACGCCAGTCCTGTCATCACAGCCAAGAACACCGTCATTGTGACTGTGCGAGGGACAACATCCGATCCGAACGTCTTTCAATTGAAAGCGGTCAAGGGGCAAGACGGCTCGACGGCATGGACCAGCCCATTGACGACCGACTACATCTTACCCGCCCACAATTGGATTCCAGTGTGTGGCCCGACTTTGGTCTCCGGCGGGCTGCGATTGGCTGTCCCAGGAGCGGGGGGAACGGTCTATCTAAGGGCAAACCCTGACCGTGCAACGGGGGCCGTAACCCAGATCCCTTTCTACACTAGCCTGACTAACTATAAATCGAATCAAACCAGTTTTAATAAAAGCGTCTTCATTTCGACTCCAATCACTGCCGATGCGGATGGGAATTTGTACTTCGGTTACACCATACAAGCCGCCGCGGCCGGCGCACCGGCAAACAGTGGACTGGCCCGAATCTCGAGCGCCGGTGTCGGAAGCTATGTCACGGCTGCTACTGCAGCCGGGGACACGTCGATGCAAAAAGTTATTTACAATTGTGCACCTGCGGTCAGCGTCGATGGCACGACGGTCTACGTGGCTGTCAACAGCGGTGACTTCGGTGCCGGCTACCTTGTGGCACTCGATAGCAAGACGCTTGCCACAAAGGCAAAAGTGCGATTGAAGGATCCCAAAACCGGCAACGACGCGAGCCTTCCCGATGACGGCTCTGCCACACCGACGGTGGGTCCCGACGGTGACGTTTATTTTGGTGTGCTGGAAAACCCGTTTCCATCCCGGATCGACCGGGGATGGCTACTTCATTTCAGCGGCGATTTAACAACGTTGAAGACGCCAGGTTCGTTCGGCTGGGATAACACCGCTTCGATCGTTCCGGCAAGTGCGGTCCCTCAGTATCAAGGAGCTTCAAAGTATCTTGTCCTGACGAAGTACAACAACTACGCCGATTTTGGTCCCCCCGGAGACGGCCTTAACCGAATGGCAGTACTCGACCCAAACGATACTCAGGTCGATCCAATTTCTGGCGTATTCACAATGAAAGAAGTGATTACGGTCCTCGGCCCGACAACAGACCCCAGATTTGGTGCGCGGGCTGTTCACGAATGGTGTGTGAACTCCGCTGCGATTGACACGATTAACAAATGTGCGATTGTTAATTCTGAGGATGGAAACGTCTATCGTTGGGATTTCACAACAAACACGCTCAGTCCAGCACTTCCACTGGCGGCGGCGACCGGTGAGGCGTACACACCCACTGTCATCGGGCCAGACGGTGCGGTCTATGCGATCAATCGAGCAGTCCTGAACTGTTGCGTCAAGAAATAAGGCAGGGCGTTATTTTGTAGGAGCGACTGTGGTCGCAAGCAAACTTCGAGTCTCCCTTCTTGCCTGGCTCAGCCTCGTCGCACCTTTGTTAGCAGACGACTCTGGTTTAATTCGCTCTCGACAGAGTGGGTCGTGGTCAGCTGCGTCAACCTGGGAAAACGGCGTCGTACCTGCGGCCGAGGCCCGTGTGCAGGTTCGGTCTGAACATGTGGTTTCGTATGACCTGCAATCTGACAAGCCGATCCGTTCAATTCACGTCTCTGGAACGCTCAGATTCGTGACGGACCAGGATACGCGCCTTGATGTCGGACTGATCAAAATTCAGCCCGGCGATGACGCCAGCGAGAACGGCTTTGACTGCGACGATCACCCGAGAATGCCGCTGCCCAATCAGCCGGTTCCGGCTTTGGAGGTCGGCTCCGCCGAGCAGCCCATTCAGGCGGGAAAAACCGCACTGATTCGGTTGGTCGCTATAAAGGGAATGAACCCCGAATCGTGCCCGGCGATTGTCTGTTGTGGGGGCCGAATGGACTTCCACGGTGCGGAGATGAGCCGTACATGGGTCAAGCTCGGCGACGACCCAAAGCCTGGAAGCACCGTGGTACAACTCGCCGAACACGTGACGGGTTGGCGTGAAGGGGATCGTGTGCTGGTAACTGCCGCAACGAACCGAGTCCGCAAACAAGGAGAGACTCTTCGGCCGGGAGTCGGGTCAATTCCCCGTTTCACTGAAGAGAGGTTCATACGGTCGATTGATGGGACCGAGTTAACTCTCGACCGCCCGCTTTCGGAAGTTCATTCAATGCCGGAAGGGCTGAGAGGCGAAATTGCCAACCTCAGCCGAAACGTCATTATCGAATCGGCAGACGCTTCTCAGGGACGGGGCCACACGATGTACCACCGACACTCGAGTGGCTCGATTGGCTATGCCGAGTTTCGCCACCTGGGTAAGGAGGGTGTCAAAGGTCGATACCCGATCCATTTCCATCTGGTTGGACAGACGATGCGAGGCAGTTCAGTTGTGGGCGCTTCGATCTGGGATAGTGGAAATCGTTGGATCACGATTCACGGGACCAACGAACTTGTCGTTCGCGACTGTGTCGGTTACCAATCGGTCGGCCACGGATTCTTCCTGGAAGACGGTACAGAGACGCTGAACGTTCTGGACCGAAACCTGGCCGTTCAATCGTACGCCGGGAAACGTTTACCCGATCAAGCACTGGCATTCGATGACAATTCCGGCGCTGGCTTCTGGTGGGCGAACAGTCTCAACACTTTAACACGGAACGTAGCTGTCGAATGCGATCGCTACGGCTTCCGTTACGAAGCGGTCGTTTCCCCGGCCGACGACCTCCGCAAACAAGTGCTGCTGACAGGCGGACATCGCGAGACCATCGATATCCGCAAGCTTCCCTTCGTCCGATTTCAGGACAATGAAGCCCACTCCCAGCTTTACGGAATTGACTTGGGCGAAGGATCTAACGGTGTTGGTCCCGATCGCGATCATCCGTTCGTGTTACTGAACATACGGATTTGGGATTGTTCCTGGGCGTTCCGGACGGACGTCCCCAATCTATTGGTCGACGGTCTATCGATTGATCGCTGTCGTTACGGTGTGTCCCACACTCGTGAAAGTTTCCGCGCCTATCGCAACACGACGATCCGGCGCTGCTATCTTGCCGGCGCAGTCCCACCGCCGGCCGCCGGTGCTGATGAAACGCAACACGTACGCGACGATTCCTCACCGAACACAATCATTACATTCGTGGCCTCGCCTAAGAACGGCCAGCGCCTGGTCCGTGGGACATCGACGGATAACGGCGAAATCCGTCGAGTCGTGGTCAACGGATGCGAGGCTCGTCCCATCGCCCCCGGGTTCACAGAATGGGAAATCACAATCGAAGAGCCTGAGAACGGGATCATTTCGGCCGGGGCCGAAGACGTGACAGGAAACATCGAGACCGATCTGCATCGGGTACGCATCGGTATTCCATCGATCAAATAATCGGTGGAACCGATGCGAGATTGCGCCGATGGAATAGTGCTGTCGGCTTTGAATCTTGCGTTGTCCTTGTACGTCGTGCGTGGCTGTGAGAATATGCAGCAGGCCAGTTACAGAATTCAGGAGGACTCATGTCTCGCATGGATGAACTTTATACCGAATTGACCCGACTGCTTCGTGAAGCGGCTTTGCTGAGTTCTTGCGGCAGCGTGCTCAGTTGGGACGAGCAAACTTACATGCCCAAACTTGGCTCAGCTCATCGTGCTGAGCAATTGGGATTTCTGGCCGGGCTGGCTCATGAGCGGTCTACTTCTCCGCGTATTGGGGAATTGCTTTCTGAATTAGAGCGAAGCGGTGAATTGGGTGACGCCGATGGTGATCTGGCTGTCAACGTTCGCGAGGCGCGTCGAACCTATGATCGTCAGACCAAGTTGCCAAGGCGTCTGGTTGAAGAGATTTCTCGAACTACGACGTTATCGCAACAGGCCTGGGTTGCGGCTCGCGAAGATTCGAATTTCAACGATTTTCTTCCGTGGTTAGACAAGATGATTGGTCTGAAGCGAGAAGAAGCTCAGGCCGTTGGTTTTGGAGACGGAGTTCCGTACGACGCTTTGCTCGATGATTACGAACCAGGGATGACGGCTGCAGAGGTCCATCGCGTCTTTTCGCCGTTACGTGATGAGCTTGTGAAACTTGTTGCGGCCATTCAGCATTCGTCGCGTCGACCGCACATTGAAATTCTGTCACGACATTATCCCAAAACGCCTCAGATCGTATTGGCGGAAGGGGCTTCGAAAGCGATCGGGTTTAACTTTGAGGCCGGTCGAATTGATGAGTCGGCTCATCCGTTTTGCACCGGAATCGGACCAGGCGATTGTCGGCTGACCACACGCTATAGCGATCATCATTTCAATTCTGCGTTTTTCGGAGTGTTGCACGAATCTGGCCATGGAATTTATGACCAGGGCTTGCCCGTAGAAAGTTTTGGTTTAGGGATTGGGCAGGCAACATCGCTGGGTATTCATGAATCGCAATCGCGTCTGTGGGAAAACTTTGTCGGTCGCAGCCGATCTTTCTGGCAATATCTGTTTCCCACCGCTCAAACTGCTTTTCCGAAAGCTCTCGGCGACGTCTCGCTGGATGAATTCTATTTCGCCATCAATGATGTTCGTCCGTCGCTGATTCGGGTTGAGGCAGACGAAGTGACCTACAACCTGCACATCATGCTTCGGTTTGAAATCGAGCAGCAACTCGTTTCGGGCGATTTGAAACCGGCCGATGTTCCCGGTGTGTGGAATGAGAAGGTTCACAAATACTTTGGACTGACGGTCCCGAACGATTCAAACGGCTGTTTGCAGGATATCCACTGGAGTGCCGGTTTGCTGGGTTACTTTCCCACCTACGCACTCGGCAACATGTATGCCGCGCAGTTATTCGTGGCCGCAGGACGGGACCTGGGAAATCTGGATGAAGCGTTTTCACGAGGCCATTTTAAGCCCTTAAAGGGGTGGTTGAATGAAAAGATTCATCGCCATGGAAAACGATTCCGGGCAAAGCGACTTGTCGAAGTCGTCACGGGAGAATCTCTTTCTCACGAACCATTGATCGCTCATTTGCGATCAAAATATTCCGCACTCTATGGCTTATAATCCTCATGCAAGACGAGCTTCCTCCTCCCGGTGGTCCTGGTGGATTTCTGATCGCGATCAGTGTTGTTGGTCTTTTGACAATTGGTTTTGCCTGGCTGCTTCGATCCGCGATGGTTCCCTCGGTCTCGCCCCAAATTGGCCGTCAGTTTCCTCGCATCGAAGCGGCTGGCTGGATTAATGGTCCAGGGCCGACAACCGACGGTCAGGTCGTCGTGGTGGATGCCTGGGCCTTCTGGTGTGGGCCGTGCCGCGCGGTCACGCCTTATGTCATCGAGTTACACAACAAATACCAGGACCAGGGAGTCGTCTTCATCGGACTGACTTCTGAAGGACTTGATTCCAGGTCGATCGACATGAGTCGCAAGTTCGTATCTTCGCTGAAAATACCGTGGCCGAATGGCTACGGTGCGACGAAGACGCTTTCAGAACTGGAGGTTGACACAATTCCGCAACTATGGGTAATCGACCGTCACAATCAGATCGTGTTTCACGAAGTCGGGTTCGGAGAAAATTCCATAAACGAAATGGAATCGGCCATCAAGAAGGCCTTGGCTGAATCGTCCGCTGGAAAAAATTGACGCGGGAAGTTCGGGGTCGCACTTCTCGGCTATTTGAACGAATGGCACTTTGGGTTGGACGAAGTCAGCTTGCATGCTACCGTTGACTGAATGAATTCAGCGGTAGACCTCTGACAGTTGCGAAGCAGAGCTTCGAAGAGTTGCGTTCCCAAGCTGGAGCTTGGGAACGAGGGAAAGCGCAACTTCAAAGGCGGGAGCTTGGACGAGGGAATGAAAAGGCCCTATCAAACTGCTTTGATAGGGCCCTCGTCTTAGATCATACACCGCTCGAAATACCGAGATCGATTAGAGAACTCGTGTGAGACCGGGAACTGCAATCGGATAGACACCGTCAGCGTTGGCTTTGACTGGCGGCTCGGCATCCCATGCATAGCTCTTGGGGGCCAGACTCACATTTGAGTTGAGGGCATCAGTCCACTTGATTTCTTTCCCTGAGTAAGTGCACAAACGGCCGAGGATCGCGGTCATCGAACTGTAGGCGCCGTTGTCACCTTCGTTGTATTCCGTTCCCTTGCGAATGGCGGCGAAAAGGTCATCGTGTTCGACCTGGTACGGGTCTTTCTGCTTTTCGCTGAATTTCCAGTCGATGCCAGGGCCTTGAATGCTTCCCGCTGGGTTTGAATTCCCTTTGGTGCCGTGCACGAATTCTGAAACACTGTCCCAGCAGCCACGAATATGGCGGCATTGGCTATACATGCGGCTGCCATCATCGTATTCGTACTCGACATAGTGATGGTCGAAGATTTCTCCGTATTTCTTGTCGATACGAACCTGTCGACCACCCATGCCGTTCGCTTTGACGGGGTAAGCCGCTTCCTTGTCTTTACCACCCTTGATCCAGTTAATGACGTCAAGGTTATGGATGTGCTGTTCGCAGATGTGGTCGCCGCTCAGCCAGTTGTAGTAGTACCAGTTCAGAACTTGGTATTCCATTTCGGTTCTGCATTGTTCGCGGGTCTTGCGAGGATCCCAAACGCCGCCGCCATTCCAGTAGGCTCGCATGGCGATGACATCACCGATCGCACCATCTTTGATTCGCTTGATGGTTTCGAGGTAGCCGGCTTGATGGTGTCGTTGCAGACCAACACCAACTTTCAGCTTCTTTTCTTTCGCGATCTTGTTCGCTTCGATCACTTGTCGTACGCCAGGGGCATCAACCGCGACCGGCTTTTCCATGAAGACGTGCTTGCCTGCTTTGACCGCATATTCAAAATGAATCGGGCGGAAACCGGGAGGAGTTGCCAGGATGACAAGGTCGACACCGCTGTCAATCACTTTTTGATAAGCGTCCAAGCCGTCGAAGATGTTCTCGGGCTTGACCTGAACGCGATCACCCTTGGAACCGAGCCCGTTCTTGACCGCGTCAACGACTCCACGAGCATTTTCGGGAAATGCGTCGCCGACGGCGGTGAGCTTCACGTTACCATTTGTGGAAAGAGCCTGACCTGCAGCACCTGTTCCGCGACCGCCACAACCAACAAGTCCAACCTTGACTGTATCGTCGCCGCTGGCGAACAGGCTGCTGCTAAAGCCGGTTGGCACGACCAATGCCGCACCAGCGCCGACTAACGCCGACGTCTTCAAAAAGTCACGACGCGATGCGCTGTCATGGGGTTGATCGGATGAACTCATGCTCGACTCCTTGGTTGTTAGGTTCACGGATAAAAGTGGGCGTTGAATCATGTCGATTCAACGCCCGGCAGAAAACGGAGCAAAAAACTATTCAATCGTCACTCGCGGTTTGACCCCTTTCGGGACAACAGCATCCAACCTCAGATTCTTTCGTTCGTCGTCGCTTGGCGTTCGCAGTGGCCGAACGACACGAAATCCGACCCACAGCGCATCGGTCATGTACCAGGCGCTTTTGGGGTTCTGAGGATCCTGCTGCTTCCATTCTGGATCGGAAGCCAACCTTGATGCACTACGGCATTCGGCAGGCCCGCGGTCCCAGGCACCGCCGCGTGCCACTCGAGGATATTCGTCATCGGCGAGGCAAAGTGGGAACTTGACGGCTTCGTTTGGTTTGAATTTTCCGTAAAAATCGGCTTCGTATCGGTCTTGGACCCACTCGGCAACGTTTCCATGCATATCATGCAAACCCCAGGGATTGGGTTTCTTCTTCCCGACTTTATGGTACTTGGGCTTACCGTTTTCTGTGCTGTTCCCCTCGAACCAGGCGTATTCACCCAGTTGAGTCGCATCGTCGCCAAAGTGGTACTTGGTTGTCGTTCCGGCTCGACAGGCGTATTCCCATTCCGCTTCGGTCGGCAACCGATAGTAACGTCCGGTTTTTGCCGAGAGCCATTCGCAGTATGTCTTTGCCGCGTGCTGGGTCATACAGATCGCGGGAAAGCCACCATCTTTTCCCATTTCGAACGACATGTCGGTGTACGGGTTCGTCGGTTTCGTCACCGCATCGGCGGCCTTTTCCAGCGGACCGATTTCAGCGTTACCGAAATCTCGCAGAGCTCTTTCCAGGCGAATCGACCAGAGTTCAAATTCGTCCCACGTGACTTCCGTCTGGCCCATCCAGAACGGTTCAAGCTTCACCTTGTGTTGAGGACCCTCGTCCTCGTTTCGGTCTGATTCCGTCTCAGGGCTTCCCATCACGAATTCACCACCCGGAATCGGAACCATTTTAAAAGAGATTTCTGTATTGCGAATCTTCTGAGTGTACGGTTTCATGTCCGCGTCGGTCTTCGCATCTCCGAGATCGTTTTGGGCTCTCGACAATGTCGACAGACAAGAAAAACAAACAAGCGAAACGACGAATTGTGCCGCGCGACGTGAAACAGGCAGGTAAGAGCAGATGGATGGCATGGCAACTCAAAAGTGGAGACGGTTAGGGAGCCTGATCGTTATCCTGATCTGGACGTCAACTCCAGCGCCTGCTCGGTCGCAGGAACGCTTTCAATTTGCCGAACCACATCTCGGAACGATTGTTGAAATCACACTATACGCTTCCGAAGAAACCGTCGCAAATGATGCGGCCAAAGCTGCGTTTGCGAGAATAAAAGAACTGGATCAGATTTTCAGCGATTACAAATCGGACAGCGAAACAATGCGGCTGTGCGAAACGGCTGGGTCAGGTCAGGCTGTCAAAGTCAGCCCGGAACTCTTTTACGTGATTCGGCGATCATTAGAGATTTCTGAAAAATCAAACGGTGCGTTCGACGTCACCGTCGGGCCACTGGTGCAGATATGGCGTCGTGCTCGAAAACAGAAAATTCTTCCGACTGACGACGAGATCAAGATTGCTAAGGCAAGTGTCGGCTGGAAGCTTGTCAAAATCGACGAGGCGACGCAATCGGTCGAATTAAAGCAAACGGGAATGCGACTTGATTTCGGCGGGATCGCAAAGGGATTCATTGCCCAGAACGTAAGTCAGTTTCTTCGCGAAAAGGGACACCGGCAAACGCTGGTTGTTGTGGCAGGGGATATCGTCGCCGGCGATGCACCTCCAAACACGGCAGGATGGAAAGTCGGCGTTGCGCCACTTGATCGGCCCAATGGGGCCGTCAGCCGTTTATTGCTGCTGAAAAACATCGCAATTTCCACATCCGGGGATGCATTTCAGTTTGCGGAAATCAAGGGGGTGAGGTACTCGCACATCGTGGATCCTCAAACGGGAATCGGTCTGACTCAACGAAGCAGCGTGACTGTTGTTGCGGAGGACGGAACGACAGCCGATGCGCTGGCGACGGCAATTTGTGTTCTCGGGCCTGAACAAGGACTTAAGCTGATCGAAGGACGTGATCGCATCGAAGCCTTGATTGTCCTGGCAACAGACGACGGCCCGCGCGTCGTCGAATCAAAATCGTTTCGGTCGTACGAACGGAATTGAGTTTTGAAACCCCTATTCCCATTCGATCGTACTTGGTGGTTTTGAGCTGATATCGTAAACGACCCGGTTGACTCCACGAACCTCGTTGATGATCCGAGTTGAGATCCGTTGCAAGACATCGTGCGGCATCGGGAACCAGTCCGCCGTCATGAAGTCATCCGTTGAAACGGCTCGAACAGCGACAACTTCTTCATAGGTGCGTCCGTCTCCCATGACTCCGACCGTGTGGACCGGCAACAGGACGGCAAACGCCTGTTGAATTTGCCGGTAAAGTCCAGCTGTTCGCAACTCTTCCATGACAATTGCGTCGGCTTCTCGCAACTTCGCCAGCCGTGGGGCACTCAATTCACCAAGACATCGCACACCCAGGCCAGGGCCAGGGAATGGATGCCTCCAGACGAGTTCGTCTGTTAATCCAAGCTCCAGTCCCATGCGACGGACTTCGTCCTTAAACAAGTCGCGTAATGGTTCGATCAGCTCAAATCCCAGTTGCTCAGGCAGGCCTCCGACGTTGTGGTGGGCCTTGATCGTTGCGGCGGGACCATCCGCAGCAGCACCCGATTCAATCACGTCGGGGTACAAAGTTCCTTGAGCCAGAAAATGTGCGTCGGGGATCGACTCGGCCTCTTTTCGAAAGACTTCGATAAACACTCGCCCGATGATCTTCCGCT
This sequence comes from uncultured Schlesneria sp., assembly GCA_903899985.1. Taxonomy (GTDB): domain Bacteria; phylum Planctomycetota; class Planctomycetia; order Planctomycetales; family Planctomycetaceae; genus Schlesneria. Next base: position 60,966 of record CAIULL010000121.1, read on the forward strand.
TCAACTGAGGATCAGTGACCCCTTTTAATTCATCGAGAAAGCGATCCTTTGCATCGACAACATGCAGGTCCGTCTTGAAATGATTCTGAAAGCGATCACGGACCTTGTCAGATTCCCCTTTTCGCAGAAGTCCGTTGTCGACGAAGATGCACGAAAGCTGCGATCCAATGGCTTTATACAAAATCGCTGCGACGACAGACGAGTCGACGCCTCCGGATAGCCCGCAGATCACTCGCTTGTTACCGACACGTGATCGAATGGAGGCCACTTCACGATCGATCAGCGAGCTGATTCTCCATGTGCCATGGCACCCGCATACCGACTTAACGAAGTTGGCAAGTAACAGGCTGCCGTATTCCGAATGTGTCACTTCCGGATGAAACTGCAGTCCATAGATTGGCTTTTCGCGGTGTTTGACTGCCGCGAATGCACATGTTGACGTGTCCATTAACCGAACGAAGGAAGTCTCGGCATTTTCGACGTGGTCGCCGTGACTCATCCAGACCGTACTCGACTGAGGGAGTCCGGCTAACAAAGGATCAGGCTGCAATATCCGGCACTCGGTTCTACCAAACTCACGTTTGGATCCCGGCGTGACGTGTCCACCGAGCAGCTGGCAGGTGAGATGCAGCCCGTAGCAGATTCCCAGGACAGGAATTCCCAATTCAAAAAGTCGAGGATCGACCTTTGGTGAGTTTGTTTCGTAGACACTGGCAGGGCCACCGGAAAGGATCAAGCCCTTCGGATTCAATTCGCGGATCCTTTCCAGAGAAAGATCATGTCTGACCAACTGGCAGAATACGTTCTGATCACGGATGCGCCGTGCGATCAGCTGGGCGGTTTGTCCACCAAAATCGAGTACGAGAATCAATTCTTCTGTCGTCGCGCTGACATTGCGAGAATCGGCCAAAGCTGTCATTAGGAAAAACCATTGTGTGTGTTGCGCTCCCTGCATATGATCAGGGGGAAGGGGCCAATTATACCGCCATGACGTCACGTGGCAAACGGTTCCCCTGTCTCTTCAGCGGCAAACATCACGCCTTAGGTTTGTGCGGTGGTGCGAACTTGATTTTTTCGACGTATCTTGCGACCTGTTTGGAAACTGGGTCAAGTCTGCCCGTGCAGCTGGAAATTGCTTTAACTACATACTTGTATTGGGTTTCGTAATCGGCATCGATCTCAACTTGAATATCCCTCGCCAATGGGTTTCCCGGTCGGCCAATGATTTTCAGGATCTCTTTGTTCAGCCGATCGAACGCTTCGTCGTCGTTTCCAAGATTCCTGGAACCCAAGGTTAACTGCATCAAATTTCCCTGACGATCCGAAATCATACCGACTTTGATTTCCGACTGGGTGATTTCAGCCGCTGCAGCAGTCGGAGCACTGATGGGCAAATTGATATTAAAGCTTCCTTCAGGGGAAACAATTTTCAGATTCAGCATGAAGAAAATCAGCAGCAGAAAGGCGACGTCGATCAACGGAGCCATCGGGATTTCGACTTTTGTCGGCCCGCTAAAGCGATTTTGCAGCTTCATCATCAGGCCTCCTCTGAAGAAGTACGCAGCGAGAATTTGCTGAAGCCTGCTTCCTGACACTTTCGGATCAGTTCTTGAACAAGCCCCATCGGAATTTCTGAGTCGGCCTTGATCAGAACGGTCACGTCGTTGATCACATGATGTCCATGGACACGCTCGATGACCCGCTTTTCCTGTTCGAGGTCTGGCAAAATCTCATAAACATCGACGTAACGTTCGTTATAGAAAACTTCGGGCCTCGATTGTCTGCGCTCGCCTGAGGCGTGCCGAGGATATCCAAAAGTTAAGACCAGTTCGTGTTCGGGTTTGATCACCGGTGGTTTAGCGAGTGTGTCCTTGGGAAGCTTAATCCGTTCGTCCGCTTTCGTATTTTCAAAACTGATGGCAATCATGAAAAACATGAGCAGTTGAAAGACAATGTCGATCACCGGAGTCATTTCAGGCTCCGTGACCTCCATTTCGATTTTACGCATTTTCATGTCAACGCTCCGTCGTTGTCAGCATGTTTCCCGAAGACAGTCGCCTGTTTAAGCGGCTGTGCGGCAAGGGATAAAGCCCATGCGAGATCACAAAGCCCAGTTCAGATCAATGAAAATGCGGGGCCGCTGGAACCGTGACAGGTGAGCCACCACCCGTTCGACTGACCGAGGCAGGTGCCGCTGGCTTTCCGATATTTTGAAAATTCTTCATCAGATTTTCGGCGACGAATCCGCATTCCATGAGAAACCGGGCGAGACGATTCTTATATAACGAGTAAAAAACAATTGCCGGGATTGCCACGACCAGGCCTTCGAGTGTTGTAAACAATGCGGTCGCGATTCCATCTGCCAGTTCCGTGGGTTTCGGTGACGTTGACGAATTTGCGATCACTTGAAAAGCCATCACCATTCCTTGAACCGTGCCAAGCAGTCCGAGCATCGGAGCGACCGAGCCGATCAATGCCAGATAGCCAATCTTGTGTTCCATCGACATCGTTTCGTCTTCACCCACCTGCTGCATCTGCTCGACAGCCTCGTCATATCCACGCGACAGCCGTCCCATTCCGGCGGCGAGAATTCGGCCAATAAATGAATCACTCGCTTTCGCGGATTCATAGGCTCCCTGATAGTTCTTCGCCTGAAGCTGCTGTTCAAATTCTTCAATGAACGAGGCAGGAAGATAGTTGTCGCGGCGCAGTTGCAGGGCGATGATCGTGATGATCGCAACCATCGTGAACGCGACCAGCATAATCAGAAAACCAAAGATGCCTGACGCCCGAATCATCCATCCCAGTGAATCTCGTTGTTTTCTCACTTCCGAGGGAGTGCCATCAACGCCTGATCGGCCGATGTCGTCCCGGATGACTGGCCGTCCATCGTCCTGAGCGCACGAGACCGACTGTGTGATTCCCAGTGACATCCATCCCACCAGCACGGCGAGAACCAAACGCCAAAATTGGCGACGAACACCAGTCTGGTTCATTATCATTCCCTTCACTTGAAACACTCCTTCGTCTCAGCGGTCATCCGTAACCCACCAGTCGCGACCAGCCGGGTTCTACGATTCTAAGTATCCATCGCTTCCGATGCCAGAGGATTATGGCAGGAACGAGCGATTGTCACGAGGGGGCAGACGGGCTGAACCTCGGTTTGTTCGTATTCGAATCCATTCAAGTAACGTGTTTTTCAGAACCAGGATGATTCCCTTATTCAGTCCCAACCAGCTTCTTTCTCCATTCACTATTGGGATAGATTTGAACCAGTTTCCCCGCCGCATCGGCACTGCGATCCGGGTGTTGTACCAGTTTCCAGAGATTGCTCATTTGATAGAGAGCTTCTGCGTGGAAACCCGCTTCTTTTGGGAAAAGGATATCGACGTGCAAATAGGCCAAAGCCGCTTCTTTCGTACGTCCCAGTCCCTGTAGTGCCTGGCCTTGCAGGATATAGGCTTCGGCCTGTACAGCGGAGTCTTCGGCAGGGCCCTTTTCCGTGACAACATCGAGAATCTTCAGTGCCTGGTCAAATTTTGTCTGCGCAATCAGCCCTCGTGCATGTCCGAGCATGGCTTCGAATTTTCGTGAAATATCGGCCGGAGTCTCTCCTGCCGAAGCGACGATCGCTTCAAATCCAGCGATTGCTTCGTCAATTTTTCCTTCTGCGACCAGCACCCGCGACTCTGCGATCCGTGAGGCGAGCTTCAGGTCGTTCCAGGGGGCTTGAGATAATTTTTCCAGAGTCGAACGTGCTCCCGCAAAATCCTTTTCGGCTAATTGAATCTGACTGAGTAGTAATACCGATTCGTAAAAGCGAACGTGATCAGGGTATCCTTTTTGAGCTGCGATCAATTTTTGAATCGCCTGCTGGCGCTTTTCCGGGTCGGCTAATGCCTGCCTGGCTGCGATTCGCGCGATTATGTAGTCAAACTCGCCCCTCAGATAATCACTCGGCGATTTGGCGTCTGCCTTTGCTTTCAGCAGCCGTTGAGTGGCGGAATCGTATCGTCCTCCATTTTCGTCGCTGTATCCCAGTTTCAGTTCACCGCCGCCACCTTCCCACTCGATCGCAGCAATATCATTCGCACTGACAACTTCTGGTTCTCCCTGGTTCTTTTTCAGGGTCAGTTCGGTTTTTGACATCGCGGAGATATTGCCGTTGACACGCTTCCCGTCACTTTTTTTCGTGATAATGTCGATGGCAAACAGCGAGTTCAGCGGAAGCGCAACGATCGTGGCTGCGACGAAGCAGACATCGCGGAAAAACGTCTTCATTGGGGTCCCTTTATTTCATCAGTTGATTAGTTTTATAGGTTTCACAGGACTGATAAGTCCCATTCTTCGCAGGCGACGCAATGACTCAAGCAATGCCAGGATGCTTCTTTTTTATTCCGCCGCAGGAGGGGTCGGGGGTTTCGGTCGAGGCTTCGAGGCGGGGGCCGTTCCTGCTTCAGTTCGAGGTTGTGTTTTCGTCACAGGTTTCGTGACTGGCGGCTGAGCGGCTGTTGTCCCCGTACCAGCCGAAGCGGATGGTTTCGGCCGTGGCTTGGGGGCAATCGGTGCAGAAAAGGAACCCGCTTGTGTTTTTTCTACGGCAATCCCAGTGAACGAGAATGGTTCCTCTTTGCGGCTTGCCGTCTTTGGCGTCGCAGTCTTCTTTGTGCCCTTCTTTGTACCGTTCAAAAACACCCAGCCAATGACTCCTGCTCCACAAAGGAGGCTCAGAAGGAAGATGGTCAGCGCCAAGGCGTCATTGTTTTTCGGCTCTTGTGTCTTTTTCTGCGCGACAGCTTCCGGTTGACTCGCTGGCTTCGCTTTTTCCGTTTCAAGTGTTTTATCCTCGGAGTCAATCGTTTCTTTTGCTTTTGTTTGTTCCATCGGAGCGTCAACGGACCGCGGCAGGTCAGTGACTGGCTTGCCAGATTCTCGCATCACATCGCGATAAAGTTCGTTGAACTTGGTGCGCTTGTCATCAGGCAGGGTCCTCATGATGGAAGAAGATCCAACCAATTCCATCGCGCACACATCGAGTGCCTTTTGTTTTTCTTTGGGGGCAAGCTCCTTGCCATATCGGAAACGACAAAGTGAAACGCCGTAGCGAGCATCGAGAAAGCTGTCGACCAGGTCAGGCCGTTCGGCGAAATTCTTCTGCTGTTGAATTTTTTTTGCGATTCCTCCCCAACCCCACAACCCGATTTCTTTATTACCCGCAATCGCTGTGACAAACTTCTTGTTGTCACCGTTTGATCCCCAGTCCTGAAAGACATAGGCACCTTCAATCTGTGTTCGCAGGTCGTTACCGCGAGCCTTGAGAACTTCATTGAGCAGCTTTTCTGCAGTGGTGAAGTCCTTTTTCAGGCGGTTGCAGCGAACCAGTCGAACTTTTACGTTCAGCAATTGATCGGCGGTGGCGAACGCTGAATCCGCCTGTGCACGGGTCAGAACACCGTTGAATGCCGAAGCGGCCCGGTCGTAGTAGCTGGCGGTTTTCGAAGCGTCCGTTGAGATTTCTCCCAGTGCAAAATACGTTTCCCCGATCCAGCTGAGCGATCCCAGCGTCTGGCCTTCCTGTTTCTTATACATGTCGTCAAGAAATGTCTCGAAGGCTTCCATCAGCTTGGTGAAGCGTTCTGTTTCACCGTTACTGCGAAACCGCTCCAGTTCGGTCTTTAACCCTTTTCCCAGGTCAACATAGAGGTGTGTCAGGTCTGAGCTGGGATCTCCTGAGGCGATCGCTTCAAGAATCTTCATTGTTGCCCGAGCATCGTTCAGCTTGTCCGGACCCAGGCCGATGTATGATCGCAACAGCAACTTGTAAACCGTTTTTGCGATCAATCGACCGTGGATACCCTTTTCAGGTCGTTGAGCTTCATCGGCGACTGCAATGGCCTTGATGACAGATTGAGGATCGTCCTGAAGAATCTTGATTGCATCGGTCTCTTTTCCCTGGCTGAGCAGGATTTCCGCGAGGTAGATCTTGGCACTGACCAGTTCCAGTGGCACAGACCCTTCTTTGGGCAGAGTTGCGGAAAGTTTTTCAATACCGGATCGCAAGTACCGGTCTGCGGCAGCCTTCCATTCAGCAAGTTTTTCGGGACTTGGTCGCAAGTCTTGAGGCATCCCAACCGATGAACCAAAAGCAAGCCAGTAAGCCTGTCCGGCAGCCAATTGTGCTTCAGGATACTTGGCGTCGCTCTCGGGGATCTTACTGAACCATTCGGCTGCTTCGACCGGTTTTTTTGCGGACGTATACAATGAGCCAAGCGTCATGCGAGCTTCGTTGGCTTTGTCGCTTTCGGGCCAGCGATCCGTAATCAGATTGGCCGCCTTAATTGTCAACCTCATCTCGTCCTGCTTTTTATCAGGATCGGCCTTGTTGTCGTTGTACGCTTGAACGAATGCGGCCATCGCCATGTGGGCCGCGTCCAGCGCGACACTTCCTTCATCATCGCTTGTCGTGCGAGCCACAAACTGGGCCAGAATCGCTGCCTCGTAATTTCGATGAAGGTAAAAATTTGTGTACGCGAGCAGCAGCCGAGCCGTTGCCACATCCTTTGCGTTGTCGCGACGGTTCGTCAATACCATCGCCAGTTCAAGGTTTTTTGCCGCGTCATTCAGCTCGTTCGACCAGTCCTGCTTCAACCGCACCATTTCTTCAGCAGGTTTTTGCGTCCTGACGGCTGCGTCCAACTCCTTTTTGACTTCTTGAGCCGTATTGAAGGATTGACGCCCGAGTCCAAACGCCGTTTCGAAGTCTTCGGGCTTTTTTTCTTTACCGCCGAGCTTTACCTGCAGTCGCTGTACCAATGACAGTGAAACGTCTTTGTATTCGCCTGGAAAACGACTGATCTGCTGGGCCGTTGTACGAGCCTGTCGCCAGAACCGTTCTTGATCTGGTTTGGGCAGATTTCGATTGTCACCTAATGCATCGAGGGCGCGAGCCTGCTCCCACTGAATTCCCAGACCGACTGATGTCCGGGACTCGCTTGCGTTCTTCTTCAGCCACTCATCTGCCAGGTCCACAATCAACTGGTAGTCGTTTCGTGCATAAAGACAGATCAGTTTGAATTGCAGTGTCTGAGATTTCAGGCTCTGGAGCAGGGGGTCGTCGCCGGGGTGATCGAGTAACTCGTTGTAGATGCCGAGTGCCTTCTGCAAATCCCCCTGTTCTTCAAAACATTTTCCCTGCCACGCCCGGGCATGTAATCCTCCCATCTGGCTGCGATACCGTTGATGCATCTTTTCGAATTCATCCGCGGCCTGATTCAGCAATTGCTTGAATTGCGGTGCTGAAGGATCGTACGTCTGTGCTTCGTCGTAAGTGCATTTCCCCAGACTCAGAGACTCGAGAATCATGCTTCGTTCAACGCGTACTCGATCGGCATGAAGTTTCGGCTCCTTTTGCTCATCGATATAAGGCGGAAACTTTTTAAATGCTTCTTCGTGCTGGTCGAACGCAAGCTTGACAACGTCGCGTGCCTTTTGCACCAGCTCACGTGCGCGTCGCTGAAATTCCGCTTTGCTTCCCTGATTTGCCGGAGATTTCGACCGGAATATTTCGACTTCAGCCTTTTGTCTCAGGATTTCCGCGCGGTCGGAGTTCGCATCGCCGCTATACGAGTGATTGGGGTTCTCCTGCACGAACTGTTCAAGAAATGCCAGCGCCTGATCGAGTTGTTCGAGCTGCTTTTCGGGGTTACGTAGCGTTTTGGCGTTTTCGCGTAGCGTGACCGCTTTTTCATAAGGAATGAGTTGCCGCATCTCTGCAGGCAAGTTCGGTCGTTGTGCAAGTTGATCGAGGTAGAACAGGGCATAATCGAAATAATTTCGTTCACGCAGCCCCTGCAGAAATTCCAGGTACGGTTCTTCTGCCACAAGCGGGCGTGTCGAGAATGCAATCAACAACAGCCAGACTGGCCACATTAACAACCGGGTCTTCATCGGTTGGTCCTTCAATTTCAATGGGAATTGCAAGCGACGGAAGGATGTGAAGCATGGCGATCACGAATCCAACCGCTCATGATATCAGTATCGGGAGGAAATGTCCGTTCGGCAAGGCTTCGCGAGAAAGTGCTCTCGCGCCAACGATTCTTTTAAGTGCCGTTAACGGTTTGCTCGCGATTGCTTTCTACTGGAGGCGGTACCGCACGGAAGGGGCGGCTTTTTGATGCTCAGGGAAACTCATCAAACTCATTGTGGTTTCGAAGGTGCCAGGCGTTTGACGAGTCGCTCTGCCTGATGTTTGTAGTACTGGCTTTTCTCGCGATTTCCACGACTGGCGTAGGCCTGGCTGAGCCAGCCGTAGAGCGGCAGGATGGTCGGATCAAGTTTCAAAGCCTGTTCCGCTTCTTCGAACGCCGCGTCAAACCGATTCAGCATCCCCAGGGCATGAGCGCGACGTCCATGTGTCACTGCCATCCAGGGATTCAGCTGCATTAACGGCTTAAACAATTCTTCCGCTTCGAGATAGTGTCCTGCATCGTGAGCCGCATTTGCCAGACGCAATAACGCGACTTCGTTAAGCGGAAATTGTTTGATCGTTTTTTTAGACAGGGATTCCGCAGCTTGCATGCGGCCTGACATGGTCAAGACCCCACCCAGAGCTTGTTGTATTGATTCATCATCAGGCATCGACTTCTGGGCCTGTTCCAGAAGCTTGAGCGCCTCCTCGGCGAATTTACGATCACCTTTTTTCTCGGCGACCAGTGAGTACATCAGGCCTTTGACGCGAACTCGCTCGATCTCAGGAATCATCGCTCCTGCTTCCTCGAACATCGTGTATTCGTTGCCGGTCTTTGCGGATTTCAAACGATCAGGGTCCCGCAAAATCCGGTGATCCGTTTGACTCGTGTGAGGGATGTTGCTGGCGTTGAGACGAGGCATGTGACAGTGGATGCATGACCCGCTGGCAGGTTCAGCCGTCTGTTTCTCGATGGGAAGTGAGCACCCTTGTTCTTTGTGGCAGTGAAGACACCGATCGTTGAAAAAGTCGACACGATGAACAGCATCTGGTGACTCGTGAGGATCATGGCACGACGCGCAGCCGAGGCGAGCGCCGCTTGTCTGATAACAGCGGCTCGTGTGCATCTGCATGGCTTGCGAGACTGCCATCGTGGCTCCGCCGTCTGTACCGTTCCCTTTCATGAAAACCGCCCAGACATCGCTGAATTTCATCCCTGGCCGGAAATCGGTTTCCGTTCGTCCATAACGTAAAATCCGTTCTTCACCCTGAAAATGACATTGAAAGCAGACCGCGTCTCGCTCCGCGGGTGGCAACTCAGAAAGGGACAGGATCGGATCAATCCCATCCGGTTTGATTTGGCGTCGAAAATCCGCGTGGTTTTGACCAGGCCCATGGCAGCGTTCGCAACCGATCGATTCTTCATGAAATACCGGCTGGGGAAAAAAATGCTCACGTCCTGTCTGATGCGAGACTCGTCCACTATGACAGACGATACAGGCGTCAGTAATCCGACGGCTGAAGCGAACATGGCGATCTGGCAGATACATGGGGGACAGATCCCATCCATCTTTGGCATACCAGGAAATGGGGGACATGAACATCGCTCCATCGCGCCAGATCAGGTACGAGCGGCCTCTCGTATTCGACCCCATGGCATATTGGATCTCTTCTCCCTGGTCGTAGATCACTCCTTCGTCATCGGAAACCGATTCATGATGCCAGACTCGGTTATTGTTTTTCTCAACGCGGTACGAACGATTTCCCCGGTTGAACGACGTATTTGTGTCGTAGTCTTCATGAGGGGGCGGCGTTTGGTCAATCTTTGCCAGCGTTCTTCCCATCGCCGACCGGTTATAACGCTCGGCAATCTGCGGATGGCAATCTGCACAAGCTTGACTTCCGATATAGCCTTCGGGAGGAGGTGTCGGTTTAACGACAACGGGAAGGTCGTTGTCGATTTGTTGATTCGCCACCGTCAATGAATTCGCTGGAATACTTTCCTTCAGGGGGGGCGAAGTTACGCGCCCTCTCCAGAACACGACACCAATGAGCGTGAGAAGGATGGCCACGACGACAAGTCGGATCGTCGTCGTGGCTGCCTTTTTGCCACCAGATGTCGTCTCGATGGGAGCCTCGTCTCGATGCGTCATTGCCGACTTCAATTTCAACTGCCGACCGAATTCCCTGTTTCCAGATTCTGGACGTGGTTTGTTGTCAGGCGATATGCGCAACCTCGTGCATATGATCTTGCTACGAAATCGTTTCAGATGTCGATATTGAGTACGTTCGTTCCCGTCGTCACTTCAAATGTTTTCGGAGAGGTTTTTGGATCAGCCCATTCGCTGGGGAATTTGTACTTCTTCGAAAGGGGCATTCCTTTGTTCTTGACGAGATCTCCCTGTCTTTTTGAGACTTCTGCAGCCTGCTGTGCTGGCGTCAACTTCTCTAGGGATGTGCTCGAATCTTCCACGGTGGCCCCACCGAGCACGACCTTATACGGACCGGCTGCGGCACCGCGATCCCCATTTGTTGCAATTTTGAAATTGCCTTCTTTGTCCGTAGTGCCGACGGCCGGTTTGGCTTTGGACGTTGCGTCGACAGGCATCAATGACACGGCCGTTGCCTCGAGCGGTTTGCCATCAACTTTAAGATTCCCTGTCACCGGGTAAAGAGGAAGCGGCGCTGGGCCTCCGGATGAACATCCCCATAAGCAAATCAGAACCAGGCTGCTGAATCGACGCATTTCAAACTTCCTTTCGATAAAACGAGACAAAGCGAACGACTCCTCAACGCTGCCTGGTGACAGCATTCGGTTTTCGCCCGCAAAACAAACTTGATGAGATTCATTGTGTTACGACACGCCGTTTCAACGTGTTGACAACTTCATCATCTTCGATCAACTCCGCCAGTACCAGCAATTTTCGACAAAAATTTTGCTCGTCGAGGCTTTCAGGAGATTTATTCAGACTTGTGATTTCAGTACTCAAGTCCTTGGACAATTTATAGACTTTAAAGAAATAGGCGGCATCATCAAGCCGCTGTTGTCGCCGCAGCAGGTCATGTAATTGAAAGTGAATGACCCACCAATACGGGTCCAGAGCAAATCCGCGTCGCAGCGATTTTTCTGCCTGGTCGACATCCCCAAGTGCTTCTTCGCACCACGCCCGTGCTCGCCAGTATCGAGGATCTGTCTCTCCGATATCCCGCGGAAAAGCTTGCACCAGTTCTTGAACCCGCTCCAGTTCGCCATTCGAAATACTCAGGCTGATAAAAAACGACAGTAACTCTGGATTATGCGGGTATTTTTCCAGCAATTTTTCAGCCGTCGGGATATGTTCCACCACCGCAGCATGTTTCGGATCGTTCTTTGCCAGCGTGGTGTAAACGGGCATCGCACGCGCGACTTCAAAAATCTCGCTTTCCGGATCTGATTCGAGCCAGATCGTGTTATTGTGATAAAGTGAGGCTGGATTGAGCCAGCTGACGCTGACCAGAAAGACATAAGTTTCGGGGGATTCACGGCTCAGTCGAATTGCACGACGGACCCGACGCAGGGCTTCTTTCCGCTGCAGGGTCATCATGTAAAAAAAGACGGTCTGCTTGTGCGCCGCTGTCACTTGCGGATTCAGCTCGAGAACTTGATCACACGTCCTGGCCCCATCAAAAGGTCGATTCAACTTTTCGAATTCAACGATCGATTTTTTTAACAACGCCGGTACGGCTCGTGAGTCGGTCCGAGGAATCCGATCAAGATGTTGAATCATCGACTTCCAATCGCTCAGCTCTTCCGCTGCCTCACCGCGATAGAGCCATGGATCGGCGGTCCCGGGTTCAATTTTGGACCAGGATTCCGCAACTTTTGCCAGTTCAGTCCAGTTTTTTTTAAGCTTCAAATCCTGGCACTGTTGTTCGTAGGCCGCGATTGCCCGGTTATGCATGACCGTTTGAAACAGGTAACCGATCGGAACGGCAGCAGCAATCAGGATTGCCAGCGGAAGAATCCACCAGCGACGAGTTCCGGTAAGCGGCCTCGCTGGTGTCGGATGTTCAATGTCAGGACGGGCAAACGATGCGTCCACTTTGTTCTCGTTGTTCACTGGGGCGTTCGTTATCAATTCCGCAAGTCTTCTTTGCGAGGTTGTCTGAGAACCAGTTCCTGATTCGTCTTCACGTCGTCGATTGACTGCAATTCTCCGTCAGGCCAGCGAATTTCCAAGTGCACCGCAGCGGAATTTTCACCCAATCCGAAGATGATCGCTGCTTCGTGAGCGGACGCATAGCTGGTTCCTCCCGCCATCTCCTGGACCAAATTTCGATCACCCTGTCGAAGGCGAACGCGGGTTCCCCAGCCTCGACGATTTGTCGTACAGACAAATCTTAGTTTTAACCAATTTCCCCGTGACGAATCGTTTCGCAGAATTGCCGTCGGTGTGTTCTGATGGACCACCGCCAGATCCCAGTCACCATCGTTATCAAAGTCTGCTCGGGCGACTCCTCGACCAATGACAGTCTTTTTGAAAAAGTCGCCGGCCATCGGGCCACAATCCACAAATCGAGGACCCTCGTAACTGAAGATTTGCGGTTCCATCTGCCAAAGTTTTCCACTTTCACGCCAGTCGTCAATGTGGCCATTCGAGACGAAGATGTCCTCATGACCATCCTGATTGAAATCCGCCATGATCGTGCCGAACCCAAGGTACTTGAGTGTCGGTGCGTGCAGTCCAACGATTCCCGTCACATCCTGAAAACCCGTAGGTCCAAGATTCTTGTAAAGGGTGTTCGATTCCTGCGTGAAATGCGTGCAGTAAAGGTCCAGCCAGCCGTTTTGATCGAAGTCGCCCAATGCAACCCCCATGCTGGCTTGAGGCAGGCCATCACGACTGACTGAACATCCAAGTTGCGTTCCTGATTCGACGAATTGACCACTTCCCTGATTGATGAACAGAAAGTTGGGCGTTGTGTCGTTTGTGACGTAAACGTCGGGCATGCCATCGTTATTCATATCAGCAATCACGACACCCAATGCCTTATTGAGTGGTCCGAAGAGACCCCTCGACTGGGCTTCAGGAAGGAAGGTTCCGTTCCCTCGATTAAAGTAACATTCGTCGGGGACAGCATCCATGGTTTCGGGATGGCATGTTCCCGGCTTACCCCCATTTCCACAGGGGATCGGATGATAGGGATCATAGTCAACGTAATTACAAACATAGAGGTCCAGATCACCATCGCCATCGAGATCTCCCCAGGCGGCACTGCTGCTCCAGAGGGGATTGGCGACACCAGCCTCGGAGCTGACGTCAATAAACGTTCCGTCCCCCTGGTTTTTGAATAGCGCATTTGGACCGACGTTGGTGATGTACACATCATCGAATCCATCGTCGTCAAAATCGGCAATCGCGACACCTTGACCGTAAGAGCGTTCAAACACCGCAGCGAACTCGGTGACCGCCACAAAACGATCGGGCTCAATCTGGCGAAAAAGCTGATCCAGTGGTTCGTATGGACGGTTTTCACTGGCAGGATTTCCACCTTGGCAAAGGTAAAGATCCAATAGTCCATCACCATCAAAGTCGAACCACCCGGCTCCTCCTCCGGTTGATTCCACCATCAGAGACTTACCCGAGGCTCCGTTCAGGTAGGTGAATGAGACGCCGATCTTTTCCGCAATATCTTCGAAATGTGGAAACGTTGTGAGACGGCTGACGGGCTTTGTTGCGACACGTGGCGAAACCACGGACGGAATTTCGGCCGAGGCATCCTTATCTTTGGAAAGGTCTATCTGTGAGTTTGTGGCTTTAACTGGTTTGATTTCAGCCGGTCGGGTGTCCTGCGTGCTCGAACTGCCGTTTTGCCCACAGCCTGTGAACACGCAAAGCAGCAAGCCCATCAGGAAAGGTTTCTGGCTGACCACGGTGTTAGCCCGGATTGACCGTAAATTTTCTGAGATTCGACACAAAATCGTTTTTCAATCGGGAGTTAAACCGAAGTCCCCTGGACCACATTAACAGATCAGCCCGACGCTCAAATGATTGTGAACTCAGTAAGCCC
>CAIULL010000122.1 GCA_903899985.1 uncultured Schlesneria sp.
CTCCGAAGCTCCGCTTCGCGAACAGCAAGTCGCCCCCCATCCAAAAAACCCAAATCCGCCATCAACCATCACCTCACCGAAGTTCGAAAAAAAGTTGGCAAAGTTGGTCAAGTTCCCTGTTTTGTCGTGTTTGCGAGTCCTCCAGCCTGGTCTGCTTCCGCGTAGATCTCCGCCAGCGACTTCATTTCGAGAGTTCTTGCCTGCAGCGCCGGCGAGCCTGAGCCGACCGGGCTTTTCAGCGGATCAGGTAAACGCCAAAACCATCGCCCGTCTGATTTCTTCTCTTTTCCCTTTCGACAGCCCAACAGGATCAGTGCCCGCATCAACGTTGTTTCACTGATGTCATGACCAGCCGCATCCGCTTTGAGGACGCCCGTATAAACAGGTCCGTCAGTCAATCGATTTTTCAGCCAGTCGGTCACCCGCGACAATTCACTCTTCGCCGCCGCGTGATGCACTCGCTCGGTCTCCGTCGCATCAGCCTCGTACTGTTCCGCAGTCTGATGAACCCACTCCTCTTCCCAGCAGATCCGCTGGTTGTGAATGAAAAAGCCGAGACCGGGAGGAGTTTCACACAGGTTCGTTTTGATGGGCAACAGGATTCGTCGAGCGGGTTCGTCGGGATCACGAACGATTGTCCAGACCGATCGAGCCACCTCGGCGAGGACCGGAGACGTCGGCGTCCAATTCCCCCGTTTCCCTTTCTCAACCTTGGACGGAGTGGTGATCAACAGGATCGCTGTTCCTGATCGGTTCGCCAGTTCCGTCAGCTTCGCCATCGTGGCCCGGAGCCTGGCCTCGTCGCGACCATTCGTCGCATCGAGAAAACTCTTCAGCGAATCAATCACGACCAGGCGGCAAGGCTCACCCGCCTCACGCAACAACGTCAGATACAATTCGAGTGATTCAATCTGACTGTCGTCATCAGGCCGGTTTCGTGCAGAGTCCGGTTTCTCCACCGTTTTGTGCGTGTCATTTTGCACGACATTGACGAAAGGGAGTGCCGCTCCCGCAGCTTCCAGGCGAGTTCGAACCACACTGGCGATCCCATCCTCACCCGAAAACAATATCACCTGGCCAGGCTCCCCCTGCGCGGCAGCAGTCAGACAATGCTCACCCCGAGTCAGCTGGGCAATCACATCCATCGCAAACAGGCTCTTCCCAACACCCGGCTCACCTGTCAACAACGTCACTTGCCCCTCGGGAATCACCCCGTTCCAAACCCATCCCTGCGCCTTCGCAGGAATATCACTCATCTTTTCCAGATTCATTCCAGTTCTCCAGCCAAACAGACGCAACCGCAAACCCCTGCGCCAATCGCATTGACGACATTATTACACAAAATATTTTGCATAGTCAATATCAATTCTTTATTTGATTTTGTCGCCTATATGTGTTTATTGAAGCGGTGAGGTTTTGGGAACGGGGAATCGTCCTCGCGTGGAGCCAGGCGAGCCGGGGTGCGTGAGCCCCCGGACTCTTCATCCATCACGTTCGGCTCTCGAATTCACCACGCAAACGCGGGGTGGATTACGGAAAACACCCGGCAATTCGGATTCGCCGAAAAAAAGTCCGCTGGCTGTCACACACCGGCTCGCCTCGTTGATTTAGCTCAATGAGGACACCGCTCTTTCACAGGTTTCGACAGGCGGGTCACCTAAAAAAAAGGTGTGTTTCTATGATCCTCGAATGTGCCTGTTCAGGGGTCGGGCGTTCCAATTTCAAAATTGGCCACCACAACAAACGATCCACGTCATGACGTTTTTCCGGCCAATTTTGAATTTGGAACACCCGCCCCCTCCGTTGACCCCTTGATCGTCGCAAAGCCGTAACAGGGCCAACGCGCAAACGATATTCCGATACGTCGCCCTTAAAAGGGGCTCAGGATTTCAAGACTCGCGAACCGCAGAGCGGCGTTTCGCGGCCGATGACGATTTGCACTGCACTGATTTGGGATGGACCTTCAGGCAGGGACAACATCACGTCGAATGAGCGCGGGTCACCAGTTCCAATAACCAGAATCGACGGTCTTCCAGAGACCCCGGCCTTGTCCATTTTCAGCAGAAAAGTTCGGAAGCGGCCACAGTTCGTTCCGCTCAGGCCGTCCATTCCCCGCTCATTGAGAAGGATGAGGATTGTATTCCTTATGCCTCCAGCCAATACAGTCCTCGGAGAGACAGTGAGTTAAAAATAGTGTAACTCCGCTGGGGTAAGACCGATCTCACACGGCGAGGTGCACGGCCGATCGCAAGGAGAACATCCTGGAACAGGAATTCTGGAAACAGCGCGGCACGGTTTACCGTCGCCGATAAGGGGGGCGCGCTTCGAACGTGTTCTCAACCATTGAAGCCATCGCCTTGTCGAAGACTTTAGCGAGGTTTCGCCGCAGGCAAAAGCCGCCCTCTCGCTCCGTGTGAAGGGGACTTTTTGGGAACCCCTGAAACTTCAAGTGATGAGCCAGGTTTTGGACCCGAAGCGGTCCAACAAAGCCATGTCACCCCGAACCCTCGAGTTTAATCTGCTGCGCCGTTGGCGTAACGACCGGACACACGATTGCATGATCGCGGAACGATCGACCTGCTGGCGGCAGCCGATGTTAGTTCCGCCGGCGCTGGAGGGAACATGCAAACACTGCCCGGCCGCCCAGACCTGCCAACTTCAACGTGTCACGGTCGACGGGTTTTCCTTGATCAAGCCTTCTGGCTCACTCGTCGGTGTTTGGCAAGTGAGACCAGGCCTGTCGCAATGCCGATCGCACTCATGACAAGCGACGAAGGTTCAGGGACAACAGGCGGAGAGCTCACATTCAATGTACCGATTGGCGTGTTACTCACGTTGAAGGAAAGGGGGTTGCTTCCGCTGTCGGTAAAGGAGGTTGACGTGGAATCCAGAGTAATATTCAGGCTTCCCGTGGGAGCATTCGCAGCGATGCTGAAGAAAATTTCGCCCAGTCCGTATGTTCCGGGACCAAGTGTCTGAACGGGTGCATTGGCCGGCGTCACTGCGTAATCGTTGATGTCGGAGGTGTTGTTCCCGCTCGGGTTATCGAACGCAAACCCGAGGCTGTTTCCGTTAAAGACATAGTTTGTCACGGAATTATCTCCCGCAGTGAAGTTGATCCCCGACGAAGAATCGGTCAACAGTGAAATATTGAATCCGCTCAGGCCGACCGTATCGGTGGTCGTCAGGGTAAAGTGCAGGACATAGCCTGAGCCTCCCTGTGTGACATTCTGCGACGAAGGAATCATTGTCAGAGTGAGCGTACCAGCCGTGGCCGAAGCGGGCAAAGCAAGCATTAACACTGCAACGCATGTCGAAAGGAAACGTTGATAAATCATAGATCTCGTCTCAGGTTGTCAGGGGTAAAAAAAGATTAAAAATGCCTCAGGGAAGATGGCATTGGAGGAATCCTGTAGTTAATGAGGTGCGGTAACGCGAGAACCAATCCGGTCATCAATTGCAAAAAAAATGAAAACCTTCCCTAAGAAAATGTCGAAACCGCGCACAATTTGCAAGCAGAATGAAAACAAATTCTCGTAGATTTCACACGCGATTGTGCACAAAACAAAAGGACCCATCGGCCTTCAAAGGTTTCGACAGACGAACCGCAAGAAAAATGGATGACCGGCTGAAGTCGCACGCCGTTTTCAACCGCGTTGACGAAATCGTGAGATCATCAGGCGTATGTGACACTCCGCCCAATTCATTGGCGTTAAGAAAAACCTTCCGAATAATCGCGGAACGTTTCCCTTGCCGTGTTCTTCAAACGGGCGGTGGCTGCCGAATCGTCTGTGAGGTCGAACCGGGAATCGGACGAAAAGGCCCGAGCGGGCAACGCCGTCAACGAAGTTTTCTCTCGCCTTCGTTTTCAAGTGCCACCGCTTCGGTAAGGCCGCGCTCTTCGAACGCGTTCTCGACGAATGAAGGCACGACCCTGTCGAAGACTCCAGAGAGGCTTTGCCTCTCCAAAGTAGCCATCATCGCTCCGCGTGATGAGCATTGTTCGAAAACCTGCCAAATTACAATCCGCATGTTCTCAAATCAGAAATTCAATCGGAATATCTGTCCCGATGTGTCGGCAACGTTTGAATCATTTTCGACGCATGCTCATCACGCGGAGCGATGATGGCTACTTTGGAAAAAATCCTTGAACTTGACTCTGTCCCAACATCTCACGACGGCCGCAAACAGCCGCGATAGATCTGAATTGTGTTTTATTGGAACAGAAATCCTCGAAAAGGGAGCCACGGTTTTATCGTCTTCGGTAAGCCCGTGCTCTTCGAATGCGTTCTCGACCAATGAAGACACGGCCTTGTCGAAGAATCCAGAAAGGGCGGCGCCTCAGTCCAAAGTAGCCCTCTCGCGGATCGAGAAGGCTACTTTTGTGGAACCCCTGAAACTTCACACGATGAGCCAGGTTTTGGACCCGAAGCGGTCCAAAGCCATGTCACCCCGAACCCTCGGGTTTAATCTGCTACGCCGTTGGCGTCACGACCGGACGTACTTATCGCATGATCGCGGAGCGATCCGCCCCACTGGCCGCAGCCGATGTTAGTTCCGCCGGCGCTTGATGGAACACGCAAACACCGCCCCGCCGCCCAGACCTGCCAACATCAAGGTGCACGGTTGACGGGTCTTCCTTGATCAAGCCTTCTGGGTCATTCGTCGGCGTTTGGCGAATGAGACCAGACCTGTCGTAATGCCGATCACACTCATGACAAGCGACGAGGGTTCAGGGACAACGGGGGGAGAACTAACATTCACTGTGCCGATTGGGGTGTTGCTCACGGTGTATGAAATGGGGTTGTTTCCGCTGTCGTTAAAGGAGGTTGACGTGGAATCCAGAGTAATATTCAGGTTTCCCGTGGGAGCATTCGCAGCGACGCTGAAGAAAATTTCGCCCAGTCCGTATGTTCCGGCGGCAACTGTCTTAAACGGCGTATTGGTCGGGTTCACTGCGTAATCGTTGATATCGGCGGTGTTGTTCCCGCTCGGGTTATCGAACACAAGCCCGAGACTATTTCCGTCTAAGATATAATCTGTAACCGACGAATCTCCCCCGGTGAAGTTAATCCCCGACGAAGCATCGGTCGTCACTGAAACGTTGAATGCGTTCAGTTCGATCGAAGCGGTGGTCGTCAGGGTAAAGTTCAGGACATAGCCAGAACCTCCCTGCGTGACATTCTGGGACGAAGGAGTCATTGTCAGAGTGAGCGTACCGGCCGTGGCCGAAGCTGGCAAAGCAAGTACTAACACTGCAAAGCATGTTGAGAGGAAACGCTGGTAAATCATAGATCTAGCCTCAGGTTGTCAGGGGTGAAACAATGAAAAATGCCTCAGGGAAGATGCTTTCCCGAACGGGCGCGGACGAGAGTAAAGTCGTTTGAATCGAGAAGGCCGTTTCCGTCGATATCCAGAAACGCCAATGGGACGGTGACGGTTTGACCCAGGTATCCGGCTCGCGTTATCACGCCGTCAGTCGAGTTCACGACGCCATCATCGTTGACATCGCCCGGCAAGACGTCTAGTCGCCGTGTGAACGTCGTGATCCCGGAATTGCCCAGCGAAACCGTCACGCGGTCACCCTGATTGATTGGTTGAGCCAGGGTAATCGTGTAAGTCGTGCCACCGCCGCTGAGTGTCACAGGGCCATAGTTCGCGACGGTCACACCGGTAACCGAAACGTCCGAGGGCGACAATGTTTCGGCAGCGCTCAGAGTGATCGTGATCCTGTTGATTCCCAACCAGGAAAAATCCGTGTTTCGACCGGCAGGTAGCAACCGCAGTCCGTCGGTTTGCGTGACCAGCGCGCCAGAAGTTCCGGACGTGCCCCACGAAACCGTCGTTTGAGTCACCGTGGCCACCGCCGGGTTCACCGTGCCGCTAACGCTGATGTCTTGCTCCGTCGCTCCGGTACTGACGTTGGTGATGTTACCGGTGATGCTGCCAACACTCGCCGAAGCGCTGATCCGGACTTGAATCGTCGTGGTGGCCAGCGTGCCGCTGGAAGGGATCAACGTTTCCGACGTCTGCCAGGTGGCCCCACGGTCAATTGAAAGTTCCACGCCCGTCGGAGCGGTGACGACGAGATTGTCCGTGAGGTTTGTGCCGCTGATGGTGTACGATTGGACCGATGTCGAAGCCGTTCCGGTCGTCGTGGTTCCGAGGTTGAGCGAGGTTGTGCTGACCGAAAGCACGGGCAGTGCGTTTACAGTACCGCTGACGCTGATGTCTTGCTCGGTCGCACCGGTACTGACATTGGTAATGTTGTCGATGATATTGCCCACGCTGGCTGAAGCGCTGATTCGCACCTGAATCGTTGTTGTGTATAACGTGCCGCTGGTGGGAATCAACGTCTCAGACGTCTGCC
>CAIULL010000123.1 GCA_903899985.1 uncultured Schlesneria sp.
CCGATCTAAAATCCGATGGTGACTTCCCTCGCTCATGCATCCTTGCATGTCGTGGCTCCTTGCCTAAATGGTTAGTTCGTAGTTTACCTAACCCTAGCAGGAGCCACGATTTTCATGAATATTGAACGGTATTGCGTTTAACCCGAAGCCAGCGGCGCAGGCGGATCGGCGTTCAGCCGATCTCTGTGAGCGTTGCCGAGCCTACTGTTTCACATTGCTCCAACGAGCAGCGATGCCGCGGCGGACCTCAGTTCCGCCGCTCCGATCCCGCTTCTCTGCGAGGCGCGGTTAAACGATGGCGAAAGATAAAAGCATTCCCGAAAACTCGCTTGCAAAAGTTTTTCGTGAGATGTTGCGAACTGCGGACTGGTTTTCTATGATACTTGGCCCGTTCCGGCTCCTGAGCTGAATGCTTGGATCGTCGTTTGCTCGACGCCGTGTGCTTGTCACACGCTCCGGATCTTTTTAACCCGAGATTGCTACACATGTTCGAAGGTATCGCCAACGGCCTGAAATCCGCGCTCTCCGTGTTGGGACGCGGCGGTAAGCTCACCGAATCGAATATTCGGGATGGGCTGGCGCAGGTCCGTAAAGCCTTGCTCGAAGCTGACGTTCATTATGACGTCGCCACCAGTTTCATCAAACGGTGCACAGAGCAGGCTCTTGGCGACGCAGTGATGAAATCACTGCGACCCGATCAACAGATCATCGGGATCGTTCATCAGCAGCTCGTCGAGTTAATGGGTCCGACGGACCATTCCTTGCACCTGCGTAAAGATACGCTCGGCAAGATCATGATGTGCGGTTTGCAGGGAAGTGGTAAAACCACCACCTGCGGCAAACTGGCCCGGATGCTGAAAGAGCAAGGCAAAAAGCCGATGCTCGTCGCCGCCGACTTGCAGCGTCCCGCCGCTATTGAGCAACTCAAGATTATCGGCCAGCAGTTGGGTGTCCCCGTTTACAGCGAGGCTCCTGCCGGAACGACGCCGCTCAAGGTCTGTGCCAACGGTTTGATTGCCGCTCAGAAGGCGGGCGTCGACGTCATCATCTTCGATACGGCCGGTCGTCTGCACGTCGATCAGGACCTGATGAAAGAACTCGAACAGATCGATCGGAAGGTTCAGCCCGATCAGATTCTGCTCGTCTGCGACGCGATGACCGGTCAGGACGCAGTCAACAGTGCCAAGGCGTTTAATGAAGCGCTGGAACTGGACGGCGTGATCCTGACAAAGCTTGACGGTGATACTCGCGGTGGTGCGGCGATCAGCGTGAAAGAAGTGACCGGCGTTCCGATCAAGTTCATCGGTGTCGGAGAGCAACTTGATAAGCTCGAACCATTCCATCCTGACCGGATGGCAGGACGAATTCTCGGCATGGGTGACATTGTCACCTTGTTTGAGAAGGCTGCCGAGCAGATGGACGAAGCGGAAGTCGCCCGCCAGCAGGAAAAGATGGCGGCGGGTAAGTTCACTCTGGAAGATTTCCGCGATCAGATGAAGATGATCCGCAAGATGGGATCGCTGAAAGATCTGATGAAGATGATCCCCGGCCTGGGTGGATTACTTGCCTCTAACCCTGACATGGATGCCGACAGCGACATGGGGCGAATCGAAGCGGTGATCAACTCGATGACTCCTTACGAACGGAATCATCCTGACAAGATCGATCGCAGCCGTCGTCACCGGATCGCTCGCGGTGCGGGAACGGACCCGGCGGATGTGAACCGGATTCTGAAAGATTTTCATCAGATGGCCGGTATGGCTCAGAAGATGTCTGGCCTGGGTGCGATGGACCGGATGAAAGCCGTACGTGATCTCGCTCAAGGAGGGATGTCCAATCCTGGCGGCGGTCTCCGGATGCAGAAAGAACGCTCAAAGCGTGGTCCGGCGGACGAAAGATTGGCGGAAGAAAAGCGTAAGAAAGCTCGCAAAGACGCCAAGAAACAGAAGAAACGAAACCGGTAGCATGGCTTCGTGCCACTGCTTGATTGTCTTCGATCAAGCAGTGCTCTTCGAAAAACAGACGAAAATGCGAAGAGACTGCTTCGCCGAAGACCCTGAAGCAGTGGCACAATTCAAGACAAAGATCAAGAAAAAGAAACTTACCTCGTTAATCAAAAAACCAAGGAGCATTGAGTGGCAGTTCGTATTCGAATGAAGAAAATTGGACGTAAGCATCGACCTTTCTATCGTATCTGCGTGATGGATTCGCGAGTCCATCGTGAAGGAAAAGCGATCGAAGAAATTGGCTGGTACGACACGTCCGTCGCCGATAAGTCAAAGCGAGTGAAGGTTGATCTTGCTCGAGTGGATTACTGGGTTTCGGTCGGGGCAAGTTTGTCCGATCGCGTCGCGACTCTCGTCAAGAAGGTCAAGACCAACAGCTTCACAACGGCTGCGGCACCAGCTCCGATGCAGTCTCCGAAGATCAAGGAAACAGCTCCTGCAGTACCAGAAGGAGCCGAAGGCGAAGCCGCTCCAGCAGAAGCCGCAGCAGCGGAATAGTCAGATTGGCGAAGCTGTGACAAACAGGTTTGCTGGAATCTGGCCTGGCAATCATTGGTTTGTGTTTGACTGTGACTGGTTGAGTTTGTTTTTGTTGGCGTCACCATGCGATTTGATGTCCTGACGCTGTTTCCTGAACTGTTTCACAGTTACCTGCAACAAAGCCTGCTGAAGCTCGCTATTGAGAAGAAGCTGGTGGATGTCCGGTTGTGGAATATTCGGGATTGGTCAACAGACAAGCATAAATCGGTGGACGACACGCCGTATGGCGGTGGGCCGGGAATGTTGATGGCCTGTCCTCCGGTTTATGGGTGTGTGGAAGCGGCTCAAGCAGACGGAACTGAGCCAGGTCGATTGATCATGTTGACGCCGCAAGGCCGAAAGCTGGATCAATCGCTGGTCAGGGAATTATCGACGTATCGTCGATTGTTGTTGTTGTGCGGACGTTACGAGGGGTTTGACGAACGGATCAACCAGGGGCTGGAGCCCCTGGAAGTTTCTGCAGGCGACTTCATCTGTAACGGCGGCGAAGTTCCCGCCATGATGATTATCGATACGGTGATTCGCCTGGTTCCAGGTGTTTTGGGAGACGAAACAAGCAGCAAGTACGATTCGTTTGGAGAAAGTGGTCTGCTGGAATACCCGCAGTACACTCGACCACGCGAGTTTCGAGGAATGACGGTTCCTGATGTGTTACTCAGCGGAAATCACGCGGTGATCGCGGAGTGGCGGCATCAACAAAGTATTGAACGGACTCGTCGCAAACGCGGCGATCTGATGAACGAATAACGAGAGAAGTTAAAAAATCAGTGTGGGTCAGACCCACCCGCTTCGAGGGACAAACTCGAGCGAACGTGAGTCAACGGCGAGACCGCTCGCCTCAGAGAATTGGAAATAACCATGATTAAGCCACTCATTAAGCAAGTCGAAGATCAATATCTCCGCAAAGAGCCGCTCGTGTTCGAAATTGGTGACACCGTCGACGTGCACCAGCGAATTCTCGAAGGGGATAAAGAGCGTATTCAGATTTTCAACGGAGTCGTCATCGCCCGACGTGGTGGTGGAACCCGCGAGAAGTTTACCGTCCGACGCATCGTGTCGGGTGAAGGTGTTGAGCGAACATTCCCGTTCCATTCACCGAAGATCGCCAAGATCGAAGTGAAGCGACATGGTAAGGTCCGTCGCGCCAAGCTGTTCTATCTACGTGACCGAATCGGTAAGGCCACCAAGCTGGTTGAACGAGTTGACAAGGCGGAAAAGGAAGCCGCACGATCGGCCAAGACTCAGGCCAAGGCCAAGTCAAAAGAAGCGACGACGTGATCGGATTGAAGTGATGCCGTAGGTCGTGGATTGGTTGAATGAAGTCAAGTGTAGCCCGATTGGGAGTGTTCCAATCGGGCTACTACTTCGTACACAATCGGCCGCAACCCCAACTCCCCTGCGGGGGTGGTAAACGGGCCTTTGCACCAGCCGCGTTTACCGGGACGACGCAACGCTGAACTACAAAGAGCTAATCCGACGGTTGGAAGGGGCTGAGTGATCGAAGTCAGTCATTCAGGGGCACGCGATTTTCTTTGGATTCTCCGAGATGATACAAGACCGTAGGGCAAAGGCCCGATGACCACCCCCGCAGGGGAGGTGGGGTTGTGTTTTTCGTGTCAACTTCGCGGGGCGGCATCACGATGTTTGGCTGGTTCACGAGGTTTTTGAAGTCGACCCGAGGGACTCGCCAGCAGTTCGGCAACAAGGGGGAAGCGGAAGCGGCGCGGTTCCTTGAGGGACTCGGTTACAAGATCCTTCACTGGCAGTTACGAGGTCGATACGGGGAACTGGACCTCATTGCCTTGGACGGCGATACAATTGTGTTCGTCGAAGTGAAGACGCGAGCCTCGACCGCAGCCGGTCACCCGACGGAATCGATCACACCGGCCAAACAAGGCAAGATCACCCGATCGGCCCTTGCCTTTCTCAAGAAACATCGCTGGCTGAACCGCAAAGCTCGGTTCGATGTCGTTTCGATTATCTGGCCCAAAGGGGGCGAGTCACCCCAGATTCAACATTACATCAACGCATTCGAACCGGTCGGATTTGGGCAAATGTATTCGTGATTTGAATGAGAGAGCTCCATCGCAAGGAACTTGGATAACTCATGGGACTCGACTTTGTTGAAATCGTGATGGAGGTCGAAGAAACCTTCGGCATGACGTTTCGGTCGGACGAGTTCGGCTCCATTAAAACGGTCGGAGATTTTGTCAGTCTGATTCGTTCGCGGATCGCGGCCGCCGATACAGTAGCCTGCCCCAGCTTGTCGCAATTTCTCCGGCTTCGATCTTTGGTTCGTGACGTTGCCGGCAAACCCGAACTGCGCATACGTCCGTCGCATCGACTTCAATCAACGCTTTCCAATGACGAGATTCGCGGACTTTGGCAATCGATGCATGAAAGGCTTGGGATCTACCCTGACACACTGCGGCTTCCGCGTTATCTTCGGAATACCGGGTTGTTAATCGCATTTGCGATCCCGATTGGATCCGTCTGGTATTCGATTGCGATTGACTCATTCCCGTTACCGCTGGCGTTACTTTTCAGTGCATTTATTGCCATTTTTCTGATCCTCATTAGCGCACAGTTTCGATCGGTGCCCCCAAAAGGCTGGGTCACGTTTGGCGAAGTCACTCGACAATTGTCAGGCACCATTGTTGCCAGCAGGAATTTACATTTGAAAACAGACGAATTGATTCTCGAAAAATTACGTCCAATTTTTTCAGACATTCTCAACATGAATCCGAACGCAATTGTCCCATCCGCTCGGTTGATTGAAGACCTTCGTGTGGGCTGACATATCGGGATCACAAGATTCAGCCACTCGAAAGATCGTGATGTCGTCTGTCCGTTTATGGCAGTTGTTTCAATTCAGCGATCACCATCGTATGCACATCGAGACGCGGTACCGTTACGGTCGTGCCCTCAGGTGTATTGCGTGCCTCAAGTGCTATCCCTTCTGGTTCGAGGTGTACTCGGCTCAGAACATACTGTGGTCCGAAGGTGACTTGAATGTCGTGGATCGGAACGGTTTCTTCTCGTAGTGGAACATCATCATTCGGAAAGGCGTGAGCCGCCGTGGTATTCAAGTCACTATAAAGATGGACGATCAACCGATCTTCTCCGCTGATTTGTTGTCTCATGATCGTGGAATGGACGCACATCGGAGCCTTGATTCTAACTGGTTCAGGGGCGGAGGCAGCCCAGCGCGTGGCGTGGACCAGGGCCAACCGTTGATAGGGATACGCATAAAGGTAGTAGGCCGCATCGAGTCCGCCGGCAAAGTAGACGACGCGACCATTGCCATGTGTGCGCGAGATTATGCCGGGTAGTTTTGGTGAGCTTCCTCCAGCCTTATCGGTCAGCGAGCCGACGACCATTGCTTCGGGGTCATGGACCGACACTTTGACTGCGGGGCCTTTGAACGTGACGGGATCTCCGCCGATATAGGTTTTCATCTTGCCTTGATTCAAGAACGAATCGACATCCTGGCGAAAGTCGAAAACGCTTTTTCGCTTTTCCCAGTAATCGGGTCCGATTGACTTGGCGAAGTTCACGTCCAGTTCCTGGCCCGCTGTTGTCGGGCTTTGATCTGGCAGGCCGCGGTAGTCAACGCCGAATACAGATGCCAACGAAAAATTGTCGCGTGGATCACCGTATTCATTGAAGAGTGACGTATCCAGACTCGCGACCAGCCCCCCGCCCTTTCGGACAAATTCGTCGATGGCAGCGGTTTGTTGATCATCGAGACAAGCCGCATTCGGCAGGATCAAAACCTGATAACGTGCCAGATCCGTCGGATTGAGGTTCCAATCGTTGATGACCGTCAACGGCAAATGTTCTTCCTGGGCCGCCCGGAATGTTCCCAAGACATTGGCCATGTATCGCTCTTCGACCCGACCTGCTGATCGACCGTAGAAATTACGAGTATTGTCCGACATCAACATCGCAGCCCACGGTTCAGGCTGTTTATGTGTCAACCAGGGTTTGCGGCGTTGGACTTCATCCATACAGGCATAAAGTTCCTGTTGCAGATGCTTCGGCTGAATAACGGCGATACTTGGACTGGCACCGTAGGTGAGTGCGAGCATCATGCGACGCTCGATCTCGTGTGGTGGAAACGAGTCTTTGCCGTAGGGGTTGCCGTGGCTGAGGATGTACGGTTCGCTGAATGCCACACGATGATTGGTCGTGGCCCAGATATAGGCATTGGCGAATGCAGGAACGATTGTTGTTCCCCGGTTGGATTCATCGAGCCAGAATTCTTGATCCGGGGCATCAAGCAGTAGATTCATTCGCGTTGGCATATTCCGGGGGATCGACAGAAAGTGTCCCCAACGGCCGGCGTTTGTTGTCCATGTCACCAGAGCGATTGTCGGCTTGATGGATTTGAGTCGGATTTGCATTCGGCGAACGAGATCCTCCATCCGTCTGTCGGCCCAATGCTGATAGCGGCGAAAGGCGGGATCGTTCAGATCGGGATTGGGGATTTCTGATTGGGTTTCGTTCCGATAGCTCGATCGACAATGCTGGCAGTAGCAGACGCCACCGTAATGCAATCCGTCAAAACTGAAGGCATCAACATCGGGAAATTTAGTCACAATTTCCGCCAGGACATCAATAAAGAAATCTCCATAAGGACCGAGTAAGCAGAGCATCCCGCCGTGCGGAAATTTCTGCAGATCGATCTGAGGGATCGTCGTTGTATTGCTGTCGATCCTTCTCCATTCAGGATGCGTTTCATAGACCTCGCCCTGTAAACAAGGTGGGTAAACCCCAAGGATGCGAACTCCGAGACGTTTGTATTCCGCGATATCGTTCGTCAACCGTTCAGGAGGCACATGAGGACTTCGCCGTTTCAGCAGCTTGCTATCGTAGTACGCATAAAAGGGATCGACGAATCCCATCTCGCTGATCGTGACACCGTGCTTTGCGGCTTCCGTTCGGGCGACCGAGTCCATTACGGACAACGTGTAACCACAGCCAACCGTGTGCTGAACCCACTCAGGAATTGCGATCTGGCGAAACGGTTCCTGATCGAATGGTTGCGAGGCAATCTGTTTGCCGAAGACTTTTCGTTGGTTCTCTTGAGCCGAACAGAACGCCGAGGCATTGATAAGTAAGGCAACGATCAACCAGCGAGAAATCATGACCGATCCCCTTGATGTCCAAGGCCGCATTGAACAACGACGGCTATGCGTCTTCGCCGAGTTCCTCTTGCAGGTGACACCATCGGTCTTCTGCCGCAGCCAGTTCCTTAGTCAATGATTCGACTTCGTTATGCAGCCTTAAAGATTCTTTGGCATCGGTGGTTTCCATCATCAGTGCACTGGACTTTCGCTTCTGATCGTCGAGACGCGCGATGGTCTTTTCGATGGTCGAGATTTCTTTGCGTACCTCGCGTTCGTTTCGCCGTGCGGCTCGAACAACTTCTGCCGGTTTTGCGACATCGGTTGGCTTGGCTGCGGAAGGGGGAACCTTTGATCGACGATTCGCTTCTTCCCGTTCGCCGTCGTCAATTTCCTTATTAACGTAATAGAGATAGGCCTCGTAGTTTCCCGCGTAGTTGGTGACGTGTCCGTCGCGAACTTCGATGATGTTGGTTGCGACCTTTTTCATGAAATGCCGGTCGTGGCTGGTAAAAATCACTGTTCCCTTGTAGGCCACTAACGATTCGGCGAGGGCTTCGACGGTATCCACATCCAGGTGGTTACCAGGTTCGTCCAGCACCAGAATGTTGTATTGGCTGAGCAGCAATCCGGCGAGACAAAGCCGTGCCCGTTCACCCCCGGAAAGGACGGAGATTTTCTTCTGGACGTGGTCATCTCGGAAGAGAAGTGCACCAGCAACACCGAGGATCTCCTGTGATTTTGTCCCTTTCGCCGCGCTCGACTCAAGGTATTCGAGTACGGTTTGTTTTTCGGAGAGGCTGGTATAGACGTGCTGTGCATAGACTCCGATGTTGCAACCGTACCCCCAGCGGACCTCCCCTTCCAGCGGTTTTAATGAATCAACGACGGTACGGAGAAACGTCGTTTTTCCCTGACCATTGTCACCAACGATTGCGGCTCGTTGGCCATGTTCGACTTCGATATCAATCCCTTCGGCGATTTTTCGCTCGGGGTAGCCGATCGCCAGGTTCATCGCCCGGAGCGCGGGACCTTGTCGAGGTTCAACCTGAGGTGCTCGAATTCGAGCGGTCGGATCATCACTGGCGATTTCAGCGACTTCCAGCCGTTCGAGCTGCTTACTTTTCGAACGGGCTTGATTGGCAGTACTGGCGCGAGCCTTGTTTTTTGCGATGAACTCTTCCAGATGCTTTCGCTTGGCAATCACAGCGGCGTTCGAACGTTCGAGATGCTCCTTTTGATCTCGCTGGTACTCCAGGAACGCATCGATCTTCCCTGGGAACATGGTGAGCTTGCCACGGGTCAAATCGAGCGTGTGAGTGCAGGTAGCACCGAGAAATCCTCGATCGTGCGAGACAATCAAACAGGCCTCACGATAGCCACGCAGGAAGTGTTCGAGCAGAATCTGGGTTCGCAAATCCAGAAAGTTTGTTGGTTCGTCGAGAAGCAGCAGATTGGGCTCGTGTAACAGGAGAGCGGCGAGCTTGACTCGTGTCTGCCAACCGCCAGACAACTTGGCAATCGGACCGTCAAGGTAGGCCCCCTTCAACTCGAACTGACCTGCGACTTCACCGCACTTCCAGTCGGGTTGACCGCTATCCCGCATCAAGAATTCCTGAGCGGTCTCGCCGGGAAGGAAAGGGTCATGTTGACGCAAATAGCCGATTTGCAATTTCGGATGGCGGGTGACTTCGCCGGTATCGAGTTCTTCTTCGCCGAGAAGAATCCGAAGCAGCGTACTTTTTCCAGCACCATTCCGGCCGACAAAACCAACTTTCACATCTTCCGAAAGCGTTGACTCCGCGTTATCCAGCAACACCTGGTTGCCATAACTCTTCGTGGCATTCTTAATCTGCATCAACACGGCCATCAGAAACGGGTCCTTGGAACGACGTACAATCAGGATCACTTACGGGCGGAATCTTAGCGAAATTTCGACCAACGCGAGAGAGACTGTCGAAATCCATTTCGAGCAAATTCAGGCCATTCTCGTCGCATTATGAGTTTTATTCGGGCTGCAATCTGGTATCGCGACAAAAAACCCGCGTTATTCAAAGGAAAGTTCTTGTTTTCGCTTCTGTGCATGGTTTTGATCAATCTTCAAGCAATTCCAAACGTCAGTGCGAATGCCGTGTATCCAGTGATCTTCAGGATTACCTGGTTTCGCACAGACCTCTGGATGTTCACCCGCTCGATCGTCGGTTA
This sequence comes from uncultured Schlesneria sp., assembly GCA_903899985.1. GTDB lineage: Bacteria > Planctomycetota > Planctomycetia > Planctomycetales > Planctomycetaceae > Schlesneria. The sequence goes on from CAIULL010000123.1 coordinate 9,881, forward strand.
AGAAGTTGTGAGGCTCGCCATGCTTCGTTCACTTGGATTTCTGTCATTTTGCATTTGTTTGCTCGTCGCATCGCTGGCTTCGGCACAGAACCCGGAGGGGCCGGCGATCGGTGATCCGCGAGGCAGGGACTCCATTCTGGACTGGAATGCCATTGCACTGAAGGCCGTTGCAGACGATTTCAGCAATATTTACGGCGTGCCCGACCAGAAGGGACCAACACACACGTCACGCGCACTGGCGATTGTCCATCTAGCGATGTTTGACGCAGCGAACATGGTGACGCCCAGAGCGACTCCTTATCTTCCGAACCATACGCCTTCCAAAGAGCGAATCGTGTCGTTGGACGCTGCGGTTGCCCAGGCGGCCACAGATACGTTAACGGCGCTTTATCCAAAACAGGCTAAGGTGTTCTCAGCAGCGCTGACGCAGTATCTCACTCCGCTAAAAAATGCGAAGGCCAGGAATAATGGGATTCAGCTTGGTCATGCTGTGGCTCATGACCTGCTTCTTGCACGTTCGCAGGATGGTTCAACGGTTGTTGGCAAATACGTTCCAACGGGTGCACCTGGTAAACACGACGTTGATCCATTGAACGCTGGACAGGGATTCCTTGATCCCGCATGGGGAAATGTCTTGCCTTTCTCTCCGGTCCACAATTTTCACTACGTTCCCGGGGCTCCCCCGGCACTTGGAAGCCTGGCTTACGCGACAGCCTTCAATGATGTGAAATCGTTAGGAGGTGATGGCATCACGACATCAACAACTCGTACACAAGAACAAACTGAAATTGGTCTGTTCTGGTCTTATGACGGATCACACGGAATCGGTGTCCCGCCGAGGTTATACAACCAGATCGCACGTACGATTGCGATTCAGAAAAACAACACGGAAACCGAAAACGCCCGACTCTTCGGGCTTATCAATGCCGCCATGGCGGATGCAGGAATCTGCTGTTGGGGTATCAAATATCAATATGACTTATGGCGCCCGATTCTCGGGATTCGACGAGCTGACGAAGATGGCAATATTTCAACCGAAGCAGACCCGAAGTGGACTCCGCTTGGTGCACCTGCCAGTAACGGCGGGGGTAAGAATTTCACTCCGAACTTTCCCTCGTACAGCTCTGGGCATGCTACGTTTGGTGCGGCCCTGTTCCGGACACTGCAAAATTACTATTGCACGGATCATCTCACATTCACATTCGTTTCGGATGAACTGAATGGTGTGACAACGGACAATAACGGTCATGTTCGGCCATTAAAGCCGCGTACTTTTCATAAGCTCAGCGATGCAGCTGCCGAAAACGCCCGCAGCCGCATGTATCTGGGAATCCACTGGCAGTTCGATGCCGATGAGGGACTGAAATCAGGTACGGCAATTGGAGATCACGTGTTCCAATCGATCCTTCAACCTCACTGATTCGCGCGGGCTGACGAATAAACAAATCTTGAGAATCACCAGAGTCGACATGATCCGTGAGCCCTCGTTATGCGTTCAATGCACGAGAGACCGCAACTGGCGATTGATGGCTTGACTGAAAATCACCGTAATCATTTTATGGGTTTGGGTCTCTGGCGTGTTTCGTCGATCAGTATCGATTAAACTGCCGTGCGTGATCAATCATCCTGTTTAAAATGGAATACGCCTGTGATTGACGAGAATGAAGATGCGTTCGCCGCTTTTGTAAACACCTGTTCTTGGTTAAGAAACTGGCCCAGGCTTTTGCCACTTCTTCTCGCCATCGCATCCTTCGCAGGAAACCTGACGGCGGGTGAATTTAAGGTTGGTGTTGGTCGGCGGATTATCACTCCGAATCCTCTCTTACCTGTTTCGGGTGGACTTGGGCCATCAGCACCCGCTCGCGAGAAACAAGGGGAGTTAATGGCGCGAGCGGTCGTGTTTCAGCACGGCGAGACTTCGGTCGCGGTCGTCAGTCTGGATTTGCTTGGTTTTCCGTCTGTGTTGTGCAATCGCGTGCGAGCTCGGGTTCCGCGGATTCCGTCAACGAATATTCTGATTGGCTCGACGCATACTCACAGCGCACCGGATTGTTATGGATTCGCCGATGGGCGCGGCGGCTTTAGCGGTGATCTGAAATACATGGAGTTAGTTTGCGTCAAAGCGGCCGAAGCGGTGAACGAGGCGTTTGATGGACTAAAGCCAGCACGGCTGAAAATCGGTACTGACGAGGCTAAAGGAAAAATCGCATACAACTACTATGCCCCCGATTTGTATGACCGGCGAATGAGTGTGATTCAGGCAATCGATACAGCGGACCAGCCGATTGTGACGCTCGTCAACTATGCCATTCATCCTGAGGTTCTCGGGTCGGGAATTGGAATTCTCAGCCCGGATCTGATTGGACCACTTTCTGATCGAATCGAAGAACGTGGCGGCGGGCAGGCGATCTTTATGAATGGGGCACAAGGAGGGATGATCACGGCGGACAATCGCGACCTCAGTCGTCCGAAAGATGCACAGAGAGGCTACTGGCACGATGACCGGACCTGGGACGAGTGTGTTCGGATTGGAAATACGATGGCGGACGAAGCTTTGCGAATCGTGAAAGATGTACCCATTCAGGAAAATCCGGATCTTTACTGCGGGTCAATTGATGTCAAATTTCCTGTGGATTCGGACCTGCTTTGGGCCGTCGTGATCAGTTCTCCGCTTAAGTATCCTCACAATCCCGATCATAGTATTACGACGCAGGTCAACGTCGTGAATATTGGCAATTCCCAGATATTGACGATCCCGGGCGAGGCGTTACCGAACATTGGATTTTATCTCAAGCGAAAGATGCGCGGCGAACATAATTTACTGTTCGGGTTGACGAATGATGCCTTCGGTTACATTCTGACGAAGGTCGATTTCCGTAGTTTCCCGAGGTACGAATACGTTTCACGGACCTCATTGGGCGAAATGACCGGTGAAATCCTGATTGAACGATCGATTGAATTCGTGGAGAAAAGCCCGAAACCTCTGGCGATCTCGAAGCCGTAAGACTGATGTCACCACAATTGAGTTGAAGTTAACTTCATGCCCGCACGGAACTGGATTCGGCGACTCTTTTTCATTCTTTACGAACCTGACCCCAGTCAAATGGGGTTCTTAGTTCGTTCACAAACTCAAACTGCCTCTGATGTCGATGTGACGGTCGCTGTCCCAGATTCGAAAGAAAGTGAGCGGCTGTTTGGTGTGTCGCTCTCCCGCCGCGGACTGCAGCCAATCCATCTTAAAGTCGTCAATCGATCGAATGTGCCGTTAAGGCTGCACTTTCGAAGTCTCGACCCGCATTATTTTCCTCCGCTGGAAGCCGCAGCACGCTGTCATTTTTCAATCCTCAAGCGGCTTTATGCCTTCGGAGTCTTCGCCTGGTTTTTGCTTCCGTTATTGCTTCTTGCTCCACTCAAGCTTTTGTCCGTCCACTGGGCGAACAAGAAAATGGATTCGTTATTTCAGTCGTTGGCATTCCATCGACGTCCGATTGCTGCAGGAGACAGCGCCACCGGATTCGTGTTTGCTGCGTTCGACGCCGGAACGAAAATGGTCCGCGTGAGATTGATGGCCACACAGGTACGTTCATCGACGGATCAGAACACGGGAGTTAAATCAACATCGGCGAATTCTGCAGACTCGGAACGATCGCTCACAGAACTGGTACCCGATTCGTATGTGGATCTGACATTTGCAGTGACAGTTCCGGGTATCAACGCAGATTACCTGCATCGGAAACTTGACACACTGATTCCCAAGGACGCCTTGCACGAGTGCGATGTTCCTGAACTGGTCAATCAATTGAGTCAGGTCGCCGTCGTGACAACCAATCACAGCAACAAAGGGACGGGCGACCCGATTAATCTCGTAGTGATTGGTGGATTTGAGACGCTCTTAAATGCCTTTACCGGGCGTTGGGACGAAACAGAAGTCATCAGTTTTGCAACCTGCTGGAAGACGGCCCGAGCATTTCTCCTCGGTTCCGAGTACCGGTATTCGCCTGTCAGTTCGCTTTATCTGTTCGGCCGTAGTCAGGACATTGCCCTGCAGCAGATCAGGGAATCGATCAGCGAGCGTTTGCATCTGCGTTTATGGCTGACACAGTTGACCCATAAGGGGAAGCCTGTCTGGATTGGGCAAGTGAGTCGAGATATCGGAGTTCGCTTTACGACATCGGCCTGGAATCTCACAACGCATCGAATCGACCCCGATGTGGATGAGTCACGTGACTACGTATTGGAAGATCTACTCGATGCGGAACGAGTTGACGCGGCTGGTTATGTCGACACATCAATCGCCTGTACGCCTAACTCGCCCCGTCACAATTTGACGGGTGATCCCTTTTACACGGACGGCAAGCGAGTTGTCATTCTCTTGAGTCCCAACAGGACGACGCCTCGATTCATTGCATGGTCATGAGGGTGAACTTATTCCAAGGCCCGCTATCCGGTGTGATTTGACCCGTTGGATTTGGCCATCATTAATCCCTTCATTCTTTTTTGGCGGACTGAAGAATCTGCTCACGGGTCGGCGAATTGATCAAACCGTCTCGCAGTGCCGCGAACAACGTCGCGGCGATCAGATCGGCTGTCGTGCCAGGATTTCGGCGATGACCATCGGCTCGAAGCCAGGCATCGAATTTGTCTAATTCTCGCGGGTCGAACGTCAAGTCGACTCCCGTATGATCGATCAACTTTCGTGCTTTTAACGACGCCTCTTCGGCAATTGCCCAACCACACTTTCGAGCAATCAACGTATCTGGCCAGCAAGACATCATCCAGACATGTAACCAGACAACTGCTGATTCCCAATCACTTGACCGAGTCAGCAACTCGCATAATTTCTGCCTCGCGGTGAAAACCAGTCTGAAATCACTGACATATTGTTCTGCAATTCGGTCCCGATCTGCTGCAAGTGACATCGCCTGGTAAAGAGTGACCGTCGGACGTTCGCTGACGTCCTGTTTCACAGCTTTTCCGAGTCCGCCTGGATGAGCAAGACTAATTGACGCATAAACATGCTCGGCATCCTCAATCGTCGTGCTCTTCAGTATTCGTGGCAGACCATCCTCAAGTCGGTCATGATCGGGTACCGCAGCCAGCGGCGCGAACAACAGAATAATCCCTAAATTGACGTTGGTTCCCGTCGTATCACGTGTTTCTTTTACCGAATTATAAATCGCCCGTCCCAAGCCGCTTTCGTGAATTGCCGACAATGGTTTAGAGATCGCATGAGCTGCCCGAACAAAATCATCGTAACTGAGGTCATCGAACGAAGCAGAGGGATGTACGTTCCCCGGCTTCCTGGCCGTTGCCTCCATCAGACAAGCGAGTTCAATCTGTTCGGCGAGTGTCACAACATCGATTCCTGACGGGACAAAGTATCAATTGCCCCATATCATCACACTCATGTCGATTCAACGCTATCCAAACGAAAACCAGGAAAAACAGGAATTCACGTGTCACCATTTGAGCAAACTCGTTTCGACCTGGCCGGTCGCGCCTCATTGGTGACCGGAGCTGGTGGTGGAATCGGTCAAGCCGCGGCACTGACGCTGGCCCAGGCAGGTGCTGTCCTCGGCATTCATTATCTTTCCAATGAAGAGGGTGCACGTGCAACATTGGCACAGATCGAACGGGCTGGCGGTCGAGGTATTCTGTTGCCAGGCGATCTGACAGTTGAAAGCGACGCCAATCGCGTGGTCGACGACTTTGCTGCATTTGCAGGAAGGCTGGATGTTCTCTTTAACAATGCGGGAAATCCGCTGACCCGGTCATCGATTGAACAATGCCCTACCGAACTTTGGATGCAGGCGTTTAGTGTGAATGTTCATTCGGCATTTCTGGTGACTCGACGTGCGATCCCGCATCTGAAGAATGCTGAAGGACACGGCAGCATCATCAACAATCTGTCATTATCCGTTCAGACCGGTGGTTCTGGAGGGGCCGGTCCCTACGCCGCAGCGAAAGGAGCCCTTCAAGTTTTTACCCGCACCCTTTCCCGTGAACTGGCACCACTGGTCCGAGCCAACTGTATCATGCCTGGGGTTGTTGAAACGCGTCACCATGAGGTTTTCAGTACGCCGGAGAAAATGGCTGATTACAGACGTCAGACACCCCTGGCACGCAATTCAACTTCCGACGAGATCGCACAGGCGGTGCTTTACCTCGCCTCGGATGCTTCCAGTTTCATGACCGGCGGCGTGATTGATCTGAACGGCGGTCGCTTTCTGCGGTGAACATCGAGAACAGGAGATCGTGCATGAGAATCTGGGTCGACGGCGATGCATGCCCGGCAGTCATTAAGGACATCCTGTTCCGGGCTGCAATTCGGACAAAAATTCCACTGACGCTTGTGGCTAATCAGCCCATGCACATCCCTCGATCAGACTTGATCACAATTCTGACGGTGCCCTCAGGTCTGAATGTTGCTGATCAAAAGATCGTGGAACTGCTCGATCCAGGTGACCTTGTCATCACAGCGGACATCCCATTGGCCGCCCATGTGGTAAACAAAGGGGGGACGGCTCTTGACCCGCGAGGTGAATTGTATACCGACGAAAACATCGGCGAGAGATTGACGATGAGGAACCTGATGGATGAACTTCGCGGAGGGGGAATGATCGGTGGCGGCCCCGCTCCGTTCAGTGGCAACGACCGTCAGGCATTCGCCAACCAGTTGGACAGGATTCTGGCGAAACTACGACGAAGTTGATTTTGGCTGAAAAGCCTGCGGAAAGAACTGTGCCACTGGTTGACTGCTTTGGGTCAAGCAGTGCTCTTGTCGGGTATCAATCATTTCGAAGACACTGCTTCTCCTGCGATCTCCGAAGCAGTGGCACGACATTGATGAGATGTCGATCTGCGGTTCAGACGCTGCTCACGGTTCGGTCTGCAGGATATCAGCAAACGGGTCTGGCTCGTCCGACTCTTCTTGCTCATCGAGCTGTTCCGGCTCGTTGGGATTCTTTGGCTTTTTCAGCTTTTTCAGTTTACCGTGATCCAATTCACGAGGAGGATTGGAGGCGGTTGGATAAAGCTTTTCTGGTTTTGCCGCAACCTGATGAACGGCCTGCTCGACGTGATTGTCTGACGTGGTTGACAGGCTGGCTTGGACGATCGCTTGTGGTGCTCGTACCTTGCCGGTCGCCAATTGAGTTCTTAACGATTGCCGCAACGCGAGACGTTCTGATTCCTCTGGACCTGCAATCAGTATGACATCGTCGACGATGTAGCGATCAAACTCACGCCGCATCTGGACTTTGGCACCATATCGCTGGTCTCCGAAATTGACGACGACTTCTTTGTCGTCAATGGCGATAGACCGAACTGGGGCCTGCAGGAACGTATCGGCCGACATCCCCGAATTAGGAACAAATCGAGATTGATTCCAGACCATTCGATTGAAATCGCTTGAAGAATTCCCCTGGATCAAGTCGAGCGCCTGTTGCTGCTGCTCAGGATCGCGTCCAAGCGTAATCCCCGCAGCAAAGTCCTGGATCGGGATCAGGATTTCCAAGGTGGACTTCACCGAGGCGGGAACGCCCGTGACTTGCCATTGAATATCATCGACGAGGAACTTGCCCCGTTCATCGCGGAGTAAATAGGTGAAGGGACGACCACCCTGACGGACATCCATCTTGGTGAGTGCCCCCTGGTACGAGGCCGAGATAATTTCAATATCGGTGGAATCGAAACCTTCAAGAGGCATCGAAGGAACCGTCGCTTCCGTCATTTTATCCCAGACGCGGCTGGAAAAATCTCGCGTTGAACAATGTTTGATCTCTTCCAGTTTTCGATGTGACAACGCGTTCACAAAGACTTCGAGCATCCCATGCGATGTGAACATCGCGGAAAGTCGCATTTCCTGTTTCGTAGCGATCTCGTAGATCGTGACGTCGGAAACAACGAATTCTGGTAACGCGTCCGACGTTGTGTCAGGCTCACGCTGCATATCGACTTGTACGAACTCGGTTTCACTGCGAAGAGTGAAGTCAGCGCGATTGCCTCGCAATCGAACCTGCAATTCATGTTCTGGCAATTGCGGTTCTGGAAGTTTGGCCTGCTTGAGATCCGCGAACGACAGACTTCCTTCGAAGAAGTCGGCTTCGCACAACTCGGACAGCTTTTTCTTGTCTTCCGTCTGATAGGCCGTAAGGAAAGCCACACATCGATTGACAGCATGAGCGACATTCAGGACGGATGGTAATTTTTCTTCTTCATCTTTACAGGCAATTCCCACATCGGAGACCTGCCACTTCCCTTTGCGAAGTTCAAGGGTGATGACCGTTTCACCCGATTGTCGCGGCATTTTCACGACGGCAATCTTTTCGTCCATCGAAGCCACCGGTCGGAATTTTCCGCTCGACGATTTTCCTTTGGTGACCTGCCGTGTGACCTGAGCCAGGAACGAGGGAGGGACGTCTTCGAGAGCGGATCGCAATTTCGGTGTGGTGATAGAAAGGACCTGTTCACGATCGCCATGTGCCCATGCATCCAGGAACTCGCGAACCGTCAGCAACAGATCCATCTGTTCGGTGACCGATTTATACGCTTCGATCCCTTTTTTCTTCTGCTTCAGATAGATGTCATCGATGACCCACTTGCCAGATTCATCTTTCGTCAGTTCGTAGAAGACTTCTTTTTTGTCTTCGCCAACCTGGACGGACACCCGCTTCTTGTCGTCTGAAATCTGTTCGACGTCGACAATCGAAGTTTTTCCATCCGGAATTCGCAGGATCTTGAGATCTTCAAGAGCGGAAGCGGTGCGTAGCGCACGCTTGTTGAAGTCGTCTGATGTGACGACCTTCAGCCCTTCAAGGTCTTGTGCCTTGAGGTTTTCGGAAAAGGCCATGATGGCGCGGTTCTCGATCAAGTGGGCGCAGCCGGCACCGGTGCCTGCAACGCTCATGGCGAGACATAACGACCACACGAAGGAGCGAACAGCTCTGGACATGCGTGCCATCCTTGGCGAGTCAGCGCAAAGGTCACGCGGACTCAAAAGTCTGACAAAGACAGGAATTGTGAAATGGGAGGACGGGCTTCTCTCAGATTCCGAATTTCAGGTCAAGATCAGGATCACCACTTTTCGGCAAATAAATTACTCAACCCGAAAAGTTTTTGATAAAGGCCTCGAACATCGGCTTTTTGGAGCGACTCGAAGCCTTTTGGACCGGAAAACTGACGGACCGATTTTGATTATCAACTTGACTCAAACACGTGGTCAAAACCAATCGCTTTCGAGTCTCAATTCAACGCGATATCTCGACCTTTGGCAGAACATCCGATTCGGTTTCCATAGGTGCCGTTTCCTTCGCAGGGTCAAACGGAAGATACCCGAACCGCATCTCAGTCCCTCTGTAGATGAAGAATTTGATCAGATTTTTGCCGAGAGGATCGGAGGGTCGTTCTGCGACCTGTTTTGCGAACTGAGTTACAATCCACGAGACGTTGTCGAGGGTCACAGTTTCCCATTTGTCGAGTCCAACAAGGATGTCGTCCTTCTGGATTCCGTTATCGGCCGCGAGACTTTTGGGTTCGACTTCCAGAACCTTCAGCCCTCCTCGATATTTGTTAGTGGTTTTGGCGAGCCTGTTCGTGTCGTCGGCGGATAACTTCCCCAATTTCAGACCCATTTGCTGAAGTGGTTGCAGGTCGGATTGGGACGTGAATGTCAACGGCTCGCCCTTACTCTCAGCAATTCCTTCACCGAGTTTCTTGTAATGCTCATAACGAGCCAACAAACGTTTTAAGGTCAGATGAGCCTGAACTCTTTTGTTCGCCGCCTCAAGAATTGCTTTTTGGGAAACAGCCCCTTTTTCCGCTGCAGAGCCGAATTGCTTTGACAATGTCTCTGCCAATTCGTGATCGGCCTGGGCCCCTTCGATCTGAAACTGCAAGTCCTGTACAGCCGCGTTGTAAGTCTCTTTTAAAATACGCGCTTTTCGAGTTGCGGTTTCCAGTCGTCGTCTTGCGCTCTCCATTTCCTGGACGGTCGTAACATGACTCTTTAACAGCTTTTCTTGTCGCAAAAACTCACTCTGTGCGGCGGCAACTTCTTCACGGGCACTTACCAGGTTGGTGGCCAATTCGTCACCTGATGGAAATGAAACAGGAACGGGGACAAGGTTTTCTGAGTTCTGATCGGGTTCCGACTTGAGAATAACTCCATTTTCATCGGTCGTCACGGCCGTCGGATGGGGGTTCTTTCCGTCCCGAGCATCTCCGTAAAAGAACGCTGATTTTTGTCCCGAGCCGGGTTTACTCGCCTGCGGGGGTCGCCATCTCGTCGGTTCCGTTTTCAGGTTCTCATCCGAGGGAAACCTCAAGACGGCGAGCACGGTCCCACGTCGCTCCGCTTCGACGATCGGGTCAACGCCGGGATCAAGCTTTGACGACGTGATCGTTTCAATATTGGCGATCGCCAAATGCTGAACTTTGGAATCCGGTAAATAGGCGACTTTTGTCAGCAGATTACCACTCCGGACATAATCCAGGTCTGCATTCGTGATTTCGAAAGGGACGCTGTTGTGACTCAGGTAAGCCTCACTACTCGAATTCGCTGGATAGACATCCAACAAGAGTGGTCTTGAATTCGATTTAAAATAACCAGATGTGACTTGAAGCGGATAATGCCGAACTTCCTTTGAACCTCGTTCAAAGTTCAGACGAGCGGGGAGACCAATTGTTTCTTCCAAATAAATGATCTTGGGAACGATACGCTCGGGCCCCTTAAATGTCAGAAAACGGACTTGAGTCGATTTTGGATCGGGTAAAGGCTCCGATTGTCTATCGAGCGTTACAGAAGGCACTGTTCGTTCGAGACTCTCTGTTGAAGCTCGTTCGGCTTTCAACGGATTCTCAAGCTGCGCCCTCCCATTCGGGTCGCTGTTCCATTCCGTCTCTTCCCCGGCGATCAGCTCATTCGTCCGTCGTTCAATGATTTGTTTCTGTTGAGCCTGTCGTCGGCCAATCTGTTGTTCTAATCGACTGAGTCGGGAATGGAGTTCCTTCACTCGCAATTTTTCCAATTGCAACTTGAGATCGAACGCTGCCGAGAGTGAAGCCTCAACGTCTCGGCGCAAATCTTCGATGGTCGGTGTTACGGGCCTTTCAGGCGGTATCGTTCTTGATATCGCCCGAATCCTTTCGGCAGTCACCACCGCCTTTGATTCATGTTCAGCAATCGCTGCTGACAATCGATTCGATTCCGACGTGTCGATGGCGAGTCCTAGTTTTTTTTCCGCGTCTTCAATCGTTGAAGTTGCACTGACGTGTATGAGACTCAATGACGGGGTTTGTACTTCGACTGCGCCTGTACCCGAAGTGTCGTCGTCTGACGATGTCCATTTCCCCGTGACGGGCGACAGAACAAATGTCCGATCACCGATTGTTGCCGAGATCATGTTCCATCCATGCTCAGGCTTGACTTTACCGACATATTCCTTCGGAATCGTCAGCTTGCCCCACTTGCCAGCTTTGCTGCTGAAGCCGAACAATTGATCATCAACAATGACCGAACAAAAGCTGCTGCTTGTGATCGATTGCTTCAAACGTGGCTGACCATCTTTGGGAAGACCGACAACAACGCGATCCCATTTTCCTGTTAAGGTACTGTAGGCCGACAACCCTTCTTTGGTTTCAATCACAAGAAGCTCTTGAGAAGAAACCCGGTCAAACGGACGGACCGCATCTCCCAAAATTTTGGTTGGAGCAGAATCACTACTCGACAAATCTGAAATGCTTGGCAGACGCAGGTCGCTTGAACCGGGAGGGGACCCTGGGATTGAAGACGAATTCAGTTGTTCAGCGGACGGCCTTGTCTTCTGGAAAGGGTCAGCATCGGTATCTGAAACAGGCTTCGAATTGGAATTGCTCGAGTCAGTCTCAACAGCTTCAGGCTTTTTTTCCTTGATTTGAATCGTTTGGTCGTTTGATTTCGGATTGCCAACTATTTGAATGGGTTTGCCATCCAATTTTTGGCCGAATGTGTTCCGCCGCGTCCATTGCATATCGAACAGATAATCGATTTCTTCCTGCGTCACGCCGGCATTTTTTATCAACTCTTTCTTTTTTTCCTCAACAAGTTCGGGTGTCAATTCCTCTAAAGAGAGTTTCCCGTTGAGCTTGTTGCCTGTTTCGTCCGGTGTCATCGTGAAAGTGGCAGTCAATCCATTTAGGAGACCGCTTTGATCAATAAGGGCCCCCTGGAATTGGTGCTCCTTTTCTCGCCATTTCAATTTCACCCATGGCTGCCCGTTGATAGACGTTTGAAAATCGGCAGTTCCGTCAGTCACTCGACTTACCGTACATCTGTCAAAGCTTCCTTTGCGTCCCATTTCCCATTCACCCGAGATATTCGGCATCGAACTACGACGCGGGGTGGTATTTTCAACGCTCGACTCTGGTTTGGCGCGATCCGAATCGGCTAATGCTGGTTCATCGTTCGCCGATGAGATGGCAAACCACACGGTGCCGATGATCACCGCGATCACGAATCGAGAGAGAAATCTGTACTTGTTCATATTATTGCGTTCTGTCAGGAATTAATTTGTTATTGAACCATTCGTAGTAATGACGTTGGTTTCTTCGCGTACCCAAAAGTAGGTGGCATTCGGGGTGGATTCGTCAGCCACTAGGGCAGAGGCCCGTTAACCACCCCCGTGGAGGGGGTGGGGTTTCGTTGGAAACGCTTAATTGGCTACGGGCCATTGCGACCGGGCATTTCTTCCCCATTCACGGTCGTCTCAAGAAGCTCAATCAGATCTGTTGTTGCGTCGAGTTCGGTCTCTACCGCATTCCAAGGTTCTGCGGAAGTTGGCGTTATCGATACGTCCGATGGTCGAATTCCGGATTGTTCGTCAGAGTCAATTCGAGCGCGTGCGTCTGGCTTTAGATTGACGAACCACATCAGCAGCGAAATACCGAACAGTGCCGTGATTGAGAAAAGCGTCCCGCGAACGATGTATTTTCGTGGCCAATCCAGGGAATTTCTGGAATCACTTTCGTGTTTCGGCACCAGCAACCAATCATCAACACCAGTTGGCAAGTCGACGGACGTTGGTTGCTGGACGTGAGCAAGGCTTTGTTCCAGCAACGTCGCCACTTCTGCTGCAGAGCCGAACCGTTCTGCAACATCCTTGGCGAGCAGTTTCATCACAATTCGTTCGAGCCACTGCGGAATCTCGGGGTTGATTTCCCGAATGGGCCGCGGGGCGGTCTCACGAATCCTGCGGAGAATTCCAAACGTGGTGTCCGCTCGAAATGGAGGCCGACCCGTACACATCGCGTATAACACGGCTCCCAGACTGAACAGGTCACTGCGATGATCAACCGCGTCGCCGTTCGCCTGTTCCGGCGACATATACTGTGGTGTACCAGCAATGATTCCCGTTCGAGTCAATGTCGCATCATCGACCGCCCGAGCCAGACCGAAGTCGGTTAGCAACACTCGGTCGACGTTTGTTTCCAGCAAGATGTTCGCGGGTTTCACATCACGATGAACGAGACCTTGAGCATGTGCTGCCGATAACCCAAGGGAAGCCTGCATACCGATTCGTAACACGTCCTTTACATCGAGCGGCCCCTGTTGGTCGAGACGCTCCTGTAGCGACTGACAAGCCACATACGGCATGACCAGATACGGCAGCTTGGCATTCGCATTGACGGAGTGAATTGCCATCACATGCGGATTGACGACGGCTGCCGTGGCCTGAGCCTCGCGTGCAAACCGCCGCCTTGCAGCACCACTCGTTGCCAGATGAGGCGAAAGAACTTTCACAGCAACGTGCCGGTGCAGTTCTTTCTGAAACCCCTTCAGGACAATTCCCATTCCACCGCGACCGATCACCTCGACGATTTCATAGTCACCCAGACGCCCCAGACTCGATTGATCGTCGCTCGGTTCCAGGAAATCGACGGCAAAATCGGCTGAGAAATGAGAAGCATCGTCGTCATGTGACGAATACCCATGAGTGCTGAACCCTGCTCGCCGGGCCGCACTGCGTGAGAGACGCTCGCTCGCTTCTGACCACCACTCGTTCGTCGCGGCAAGCACTTCAAATTCGTGGCGACATTGAGAACAGTTAGACAAATGCTCGGAAACTTCGGTCTCTTCCTTTTCCGGAAGAGATTCCGTCAGCAGGTTTTGCAACTGCTTTCGATCACAACAGGTCTTTGAAAAATCAGTCATAGACAAACGATTCAAATAGGTTTTATGAGTCATACGGCGACGAATGACAGATTTCGACACCAGTTACACATCCCGCTCCGTCTCATACACCTCCACGAGCTGTCGTAATCTGGAAATGACGCGACTGCGGGCGACGTAGACACTGCCGCTCGTCAACTTCAGGCTTGCGGCCACATCAGCAATCGGTTCGCACAACACACAGGTCCTCCAAAAAGCCTGCCAGGTTGATTCACGGAACTCACTGCGAGCCTGCTCCGCCGCCAGATCAAAAATCTCGTTCCGATATTCGTCATCAAATGCGACCACAGTGCGGTGCTCAGGTTCGGGAAGATTCTTGAGCAGATCCATCAAGTCAGACCCACCGACACCACGACGTCCTGCCCCGCAAACATTCCCCCGCTGGATGAATTTGAGCGCCAGGTTCCGAGCAATCGTGAATAACCATCGACGAAACGAAGCCTCGCGCCCGTCCGGCTGCCAATCATCAACGGCCTGAGTCACCGCCAGAATGACCTGTTGAGTCACATCTCGGGCGTCTGCCTCCTGCAATCCTCGCTGCCGCAACATTCGCAGAACAAGAGGTTCGTAAATGGAGACGAATTGAGTCCACGCCTGCTGATCCTGCGGATCTCGCAGTCGCAGCATCAGGCTCGGACGCGTCTCCGGTTCCAACATCGATGGCACTCCACTCGCTACATATTCCGATTGATGCTTATTTATTCCATCGCGAGACTGAATCTTGCAAGGAATTTTCGTAATTCAGGCAGAATTACCGATTTTTTAGCGCGTCGACCACGGGCTTGTTATCAAATCACAGCCCGTCACACCGCTCGCTGTTCAATCGATTTCCCTCTACAATCCTGCGGCTGTTTCCTGGTTCACTTGATCCCGCATTGCCCCTGCTGGCTTTGTCGGGATGCATGTGTTTGCGCTGATGACAAATGCTTCAACGAGTAATGGATGTGGTAGAAGAGAACTTGATTACACAATTGACGGATCTTCCATTAAGGTTGCTGTCTCAACCCGGAATGGCCGAGGTGATCGCGAAGCTGCGAGAGGGAAAAGATGCCACCATCGACGGAGCGTGGGGATCATCATCCGCCCTGGTTGCTGTCGCTTTGTGTCAACAATCAGAAAGCACGCTTGTCGTTGTCCTGCCGCATGAGAAGGACGTAGATGGATTTACATCGGATGTATCCGCATTCGGGTTTGAACCGGAATGCTTTCCCGCCTGGGCCGCCCTGCCCCAGGAATTGAGTATCACCGACCCGATTCTGGGAACGCGGTTGAGAATCTTGCGAGCCTTCGAATCCGCAGCTCCACCACGCATCGTCGTCACGACGATTCACGCATTGCTGCAACCGGTTCCCAGTCGCGAAGCGCGCACTGTTGCCTCACGGACACTGACCGTTGGCAGCGAACTGGATTTGGAGGAATTGACCACATGGATGGTCAGTCGCGGGTTTGAGCGAGTGACGGCAATTGAGCTTCCCGGTGAATTCAGTATTCACGGCGGCATCGTGGATGTCTTTTCTCCGGACGCCACTGACCCGGTTCGTATCGAACTGTTCGGGGATGAGATCGAATCGATCCGACTGTTCGATGTCGAATCACAGCGAAAAGTGAAAGATCTTAGCGAAATCGACATCGCGATCGTGACACCGATCCCCCAAACTCCTGTCGAGACGCAGGAACCACAAGCGGATAGCAAGGGAAGAAAAAAACGTGCTAAGGATACCGAGACAGAAACACCTTCGGCTGATTACTCGCCGATTTCCGATCTGAACTCGTCGGCCCTTGATTCATTGCCCGCCCAGTCCTGGGTCGTTCTGCTGGACCTTGCGGAAATTGTCAGTGAAGGAAAACGTTATCTCGATCGGATGGCGGACCCCCGAGGCTTATTCGGCGTTTCAGCGACTCTTGAGAAGTGTACGCGCCGACCATACGTAACGATGGCACCGCTGCTGTCAGACAGCCTGTCACCGACTTGCCATCTGCAAGTCGAATCGATCGAGCGATTCGGTGGACTCAAGGGGGAGGCTCTTCAAGAACTCGCCCGATTCGTTCAACAGGATGAAACGGTTCTCATCGCCTGTCATAACGAAGCGGCTCGGACGCGACTGAGTGAGTTGATGACGGAAGTCTTTTTAAATGAAGGAAAGGAATCTGCCAAAACAACGGATGAAACTGGTCATCAAACCAGATCTGGTAAACCTGCTAACGCAGCAGAAGCAGCAATAAAACTGGACGCACCGACGGAACCTGACTCGAAGAAGAAAGGCACAAAACCAGCTGCAGCGCCCGAAGCGGGAAAACCAAGCACCAGCCGCGCCGTCATGGACTCCAATGCGGGTGGTGGATTGAAAAAGTTCCTGCGAGGTGCTGCTAAAGAACAACAGGCAGAAGTGAATTCTGATGAATCAACGAACCCTTCGTCACCCCAGAACTATTCGAGCGATGGCGGTATCAATCCTTCGGAAGACAAACATCAAAAAACGAATCATCCACTGCTGTCGCGAATTCAACTTTGTGTAGGCCATGTCTCACGCGGTTTTCGTCTTCGGCCGAATCGTATTATTGTCCTGGGTGACAATGAATTGTTTGGACGGGCGGAAGTTCGGCGAACGGCAAAAAAGAGCAAAATCGAATCGCGAGCGATCGACAGTTTTCTCGACCTCAATTCTGGTGACCTGGTTGTCCATCTCTCACATGGAATCGGCCGATTCCGAGGGATGGAAATTCAGCAGAAGGGTGACCACACCGAGGATCATCTGGCGATCGAGTTCGGTGGCGGCGTCAAAATGTACGTCCCCGTCTCATTGATTCACCTCGTCCAGAAATATATCGGCGGGGGAAAGGCTTCTCCCGAGTTATCAAAGCTGGGTGGATCGAGTTGGTCGAACAAGAAGAAGCGGGTGACCGAAGCGGTCTGCGACATGGCTTCGGACATGATCAAATTGCAGGCTGATCGAGACATGAAGCCCGGACTGCAATGTCCCCCCGACAGTCACTGGGTTGAGGAGTTCGACGCAGCATTCCCCTACACCGAAACCGTCGATCAGTTGCATGCGATCACCGACCTGAAACGTGACATGGAACAACCACGTCCGATGGATCGGCTGATCTGTGGCGATGTCGGTTACGGAAAGACCGAAGTCGCCATGCGTGCCGCATTTAAAGCGGTTGATGCCGGACGACAGGTGGCGATCCTGGTTCCGACCACAGTCCTGTGCGAACAACATTTTCGCAGTTTCAGCGAGCGAATGGCCGAGTTTCCCGTCAATATCGCTTCATTGAATCGATTCAAGTCAGCCAAAGAAGTCCGCGATACCCTGAAAGGACTTGCGGAAGGAACGATCGACATCTGCATTGGCACGCATCGGCTGGTCAGCAAGGACGTCAAGTTCAAAGACCTCGGTCTCTTGGTAATTGATGAAGAGCAACGATTCGGGGTCGAGGTCAAGGAACTGCTGAAACACATGCGACTGGAAGTCGACGTACTGACACTTTCGGCAACCCCCATTCCGCGAACGCTTCACATGTCACTTGTCGGGGTTCGAGATATTTCTAATCTGGAAACGCCACCACAGGATCGTCAGGCGGTTGAAACGCACATCTGTCGCTGGAATAAAGAACTGATCCGATCGGCCATCATTCGCGAACTGAATCGCGACGGGCAGATCTATTTCGTTCACAATCGGGTTTACAATATCGAATCGATCGCAGACCAGATTCGCAGCCTGGTCCCCGAAGCGACAGTCGATGTCGTGCATGGCCAGATGTCGGAAGAACCGATGGAACTGGCGATGATGAATTTTGTACAAGGACGGACCGACGTTCTCGTCGCCACTACGATCATTGAAAGCGGCCTTGATATCCCTAATGCCAACACGATTTTCATTAATCAGGCCAACAATTACGGATTGGCCGATATGCATCAATTGCGAGGGCGCGTCGGTCGATACAAGCACCGGGCCTACTGCTACCTGCTGCTCGACGAAGGCAAATCGTTAACACCTCAAGCATCGCGCAGGCTGAAAGCAATCGAAGAATTCAGCGAACTTGGCGCGGGTTTCAAGATCGCCATGCGAGATCTTGAAATCCGGGGCGCCGGCAACATCCTCGGGACCGAGCAATCAGGCCACATTGCGGCAGTCGGATATGAACTGTACTGCCAACTGCTGGAAAACGCGGTCCGGGCCGCCAAGCGACAACCGTTACGCGAACATCGTCACGTCGAAGTAAATCTTCCGGTGACCGCTTATTTACCTTCGGAATATATCCCCGATGGTCGTCCCAAGATCGAGATGTACCGCAAGTTTTCTATCGTATCGACGCTCGATCTGCTGAATGAGCTGACGCAAGAACTGCGAGACCGATACGGACCGATCCCCGAGCCGGTGGAAAAGATGATTCAAATCCGCGAACTGCAGATCCTGGCGGTCGGTTGGCAGATCGACGATATCCACCTGGAACCTGGCTATGTCGTTTTTGGTTATCGGAATCCGAAAAAGATCGCAAAACTATCGCGACTCAGTTCGACGCCATTACGAATCGTCGATGATCGAGAAGCATGCCTTGTGCTCCCTCCAAGACCTCCCGAGCCTGATGAGTTATTAAAACTGCTCAAGAGTGTATTTGAATCTCAACTGCCGACGTTTGCCGAGAAGGGATATCACAGCGATTAATTGGCGGGCGAATCGAGACTGGTCAGGTCATAGACTTGAAACGTTCCGTTACGATAGATCGGCTCCAGCTCAAGTGGCCCCAGTCGGTCGGTTAACAGGTGAGTCAACCCGGTCGTCTGACGAAGACTTTTCAGTTCACCGGCAGAATAGAATTCGTCCTCATAATTCTTCTCGAACCACTTTTGCAAAAAATTGAGTCGGGTGTTCCACTCGACAATCCCAGCGGCATCCTGCGGACAATCCTTGAATGCCACGTATTCGGCGCGACGTGCAAACCATTTGAAAGCCCATCCGTTCGTCGGTGTCTGAACAAGCGCATTGGGAGGAAGGTGTTTATCGATCCAGGCACAGACGTCGAGCCAATCCGCGCGGTCTTCTCGCGAGTACCGATTCGTTTCCGATGACAAGTGGGCTCGCCATAGACCGGCAACGAAGATCAGCGTCAGAATCCACAATGGATGCGTAATGAATCCACGCCACGTTTTAGGTGACGTTGCATTGAACGCTGTTCGTTCCAGGACGCTAACCAGACCGACGGCGACGGCGATGGGAATCAAAACATCAGCCAGTCGAAACGGATAGAATTTCAACAGGTTCATTCGCTGGTCATAAAATGGCATACGTACCGGGGGGCGCGGCCCCCAGCCAATCAGAATGCCCGCCAATGCAAATATCACGGACCAGAACACAATCAGGTCCAGCCGCTTTTTCGCGATTGTTCGACCTTCCCATCGACAACTGCATAGCCAGATGACCACCAGCAGGGCATAACAAACGTAAGAGCGAAGCGGAAACAACATCGGATCGAGATGGTGTGCCAGTCTGTAGTAAACCTGAATGTAGGTCCCCGCGCGGCGCGTCTCGGCTGAGACAGCTTCTGTCAGCAATCGATAAACGGGAATCAAACCTGGCAAAGCGAGCACGATCAGAATCAGGCAAGGCACAAGGAAGGAACCAGGAAATGAAAATGGCCCCTGCCCCGCACCTGTTAACAAATTCGCTTTCACATTGATTGGCTCTTCGTTCAACGTGTTCGATTCCGCCAAACGCCGTTTATTTCGAGTCGTTTCGATGAATTGCTCAATAATCCCGCTTAAGGTGAAAGCAAGCAGACTCCAGATACCGACGACGGGATGAAAACTGACTGCCAAGCCGGCCCATGCGGCCCCGAGCATCAATCGACGACGAAACGCGTCGCCGAGCGCTGCCAGCAGGAATCCGTAACAGGGAACCTTCCCTTCAACGCCACCAACAAGCCATTCGCCCGAGAAGTTTCCGCACGCCGAGAACACCAAGAAGATCCAGGCAGACCAAAGCACAGACCAAGGAGCAAAAAACATCAGTGACAAGCAACGGGTCCACCCCCAGGCGAGCACAAAAGTCACCACAATTCGACCGATTACGGCGGCCTGGGTGAACGAGACGAACCGTGTCAGTCCACCGATCGTCGCATAGAACACGGTGTGTGCGTTCGGTGAGACAAGGAAGAAATCCCGGTCACACCAGTCGGACTGCCAGAAGTGCTTTGATTTACAGAGATAGTGTGGCTCGTTCACTGCCGGCAAAGGAGCCGCGAATAGACCATACACCAGAAATGTCGCCCATACCGCGATCAGTATGGGCCACATTCGTCTGTCGTTCATTTCGCACGCAGGCTTTTCACGAATCGACATCGACAAAAATCCCTCTTGGGGTCAGGTCGCCGATTTCGAATCTTGTCGTACTATTTTTTCTTCTTCGCAGCAGCCTTCTTAGCGGCGGCCTTTTTCGGAGCCTTCGCTTCTGCTTTGGTCGCTGTTTCCTTTTTGGAAGCGCCAGCTTTCTTCGAAGTCGTACCGCTGAAAATACGATCGTAATTTTCCCAGAACTTGGGAGTCGTACCGGTACGGACAATCGGGCCACCCATCTGATGCTCCTCTACATACTTACTAAAATTGCGTGTCGAATTGCCGCAACGAAGCGACAACTTTGCGAGTGTAACGAATCTCAACGTTCAACGCGCGGAGATTCTTCAAATCATGCGATCAAGTGTCAAGTGAAATCGAACTCGTCTTCGTCATTCGGTTCGTTCGACGGCTTCCGTGGTGGTAAGAGTCAGCGGTACTTGAATTCGTCGACCATCACGCACGATCGTCAGTGTCACTTCATCACCCGGACGTTTTCCTTCAATATATCCCAGAAAATCTTCGGCGGTCGCGATTTTTTGATCGTCAATCGCCACGATCAGGTCGGCTGCCGACTTGTCGATCCTGTTCAACGTAAATGGTCCACGGCGGGCCTTCGTAATCTTGGGGCCGCGTAACCCAGCTCGTTCAGCGGGTCCGTTTGGTCGCATTTCAGCAATCAACAACCCCTTGTCGTTCTGATAGACCTTATCAATTCCACTTTCGGGTCGGACCACATGGCCAATTCTCAACAGTTGAGGAACAACACGTGAGATCAGGCTGACGGGAATGGCAAAACCAACCCCAGAACTCTGACCCGATGTCGTGGCGATGGCCGTGTTAATTCCAATCAGCCGCCCATGAGCATCAAGTAATGGCCCTCCGGAACTTCCGGGATTAATCGCCGCATCAATCTGAATAATCGATTTGATCTTCCAGTTCCCATGAATCTGCAGCGACCGATTTAAACTCGAGATGATTCCCGTCGTCAGCGTTCGTTCCAGCCCGAACGGGTTTCCTAAAGCAAACACTCGCATACCAACTCGCAATCCGCGGGAGTCGCCAAGAGAAACCGGAAACAGTTCATCTTCGGTGGATTCAATCTGGATGACGGCCAGATCATTTAGCGGATCGGCACCGATCGTCGTGGCTTCATAGGTTTTACCGTTATAAAGCGTGACTGCCACTTCTTTGGCACCCGCCACGACGTGGTAGTTAGTCAGAATGTGCCCTTCCTGATCGATGATGGCTCCCGAACCGGAACCTTCGGAATGTTCTGTCATGATCAGTCGCTCGGTTTTAACCGACTTTGAAGTGATATTGACCACGCTCCGATTCACCGCCTCGTATACAGAAACAGCGATGGCTTCATCGGGAGTGAATCCGTCTTCGTCGTAGATTCTTGTTGCACTCGGACGGACTTTTTCGACAGGCGATTCAATCCTGAACCGACGGTCTTGAGCGGTCAGTGATCCATCGTGCGACTCGCTCACCATCCAGATTGTGAACGAGCTCGCCAGAAGTGCCGAAAGTAAGCATCCCACGAAAAAACGCATTGAAGATCCTCATTCCAGTCACGACCAAAACTAGTCAATACGTGAATCCGCTGTTTTTATGAGTCGCATCGGAGCCGGAGGCGCGTCGTCCCGATAATTCGCAAGTTGAATTCGATTTTCATCAGACCCCTGACTCGACTGCCAGACGATTTGCTGTTGTTGATTTCGACCAACAACAACAATTTGCTCCGGGACCGCTTTTTTCGTATTCAATGAAATGCGGAAGGATCGGAAGAACAGTCGATCGGTTTCATCATGTGAGACAGCTTCGAGAGTGACCCGCTGATCAGTTTGTTCGACAATCTTCCATTTGTACGTTTCATTCAGCACATCGGAACTGACATGACCGACAAACTGTTCCGCCGCGACGGCGGTATGTTCGTTAAATTCCCGCTGAATCGATTGACGAAACTCTTCCTGCCGAGATCGATTCCACGTCACCTGACCGCTTGTTGACTGTTCCCATTTCTTCAGCCACGACGCAATCTCATCGAGATCGCCGATAGGTTTAAGAACTGTCGCGTAGACAGCATCGGGTTCGACTGTCTTCACGTGAGGGCGAACACAGGTCGCGATCGTTGCCGATCCGTTTTTTTTCGATCCCTCGACGTGCACAGGATCAAGCTGCCAGAGCAGGGAAAACAGTCCGATTTCAAGCATAAGGTCACATCCATGCGTTCGTCGACAACGTGGTCGGCCAATCCCGCCCGGATCAAACGAATCAATTCCTGGAGATTTCTAATAGGGTTCTTAAGCGCTAACTCAACAGCCAACATTGCCTCATTGCGTGGCATCCACCTGAAAGGGGTGGTGTTTTAAAGGAAAGTCGACAACAGAGGAAGATGAACTGGCCGTTCAGATCGTGTCGAAAATCACTGGCTCCCCGCTGATCGACTTAAACGACAATCAACCACGTTAACAGGATCGCAAACGAACCCAGTATTGTGGCAAGGACCTGAAACGAATCGGTCGATTCTTCAACAATCTCCACCTGCTCACCCAGCCAGTCAGGAAAACGTTTCATGATATCACGCCAGAATCGTTCCTGAACAAATCGTTCGATGAATAGAAGCGAAAACGCAAGACAAGGAATTCCCAGGTTCGTTTCATCAACAATGGTCTCACTCGATGTCTTCGAGAATCGACTTGAACGAGCTTGATGCGGGTCCACTGATTCTCGTGTAAGTCGAATCAGGAGCCCTGCCAGAACACTGATGGCTAACCATCCAAGGAGAGATTGAGCCAGATTCGGTGCATAAAGAAAACTTGTCAGAGCGACATAGAGCAGACTCTCGACAAGACTGAGATTTTCTGAGAGTGAGGGGCGAGTTCGAACCCCAATCGATAATTGCTTTGCCAGCAGCACACCCCCAAGTAGACTGTCCAGTAAGGCTTTAACCCAAGTGGCCTGCAGTCCAAAAGAAAGGGAAATGGAGCGCGGATCGGTCATCGAAAACCATGTCCACATCGGGACTTGAACCGATGGAAGAACATTGAATTCATGGCTGTATAAAAGAATCACAAGAACGGCGGAACCGATGCATCCACCAGCGAACCCCGTTCGTGCTGCGGCGACACCCCATCTTTGAAACTCGAAAAGGGTGCCGATCAATAAACCGATTGCCCCGAGTATCGGGAACGCTGCAGCCGCGATCAGCCAGAATTCAGGGGCCGTCATGATCTCGATTGTTCCTCGTCCAATGGCAGCTCGTCGTTGACACTCGGCGACCCCAATGTGGATTGAACGATCAGTAGTCCTACGATCACAACTGCGCCGAGTTTAAGTTCGCTTTGACGCTGAAAAAACGCGGCACTGACGACGAAAGCCAGTAGAATCCCCTGCAACAACACGCTCTGTCGCATCGATCGCTCGGCACCATTTCGCGCCAGGACAACACCGATAATTCCCATCACAATGCATACCGACGCAAACAGAATGTGACTGCCCCAGTTGCCATTTTCAATGTTCATGGATTTACTCAGGAATGTTTCCGGTTGTCACTTCGACGATTCTTGCCCCGTCTACCGATTCACCCGAAGCAGAGCCCATCGACATTGCCAAATAGACAAAGACAATCACGGTCATCAGCACTAAGATATCCGATCGGCGACCCAACGCGAGATTGAGCGGAGAACCAACCTGATCGGGATGATTTCGATTGACCAGAACTTCATTCAACCGGTCGCGTGTTGGCAGAGCAGTCTGTTGGGGACTCGACACGACATGCGACATCTCGCTGCGCAGGGTATAGGAAATCGTGCCGAACGAAGTGAACGCTAACAGACTGACCAGCACACCGACCAGCCAATAGCGCCCCGGTTCCCCTGAAGCGACTGGCTTATCATCAAACGGTACCGCAGCCATTAACCAATCACGGACCGAAATCGGTGCTGGTCTGGACAAGTTACCAAAAAGAGGTCGTGCGGCCACGCTGGCGACGATCAAGAGCCCAAAAGCGACTTCCCGCTGTTGAAACAAAGCACAAATGCACGCATTGGCAAGTGTATGTACGACATAACCCGCACGTTGACACAGTAACGAGACGCGACCTGAAGAATAAATACTCGCTGCCAGGCTGACTGCCAGACAAACGCCAAAACCAAAATCAGCCAGTTGGGAAAGAGTCGAACGAGACGACGAGGAAACATCCTGGCCTGGATTGGTTCTCAAAGCCAAAAAGATCAGGGCAAGATAAACCAGAGTTGCCAGACCAGACCAAAGCCGAACTTCTCGATTAACGTTAGGGCGAACCCATAACGTCAGAGCGACCGACCACATTCCAAGCAGTATTGCTAACCACCAGGGAATAAAAGGATCATTCATTCGCGCGCCGACAGCAAATGGCCAGTGTCAATAAACTAAGGTATTGCACTGATTATCCCAGTTGAGCCGCGAAAACAAAAGTCCGGGACGCTTTGGTCTGGATTAGCCAATCTCAAACTATTTGACGTTGCGCTGTGGAATCACTCGCTTGTTGACGTCAATTTGAACTTCGCCAAATGCCTGCTCGTGACGCTGAAGGAAAGCCCCAAGAGCCAGCCACAGACGTTTTGCAGTGTAGTAGTTGACAACCAGACGTTGCGAGACTTTGACTGGCGTCGATTGTGCACCCGCTGGCTGAGGATTCAAACCGAAATCCAGAATCAGCTCTTCCGGCAATCCAGAAACCCGAGCGAAATTCGCGTACAGCGGTTCGAGACCCTCAGGCTCAACAACCTGCTGGACTGGCTGAGTTACTGCGGGTTGTTGGGTTGTTGCACTAGCGTCAAGATTCGGGGTATCTGCCACGATTTGTTCTCCAAAGCAAGTTTGTCACGGGGATTAAGTCCTGCGCGAAGACATGATGCCTGCAATAACTTATCACTGTCAACGAACCAAGGACGATGCCCATCAAGAATATGAAGAATTTGGTTTTGAACCAGGAAATGTCACACTTTCTTCAACACCCCTTCCTACGCAACCAACCCTTGCCACGAAAGCATGCCAAACCACCCCAACGTCGCCATCGCTCGGAAGAACCCATTTTATTTCAAGAACCTGAGCAACCAGTTTGACAACTTCAGTTCATGACGTATGTTTTGAACGTGTGGCCTGACTGACACACAAATTGAGTTAAGCAGCGTACATCATTTGGCTTCGCAAGAGGTCGAGTGTCTTAACGCGGCAAGGAGGAGCTGGGAGCTTCGAGGGGACCTTGCCGCGTTTTTCTTTTCTTTGCAGGTCGCCACAGTAACATCCGTAACTGGCAAGGCTTACGAATACGCAAACGTGCAAGGACTTGACGTCAGCGCTGATTTCGCCTTCGGCGCTAATGGCTTTGCAACCGGTGAAGCAGAGGCACCCTTTTCCGTGAAGCAAGTGATTTCTTGAAGAAAAACGCCTCGCAACGCTGAGCAACTTGATCATTAGCCATTGCAACACAATACCTTGCGGAAACTGTACGTCTCCGTTGCAAATGCTGACCGCTTCGTCACGCCACAAAATTCTCACAAGATACAGGCGTTATCTTCCGATCAACTGATACTGCCAGTTCAGTTTGCGCATTCGGTATCTCTTAGCAGTCATGCGGTCTGCGGGGACAATTCGAAAGGCCAGACGATTGACCCTTGGCGGTCAGGGATCATGCCATGCCGAGTCAACAACGCCCAAGTAGCCCTTTCCAATCTGCCTTCTGGGCGATGGTACTGGCGGTGGGTCTACCCTTGGTTGTTTTGATGTTTGGAGTGATCCGAACACGCCAATTGCAATCGACAGCCAATCCTCGCTGGGCAAAGTTCGCAAAAGGGACAACTTCCCCAGAGCCAAAGACGCAGACGGCGTCGCGCCAAACCCCCGCGCGTCAGCCAACGATTCAGTTTCAGGAAATCACCGCATCGGATAGCGATCACTCGCCCGTCCCTCAAGTGAATTTCACGGGTTCTGTAACCAGACGGAAACCAGTGGAACCAAAGATCGATTCGGAATCGACTTTGACTTCCACACACCAGACGATCAGTTCACGTTCGCAACCCGAATTTGAAGAACTCCCCCCGATTATCTTCCGGCCCGTTGACGACGAAGACGATTCCCGGACTGCCCAGTCAACCCGTCGTCTCGAATCACAACTGACGGATGTACGGCAACAACTCGATCGATTATCGACCCAACAGCAACAGCAGCAGGCAGAAGAAATTGCCCGCCAGGCGAAATTACTTGATGTCATCACGAAACTCAGCGAACGACCAACGAGCGATTCCGTGAGTCCTGAGCTGTCATCTGTCCCTTGCACAAAAGAACCCGCATTCGATCCTCAAACTCCGACATTGATTGCCGAAGATTTGCCGAGTTCTATCGACGTTTTGCCGGTCGAAACACCCACCGCTGAAACACCGATGGTCGAGGTACCAGCCCCCGAGCCACTCAATCCTGCGTATGATGATGAATCGCCGATCCGTATCCGGCGGTCAACAGAACTCGGTGCGCCTGAAACATTCTCGATCAGTGCTGACAATGCTGATATCCGTCGTATCTTCGCGAAACTGAGCGACGTGGCACAAATCAGCATCATCCCAAGCCCTGAAATTCAGGGACGAATCTCGTTGAACTTACGTGATGTCCGAATTGAAGCCGCTCTTAAGGCCATCGTTGCCGCGCAGGATTACGTCATCGAGCGAGATGACAATATCATCATTGTCCGCACTCTGGCTGAAATCGCTCGGCGAAAACAGCAGAATCGCAAACTGATCGTGAAAGTATATCGCCCGAATTTTCTGAGTGCTGCCGAATTGGTCGGCTTGATCGAACCGCTTCTCTCAAGTGACGGTCGACATTCGGCCACGTCACCAGAACTGACAGGATTAGCCGTCGACGAAGGATTGTCTTCCGGAGATCCGACTGCTCAGCGGGATACAGTGATTGTCCAGGATGTACCCGAAGTTCTGGATCAGATCGACCAGATTCTTGTGGATGTGGATGTTCCACCCCTGCAAGTCAGTATCGAGGCGAAAATCCTCAGCGTCAGGTTGTCGGACGGCATACAGCAGGGAATTGATCTGAGCCAACTTCCATGTTATCGCGATGCAGGCGTCTCACTGGCCGAAGGGGGATTAAAACAGGCTCGTCTCTCGTGCAGCATTCCCGCGTTCATCAAATCGGTCGAGAGGATCGCCGATACGAGCATTGTGACCTCGCAACGGATTCAAGTTCTTAACAAACATCGAGCCGAGATGTTGATCGGTGACCGGATCGGATATCAGTCGCAAGCAGGAAGCGAAGTTCGTTTTATGGACGCAGGAACTCGGCTGATCTTACGACCATCCGTTTCTGCTGACGGATTCATCCGATTAGACATTCATCCGGAGCGAAGTTCCGCCACGACGGCGAAACGGTCGAGGCAGCCTGTGCAAACGACTGCCGAATTGACAACACAGGTCATGATCCGCGACGGAGCCACAGTTGCAATTGGCGGCCTGATCGCAGAACAGGGGACCGATTCGACGAACCGTCTGCCCGTGGTAGGCTCGATCCCTGTGATTGGCATTCCGTTTCGTAACAAAAGGGAACGCCTTCAGCGGACCGAGCTGATCGTTCTTGTCACTCCGAAGATCGTCATCGACTGTGATAGCGAAGCGGAAGGGAAATGTCTTGAACACGCCGCCGAAGAACGAGCCGCCGAATTCCGCGATAAGCAAAGCCCTAAGAGTCGCCATAACCTTGCTCGAGCTCACTATGACAGGGCCTGCCAGGACTATCAGCAGGGGAATTTTGTCAAAGCTCGACAACAGATCAATGCTTCCCTGCGTGAAAACAAGACGGACCTTGACGCGATTCGCCTGCGAAACCAGATCGATCAATGCCTGTTGCCACGAGTGATTCGTTGACGAACCGGGAGCTGACGCATTTTCATGGCGACAAACATGAATCATATTTTGGGTCGCTCAACTCTGATTCAGGGTTTGCACATGAAATGGGTCCGTCTCTTTGCTTTGATCCATCAGACCTTGGTGCAAACCCGTCTTGTCTGGTTTTCCTAGTCTGACTACATTCCGCCGCATCGGGTCGGGTGATTTTTTTACCGGGATAAGAGGCCGAAATGCGTTTTCGATGAATGCCTCGATCACGGTCGCGAGACGTATATGTTCCGCGCTGGACTGACTTTAGTTCGTCGATTGATCTTTGCAGCGACATTACTCGTTCTGTTGGCCTGCGGAGCAGAAGTCGCGGTGCGCACTTACGAAGCCTCAACCGGTGACAAAGTCTGCTCGATGGCTGATGGCGTTTGTGGCGACACATCCAAACTGACAGAGCCTTCCCGGTCGTTCTACCAGGAGCTGAAGCCGATGGCTGTCGCTCACGTCGAATGCCGCGACTCTGATTCGATCGTGGAAGTTCGCACCAACAGCCTCAGGCTGCGTGGCCGCGAACTGGCGTTTCCTAAGCCACAAAACCTCTGCAGAATTGTCGTGCTGGGTGATGAAACAATCTTCGCCCCAGAGACTGACGAGAGGGATCACTTCTGCACTCTGCTTCAACAGCAGTTGCAACAGCGGTCATCGATGCGAATCGAAGTCGTCAATGCGGGGGTCCCGGGACACTGCCCTTTGACGGAATATCTCCTTTTCAAGCAGCGTTTGATGCTGTTGAAGCCAGATGTCGTTTTGCTGCATTTCGACTGGTCCGATGTTTCCGAAGACCAGTTGATTCGCCGTCGAGCCCGTTGCGATGAGGCCGGTATTCCGCAGTCGTGCCCGCATGCAAAGCTGGACACGACAAAAAAGGAACGACCGCACGATGTCTGGCGACAACATTTTCGCCTGATGGATTGGGCGATGAATTCCCTCAGCGTCGAATGGAAACAGCAATTGGCTCAGCAAAAAGCGGTCAGCCGCGATGTCGACACGAACCCCTATGCCTGGCTTCGAGACGAACGGCCAGAGAAAAATCTGTCGTTCCGTCACGCTGCCGAGCCGATCGATCACCTGTTCCAATTATGCCAGGCGGAAAATATCCAGTTCGTGCTGATGACTTCACCGAAACCGTGGCAAGTCTCGGCAAAGTGCAGCCGGGGTCCGGGTGTTCGCCTTGCCGCTGGGGTGGCTCAGGATGCCTGTTACTTGAATCGTGCCCCTTTCGATCTGCTGGCAAGTTATGCCGAACGAGAGCAGATTCCCTTTGTTGATGGATCGATGGTGTTGACACCTGGAAACGATGCCGAATCCAACTTCCTGCGATATGCACCGCGCTGGTCACCCACGGGACATCAGCGGATGGCCGAACTGGCTGCCGATTGCTTTTTGCAGCAAGTTCCTGGACCCTGGAATCGCGGGTATTTCCAACAGAATGAACAGCCACTGAGCCGCGAAAATCGACGTGACGACTCGGTTCAACCTGCCAGTGGGGAACGATCTAACATCAATCGCTTTGAGCCCGCTCACAACCGTCAATTCCGATGACGAAGCACGTACGCAGTCGCGTCGGCTTACCGCCGACACCCGTCGCACAGGCTTTAACCCTTACGACACAACATCGAGTTTCGGCGTAAATTCCGAGACGACAAAAACGGACAACCTCATCATCGCGTGCCTTTCTTTCGCCAGTTTGGTAAATCTTCTTTCCAACTCGAATCACCCCCCTTCCCCCGGAAGCAACAATGACCACGAAATCCGAAATCTATTTTCACACGGCGGCCGATCACCTGAAGATTTCTGATCGGATGAGAACCCGGATGCTCACACCCGAGCGTGACGTGAAAGTGCAACTGGCCATTCGCCTGGATAACGGCGAGATCGGCACCTTCGTCGGTTACCGGGTTCAGCATGACAGTGCACGAGGTCCGATGAAGGGTGGCCTTCGATACCATCCTCAGGTCGATGACGAAGAAGTTCAGACACTGGCTCAATTGATGACATGGAAAACAGCTGTCGTTGACCTGCCATACGGCGGGGCCAAAGGAGGGATCGCCGTCGATCCACGCAGCCTGAGCAAAGGTGAACTCGAACGATTGACCCGCAAATTTGTCGATCAAATCCATGACATGGTTGGACCGGATAGCGATATCCCCGCACCGGACATGGGAACGAACGGCCAGGTTATGGCCTGGTTCATGAACCAGTACCAAAAGTACCACGGGTTTCAACCTGCCTGTGTCACCGGAAAGCCACTCGAACTGCACGGCTGTGAAGGACGTGAAGAAGCAACCGGACGGGGCGTTGTGATTGTTGCCGACCGACTGTTCCATCAATTAGGGAAGTCATTGAAGGGGAAGAAAGTCGCTCTTCAAGGGTTTGGGAACGTCGGTGCATTCACCGCAAAGTTTCTCCACGAGCGAGGAGCCATCCTTGTCGCGATCACCGACGTCCGTGGGGGTTGCGCGAACCCCAAGGGAATCGACGTCACAAAGCTGCTTGAATATTCCAAGAACAATAACGGCGTTCAGGGTTTTCCGGGGACGGAGCCTCTGACAAATGAGCAGCTATTCGGCACGAAATGTGACCTGCTGATCCCTGCCGCTTTGGGTGGACAATTGACGGCAAAGACAGCTCCGCTGGTCAAAGCAAAATACATCGTTGAAGCGGCGAACGACCCGACAACCCCGGAAGCCGATGAGATTTTCCACGAAAAAGGGATCCTCGTCGTTCCCGACATTCTGGCTAATGCGGGCGGTGTGACGGTCAGCTACTTTGAATGGGTTCAGAATCGTTCGGTGGTCCACTGGCCGTTGGAAGAGATTCGAGGCAAGCTGGAACTGAAGATGACAGCCGCCTTCGACGAAGTCTGGAAAATCGCTGAAGAACGTAAAGTCACGATGAGAACAGCAGCCTATATTCTGGGAATCGATCGGGTCGCGAAGGCAACCGAATTGGCCGGCGTTTCCTGAACAGCCGAAGGTCGATTGTTAGTCGTATCGGTCGCATAAGTCCCAGGGGTCCCATCAGTCCCATTCTTGCCCTTGAAAGAAATGGGACTGATGGGACCCCTGGGACTTATCTGTAATTAAGTTGGTTCAATAGGATGCCACCCCGCCAATCGATTGATGAAAAACTTCGCGTCCTGCGCGAAGTTCGCACCGAAGGCGACCTGGCGAAAATCCGCGAAACCGCCGTCAAATTTCTTGCCGACAAAACAAACCTCGTGATTTCCGAGGCGGCTAAGTTAATCGGCGATTTCGAACTCATGGGGTTAGAGTCGGAATTACGGGCCACCTGGAATCGGTTGATCGAGCATTCAGATCCGGTCAAAGCGGATAAAGGTTGCACGGCAAAAACGGCGATTATCGAAGCCCTGGGAAACTTAAGTCATGACGATTCCGAATTTTACCTGACTGCAATTCAGTATCGCCAGATCGAACCTGGCTGGCCAGACGCGCAAGATACCGCAGAAAATGTGCGAGCTGGCAGCGCGTTCGCCATCGCACGGTCGCAGCAATTGCGAATCGTCGACAAGCTGACCACCTTTGTCGATTACCTGCAAGGTTCGCGCGCCGATCGAATCAATGCAGTCAAAGCAATCGCCGATACCCGGCACGAATCAGCCATCCCGTTACTGCAACTGAAACTTCTGTCTGGCGATTCCGAAGCAGAAGTCATGGGAACATGTATGTCTGGTCTGCTCGACCTCGCACCTCAGCGTTCGATCCCGCTCGTTGCCAAGTTTCTGACGAATCCGTCGGAAAATATCGTCTACGAAGCTGCCGTAGCACTCGGTGTCTGCGGAAAACCAGCGGCTGTCGAAGCGTTAATCAATGTATTGAAGCGAACAGGAAATAAAGATCAACAGCGGTCGCTACTGATCAGCATCGGCCTGTCACGAGATCCTTCGGCGATTAACTTTCTGATCTCGCAGCTCGAAGCACATCGAGACATTGAAACGGTCCTTGAGGCGCTCAAACCATCATGCGTCTACGAAGAAACACAACGACGAGTCCGCGAAGTAATGCAACAGATCGAGGGATGATTGATCTAACCGATGACCGCTGTGTCATCATGGCATGGAAAGAAGACATTCGTTTTTTGGCCTCAAATCGGACGAACCCCACGAATAAGAGGAGACATAACTCCAAACTCCCAAGGGGACGGCCCGATCGCAGCCGGGATTGCCAATATCGCGCAAACACTCCCATAGTTGCGCAAGCGGTTCGGAAAGGGGTTGATCCAGAATGAATTCCACCAAGGAAAAACCAATGTCATCCTCCTCTTCAAATCTTCATCAATTCTTCATCATTTCCCGCGAGTTGGTAGGCCAGCATGCTTTCACAGTACAATCCAATCGCCTCGGCTCGCCGTGTTAAAAATTGAACGTGGCTGAACCTCATGAACGAATCGCAAGAAACCTTGATCGCGGACGAAATGAACTCGAGCGGTGAAATATCGACGCGAGCGTGGCTGAAATCTCTTACGGCAGAGACAACGCTTGGTGGGATTCCGTCGTTTGAAGTCACGGTCTCGCCCGAAATGTTAACAAGCGTCGTTGACCGGGAACTCGGTTCGGCTCCTGATGTTCCCGGAGTGGTCATTGCTTCAGGGACGGAACTCCTGGGGATGATTTCCCGTCCGATGTTATTCGCTCAACTGTCGCGACCGTTCGGGCAAGATCTTTACTTAAAGCGCCCGATTCGATTATTGCTTGAAGCCGAACGGAATGAACCACTTGTTTTACCGAGCAGCATGCTGGTCAGCGAAGCGGCTCATACGGCTTTGCATCGTCCGGCGGATCGCGTGTATGAACCAATTGTTGTCCGGGATGTCAGTGAATTTCGATTGCTTGACGTCCACACATTATTGATCGCACAGTCCCAATTGCTGGTTCTTGCAAACGAAACGATTCGGTCTCAAGCCGACGTTGCCGAGGCTGCCAATCGGGCGAAAAGTCTATTTCTCGCAAACATGAGTCACGAGATTCGGACTCCACTGACAGCGATTCTTGGATTTGCCGAGAACCTTCTCGATCCCGATTGTACGTCAGACGAACGAACCGCAGCGACCCAAACAATTTTGCGAAATGGTCATCATCTCTTACAATTAATCAATGACATCCTGGACCTGTCGAAGATCGAAGCAGAAAAATTAGAGATTGAACGACTGAGGTTTTCGCCAGGCGAATTGGCGGCGGATGTGATTTCGGCACTGCAAGTCCGTGCGGCCTCGAAACAGATTGGACTGTCACTGATCTACGACGGGCCAATACCAGATTTGATCGAAAGCGACCCCACTCGATTGCGTCAGATCCTGATGAATCTGATCAGTAACGGGATTAAGTTTACGGAACGGGGACACGTCAGCCTGCGGATGAGTATTCTTGATGAAAATGGCAACGTCTGTCGATCGGCGAATCAGGACAGTCAACTGTGGCTGCAGTGCGACGTCGTCGATACGGGTATCGGGATGTCAGACGAGCAACTTGCCCGATTATTCTCGCCTTTCATGCAGGCAGACGAATCGATGGCGAGGCGTTTTGGCGGTACGGGGCTGGGTCTTTCGATCAGCCGTCGACTCGCCAGAATGCTGGGTGGCGACGTCGTTGCGACGAGCCAGAAAGGAGTCGGCAGTACGTTTCGTGTCCATGTTGCGACAGATCCGATCGCTGATGCAAAGTGGCATGATCGCCCTTCTTCCATTGGAAAACTGGCGTCTCCCGTCATTGGATCAGCTGATGCGCGATTGTCAGCTCACATTCTGCTGGCGGAGGATGGACCTGACAATCAACTGCTGATCGGGTCGTTCCTTCGCAAACTCGGAGCCGAAGTCACGATCGTCGACAACGGACGCAAAGCCGTTGATTCTGCTCTCGCTTCGATTTCCGATGGTCATCCCTTCGACATTGTGTTGATGGATATGCAGATGCCAATTCTGGATGGATACGCGGCCACCAGTGAACTTCGTGCTCGCGGGTGGACTCGGCCGATCCTGGCTCTAACCGCCAACGTGATGCAGGGAGACCGCCAGAAATGTACCGACGCCGGTTGCAATGATTTTGCCACCAAGCCGATCAACCGAACCGAATTGTTTGAGCAGATTCAAGCTCTCATTTCAACACCGATTGAAGACTCAACGACACCGCAACTCTCGGACGGCGTTGTCGAAACGCCTGTCATCACAGGCAACGCTTTTGATCGTGCGGCGGCCCTTGAGCGCGTCGGAGGAGACGAAGACCTGCTTCGTCAAATTGCCGAGATGTTCATTCAGATTTGCCCGGATTGGATTGATAGTTTGCAAACTCACTTGAACGAACGAGATCAAGCAGCAGCGCGTCGCATGGCTCATTCGCTCAAATCTTCTGCGGACAACGTTGGTGGTCATCTGGCTTGTGCATCGATGTCCCGACTTGAAAAGGCGGCTGCAGAAGGGGATCTCGACGAAGCGATGTCGATGTGGCCTGAATGTCGCGGACAATATGTTCGATTAATGGATGCGGTTTCGTTATTTCTCGCGAATAAAAGCTGAAGAGCTAACCAACCTGCCCCAAATACGGCGAGACTTACTCGCAGATCGTTAGATTACTCTGCTAAACTCCCACATCGTTTAACTTTAGGGTCATTTTTAAGATACCAACATGACTTTGTTTTTCGGCCAACGTGTTTGCCTCGGTTTGGGACTGATCTTCTGTATTGGGGGTTGCCAACCCGCCTCGACGACCCCGTCAAAACAAACCCCGCCGTCAAAAGTGACAGGGGCCGTCAAAGAAGACACGCTGACGACAGTCGAGCTTACTGAAGAAGCAGAAAAACGACTTGGCATTGAAACGGCAGCCATTGAAATGCGCTCGTTACCTCAGCATCGGACTTATGGCGGGGAGGTGACCCTTCCGACTGACGCCACGATCACAGTCTCAGCCACAGTCGCCGGACAGCTTCAACTGCCGAAAGGAGCCAAACCGCCGAAGGCCGGTGCCATTGTCGCAGGAAAACAGCCAATCCTGACGCTCCAGCCACTGGTGCTGACTCCATCAGACCGAACGGCTCTCGCCATGGCACGCAACGGGGTTGCCACGCAACGAGCCGACGCAGCGGGGCTTGTCCAACAGGCTCAAACACAAGTCGACGCCGCTCGGATTGCCCTCAACCGTGCCGAACGGCTGGACAAAGACGGTGCGGGGAGCAAACGGGTCGTGGATGAGGCAAAAGCACAACTGACTTTGAGTGAAAAAGCGTTGGAAGCGGCAATGTCACGCAAGAAAATCGTCGACGAAACCCAGTTGGATGAAGAATCAAACAGCGAACAAACACCGCTCGTGATTGAAGCCCCGCAAGCGGGCATCATTCGAGCGATGCACGCACTGCCTGGCGAAGTGGTGATGGCAGGGGCACCCTTATTTGAAATCATGAATACGGAATCGCTTTGGATTCGAGTCCCGGTCTACGTCGGCGAAACCGATGATCTGGCGACCGATGAGCCTGCTGCGATCGGTGAACTGGCGTCGCGACCAGGACAGGAAACAATCAAGGCCGAACCGCTTGCCGCCCCTCCCACGGCAACCGCACTGGCATCAACGGTGGATCTCTATTATGCCCTTTCAAACGTTCAGGGAAAATTACGACCTGGTCAGCGAGTCAGTGTCCAACTTCCGCTTCGTGGCGACAAGGAGCAACGAGCGATCCCCTGGTCTGCGGTCGTGCAGGATATCCACGGAGGGTCATGGATTTACGAAAAACGGGCCGATCGAAAATTTGTTCGGCGGCGAGTTCAAGTCAAACAGGTGGTTGATAAATGGGCGGTCCTCGAACAAGGCCCCCCCGTTGGTACGACAATTGTCGTAACGGGAGTCGCCGAAGTATTTGGCACGGAATTCTGGGTTCAAAAATAGACGAACAATCTGACTTCGTACTTGTTCGCGTGGTGCCCCTGCCCTGAAATCCGATAACGGTTGGTACTTGTTATGAATTGGCTCGTTTCGACATCGTTAAAACTTCGAGTGATGGTGCTTGCCGCATCGATCGTGCTTGTCGTCGTCGGCACCTTAACGCTTAGAACGGCTCCACTCGATGTCTTCCCCGAATTTGCCGAGCCACTGGTCGAAATTCAGACGGAGGCACCTGGTCTATCAACGGAAGAGGTTGAGAGTCTCATTACGATTCCGCTCGAAAACGGATTGAAGGGGACACCCTGGCTCAAGACTTTGAGATCAAAATCCGTATTGGGGTTGTCGTCGGTCGTACTGATCTTTCCGCGGGGAACGGACCTGGTTCGAGCACGCCAATTCGTGCAAGAGCGATTGGCCATGGAGGCGAGTCGACTTCCTGTCGTGGCACACGCCCCTGTCATGCTTTCACCATTATCTTCGACCAGTCGCGTTCTGAAGATTGGCGTGACTTCGAAGACGATGACACAGATGGAAATCAGCGAACTCGCGAAATGGACGATTCGGCCGAACCTGATGGCGATCCAAGGTGTGGCCAACGTTGCGATCTGGGGTCAACGAGACCGTCAACTGCAGGTGCTGGTCAATCCTGAACAATTACGGGCTCACTCGGTGACACTCGATGCCGTACAGCGTGCCGTTGCCGATAGTGTGGCTCTCAGCGGAGGTGGATTTGTCGACACCCCCAACCAGCGAATCGCTGTCCGTCAAATGACGGGAGTTGACAACCCCGATGATCTGGGTGCGGCGATCGTCGATTACCGATCGGGTTCGCCGATTCTGTTGCGGGATGTCGCCAA
Organism: uncultured Schlesneria sp.; assembly: GCA_903899985.1. Classification (GTDB taxonomy): domain Bacteria; phylum Planctomycetota; class Planctomycetia; order Planctomycetales; family Planctomycetaceae; genus Schlesneria. The sequence continues at coordinate 47,109 of CAIULL010000123.1, forward strand.
TATCGTCGAAGGTCACCCGCTGCCGATCGGCGATGCGGTCATCAATGACGGGCCTGGCTTACTCCTGATTGTCGAGAAACAACCTTGGGGTAACACGCTTGAAGTGACTCAAAAGGTCGAAGCCGCACTGGAAGAACTGCGTCCGGGCCTGAAGGGGGTTGATATTGATCCGACAATTTTTCGCCCGGCAACATTCATCGAACGATCACTACATAATCTGCGGCATGCAATGGGTGTGGGGTGCCTGCTGGTCATCATCATTCTGCTCGTGTTTCTGTTCGACTGGCGAACGTCATTGATCAGCCTGACGGCAATTCCTTTATCGTTGATTTCAGCGGCTCTTGCTCTTTACTACACTGGATCAACGATCAACACGATGGTGATCGCCGGACTGGTCATCGCACTGGGCGAAGTGGTGGATGACGCGATTATCGACGTCGAAAACATTCTGAGACGGCTCACGCTGAATCGAAGCCTTGAGAAACCTCTTTCCTCCTTTCAAGTCGTTCTTCAGGCATCGCTGGAAGTTCGTAGTGCCGTTGTCTACGCCAGCTTGATCGTGACGCTTGTGTTCCTGCCTGTCTTATTTCTAGATGGGATTTCCGGGGCGTTTTTCAGACCACTGGCGATTGCCTACATTCTGGCGATCCTCGCGTCGCTGCTGGTCGCGCTCACGGTGACTCCTGCGCTCTCGTTGATGCTGTTGCCAGGCTCCACAAAGGACCGTCACGAAGCACCTCTCGCACAGTTTTTGAAAGGAATCTACGGCAAGATTCTTCCGTTCTGGATCACGAGGCCAGTCCTTGCCATCGGACTGATTATCGCCATGTTCGTATCGACCGCATTTGGAGCCTTGAGGCTGGGACAAGAACACCTTCCAAGCTTCAAAGAGACCGACTTCCTGATGCACTGGGTTGAAAAACCGGGCAGTTCGCTGGAATCCATGCAACGTATCACCGTTCAAGTCAGCCGTGAGTTACGGGCGATCCCGGGAGTTCGCAACTTTGGTTCTCATATTGGACGCGCCGAAGTGGCGGACGAGGTCGTCGGCCCGAACTTTACGGAGCTGTGGATCAGTGTCGATCCCGAAGTGAATCTGGATAAAACGATCGTCAAGATCGAAGAGGTTATTAACGGATACCCTGGCCTGAAACGGGACGTCCTGACCTATCTCAAAGAACGAATTAAGGAAGTTTTGTCAGGAGCTGGAGCGAGTATCGTTGTCCGAGTCTATGGCACGGACCTGACGGTGCTCAGAGCCAAAGCTCAAGAAGTCTATGCCACCATGAATCAGGTAAAGGGTGTCAAAGATCTACAGGTTGAATCGCAAGTGCTTGTACCACAAATTCAAGTCCGTCTTCGCCCGAATGCGGTGACTCGCTTCGGCCTGACCGCAGGTCAAATTCGCCGGGCAGTGGCGACGCTCATCAAAGGTACAAAAGTCGGGGAAATCTATGGTGATCAAAAGACGACCGACGTCGTCGTCTGGGGAACGCCTGAACTGAGGACTGACATTACATCGCTTCAGGGCATTCTGGTCGACATCCCCAATGGAGGGGGCCAAGTCCCCTTAGGCGATCTGGCTGATATTCAGGTGTTGCCCGCCCCGAATGAAATCAAGCACGAAAAAGCGTCGCGCCGAATCGATATCACATGCAACGTGAAAGACCGGGATCTCGGTTCCGTTGCTCGTGAAATTGAAGAGGCGGTCAAGAAACTCGATTTTGCACAAGGTTATCACCCAGAGTTCTTAGGTGAATACGCCGCTTTGGCTGAATCCCGGCTACGTCTGGCCGCGCTTGGCTTTTTGTCCATGATTGGCATCCTGCTGCTTTTACACGTTGATTTTCGTTCGTGGAAACTGACGTCGATCGTATTTTTGACTCTTCCCTTCGCCCTGTTCGGCGGCGTGGCTGGAGTGCTGCTCGACAATCGGATTGTCTCGCTGGGCTCAATGGTCGGCTTCGTGACAGTGCTTGGCATCGCGGCTCGCAATGGCATCATGCTGGTCAGTCATTACCGTCATCTGGAAGAGCAGGAAGGAGAACCGTTTGGTGCGGCACTCGTGCAACGAGGTTCTGAAGAACGTCTGGCACCAATCCTCATGACCGTTCTGGCGACGGGCTTGGCATTAGTCCCGCTGGTCTGGGGTGGCAACCTGCCCGGTCACGAAATCGAATATCCCATGGCCATTGTGATCCTCGGTGGATTAGTCACATCGACAATTCTCAACCTGTTCTTACTACCACCGATTTATCTGGCATTTGGACGGGTCAACCGGCACGAAGAGTAGCATTCTTTTTGAATGAAGGATCGGCGAAGCACTGTCACCACAGATCATTAAATCACTCGTGCAACGATCATGGTCCGGTCGTCGTCAGCGGGTCGGCCGTTCGCAAACCGTTCAACTGCTAGCAAAACCGATTTCATCAAGGCGTCTGCCTGGAACGAGCACTTTGCCAGTTCTTCATCCAATCGATTTGTTCCAAAAAAAGTCCCGTCAATGCTCTGTGCTTCTGTAATCCCATCCGTATAGAAAATGATCTGGTCTCCTCGCTGAAGCTGCAGCCGGGCTTCTTCGTAAGTCGTGTCGTCAATAACGCCCAGCGGAAGCCCACCAGCCTGATCGAGTGACAACAGCGAACCATCCTGACAACGCTTGATCCGTGGCGGATTGTGTCCTGCACAGGCATAAGTCAAAACGCGGCTGATCGGATCGTAGATACCATAAAACCCCGTTACGAATGTTGCGTTCATACCGACGTACTTGGCTGACAGGTGGCCATTGAGATACTCAAGTAATTTTCCAGGAGGAAGAGGTGGCCCTGGATGTGTATGGGCAATGCAATGAGTGACTGCCATGAGTACGGCGGCTGGAGTACCGTGTCCACTGACGTCGGCGATGAATATTCCCCATTGATCGTCGGGCATCGGGAAGAAGTCATAGTAATCGCCACCTGCGCGTTGAGCTGGCTGATAATAAGCAGCCAGGTCAAGTGTGGGGATTTTCGGCAATTCTGCTGGTAACAACGATCTTTGAATCTGGCCGACAACTTTCATTTCACGATCCAGATCGTGATAGGCTCGACCCAGTTCCTCTTTCAGGACCAGGTTGTTTGTCGCCCGTCCAAACAAGTTGCTTCTCCAGACGATATCGGGGATCTGTTCGGGGTCGAAACCATTCGTTTCCTGCTGCAACATAATGACCATGTTCATCGATACCCCTTGATCGAACATCGGGATGGCAAGTAACGATCTGTGCCCTGCCAGAAATTCGTATGCAGGTTCATCGGCTGACACCTCAAAATCTTCAAGTAACACCGTTTCGTTTCCGTAGATCAATCTCGCCAGCAGGCCTCCTTCTAATAGTGGCAGACGATCCTTTTCCCGCCAGGGGTTCACTTCATCCGTCCAGGTTGAACTACGAGTCACACGGTAATACGGCGCCTCTAACCCTCGTCGACTGAGTGAGATTCGGCGATCGACCGTGAGTAGTTGCTGGATCTTCTCTCCGTACGAGCGGACCATCGCTTGCGGATCGGTATGACGGCTCATATCTCGCATCATGTCGACGATCACTTCGAGTCGCTGTTGCCATGGAGTCTGTTCAAACGTCGTCTTTTCAAGGGCCATTTTCTTCAATCCTGTTGCCGATAAGATTCTGTGGTCGATTCACCCAAGTCGCTGAAATCATCGCCAATTCTGATGACTGACTTACAGATTCTGAACGTGACACCAATCCCCATGACCAGCAATCTTACCAATGTATCCCGATTGTTCGGGAAGGGGAAAGCAGTATGCGAGGCAAATTGGCTGATGGAATTGCCGATCGATCGGGGATGTCTATGATGATCTCGCGCACTCGCAGATCGAAGGTTTTCCTGGCTCAACAAGAAAGATTGCCCCATGTCGACAACATTCAAAGCGTATGCAGCGACCTCTGCCGCCGGTGAATTGAAGCCATTTGAATTCGATCCGGGCCCGTTAAAAGAGGAACAGGTCGAAATTGCGGTCAGTTACTGTGGGATCTGCCATTCGGACCTGTCGATGCTCGATAACGAATGGGGCTTCAGCCAATACCCATTCGTTCCTGGACATGAGATTGTCGGAACCATCGTTGCTGTCGGAGACCACGTCAAGAACGTGAAAGTCGGAGACCGTGTCGGCCTGGGCTGGTTTTCGGGAAGCTGTATGAGTTGCCAGCAATGTCTTTCGGGTAACCACAATCTCTGTACGAATCCGGCTGGTCGCGAAGAAACGATCATCGGGCGGCATGGCGGGTTTGCGGATCGCGTCCGTTGTCATTGGATCTGGGCGACGCCGATCCCCGATACTGTCGATCATGAGAAAGCGGGACCGCTGTTCTGCGGTGGACTAACCGTGTTCAATCCTCTCGTTCAATTCGACATCAAGCCGACGGATCGGGTTGGCGTGATCGGGATTGGTGGCCTTGGACATATGGCACTCCAGTTTCTTAACAAATGGGGTTGCGAGGTCATTGCGTTCTCATCGAGCGACTCAAAAACGGCAGAAGCGATCAAGCTTGGTGCACATCGCGTCGTGAATTCCCGGGATGAAAAGCAGTTAGCCGATATCGCAGGAAGCTTGAACCTGATCGTATCGACAGTGAATGTGTCGCTTGACTGGCAGGCCTATATTGCCTGCCTTGCACCCAAAGGCCGCTTTCATACTGTCGGTGCGATTGCAGAACCAATATCGGTCACCGCATTTCCGCTGATCATGGGGCAAAAGTCCGTTTCGGGATCGCCGCTGGGCAGCCCGACGACAACGAAGCTCATGATTGACTTCTGCGCGCGGCACAACATTGCGCCCGTGACAGAGACGTTTCCGATGTCGAAAGTTAACGACGCGATCGAGCACCTTCGCTCGGGTAAAGCGAGATATCGCATTGTGCTGAAGAATTGACCGAAGACTCCGTTTTTATCAGGAGTTCGGTTGCTTTCGCTGGAATACAAAAACCAGGGCAAACGGCACGTTAACCACCTCTCAGCAGGGGAGGTGGGGTTTTGTTTCCCAGCTCTTTAGAGCAAGTTACTTGCCAATTCTGCCAAGGCTGATCGTTCCCCTTTTTCCAAGGTCACGTGAGCATAAATCGGTTGACCGACCATGCGGTTAATCAGATAGCTCAGCCCATTAGAAAGCGAATCGAGATAAGGATGATCGATCTGCTGGATGTCGCCCGTCAATACAATCTTGGTCCCCTCCCCTGCCCGAGTGATAATCGTCTTCACTTCGTGCGGGGTGAGGTTTTGTGCTTCGTCAACGATGAAGAATACTCGCTGTAAACTGCGTCCGCGAATGTATGCCAGCGGAGTGACTTCCAGCTTATACTTTACAAGCAGGTCATCCAGTTTCGAGCGAACATCGGACTCGCCAAGATGGGCACACATCACTGACAAATTGTCGTAAAGGGGCTGCATGTAGGGATCGAGCTTGGCATTAATGTCACCCGGCAGGAATCCAAGATCACGATTGCTGAGCGGGACAACCGGCCGAGCCAGCAGCGTCTGGCGGTAACGAGACCGGCATTCGAGCGCCGCTGCCATCGCAAGCAGCGTTTTTCCCGAACCCGCTTTTCCGCCAATCGTGACCAGCTTGATCGAATCGTCCATCAGCGCACTAAGAGCGAACGACTGTTCGGCATTGCGTGGCGTGACACCGGCTGCCGTTACCTTTTCGAGTCGAGAGTACTTTTTCTCGGTGGCATGATAAGTCGCAAGAACGGATTTTGAACCATTTCGCAGGATGAAATTCTCGTTGGCGATCGGTTCCTCCACCATTGGCAGACGGTCCGTACCAACATATCCGCTGTTGATAAAGAACTCTGAGATCAATTCAGATGGAAGATCAGTCACCTGGCGTTTGCCGGTATAAAGTTTGTCGAAGCTTTCCACCTTATCGCTGTTATAGTCCTGGGCGGGGAGTCCCATCGACTTTGCCTTGAGCCGCAGATTGGTATCCTTGGTAACGAGGATCACCGATCGTGGCTGTTCCTGATCCTGAAGTGTCAGCGAGATATCGAGAATTCGATGATCAGGAGCATCGCTAAAGAAGGCCTTCTTCAATTCATCGCCGTGATCGCCTCTGAGGACGACTCGAATCTTTCCGAGGCCGGGGCCGAGCGACGTTCCATCATCCGAGAGCACATCACTTGTCAGATCATCCAGCCGGCGAAGAAACGCGCGGGCCTGAAAGTTGATGTCTTCGTTCCCCTTCTTGAACCGGTCTAACTCTTCGAGGACCGTGATCGGGACGGCAATATCGTGTTCTTTAAAATTCCAGAGGCAGCCAGCGTCGTGAAGAATGACGTTCGTATCTAGAACAAACAACTTCGAGCGAGTGCTCGGCGTGGTTGCCGCCATCGAGTCCTCCGTGACTAAAAGTGATCTGCCGCATTCAGCGGATTCCGAGGATCACCGCTCCAACAGACCAGTCACACTGGCCGATGTCGGAAGCCGCGATTACCGCGGAGAAGGCCGTCCGTACCATCTAGAGCGAACACTAAACTGCAAAGTCGATTCGGTCAATCGAGTCTGATCACAAATCCCAAGAATTCTCTGTGAAGATTCAGAAATAAAAAACAACTCGACCAACCACGTTGTCGCGAAACACGGTAAACCAAAAAATTATTTGACGGCATTTTTTGCTAAATTGATCGCTTCGGCACAAAGCGATTTTGCCATGTCGTCGCCTGGCGCTTCGGCAATCACTCGGATGATGGGCTCGGTATTACTGGCGCGAACCTGAACCCAGCGGTCAGGCCAGTCGAGTCGCAGTCCGTCCCCTTCCGTTGCCGTCGCACTTCCATAGGCAGAACGCAATGCCGTACACGCGGCACTCACTCGCTCGCGAGGACAATGCAGCTTGTCTTTGACAATCGAGTATTGTGGAAGCGTATCAACCCAGGCGGCAAGTGATGTACGTCGCACCACGAGGCCATCCAGCACGTAGGCCATACTGACGAAACTATCCCGGACAAAACCAACTTGCGGTTCAATGACTCCGCCGTTCCCTTCACCTCCAATCAACGCATTCACTTCTTGCATCTTCGCGACAACATTCGCTTCACCCACGTGCGAACGATGAAACGCGCACCCGTATTTCGCAGCAAGATCAGCCGTGACACGGCTTGTCGAGCCATTAACAACGACGGGTCCCTTTTTCCGCGACAAGATATGGTCAACGGCGAGTCCCAAGGTTAGTTCTTCACCAATGTAGCGCCCGGTGTTATCGACGATGGCCAGCCGGTCTGCATCCGGATCTTGAGCAAATCCGACATCAGCTCCATTTGCCACGACAGCCGCCATCAATGTCGTCAGATTATCCCTTAGCGGTTCGGCAGGATGTTCAAATTGACCATCGGCAACGCCTCCCATAACGACCACGTCACAACCGAGTTCGCGAAGCAAATGCGGGCCCAGAATACTTCCGGAACCGTGATTACAGTCGAGCACAACTTTGAACTTTTTTGCTCGAATCGCTGCAACATCAACCAGCTTGAAAACTCGACTTTGATGTTCGCTGTTAGGATCAGCAACCGCCTGGACCGAACCCAACCCGGACCAGGATCGATAAACAGGGGCTCCGTTGATAACCGTCAAAAGCCTCTCGCCGGTGGCCTTATCAAAAACCGAACCTTGTGGGGAAAACGGTTTCAGTCCATTCCATTCGATCGGATTGTGACTGGCTGTCAGCTGCAATCCCCCTGCGGCGCCGAGTGCTGTCACCATCACACCACAAGTTGGCGTCGATGCGATCCCCAGGTCAAGCACTTTGCAGCCAGTCGCCATTAATCCGGCTAAAACCGCATGACGCAACATCTCACCGGTTGAACGACCGTCGCGAGAAAGAACGACCGTTCCTCCGTTGACAATGGTCCCGAGAGACGCAGCAAATCGAGTGACATACTCGGGATCTAAACCGTCACCAACAACGCCGCGCAAACCTGAGATACTGAGAATCCGTTCCGACATTTCGATTCCTTGCCTAGCGATACATGCTGCCGCCGAACAAACGTGCCGTGTTGTAATAGAATCGAGCCTTCCGATAACAGGCTCGTGGGTTCGAAGAACAGTCACAAGCCGCTTGCATGTTACAGAGGAACTGGCGATCACACTCACTCCGCGAGAAACCACTTCCTGTATAACAGGCATCGTGCGCGGCACATGCGGGACGGAAATCGGCCCCGTAAAAACCCTGAGGAATCAGGCGGTTTCCACCTGCAGGACTCCCAGGTCCACATGGACGCCAAGGGGGACACTCCGCCTGCACAGTTAAACAATTCGCGAGAAAAACCAACGCAACAATCGACGCCATTTGAATCGTTCGCATCTTCTCACCTCGAAATAGTTGGGTCACCACAAATCGAAGCTCCCAAAATCTTTGGGGGCACTCCCTTCAAGACCGGGATCGTGGCAGTTCAGGCAAACATTTTCAAGTTTCGCAAACTTTCTCATTCGACTCGTCGGGTCGATTTCAAAAATATCAACATCCGTGATTTATTGAGTCGAGGCCCCAATCTGTACTTCTGGCGGGCGGTAGAACAAGGCGACAGGGAGCATCAGCGCTGCGGCAAGGCCAAAGAGAGAGGCGTAAGGCAGCATCAGCCAGTCGACAAGTACGATCCGCCCCAAAGAACAAACGCCGCCCGCTGAGGCAATTCCGATCCAATTAATCAAATTGTTTGCACCAATGATACGTCCCTTTTGCTCCACGGGGGCTGTTGATTGAAGATAGACTTGCAGAGGAACACTATAGAACCCGGCAAACAGCCCGACAGAAATTAAAGCCAATGCGCATCCAAAGGGCCCAAGGATCGTTCCCCGATAAAATCGCTCGGTTGCGTTAGTGACTCTCTGTGGTTCAGGGTCACCCTGTTTCGCGGAGTTTTTCCGATCGTTATCTGACAATTCTGTGCTCGTGTGATCGGTATGAACGACGTCGACCTTCGCTTGAGTCGCAGATTTGGCCCGCTGTTTCAAGTCGCGGATTTCTTCCCGGACTGCGTTCCAGCCCGGGCCGGGTAGCGCCAGTAGCAACAGACTTAACGTAATCCCCCACGCCCCGGTTCGGACGATCCAACCTCGAACACGATCTTTCGACAATATCCCGGCAATCACACAACCCATGGCAATTCCCACCCCAGTCGTCGCAGCCAGGATTCCAGTGATCAAATCATTAAAATGGAACTGTTCTTTCCCCAGGGCATTGATGGCCGGGGGATAGATTGTCCCACCCACGAACCAGAAGACGGACGACATCAACAGCACGCCAAAGAGTTTTGGTCGATCTCGCAACAGACTTCGTGTCTCCGGAGCAATCAGCAGGTACGATGCGTCGAATTTCAAGCTCGGCTGAGCCACCGGTGTTGAACGAACCGCCAGCGACGTTAACAAGCCCATGATTGAAATAACCAGACAGGGTAGGCTCGCTAACCAAAGTGTGTCCGGAAAAAAATACTTCGCAGTCCCGGCTGCGGTCAGCCCGAAGATGATCGCAAGAAATGTCGCCATCAGCATCATCCCATTCGCACGCGGCAAGTCTTCTGCACGAAGCATCTCCGGCAGGATGCCATATTTTGATGGACCGAAGAACGCACTGTGAGCCCCCATCAAACACAGGACCGCCAGGAGAAAAGGGAGGCTATGAGTCACAAACCCAATCATTCCGAGCAGCACGATCACGACTTCGGCCAGCTTACACAGGACGATGATCGTCCGTTTGCTAAATCGGTCGGACAGGTATCCTGCATAACCAGAGATGGCAATAAACGGGATCGAGAACACCACGATCCCTAATCCCTGCAAGTCCCGACCTCCCTGACTTGCCTGATCAAGACAATCAAGCATCACAAGCTGCTTGAATAGATTGTCGTTGAAAGCTCCGAAAAACTGTGTCAGATTGAGCCCCCAGAATCCTCGATCCTGCAACAGTGGCTGTCGGTCGTCATGAACTTGAGTGGTCATCTTGCCGGGCCTTCTGACAAGTTTGTCAATTCAACGAGATTTTGCGATCCATTGAGCAGGATTCTTGCAGGATGTTGTGAATGAGGATAGCCATTCTTGTGAATCTCGATTGTCAAACTTTAGAACACCGGTTTACGATGCTGCATCGATAAAAATGTCGCGGGCATGACCCGCCACGCAATGGGAGTCTGAGGCCTGAAACGATCCGCTTTTTCGAAGTGTCTTGTTTGGTGAATCGGAGAGTGCGGTCCCCTTCTCCGTTTACATTAGGAATTCGCAGCCGCGAGCAGTGAAAACATGTCAATTCAAATTCCCTGTCCGAACTGCGGTCGAGAGCTCAAGCTTCCTGACCGTAGCTTGCTCGGTCGAAAGGGCAAATGCCCCAAATGTGCTCATACGTTTATCCTCGAAGAACCACCCGTAGTGGCACTGGAATTGGCAAATCCGGAACCCGTCGCTTCCGTGACAAACGCCCCTTTGAAAGCGACAGGTACGCCCGTATTTTTTGACCTCAACCAACCGACAAAGCCGAGCCAGCCCACTTCGCAAGGACATGTGACGTCCGCTATGGGCAGCTCCCCAGTTCTGGCTGACCTCGATCAAGTCGTTAAACCAAAAGGAACCGCAGAACGACTGAAAGAACAACAGAGAAAAAACGCACGACAACGCAATATTGGATTGGCAATCGCTGCGGTGGCGGCTGCGTTGATTGGTGGGTTCGTGATATTCGGTTCGAAATCAGTGGATAAAAACGCTGTTTCGAAAACCGCAGAAAAACCAGCTGGAACCGACCCCGAACATGTCGAAGATTCCGGCCAGACTCCGGCGACGGGTTTTGCGAATCCGAAGTCGCCCACCAAAGGGAAACCAATTCAACTGCAGTATATTCCGTTTGGAACGCAGGTCGTGCTGAATCTTCATCCGGCCGAACTCTGGAAGCCCGGTAGCCCGGGTGAAGAAATCCGTTATTGTGTTCCCCCGCTTGCCAAACTCGTCGAAACTGTCCTGAACGACTTGTTCCAGCGAAAGCCCGAACAGGTCGAAGAATTATTGATCTGCCTGCTTCCAGGAATACGAGGCAGCCTGCCCGATGTTGCAGCCGTCGCTCGTCTGGTTGACGAACAAAAACAAAGCCAGCTGATTGATCAGCTAGGCCAGTATCTTGAGGTGGATGGGCAATCGGTGTACACGAAAGGGGATCGTACTTATATGATCGTCGATCTGAAGACACTTGTCGTCTGCCCCAAAAGCCAGACTCAGGAAATGGTCGAGGCGATCAAGAAGCGACACCCCGTTGAGCAAATCGATCCGCTGCTTCCAATGACGGATCGTGATCGACATATCACTGCGATTTTTACGCCAATCACGCTCGGCCTGCAGGAAGCGTGGTTTCCTGAAAACGTTCGTCCGTTCGTCAAAAACTCGCTTGACTGGCTGGGTGAAGAAGTCGAGACGGTTTCATGGAGCTTTCACATGACCGACGAACAATTTTATTCAGAAATTCTTTTACACGGAAAAGGAAGTTCCGGAAAGAATTCGTCAAAGAAACTCGAGCAAGACATTAAAGTGAAGCTGGCACAACTGGCAGAAAGTCTTCTCACGCAAGTCGAACAGATGAATCCGCGAGAGCAAGGCAAGCGAATGGTGATTGGTCGCCTTCCAGCGATGGTCGAAGTCTTTTCGCTGGCGACGATCATTAATCACGGACCGCAATACGTGCAGCTCATCACCCCACTACCCGACCGAGCCGCTCCGAACCTGGCCTTGGGAACGCTACTCGCCTGGGACGAATCGACAAGAACCGATTTTTCAAAAGCTAAGACAAAACCACCGACCACCGAAGGTACGGCAGTGCCTGAACTGATCGCGGACCGGTTGAAAATGAAAATCGATGTGGACTTTCGAAATACGGAGATGCACGAGGCGTTTGCGTTCATCGGAGGTGAGATCAAAACATCGATTACACTTGATGGTGACG
>CAIULL010000124.1 GCA_903899985.1 uncultured Schlesneria sp.
CATGTGCAGAAGCGCCTGATGAGCACACTCGACAATCCCATAAGTTCGAGCTGGAGTGTAGAAGTTCACGTCTCCCAGCTTGCGGCTGGTGTTGTCTGGCTTGAGGCCCGACAACGTGATGACTTTACATTCCATCTTTCGGGCCGCTGCGATCGCTCGCACGATATTTTCCGAGTTTCCCGAACTGCTGATTGTCACGACAAGATCACCCTTTCTGGCGTATCGATCGAGGTATGTCGCGAAGGCATCGTGGAATGAAATATCGTTGGCCAACGCGGTCAGCAAAACCGAACTGGATGGATTTTGTGATCGGACTCCGCCGTTCTTTGTCCAGTCGAGTGCCATATGTTCAGCGAACGCAGCACTCGCGCCATTACCCAGAAAGAATTGTGTTCCTGACGACGTCTGCACGCTCTTGATGATTTCAACGGCTCGGTTCAGCGCGTCTTCGATCCCGGCCGGTTCCGTTCCAATCGACGACTGGGTTCCGTTCAGCGCGGCTGACAAGGAATCAAGATACTTCTGGCTGTACATGTTCTATGTTCTCTCTTTCAAAAATGGGGCGCAGTACGCTAGACGATGTGACAATCAAATGGAATGGAAACGAATGGGCATGTTGCGTCGTGACGTGTGTTAGAGTAGCGTCAATGGCGTTCGACAGTTCTTCCCTTCGCTGCTGGTTTTGAACATGAAGTCACCTTCCATAATCGCTTTGTTGATCGGGCTGATGATTGCGATCAACGTGCCCGTTTTTGCCGAAGAATCGACCGAAGCACGTTTTGCCAGATCCCGTGAGCATTTTCAAAAGGGACGCTACGGGGAAGCGGTGGAAACTTTGGACAAACTCCGGCAAGAAAATCCTGCCAACCTGGATCCCGTGCCGGTCGCGTTACTGCGTAGCGAGGCGCTGCGTGCGCAGGGCGAGCGATCGGATGCGGAACAGATCGTGTCTGAAGCCATCAAAGTTCACAAGGATTCTGCGGTCTTGCACGCTCAACTCGCCAGCCTGCATTACGACCGGGGCCGGTATCCCGAGGCCGAAGACGCCGTGACGAAGGCGCTGAAAATTGATCCTGATCAACTGCTGGCGCGACTGATACAGGCTCACCTTTTCACAGAGAAAGGGGACCTGAAAAAGGCTGACGAGGCGTATCGCTGGTTCGTTCGCTTTTATAATCGAGCACAACCGACGGATGCGGAATCACTGGTTCTCGTCGCCAAGGGGGCCTCGCAATATGCTCGCTGGCATAGTTCGTCACAGATCTTCGATTTTTGCGTCAATACCGTTGATGTCGACGCGCTAAAGGCCGACAAGACCTACTGGCAGGCTCATCTGGTTTCCGGACGATTGCTGCTGGAAAAGTACAACAAGGCACAAGGTCGACCCGAACTAAAAGCCGCTTTGGCAATTAATCCCAACGCTGCTGAAGTCCATATTGAACTCGCAAAATCAGCGATCGGTGACTACGACTGGGACGAAGTTGAAGAAGAGTCGAAGCGCGCATTAGCAATTTGTCCACATGCGCCAGGAGCGCTTCAGGCGCTCGCCACGGCGAAACTGTATTTCCGCGATTTTGACGCGGCAGAAAAGTTGTTGGCGGAAGCGCTGGAGGTTAATCCGTTAAACTCAGATACGCTCGCGCGGCTGGCTGCGTTAAGAATGCTGCAGGATGGCTGGCCAGATCCCTCACGCTGGAAACAACTTGTCAGCCACCTGGATCATATTGCCGATCTTGAACTGAACGACCCCACCCGGTGCGAACAGATTCTGATCGACGTCGCCAAGCGAAACCCGAAACCGGGTAACTTTCTGGCATCTCTGGCGGAAGTCGTCGATATGTTTCGACAGCATTCCGTTGCCGAACCGCTGCTCAAGCAGGCGATCGTGCTGATGCCGCAACTGTCACAGCCGAAGAACGCGCTTGGCCAGCTCTATATGCAGACAGGTCAGATCGATGAAGCACGGAAAACGCTCGACGAAGCATTCAAGGCTGACCCCTATCACGTTCGAGTCAGCAATATGAGAAAAGTGATCAAGGTCCTCGACGATTACGAATCAGTGACCACCGACCATTTTGTTGTTAGAGCGGATGGAAAGCTCGACAAGATGCTCGCCCGCTATATGGCTGAGTACCTCGAAGAAGTTTATCCCGAACTGACAACCCTGTTCGGATTCGAACCGGAATCACGAACTCAGATCGAGATTTACAACACGGCCAAGGGTCTTTCCGGACATCAATGGTTCAGTGCCAGAATGGTCGGTCTGCCGTGGGTTCAGACGATCGGAGCGTCAACGGGGGTCATCATCGCGATGCAAAGCCCCGGCTCGATGGAACATCCCCTGAATTGGGCTCGCGTGCTGAAACATGAATTTGTCCATGTTCTGACGCTCCAGCAGACGAAATTTAATATCCCTCACTGGTACACCGAAGCATTGGCCGTGCGGTCCGAAGGCTACCCCCGTCCCGTCGAATGGAATTCGCTGTTGATGAACCGTGTTCCGAAAGGGGAACTGAAGAATCTGGACAACCTGAGCATGGGATTTATCAGGGCAGGGAACCAGGAAAACTGGAATTTCGCCTATTGTCAGAGTGTTCTTTACGCGGAATACATGGCCGAGCGATTCGGTGAGGAGACGTTGGCAAAACTGCTGGATGCCTATCGGCGCAACCTGACAACTGCACAGGCGATTCCCGAAGTCTTTGGCGTTGATAAAGCCGATTTCGAAAAAGGGTATCGCGAATTCCTGGACAAGGTGGTTGCGGGCCTGCGAAAGAGCGAGGAAGAACCTGACCCGAAACCATCACAAATCGAGAAGGCCTACGAAAAGAACAAGAGTGACCCCAAAGCAGCCGCGAATTATGCAAAGCTGATGCTGCTGATCAAGAAACGCGACGAGGCGAAGAAGATCGCCGAAGAAGTCTTGAAGAAAGAACCAGCTCAACCCGTAGCGGCAACAGTACTCGCAGCGATTTTGTTCCGGGACGACAAGTTCGACGAAGCGGCAAAGATTCTCGAACCGGCACTCGACAAAGAACATCCAAACAAGCAGGTCATCGAATTGCTGATGAGGGCTCGACTCAAGCAGAAGCAGCCCGAGGATGCGTTCAAACTCTGTGAGCTTGGCAAAGAACATTTTCCCTATGAAAGCGACTGGTGGAAGGGGACCGCTGCCGCCGCCAAGCTGACCGGGGAAACGGAGACGCGACGTACTGCGCTCGAAAAGCTGGTGTTGATTGAAGGGGACGATCCCGCCCCCAGAAAAGCGCTGGCAGAATTGGCCCTGAGCGAGGGAAATTTCGAAGCGGCATACAAATTCGCGAAGCTGACCCTGCACATTGATGTGCTGGATGCAGATGTCCATCGAATTCTTGGCGACGCACTGTCCGGTTTAAAGGACTTTGATCGCTCGATCGCGGAATACGAAACCGGACTCGAACTGAAACCAAAAGACATCAATATCCAACTGGGGCTGGCCGAAACCTGCCTGCTCGTCGAAAAACGAGAAAAGGCCGAGAAACTGGTCGAGGAAGTCTTGAAAAAAGATGCCGGAAACGAAAGAGCCTTAAGGCTCCGCGAACGGCTGAAGTAATTCCAAATCATTACAAAACGCGGTTTTGAACTAACCCCTTCCTTCGCACAGTCTTTTTAGCGTCATAAAAAACTTCCGGCCCAGACTGGTTGCGTCAAAAGAACAGAGCAGTTAACTTATCGATCCTGAACGACATTGCTGATGAACATCCCGCATCATTTGCGGAGGCAATCATGGAATGTTTTCGCGGGAAGTAATCTTCCCAGACGTGGTTTGCGCATCCGTAGCTCAATTGGATAGAGCATCGGTCTTCGGAACCGAGGGTTTGAGGTTCGAGTCCTCACGGGTGCATTTCTTTTTCCGAGGCCACTCCCCCAAAACGGAATTTCAGTCACGTGGCCTCGGTTGCCAATGACGCCGATTTTGGACAAGTGATCGCCTAATTGAATCGGGACGTGTCGAGGCGTTGGCATCATTTGGGCGCGATTTCAGCCCACAAAACCGCTTACGCTTGAGGATGGTCTTGCAGACGAAATCCGGCTGCTGCCAGGTACCATCGAATGCGATTCCGATCGACATGAAATTGTGTGACTGGATACACACCAGCGAGTAACGACCGGCGTTGATTCATCACAACCTTGTCGCTCAAAAATGAAATCATGCCGCCAAGCTGCCTGAGATTTCAATTCCCAGCAAGTTAAAGCCCCCAAATATCGGCCTTGGCTGATGTGTTAGATTCTCGCGAATTCTGAAGATCCGCTGAAATTTGTGGATTGAGTTAATTGAGCCTTGTAGGATGTCCGGTGAACCTCGATGGATCGGTGGTGTCCCGTTTATGAGCATTCGTGGCCAGACTCAATCAACGAAGGATGTTTTATGACTCGCGCCGATCTGACTGACATCACATTTGTCCTTGATCGTTCCGGTTCCATGCAATCGATCAAGTCGGCGACAATTGAATCGTTTAATCGTTTCGTTCATTCCCAGCGGACAGGAGACGGGACGGCCCGGTTGTCGCTGGTGCAGTTCGATGACCATTACGAACCGAACTATCAGGCCATTCCCATTGAACAGACACCTGATTTGAACGAAGTGACATACGTTCCTCGCGCAAGTACGGCTTTGCTGGACGCGATGGGCCGGACGATCCAATTGACCGGCGAAAGATTGAGGGAAATGCCAGAAAACGAGCGACCTGGAACGGTTGTTTTCGTGACACTGACTGATGGTTATGAGAACGCCAGTCGCGAATACACTTTGCAGCGCGTCAACGACATGATCCGCGAACAGCGAGACAAGTATTCCTGGCAATTCATCTTCCTGGGCGCTAACCAGGATGCCATCGCCACTGCGGCAAGAATGGGAATGGGTGCAGGACAGGCGATGACTTTCGCGGCGTCGCCAGAGGGAACATACGGAGCTCTCCATGCGTTCGACAGAAAAATGCACATGATGCGAACGTCGAAGAGTGTTGGATTGGCAGATGCCATTGTCGAATTCGATGAGGCCGATCGGAATGCGGCCGCCTGTGAATCACTCATCTGATGTTTTTGACATGGAATCCGAGCGGCTGACGCCTCTTTGTTGAATCACAAACTACGATTTCGCAAAAATCAAAGGTGTCGCGCCTTAAGTTCCGCGTGGTTACGCTGATACACTATACTGAGGCGGGAATTTTGAAGTTCGCAGGTGTCGGCGAAGTTAACTCGGGACTTCGTTATTCTCATCGGGTGATTTATCGTCGCTCAGACTGAACGCAAGGCCAACGCATGGAACAGAAAGAATCGCAATCCTCACGCGATCGTGTTGCCAGGATCGTCACCGACTATTTCCTCGCATTAGAACGAGGAGAGAAACTTGATCGAGACCTGTTGCTGCAAAAACATAGCGACATTGCAGACAAGCTTAAGCCTTATTTTGATGGAGAATTTCAACTCTCGCAGATCACCGCTGAGGATGCAGCTCGCCTGCACATGGAGAGTAAACGACCGAATGGGTCAACGGAAGAGAAGAGTCCTAATGCACTCTTCATGCGAATTCAGTCGCCGGGTGTGTCAATTATTCCCGAGACAAATGGCGAGATCGAAATCGATAGTGCGGCTGCCAGGGAAGTGACACATGTCCTGCCGGTACCTCCAGCAACCGCAGATGCCCGGCTTGACAATCTCAACGTCAAACCGACTCCAATTCAGGATGTCGCATTTATCGACCGCTACGGTGTTGAGCGAATTTTAGGCAAAGGTGGGTTCGGAATCGTTTATCTGGCCTGGGATCAGAAGCTGTTTCGACACGTGGCAATCAAGGTGCCACACTCTTATCTGGTCAGCGTTCCCTCCTACGCCGAAGCCTATCTGACCGAAGCTCAAATTGTCGCCAGCCTCGATCACCCCCACATTGTCCCGGTTTATGATGTGGGAAGCACCAGGGGCCACCCATTTTATATCGTCTCGAAATACATTGACGGTTGCGACCTCGCCACAAGACTGAAGCAGTCTCGATTACCGATTCACGAGACGGTTGACATCGTCGCGACAGTGGCCGACGCCTTGCACTATGCTCACAAGCAAGGTCTGGTTCATCGGGACATCAAGTCGGCAAACCTGCTGCTGGACAAAAGCGGTCAGCCCTTTGTGGGCGATTTCGGGATGGCGCTTCGAGAGCACGAATTTGGGACAGGACCGGGGTATGCAGGAACCCCTTCTTACATGAGTCCCGAACAGGCACGCGGAGAAGGTCACCGAGTTGATGCCCGTTCGGATATCTTCAGTCTCGGTGTGGTTCTTTACGAAATGCTGGTAGGGCGCCGACCGTTCCGAGGAGGCTCTGAACCGGAGATTCTTGAACAGATCACGAATTACGAGCCTCGCCCACCCCGGCAGCTAGACGAAAACGTACCAA
This sequence comes from uncultured Schlesneria sp., assembly GCA_903899985.1. GTDB lineage: Bacteria > Planctomycetota > Planctomycetia > Planctomycetales > Planctomycetaceae > Schlesneria. The sequence goes on from CAIULL010000124.1 coordinate 6,431, forward strand.
AAGAACTCGATCGCATCTGTCTCAAAGCTCTTTCAAAACGCGCCTCTGAACGCTATTCGACGGCGAAGGATATGGCCGAGGACCTTCGAGCTTTTCTGACCGGTCCAATTTCCTCGTTATCGATTGAAATGTCTTCGCCTACAGCGGTGAACGCAGTGCAACCCGTGTCGGTATTGGGACTGGCTAGCTCGTCTGAATCGATCACGAAACTCAGTGTAAGCACTCATCCGATCAAAATCGTTCCAAAAGGATTGCGTGCGTTTGATTCCCATGATTCGGATTTCTTTCTTGAACTGATGCCGGGTCCGCGCGATCGCGACGGTTTGCCAAACACGATTCGGTTCTGGAAAACACAGATCGAAGAGCTGGATCCAGACAACAGCTTTTCAGTTGGATTGATTTATGGACCTTCGGGGTGTGGGAAATCGTCACTCGTCAAAGCCGGCCTGTTGCCCCGGCTGTCGGAAAATGTGATTTCCGTCTACGTAGAGGCGACGGCAAATGAGACAGAAAAACGACTGTTAAACGGCATTCGAAAACGGTGTCCCGCGTTGTCTGAAAGATTGGGACTCAAAGAGTCTTTAGCGGCACTTCGTCGTGGGCAAGGCATCCCGGCGGGTAAAAAGCTGTTGATCGTCATCGATCAGTTCGAACAGTGGCTTCACGCCAAATTGGAAATTCCCACTAACGATCTGGTTCAAGCGTTGCGTCAATGCGATTGTCACCATGTCCAGTGCATCGTGATGGTGCGCGATGACTTCTGGATGGCCGCAACTCGATTCATGCGTGAACTTGAGATCCGACTCGTTGAAGGTCAAAACTCTGCGGCCGTTGATGTTTTCCCATTGGGTCATGCCGAGAAAGTCCTTGGGGCGCTCGGCCGCGCGTTTGGCACGCTGCCCGAGAATTCCCGTGACACGAGTCCGGAACAAAAACAATTCCTCGAGCAATCAGTTTCCGGTTTAGCACGCGACGGCAAAGTGGCCCCGGTACGGCTGGCCTTGTTTGCGGAAATGATGAAGGGGAAGGCGTGGACACCAAAAACACTTAAAGAAGTAGGTGGCACCGAAGGAGTCGGTGTCACCTTTCTTGAAGAGACGTTCAGTTCAACAACGGCCCCACCGGAACGCCGCTATCACCAGAAAGCCGCGAGAAGCGTCTTGAAGTTGCTGTTACCAGAAACAGGGACCGACATTAAAGGCCATATGCGATCCCGCGACGAAATTCTGGAGGCATCGGGCCATAAAACCTCAGCGGAAGACTTCGATGACTTGATTCGCATCCTCGATCGCGAACTTCGGCTGATCACACCAACCGACCCCGACGGCCAGACTGATGATTCGGTCATCGAACTCAAGGTGGGTCAAAAGTATTATCAACTGACTCACGACTATCTCGTTCATTCCTTGCGAGACTGGTTGACCCGAAAACAGACGGAAACGAAGCGCGGGAGAATGGAAATCCTGCTACAGGAAAGAACGGACCTTTGGAGCAGCAGGCGTGAACCCAAGCAATTACCATCTTTTTTTGAATGGCTGGGGATTCTTCGTCACACGCGTCATTCGTCCTGGTCGAATTCCAACGCCTTGATGATGAAGTCCGCCACGCTACAAAACCTGAAACGGCTGTTGGCTGTGTTCACGTTTCTGTTATTGATAAGTATTGGGGGGTTGTTTGGCCAGCGCGTCGTTCGTCAGCGTGAGATCGAAAATCGAATCGAGAATCTGTGGAACGCTCGAAACGATCATGTTGCGGGTTTGTTAAACGAGTTGGAGCCGGACCGGCCTCAATGGCTGGACCGGGTTCAAAAGGTGGCAGACTCGGTCGAACAGCCACCAGAATTGCGTGCCCGGGCTCTCCTTGCATTGTCCGGATCCGAAAGCCGGTTCGTCACACCATTGATTGATCGCCTGCTGGAATGTGAGGCCGATGAGCACTTACTCATACGCAATCGCCTTGTGCGGTGGAAAGATAAAGTCACTGAGGAGTTATCAACTCGAATTCACCGTAAAGAATTGAGCGAGTCTCAGCTTATTCGAGCCGCAGCTCTTATGGCCCAATATTCATCCGATTCAGATTTGTGGAAAACGTTTGGAATCGAAGTCGTTAATTCACTTGCGACGAGCGATATTCTTTCCGTGAAATCGTGGATTGGCGACATTTTCCCGGTGCGACACGAAATACTCCCTCTATTGAAATCAGTCTGTCTACATTCGGATTCAAACGAAAACCAACGATTACTTGCAGCGATGTGCGTTGCTGAGTTCAGTCAAATGGACCAAATGTTTCCCGATGCGGACGAACTGGTGGAACTGGCACTGTCTCCCGATAAAAATCTGCCCGGAATTTTTTACAAAATCATGTTGCAGCGAAAGAACGAAGTATTACCGTTGCTTCTGAAAGTCGCTGATGCGGAACTTCAGACAGATGCCTCGGTGGAATATCAGAAAGTTGTCCGTCGTAAGGCTTCTGCTATCAAACTGGCTCAACGACTTGGACACGATGCTCCGTTTTGGAAACATCTTGACGATTTGACAGATCCACGAGTTCGGACGGAATTGATTAATGGATTTGCAACCGCCTCTCTCAACTGGAAAGACGTCAGACTGAAGCTGCCAAGCCTTTCACCTCGAAGTCGTCAGGCGGTTTTCCTCGGAATGTGTGACCGAATCAAAACTCTTTCCGAAACGGACAGGAACGATGCCAGGGAGGTGTTACTGGAATCATTTCGGAGCGATGCCGATGCGAGCGTGCGTGCTGCGGCCGGGTTTGTCTTACGCTCCACGGGATCGGAAAGCTCCTTCGCAATAGAGCAAGAACGACTTTCACGTGAGCGGGCGAAAATCGGCAATTGGAGCATTCTTCCCAATCATTTATGCATGGTTTCTATCACCCCTCCGGGGGAGATCACAATTGGTCGCCGCAATTCGAACACAGATCGTCAACACGGCCAGCCAGACCCAGCGACTGCAACAATCGACTATCCGTTTGAAATCAGCTCAACCGAAATCTCCGTCAGACAATTTCAGGAGTACAATAAGAACATCAAACCTGCCGAATTGGTCACGACATCGGACGATTGCCCAATGAGTCGAATTGACTTGTTCTCGGCCATGCGATTTTGTCGCTGGTTAAGCGAGCAAGAACCTGACTTTGTCCCCGAGAGATGTGTCTATCCCCCTGTTGACCAGATCGGCCCTGGCTTGTTGCTTGCACGTGATTACCTGCAATGGCCAGGATTCAGATTGCCAACGGTCCACGAATGGGAATACGCGACTCACGCCCAGACGAAAACGAACCGCTTTTTTGGCGATGATCATGAAAATCTTAACCATTACTGCTGGTGGGTCGAGAACTCTCATGAACACCTTTCGCCTGTCGGTTTAAAGAGGCCGAACCTTTTCGGCTTATTCGACGTATATGGAAACGTGTATGAATGGTGCCACGACCCCAACGCGACTTTTGATTCGTCAATCCCACAACCGATTCGAGGTGGAAGTTATGGGGCCACTCAGCGATTTTTCGGTGCGGCAATCGACACGCGATCTCTTCCCACCGATACCCTGAGTACCATGGGATTCCGCGTTGTGCGTATCAAGTCGCGACATTAAAAGACTGTTAAAGATCTGACGTTTTTAAAGAGTGTTATCAGCATTATGCCATTCACTAACGATCCCTCCATGATCACCGTGTTCTTCAGCCAATGTTGCCTCGTTCAGGAGAATGATTTCGATCCGAGTTAACTTATTTGACGTTGAATATCTTTGTTGCTGTGAGAACCATCTGACTGTTGACTTTTATAAGCAACCCGATCGCGGTACTCTTCCATCAATGACGTCGTTTAGGAATCGAGATCAAAAAAGGGACAGTTTCGTTTGAAGACCTTCAATTTCGTGGAAATGTGGAGCAAACATAAATGCATGCGCTGACTCAATTTATTCTCGGCCTGTCGGCGTTGGTCACGGCTGGTTCGCTTTTTGTCATCAGATTGGAATTACACAAACTTCGCAAGACGCTCGGAAAGCGATTTTGCAATTCACAAAGACCTGAGCGACAACATCATCGTCGCCGGCGACGAACAAATCGTCATGTCACACTTTTCCATACCTGTCATACACACGGAGTATCAAACGAGGAAGCTCAGGCAGGCTTTGCCATATATATGTTTCGAAACAACCGATGGGTCTTGGAAGCGGATCTCAGCGCCCCCGGTTGTGAGTCCACTCCGCCATCAATTCCAGGAAGTTTCGAAGGGCAAGTTGTAAGAAAGGAATCTTCCCCGAGGAATTAGTGATATGGCTCCGACTCCTGAGAATTGCGTTGACCGCGTCGTCATCGACGGCGTTGTTGGCGAACAAGCGTTTTGTCGAGCCCTAAGTCGAATGACCGGAGTCACTGAGCAGTCCGCGTGCACAGTTCAACGCGATGCTTGTGTCGCGTGCTGCAAGAGCATTCGTGCACCTCAGGAGATCAATCCGACGGTGGCTTCGCTCATGTATACAATGGCTTCACGGATTATTTCTCAAGGGGGGCATTCCGAATGTAGTGTCGATCGGGCCCACCTGCTCGTTCGTCGAGCGATCAACCAGTTAAGCATTGTTGTTCGAGAACTGCCGAACGAATCTTTTCCTCCGTCCCTCAGCTCGCCAACATACGACACGACAACAACAAACGCAGGTTTTCCATCGTCGTTTCGTTGGGCCATGGCGATGTTGACTGCTCCTCGAGCGGAACCAAAGATCGAACAGACTTTAGATAGCCTTCGCAATGCCGGCTTCGAGGATGTCCATATTTTCGCGGAACCTGAAGCATGGATTCCAGAACGTTTTAGTCATCTGCCCGTCACGAAACGACCACAACGCTTTGGGAACTTTCTCAATTTCTATTCGTGCCTTTCAACACTGACGTGCCAACACCCCGATGCCGATGCCTATGCCATCTTCCAGGATGATATCCAGTTGGCAACCGGGCTTCGGCAATGGTGTGAAGAGCAACTATGGCCCCTGAATAATGGCATTGTTTCGTTATTTACCCCGCGGTTGCACGCAAACTCGAAGGCTGGATGGCAAATTGTTTCACCAGGATTTCAGCGCGTCTGCGGCGCTCAGGCATTGATCTTTCGCAAGGATTTGTTGCAGAAATTCTTAGCGGATGCTCGCGTCATTCACAGCCTGCGTCTTCGACACCACTATGATGACGCGGTACTTGGCGGCTGGTTGAGCCGCGAGGGTTTGGGAATCGCTTATCATACCCCCTCGCCTGTTCAGCACGTTGGACGGATTTCGTCGTTATTTGGAAATGGCCATGACCTTCGCAATCTGGCGAACGCCGTTGAATCCGTTTCGGAGATTTCGAATTGGACAAACTCAAATCCTAAGACCGCCAATATCGGACTGGTGGGCTGGAATACTTCGACCGGATTGGGAAGCATTAATCGCGACCTCGTATCCCAGCTCGGCATAAAACGGTGGTTATCCCCACCTCATCCGCAGTTGCCCGTCGTTTCAAGTTTGCCCCCGATTGACGCTCAGATTGAAACCGATGTTTCGAATCCCGAAACGCTACTCAAATGGGTTCGAGAGCTTGACTGGCTGTTATTTGCCGAGCGACCATACATCGAAGAACTGCCGAGGATCGCAGCCCATAATGGCGTGGGAATCGCTTGCATCCCCATGTGGGAGTGGGTCCGACCGAATCTTCCCTGGTTGCAGTTTGTGGATCTCATGATTTGTCCGACGCTTCTCGCGTACCGGCAAATGGAGGATTGGACCCGGCGATATGGATATGGATGGAAGACCGTCTACATTCCCTGGCCGATTGATGTTCAACGATTCCAATTTCAACAGCGAGAAGTCTGTCGGGAATTTCTGTTCGTCAACGGATGGGGAGGTGGTGCCACATATCGGCTCGACGGTTCCCCTGCTCCTTACCACAGGAAAGGACTCGAACTGATTGTCGCAGCAGCGAAGCTAGCGCCTGATTTGAAATTCATTATTCGATCGTTGCAACCAATTTCTTTCAATCTACCCTCAAATATTTGCGTTGAACCATCTCTGGAGGATAACGCTGATCTCTACGACACAGGAGACGTCTGTGTGCAGCCAAGTCACTATGAAGGCCTCGGCTTGCAATTGCTGGAATGCCAGTCCGCTGGGATGCCGCTCGTCACAACTTCCGGCCCACCCATGAATGAAGCGAATCCGTGGCGAACCATTCCAACGAGTGGCAGGGACGTCGTCAATTTGTGGGGTACGTACATTGCGGCGGAATTGATGACGCCGAAAGCGTTAGTGGCAACACTTCGACCACTGGTCGGAATGGACATCCGCAGTGCAAGTCGACAAGCGCGTGCCTATGTTGAATCCGAACACAATTGGGATGCAGGGCGTCGGCAAATGCTTGCGGAACTGGTGAGGAGATAGAATGTCTGGATCGCAAGCTGAATCGATTGACTGCCGATGGCATCAAATTGAATGCGACGGAACAACGGCTCGATGCCGGCTGCTGGAGAAATTGACAGGTCTTGTCGAATCGCCGTTATGCGCTGTCAGAAACGATGCGTGCTCCCAATGTTTGAAATGGTATCCGCCTGACGAAGACTACTTGAACCCGGTTGTTGCATCTCTGCTCTACAAGTTAAGTTCGTCGGTTTTGGAATCTGGAGGACTGCCGGGCTGCACAGTCGAGAAGGCGGCGGGATTTCAGCAGGTTGCGTTCGCGGCAATTCCGCATGATTACGATGCGGTGCCGGTTACAAATCAAGTCGACTGCCAGGAAAATACGAACATCGCTGATATCGGACAGCTCATCCCGCGTCCACGACATCGGTTTGGTGATGTTGTCAAGGAATGGGCAGTTGCTGTGACGACAGCGCCGCGAAAGCAGGCAACGCTGGACCGCTGCATGACAAGTCTTACAACCGCAGGGTGGAAGACGCCAAGAATTGTCATTGATGGCGACGTCACTTTGTCGGACGCATGGAGTCATTTGCCGACGACCAGACGAATCCCACAAATCGGGGCCTGGCCAAGCTACTATCTGACACTCGTCGAATTAATGATGAGACAGCCGACTGCCGATGCTTACATGATCGTTCAAGACGACGTGGTTTTCTTTGAGCATCCCTCACTCAAAAACTATCTGGAATCAGTTCTGTGGCCAGATCGCCGGGAGGGAATCATCTCTTTGTTCTGTTCCCGGGCGTATGCCCAACAATCCTTCGGCTGGCATCGAATTGATCAACCGCTGGTCTGGGGGGGACAGGCATTAATCTTTTCAAAGGAAACCGCGATCCATCTTGTTTCCGACCTTCAAATCGTTCGACATCGATTTTCCGAAGGAGATCTTGGGCTCACAAATATTGACGGGTTAATCGGCAAATGGGCGTTTGAGACTGAGACTCCCGTCTATGTATCGTCGCCTAGTCTTTCACAGCACATTGGCCATGTCAGCTCCCTCTGGAAGTCGCCGAAAGCCTTCGTTAATCGAAGCGCGGAGACATTTGCCGGAAATGTTCGTATTAACGATTCTGACCCTCGGTCAACGGCGAGGATTTCTTGATGCGACTACACATCGGCGCTTCACGCGTCCAATTGGCAGTTCCTGAATTTACAGATCTCAGGTCCGAAAACTGGATTCATCTTGGTGCGCCTGAACCTCTGGACGAAACGAACAGCGAAGCTTCAAAAGCACTCGTTAATGACCCGTATCGCTCGTTCTATTACAAGAAAGGTGACGTTCTGCCATTTGGTAACGAGGAATTTACGTTCGTATTTTCTGAACATTTTTTTGAGCATTTATTTCTCGACGAAGCTTGTGAACTCTTAAAAGAGTGCTTTCGAGTCATGAAAATTCATGCATGCCTTCGTATTGCCGTACCGGACGCAGACCTGAGAACATACCTTGCCCCGGAACCTGCAGGCTTTACGACGGGAGACGATCGCTGGTTCCACCCGGACAAGCACAAGTCACGCTGGTCGATTTACAGCTTAAGTTATGTTCTGGAAGAAATTGGATTTGCCACGCAAGGCGTCGTCTATTGCGATAAATATGGCAACTACACCGTCAACGCCCCAAATCTGTTACATCCGTTCTATCGCAAATGCCTCGATCCAGACATCGTTCAAAAGACGACTTATATCAGTCGATTTTCGAATTC
>CAIULL010000125.1 GCA_903899985.1 uncultured Schlesneria sp.
GACGCATGCTCATCACGCGGAGCGATGATGGCTACTTTCGCAGAAATCCTGAAACTTGACTCAATGAGTCAAGTTTCAGACCTGAAGAAGTCCGAAGCAGAGGCACGTCAAAGTAATGGCGAAAAAAATGATTCACCGCGTTACCGCGTCGAGCACTCAATCTCAACCGGCTTGTCGCGATTCGATGGCCTCAATGTGCATCTCATCGTCGTCGTCATCATCCAGATCTACTTCCAGTAATTCACAATCCAGCTCATCCGGTAAATAGTGGGTGGTAAAATGGAAATTCCCTTCGCCTGCATGCTGTATTAACGCCTGCAAGATTTGCTTAACACGCTCTGGGCGGTCATAAGGTCCCGAGACATAAGATGGCTTGCCATCTTGACCATAGGTAAATTCGACCTGCGACTTCGAAGCATCGATGTCGCCAAATATCGGACTGGCCTTTAACCAGTCGCGATGAGGATCGATTCCAAACGACTTTGCATACGCAACAGATCCTTCGACCAGTTTGCGAAGTGCTTCCGGCGCGATCGGGTCAAGTCTTCGGTTTTCGTTTTGCTGACGGATGATTTCATGCCAACGCGTCTCAGGACCGTAGAAAACGCTGACGTCTTTGACGCCCAGACAATAAGCATCCACCAGGAAGACCACACCGACGACCTGATCATACGGTCCCCGTCGCGCGATAAAAGCGCTTGCAATCCCCCGTTCAATCAGCCCATCGGTAATCCGCGTTTCAAGCAAAGTCCAACGCTGAGCCTGCAACACTCGAACAACTTTTGATGACGACTCGATACGGGCAATCGCACGCTGTTTGTCTTTACGCTTGGCTCGCTGAGCCTCAATCTTCTTCCGTCGCCGATTATCGTTGGCTGCCATGCATTGCCTCCGTGCAAAATGGGAATTAAAAGCACAATCAGATTCGATTTACAAAGTGTACCTCATACAATCGAAATTCAAAGTACGGTTTACGGAACTCTTTCAGAAGAAAACGATGAACACATCAGAACTTTATGGCCTTGCCACAAGATTTGTAGTCACGGTAAATCCAACGAGATTTGCAGGACACCATCGCACTGTTCAAACGCATGTTTCGTTACCGGTTCGGATAAATCGTTCGACGAGACTTGTCATCGCGGCTTTTCTGGTGAGCGTCGTCGCAACCAACGTTGGACACGCAGAACAAAGAAAAGCGGTTGTGGTGACTGACGCGGCACGAAAAATACATTCATCAGGTTTCATCTTCGATGGACACAACGATCTGCCGTGGGCGGTCCGAACAGACTTCTCATCGTCGTTCGATCAGGCCGATATTTCAAAAAATGTACCCAAGTTAAACACCGATATCTCTCGCTTGAGACAGGGAAATGTCGGAGCACAATTCTGGTCTGTCTACGTCCCCTCCGAGACCGCCAAGGATGGAACCGCGTTTTCGAAAACGATGGAACAAATCGAACTTGTCAAAACGATGGTCAAGCGATATCCCGAGACCTTCGAGATGGCTCGAACTGTCGATGACATCGAACGGATTCAGAAGTCTGGAAAAATTGCCTCGTTGATCGGTGTCGAAGGTGGTCACTGCATCGAAGATTCGATCGAGAATCTGAGACGGCTGAATAAGCTTGGAGCGGGTTACATGACGTTAACCCATTCGGACACGCTTGCCTGGGCCGATGCGGCAACGGATGAACCGAAGCATCACGGACTGACCCCCTTCGGTGAGGAAATCATTCGAGAAATGAATCGACTGGGAATGCTGATTGACCTGTCTCACGTTTCGGCAGAAACGATGAAAGACGCTATTCAGGTCTCGTCTGCACCCGTGATTTTTTCACATTCCTCAGCTCGTGCTGTGGCTGACCATCCGCGTAACGTCCCCGACGACGTTCTGCTCGAAGTGAAGAAAAACGGCGGAGTTGTCATGGTCAATTTCTTTTCAGGCTTCGTCCACCCGGAATCGGCACGTAAACGAGCAAATATGTTTCAGGTGAACCGTGATTTGCGAGCTCAATTCCCACTCGAAGCGGACTATAAAGCGGCTCGCAAACGATGGGATGCCGAGCATCCCATCGAACGAGGAAGCGTCCATGATGTTGTCGACCACATTGATCACATTGTGAAAATCGCAGGAATCGACCATGTCGGCATTGGCTCGGATTATGACGGAGTCTCAATGCTTCCCGAGCAGTTGGACGACGTTTCGACGTATCCTGTGATCACGCAAGAAATGCTGAACCGTGGCTATACGGCAGCTCAGATCCATCAGGTCATGAGCGGGAACCTCCTGCGAGTGATGCGTCAGGCAGAGGCGATCGCAGCGAAGTCCCGATGAAAATTGATTGTCAAGATCGAGCGACAGAAAAGGGGCACTGTTTGACCAATGATGGTCAAACAGTGCGCCTGGTACCCAAAGCGCTTTCAGATGCGGCGAACTATTTCGATTTCTTTTCGTCGTGAGCATGCTCATCATGACCGTGTTCGTCGTGTGACGAGCCGTCAAGATGATAGTCGATATGACCAATATAAGGTTTGTCTGCGATCGTGATTCGCAGGTCTCCGTGCAGGAATCCTGCGTCCATTAACGTGTGGACCAGGTCATGGTCGACAAGCGAGAATTTCGACGCTTTTCCTTCACCATCGCCGGATTGCGAGGCAGCCTTCAACGTAAGCGGTTCTTTCCCTTCCAGTGCGATGGAAAGATCGGCAGCAGCGACCGCTTCCGCCGTCTTTGCGTCTTTGCCGAGGACATAGACGATCACGGATTCAGAATCGTGATCAACCAGAACTTCGGCGTGGTACTCTTCGTCACCCAGTTCAACGATTCCACCACCGTGCGGGCCCTTGGCCCCATGCGAGTGATCGGGCAGCGCCGGTGCCTTCTTCACGTCTCCAACCGGCTTGTAATCACTCTGCTTGTCGCATCCGAACGCCCCGCACAACAGCACCAGGCTGGCGACCATACTGAACCGAACCATTTTAATGACATCCTTCCGTGACGAAAAAACAAGGTTCGCGCCTCGCCACCGTGCGAGTCATCGCGATCAGGCTACAGTCTGAACCACGCCAGCGATTCCTGCAACCGCAGCAGGCCCAAGTTTCGGATTCTGATCAATAAGCGCGACGCCAGATTCCGGACTCTTCTCGCTGTTCCTGGACGGTCTGAAACTTCGTTCTGAACGAGTTGTTCGCTATGCTCGTTGCCTGCACGGAGGGGTGAAGGCGTTGCCTGGCAACACGATGGCCAGAATTAACAGCTTTTCAGTTCATGGCGGGAATTTTTGAAGGAGTCATCATGGTGGTCGCCCGTCTGACGTTATTGGCCTGTCTGGCCACGATATCGTTTCTTGATGTTTTGTGCGCCAATGAGCCGGCAACGATTGTTGTCAAGGTCAACGGTACCGGTATCACGACTGCGGATGTCAATTTTGCCGCCTCACAACAAGGAGTGCCGGCAGAAGAACGAGATCAGTCCGAACCGAAATTGCTTGAACGACTGATCGATCGGCAACTCATTCGCTCGTTCCTGGCGGCAAAAAAAATCGAGCCGCCAGCGGAGGATTTACAGTTTCAGATTGCTCGGGCCGAAGCCCTGATTCGCAAGGGGGGCGAAGACCCGAAAGTTTTGCTGGAAAAACTCGGCTACACACCGGAACGATTGAAGTCGGAGCTTGGCCTCACGCTCGCCTGGCAAGTCTATGCTCGAAAGACAGTCACACCGTCACAGATCAAAGCTCATTATGAGCAGTATCGGCAAGAGTTCGACGGAACACAGGTTCGGGCGAGTCAGATATTTCTAAAACTGCCGCAATCAGCAAGCAATGACGAAAAGGCCGCCAAATCTGAAAAACTGACCGAGATTCGTCGGCATATCCTTGCGAATAAACTGACCTTTGCCGAAGCAGCCAAACGCTATTCCGAGGCGCCAACCAGAACTCAAGGGGGCGATGTCGGCCTGTTCGGCTTTCGGGGTAAACTCCCAGCTGCGGTTTCGCAAGCCGCCTTTGGGTTGAAGGTCAATGATATCAGCGAGCCGGTTGTTTCGCCGTTCGGCGTACATCTGATCCAGGTGACCGAACGGCACCCCGGTGACTTCAGCCTGGAAGACGTTCGCCCCGTGATTATTGATCGATTATCACAACAACTCTGGACAGAAACCGTGGAAAAAGAGCGAGCCACAGCGAAGATTGAACGAATGTCGAAACCCTGACGGTATGTCGATCTTCTGTTTCCTGTGCCACTGCATGGCCGTCCTCGGTCAAGCAGTGCTCTTTCACCGGCATTAGGGAAAAGACACCGCCTCTCCAAAGTATTATCACAATTTCATGATTGAGATGTTTGACAAAGAACATAATCACCGGCATTGCGACCGGGCATCACATCGACACAATAGGGCAAGAAGTCTGACCTAGCCCACAAGTGAAAGGAAATCCCCGCTGATGACTGCAAGGTTGATTGACGGTAAAGCGATCGCGGCATCGATTCGCGAACGATTGAAAAATAGCGTTGCTGAATTCCAGAATTCGACCAACGTCACCCCAAAACTCGCAGCCATCCTGGTCGGTGAAGATCCTGCCAGTCAGGTTTACGTTCGAAATAAAGAACAGGCCTGCGCGAAAGCCGGCATCGCGAGTGAGGTCCATCGCCTGTCCGGAACGATCACGCAGTCGGAATTGCTGGACTTAGTTGCGAGACTAAACTCGGACAAGACTGTGCACGGAATTTTGGTGCAACTACCGTTGCCAAAACAGATTAACGAGACGACCGTCCTGGATTCCGTGACTCCCCTGAAAGACGTCGACTGCTTTCATCCGGAAAATGTCGGGCGATTGGCTCAAGGTCGCCCCCGGTTTTTGCCCTGTACTCCGCACGGTGTTCAGGTTTTGCTGCGCGAGTCGAACGTGAATGTTGACGGAACTCACGTCGTCGTCCTTGGCCGCAGCGAAATTGTCGGGAAACCTGTCGGGTTGATGCTGGTCCAAAAGGGGGAAACAGCGAACGCGACCGTCACAATTTGTCACAGTCGAACCAGAAATCTCACCGAAATGACTCGTTCCGCTGACATTTTGATCGCAGCCATCGGCAAACCTGAATTTGTCACGCGCGAGATGGTGAAACCGGGTGCGGTCGTCATCGACGTCGGAATCAACCGCGTCGAAGACAAACTGCTGGGGGATGTGGCTTTTGACGAAGTCAGTTCTGTCGCATCGGCAATCACCCCCGTGCCTGGCGGAGTTGGACCGATGACGATCGCCATGCTGTTGGAAAACACGCTGATGGCGGCGAAATTGCAGGGAACAGTCAATAAAATCACCTGAGAAAGGGGGGGCGGGTGTTCAAATTTCAAAATTGTCCCGTCCAGCGTCCCCAGATGATCAAATCGACCGATTGCCATTTTTGAAATTTGAACACCCGCCCCCAATTGCAACGGCACTCAACTTTTCAGCCGTTGTCACGATGCAGAGACTCCAGACATCCAGGGCGGTTTGCGTCCGACGAATTCTCTCAAATTTTCGTCCGTTGCAAGTTTCGCTCCAGACGATAGACTATCACACGATTTCATAGAGTGTGAAAAACTGAGAGATTGGCTGCGTCGCCGTGTCTGAGCGTGGAATTGCCAGACTTGAGTATCAGCGCCGTCGATCAAAAGATGAAACTTAGGCAAGGTTGAGACATGTCGATTACGAAAGAACGAAAGACGGAAGTCATTCAGCAGTATCAGCGTACGGAAGCTGACACGGGGTCACCAGAAGTTCAGGTTGCTGTCCTTTCACACCGTATTGCACAGCTGACCGAACATTTCAAGCTGCATAACAAAGACCATGCGAGTCGCCGGGGTCTGTTGATGCTGGTCAGTAAGCGTCGTCGGCTTCTCAAGTATCTTGAGGCTTCCGATACCAGCCGCTACGCAGATGTGATCAAGAAGATCGGTTTGCGCAAGTAGGTCTGTTGGCGTCAATTTTTTGACGGGTCGGGTCGGTTTCTTCAGGCTGGTTCAAATCGGACCGGCAGCCAATCGACTTTCTGCCTTAATCGTGAAGGCATTCCGCTCGCAGATCGCTGCTGCGCAGACGAGTCTGCTCCGATCAGGCATTTCAGGAAGCCGGAATTTGAAAACATCTTTGTAGGAACATCGCCGTGAAAGTGGTTGTAGAACGTGAATTTGCTGGACGAAAAATCAGCCTGACGACAGGCGAAATGGCCAAGCAAGCCGCCGGTGCCGTGTTGGTTCAATATGGTGATACGGTCGTTTTTGTGGCCGCCCAAAACGGTCCTTCGCGACCTGGCACCGATTTTTTTCCTTTGACTTGTGATTATCGCGAGCGATCCGCGGCCGCTGGCAAGTTCCCCGGTGGTTTCATCAAGCGCGAAGGCCGACCGACGCAGAAAGAAATTCTGACCAGCCGATTGACCGACCGACCCATTCGACCTCTTTTCCCTGATGGATACGTCGAAGAAGTTCAGGTGATGTCGAACGTGCTTTCGGTCGATTCGGAAAATGATCCTGATGTTCTTTCAATTATTGGTGCCAGCGCGGCTCTCAGTATCGCTCCGGTACCGTTTAATGGCCCGATCGCTGCCGTTCGAGTGGGATTAATCGGCGAAGAATTTATCCTGATGCCGACCCGGTCCCAGGTCGAAGAAAGTCGCCTTGATCTGATTGTGGCGGGAAGCAAAGACTCGGTCTTGATGATCGAAGGGTTTGCCCAGCAACTGCCAGAAGAACAAATGGCCGACGCAATCATGTTCGCTCAACGAGCAATCATCGAATTGTGTGAACTGCAACAAGAGCTGAAGCAAAAGGTCGGTCGCCCTGCGTTCGTTCCTCCCGTTGTCGCAGTGAATCCTTTCGAAGCCGAGTTGCGTGAAAAAGCGTATGGCAGACTTCGTGACGCGAAGATTGGCAGCGTCAAAGCGGATCGCCGTGGTGCTACAAAGGAATTAAAAGAAGAACTGTTTGCATCCTATTTTCCAGAAGGGGCCGAAAAAACCGCTGCCGGTTGGACGAAAGACCAATTTGCTGCCGCGTTCGAAAGCCTGCAGCACCGTGTTGTGCGTGATCTGATTCTAGAAAATAAGCGTCTCGACGGCCGAACCCCGCAAGATCTGAGACCCGTTTCTTGCGAAGTCAGCGTTCTGCCAATTGTCCACGGCTCTGCGATCTTCACGCGGGGTGAAACGCAGTCGCTGGCGACGATTACGCTCGGAACGATTCGCGACGCTCAACGAGTCGAAGGCTTGTTCGATGAAGTCCAGAAGCGTTTCATGCTGGACTACAACTTCCCGTCCTACTCTGTTGGCGAGTGCCGCCCGATTCGCGGACCAGGTCGACGAGAAATCGGACACGGGGCATTGGCCGAGCGCTCCGTCTATTCCGTTATCCCGTCCGAAGAAAAGTTCCCTTACACGATCCGAATCATTTCAGACATCATGGAATCGAACGGAAGCAGTTCGATGGCATCGGTCTGTAGCGCAACCCTCTCATTGATGGACGCAGGCGTACCGATCACCCAACCCGTTGCCGGGATTTCCATCGGGCTTGTTAAAGAGAAAGACCGTTTCGTCCTGCTGACCGACATTATGGGTGACGAAGATCATCACGGTGACATGGACTTCAAAGTCGCCGGCACCCAGAAAGGGGTCACCGGGATTCAACTTGACCTCAAGATTGATGGGATCAACGAAGAAATCATTCGTGCCACACTCGAACAGGCTCGAAAGGCTCGGATCGAATTGCTGAAGACGATGCTCACGTCAATTCGTCGTCCTCGTGCAGAAATCTCGGTCAACGCACCGCGACTTCTGCGGACGAAGATCGATCCGGCAAAGATTGGTCTCTTAATCGGCCCCGGCGGAAAGACAATTCGCGCTATCCAGGAAGAAACTGGCGCGACAATTGACATTGCCGACGATGGAACCGTGATGATCGCCTGCTCGAAGAGCGAAGGAGCCGAAGACGCGCTCGCTCGGGTTGAAGCGATGACCGAAGAAATCAAGGTTGGCAGAATCTACAACGGGACCGTCAGTTCCGTAAAAGACTTCGGTGCCTTCATCGAAATCGCACCGGGGAAAGATGGTCTTTGCCATATCAGCGAACTGTCAACAGGGTACGTCAAATCCGTTGACGAAATCTGCAAAGCCGGTGACAAGCTGCAGGTGAAAGTCATCGCGATTGATGACCAGAACCGAGTCAAACTGTCACGTAAGGCCGTATTGGCGGAACAAGCCGAAGCGGAAGCCGATGGGACTCCAAAGGCCGACTCGGACAGCGATAGCGAAGACTCCATCGATTGATGAAAACTCATCGCCACTGCTCTGATGATTTTATCGGGGCAGTGGCTTTTGCGTTTGAAAATCAAGTGCAGCGTTTTGTTTGACGGAATCTGGTAAGCACTGGAAGCTGCCAGCCTCCACGTTTTTTTACGCCAATGGCAGGAAGCTTCTGCGCTGGTTTTTGGCTCGCCATTCGCAACTTACAAAATTGCCATCCCCGGGGTATGTTCGTACCGATTTGAGACGTGCGATGGACCCGAAGCTGCAACCACAAAGTGACCATCATACGCTGGCTCGTGACCACGAGCGGTTGCAGTCCCAGTACGCGGAGATCGCATCTCTTGCTGGCGGGCTGGCCCACGAGATTCGTAACCCGCTGTCAACGATTGCGCTGAATCTCGACCTGCTGCTGGAAGATCTGGCGGTCGGTGACTCCCCGCGCGAACGCCGTATGCTCCAGAAAGTCGCCACAGTCCGCAAGCAATGTGTCAACCTGGAACGATTGCTGAATGACTTTTTACAGTTCGCCCGCGTCGGCAGGCTTGAGCAGGAACCCGCAGACCTGAATCTGCTCGTTAAAGAGTTTATCGACTTTTATCAGCCCCAGGCCAAGGAACAGGGGATCGAAATCAGCCCGCACATGGCAGCGAACCTGCCTCTGGTGAATATTGATTTTCGCCTGTTTTTGCAGGTCCTGACGAACCTTTCTCGAAACGCACAACAAGCGATGCCACGAGGCGGTGTGCTTGAGCTTCAAACATATACCCGAGACGACCGCGTCATGCTCGATATCATTGATACGGGCGAAGGAATGACCGTGGAAACCCAGGCAAAGATGTTTGACACGTTTTTCTCCACCAAACAGGACGGTAGCGGACTCGGATTGCCAACGGTTCGAAAAATCGTCGAAGCGCACGGTGGAACGATCCATTGTGACAGCGAACTGGGAAGGGGTACCCGCTTCAGCATCCAGCTTCCAATTGCAGTGAATTCGAAGCGATAATCTCCGTCAGTCAGCGATTCGACCGGTTCTTAAAAAACCGATCTGTGAGATTACTCCAGACACTCTGGAATGTTTTCATCCACGTGGAGAAAGCACAACCATTTGAGGGAACGGCGAGGGACAGCAATCGGCTCAAATCCGTGTTGTTATGAGTCAACCTTGGCCGCCAACTGCATTCGAAAGATAGAGCACCGTACCAATTCGCTCAAAAAATGCGACTTCACTGACGAGAATTGTAACTTTGAGCCTCTTAACGATGAAACCGGCATTCTTGGCATCGGCGTTGCGTGGTATTGAATTCACGCCGGTGAACAGGAATTGTCGGTGAGAATTTGCAGCGTCGGTTAAACTCTGAACGGGTTTCTGAGTTTTAGTTTGTCCTGAAATGGAGTTCGATCATGAGCAGGTTTTTGATTCCGTTATTTGTCCTTACCTTGGGAATGACTCAATCGCTGTTTGCAAACAGTCCTGGAGAAACGATTGTTGAATCTGAGCAAGTCTTAAGCGAACTAATGGCCATCCCCGGCAAACAGATCCCTCATCGGTTATTGGATGAGGCACAAGGCATCGCCATCATTCCCAATGTCATCAAGATCGGATTCGTTGCGGGAGCGCGTCGAGGGCACGGACTGGTGATGGTCAAAGACCACGACGGCGAATGGAGCCTGCCACAATTTGTGACCCTGACCGGGGGAAGCGTCGGTTGGCAGGCAGGAATTCAGGGTACGGATGTTGTTCTCGTCTTTACGACTCGTAAAAGTGTTGAAGGGCTTTTAAAAGGAAAGTTCACGGTCGGGGTCGATGCATCCGTATCAGCCGGTCCGGTCGGACGCGAAGCGGCGGCGGGAACAGACGCAACTTTGAGATCAGAAATTCTTTCATACTCCCGCAGCCGCGGCCTGTTTGTCGGTGTTTCTCTCGACGGGACCGCTCTCGAAATCGACCACGATGCACACGCCTTTTACTACGGCACTCCATCGGGAGCGTTGCCGAAGCGAGTCCCCGGTGCCGCAGCCGAACTTCGCCATTTTCTGGCCGAACTGACTCCAAAACATACGACGCCCGTGGTGACGGAAGAACGGCCTGCCCCTGTCGTTTCGCCGAGGCTCATCGAAGCCCTCAGAAGATCATTAGTACGAAACTCTGATCAATTGCAAACGATCCTGAGCCCTGAATGGAAACCGTACCTTGCCTTGCCAAAAGAAATTGACGAGCCTGGGCATTATCCATCAGCAGAATCTCTCACACTCGTGCTGAGCCGGTTTACACACATCAACAGCTCGCCCGATTATCGGCGGCTCGCTCAACGCCCCGAATTTCAAAACACTTACGAACAATTACGGGAGTACGAGCATGCTGTCGCGTCGGCACGACCCGTCCTGCAGCTCCCCCCTCCTCCAAAACATTCACAAAAGGACTAGTGTTCCGACTTCTTAGTACCAGACACGAAACGAGCTGCTCGACATCAAGCAGCTCGTTTCGTTACTCATTATTGACAGAGCGCAAGGCGTGGAAATGGCTGAGTTCTAACGAGATGGTCAGCCGGCAAGCATAATGATGATCGCAACTTGTTCCGGCCCCACGTGGCGTGCGTTTCGCACCCCCCTGGGTCATCGAGCGAGGTTTTCGACGACGAATCACCGGCATCAATTGTCGAGCGCCGTGCGCCCACCGAAAAACAACCCCTCCTCCGAGTCCAACGGAGCCGGTCATTGCAACAACCCAGGGTCGCAGGCCCGCCAGTGAGACCTGGTGATTGGTCAACTGCGATGACAAGAAGTGTTAAAAGCCGGGCTTTCGTTTTCTCTCCGTCACCAGCTCAGTTCGATCAACGTGCGGCGTACCTTGAGGAAACGGTGGGTCTTGCAGGCCTTTTCTCTTCATCAATGGCCATGATACAGGCCTTCTGAAGTCCTTACCCCGCGGTTACACGAACAGCTGAGCCGTTCGCTCGCCAGATTGGGGTCTTGCCAGATGACCACCGGATAACGGCGATTTCGTTGAACCTCTTTTTTTGTTGTACCAGGATCGATGCCGCTGATTCATCGAAGAGCCCAACAGCCCGTCGATTGCCGACTCGTCAAAACGAGCCACGCCTCGGTTTTTGACCGCTGAAAGGCGCAGGCAATCTGCTCGAACCTTTTGAACAAAACTCTCGCCCTTGACAGATCAGGTGAAGGCAACAAATTGAGATTTCTGCCGCCTCTTCATAATTGTGAATGCGATGAATCCGATCGCCCCAAGCCCGAACGCGACGATACTCGATGGTTCCGAAACCGCAGCCGAGTTTGTGGTTGTAGAAATGGAGCCAACATTGGTAAACACGAAATCTTCGTCGTTGTAATTCTTGTCACCCCCACCCCGAAGATCCTCAAAAGCCACAAACGTTCCATTAGGAATGTTGTTTCCAAGACTTCCGCCCGAATAGGGGGTCGAATAGACGTGATTCAGTCCAGGCCCACCATTGTCATACGCAGAATTCATTGATGGATCGGAATAAACAATCAGGCCGCCCAGGCTCAGGACTTTCAGGTCGAACACCAGCGTGTCTCCCTTCGTTACGTGACCTAAATTGAATGCGGTCCCGAGTGCCGTTGTATGATCGTCCAGCCCAAATCCGGATGAACTCTGTACGCCATTAATGAGCATGCCAAGTTGATTCTCATATGAGGCTGTTGAACCGGCATAATAGGCGATCACATCCCCCGTATTGGCGGCGGTGAATGTATACGTTGTTGGGTTTAATGTCCCTGGATTCGGGTACGGAATCGTACCTGCAAACGCAAAATGCGTATTGGCAGCCAGTAGCGTCAAGACAGACAAGCCGACGCTGAAGACTTTGTTTGCGATTTTTACCGACATGAGAAGCACTTTCATTTCAAGACAACATTTTTAACCCTATTAAACAACGAGCGGCACAACGCCGATTCGCGTTCGTAGCGGATTTGACTGCGAACTGATTTCCCAGGAATTCTTTCGCGATAAAATCAGCGAAACATCATTGGGAATGACCCACATCTGACAGACAGAAACCGTTTACCTTCAGCAAAGGCGATCGGTCCTTTTTGAGGAGATCTGTGGGAGCGATGTCGGTCAGTAATGCAACCACCGTTCCACAAAAGACAAAAACCCTAAAGTGCTACGATCCTCGAATTGACCAAACCCGATCGTAGATGGCTTTCCTGAGCAACGATTCATTGATGAGTTTTGCCTTCGATTTTAATAAGCGAAGCAGACAATGATGTTACGAAGCCGAAGAATCGATGCTTGTCATGCTGATCTCTTCATGAACCAGACCTGTTTTCCATATCCCGGACTTTGCGATAGGAAAGCTCATCGGAATCACAACAAAGATCAGAACCGACGAAGATACATGCATTTTTTACAGTCACACACTGGATTGACGAGGCTATACAAGTATTTACTACGCAACCGTCGACCGCAAAAAAGGTATTTTTTACACCACCTAGCCTGAAATCATGCCTGTTTCCTGCGTTTTGGGACATTGGCCTACCGTTTGCACTGTGTTCTTCCAACTTACTCCCCGAACCGCCAACCTTGCGACGAGCATAAGCAATGACCACCACACGACTCGACAACCGACCAATGAACCGAACGACCACCATTTCACCGCGATGCGAGTTTCGTGAAATCCTCCCACGATCAACTGGAACCCCTCGAGTCGATGCCACGCTCGAAAGCCGACGCGAATTTAACGCCGCGGGTCAGAGCGATATCAAAGAATTCCTGCCACAATCTGACCGTACCAGGAACCTCTCAGATTCCGTTTCGAGCAACTCAGCAGACTCGGCAGAGGACAACACGGCGTCAGTTCACCAACGTGTCCTGGTCATTACTTCGACCTACCCAAGACACGCGGATGATGGAGCCGCCTCTTGGATGCGAGAGACCCATCGTCAAATGACAAAACGCGGACACCGGATCACCGTTCTGGCTCCTGCCTACAAAGGCCTTTCATCGCACACTCTGGACGGAATCGAAGTTCGCCGCTTTCGATACGCACCAGCCTCGATTGAACGACTGACCCACGAAGAAGGGTCCGGTAGAAACACCCGGAACGGCTATCTTCAACTGCTCGCCATCCCTTACATTATTTTCGGATGCATCACTGCGGCATGGCTGGTCTTAACCCGGAAATTTGACGCCGTCTATGTTTACTCCCCTTATCCAAACGGGTTGCTGGGCCAGATCGCAAGATTGTTCAGTGGAGCGCCGCTCATGATCATGACGCACAGCGCCGAATTCCCACAGGCGCGACGAAAGACATGGGCCAACCCTTTCCTGAAACAATCGCTACAGGCTGCCGACCTGCTGATTTCTGACTGCTCTGACACAGCACAAAAGGTCACGAAATTGAGCCAGCGTAAATGCCACATCCTTCCCTTTGGAACAAACGGCTCTGTGGCAAATCAACTTCAACCAAAAAATAAAGTGCCCCAAGTTCTCTTCTCGGGAGAACTCACCGAATGCAAGGGACTCGAATATCTGCTGCGAGCTGTTCCGCAGATTGTGAAGAAACATCCTGCCCAATTCATTATTGTCGGCAACGGTGACCAACGCTCGAAGCTTGAAAAGCTGCACCAGAAACTTGGGCTTGGCGAGGCTGTCAAATTCCTTGGAACCGTGAGCGATGCACAATTGAGTCACGAGTTTGCCAACTGCGACATCTGGGTCAATCCGACTGCCCTAGACAGCCACGGCAATACGGAAGGACTTTCTGAGGGTGTTATTCAAGCCTACAACTACTCTAAACCCGTCGTTGCCGGAAGGATTGGTGCAAATCTTGACGCCGTCGTCGACGGAGTCACTGGTCGACTTGTTCCTGAGAAAGACTCAGCAGCACTCGCCGACGCGATCTGCGAATTGCTCGCAGACCCAGCGAAACGTCAACACATGGGACGAAACGGCTTTTACTTTGCCCAGACGGCATTTTCTCACAAACAAACCGTCAAAGCACTGGAAGCAATGACTCTTGAACTGACTCGAACACCCAAGCTTGCACCCACCTTGGCTGACAACAGAAGTGCCTTCCACTCGCTGAACCAGTTACGGTCCGATTGTCGCAGCCACGTGAAAGCTTCCCCGTATAACTCCTGTGCGATCAGTGCACTCTCGTGAATGTGATGATCTGATCCTTTCACAGCGCTGCGGGCCCGTTCTAACCTCCAACTTGCATTTTGCTTCGCAGAGCTCAAGACCACCAGGAGATCACGGAAGCGGGGGAGGACTGTTTTCAACAGAGACTCTTCCGCAGGTGACAATGTCTCAATCCCCCAAGCTTTTCCCCCAAGTATCGTTAATCGCAACCCTTACAGCCCGCCAGGGCAATGACGAATAGAGCATTCAATGCCAGATCCTACGCCGATGCCGAAGCAATTTGAGTTCAGCGAAGTTAAAAGACTATCCAGCAAAACATCCTGCGGCACACCCCGGCTTGAGTCTCAGAAAAAGCCTCTTGTCATGTTTGTCGATGATGATCCGATGATACTCGCGAGTGTTAATCGCCAGCTGGCTCGTAAGCTGACCTCCATTGATTTTGTTTTCTGCGACGGTGGCGCTAAAGCGCTTTCGACAGCAGCAATACGCCCCCCCGACATTCTATTTAGCGACTTGCGCATGCCCGTTATGGATGGGCTGGCTTTTCTCAGGGAATTCTCGAAGCGACACCCCGTCACCACTCGATTTGCAATCACGGGCCAATTAGCCGCTGCAGAACTGGTCGAATTAGAAACGCTCGTTGAACGAGTATTTTCCAAACCCGTCGACTGCGAACACCTCGGGGAAATCATTAAGTCAATCATTTCACCGCCAGACCATAATTGACCATTTACAACTAAGACCCTTAATCACATTTTTTCCATGACAACGGCTACCGGCAGGATGACCTTACTGCTTTGAACAAGATCCTGTCCGAAGTTCGCCGCTTAGTCTCAAAAGACCCGTATTCAATTTGATGCGATTCGTATGAAATACAATTTGTAAGAGAACTGTTTGAGAAAATTGACGTCGTGTAAAAGCAGAAAACAATCAGGATTGAATGAGGCATGATTTTTGTCTTAGTCGACATCACGACTACAATGCTGCCAAAGGATACGTCATTACCGGCGACTTATTAAGCTGAGCAAAATGGCGGACCACTCATTTATCTGAATACATCTTTAATATTCGAATTAATAATAGAGGATTTGCCAGTGAACACGCTGCTTGGCAACAGTAATGAATTATCGCAGTACGACGGTTTTCAAAACATGGAGGACAGCCAGTCGGAGTTCGATACTGTGGAAAATGTGACCGAATGGAAAGAACGCCCGACGAACACGCCTGTTAAGCATTCCGCACGGTGCGACAGCGACCGAGACCGCGACGAACTGAAATTCCTCGAGTCATCGTTCCCGGAGCTGACCGGCTTTCAATTTCTCGGCAGAGGGGGATTTGGAACTGTTTTCTCCGCCAACCATGTCCACATGAATCGCCGCGTCGCGGTGAAACTGGCTCACGAACATCTTGCACTGAACTCGCGTTTTGTCGAACGATTTCAACAACAATGTCGGGCGACGGCCTACGTGATTCACCCGAATATCGTCACCATTTTTGATGCCGGCATCCGGAACGAGCGTCCCTATCTCATTATGGAATACGCCGCCAATGGAACGTTAAGAGACCGCATCTCGCAACGAACCTTGACGTGCCGTGAGGCGCTGTTGGTGTTGCGGCAGCTTTGCGATGCGCTGGAATGTGCTCATGGCGGAAATTTGACTCATCGAGATATCAAGCCCGAGAATATCCTGATCGACCAGCACGGCCACGTGAAACTTTCAGATTTCGGATTGTCGATCATTACGAAAGATCTGGATATTACAAACCAGAGAGGCGCAGATCATAACACGGAAGGCACGACCAGTTACACAGCGCCAGAACTGCGGAACAAGCCTTCGGTCGTTGACTCCCGTGCAGATCTGTACTCAGCAATCGTCGTGTTTTACGAAGCGATGATGGACGATTTGCCGAGAGGCGGGTTTGAAGCGCCCTCTTCCACTTTGCGACTGGTACGCCCTCTGCGAAAGCAAGTGGATACGATTGTTTTTCGCGGCCTCCACTTCAATCCGAATCGTCGATTTCAGACCGCCTTCGAATTGAAGAAGCATGTTGTGGCAATCATGGAGGATTCTCGAATTACACAACGTGTCTCGATAAAGCGGTTTGTTAATAAAGAGGAACGTGCCAAGGTCTGGCTGATTGCTGCTTTTCTTCTGATGACCCTGCAAACTGCCGTCGTCGGTTTTTTTTATCTTCGAAACTCGCGAAAGCTGGACGATCAACGCGCGTTTGCCGCTCAGGCATTGCTCACCGCTAAGCAAAAGGAAGGCGCACTCGCCGCAGCAGAGGCTGAACTCAAAAAGGTCAACGAAAAACAAAAGCAACGGATGTCGCTTGTTGACCCCAACGAGGTGAATTCCATTGTTCAGTTTTCTGATCAAGGAGCCTGCTGGTTGAATAGTGATTTCGCGGAAAAGGATCTTTCCCGGTATGACCGTCTGACGATTAATCAGGTCTTGTCCGAAATGCACCAGGCCTACCTTCGGCTTGAGCTGGCCAACACAACGCAAGAAGTTCGACCGGACGAGACGATCGTGTCAACCGTTCGGTTGAACCCCGATCAACTGAATGAACTGGAAGGACGATTCTGGTCCGAGATTGACTCGGTCGTTCCAGTCGCCACACAGAAATTCTTACGCGACACCCTTCCGCTCTACGTGGATTGCAACACGCTTGTCACCGAAATGCCCGGTAAACTCGATTCGAAAAGTATCGAATCTGGAAGGCTGATCACGACTGATCCTGGAGTCAGTCTTGATTTGATTAACAAAACTCAGTCACGATCGATGAGGCGTGTTTTCCCAAGTAAACTAAGGTATCCGCAACTGTTCGGATGGAGCGCCGAAGACCTGCCCATTCGCATCAGCATCAAGCGAAAGGGGATGTGGTTCGCCTGGAGTATTGAACAATCGGATCAAAAAACGGTGCGCGTCAATGGAAGCTGGAGATTACCAGCAGAAAACTTTCGTATCGTCGATAAAGGGGAATCGCCGACAATCCCAGCGGGTCTTCGCCGATTCTGGTGGGACCCGTCAACAGGACCTGGCAGGCGTTCATCAGGAATCAATCAAACACTGGAGCTGGATGCCGGCAACCTTAGTTCACCAATTTCGATGAACTCATCCATGCACTGACATCATCCCCCATAAGAGCGGTGATCGAACTGTCTGATTTCGATGGGATGTTCCACGCAAAGAAGTGGACTCATGCAGCCCCATTGGAATCGGTCAAAATCGATTAATGCCCCTCCTTCTTTTTTACAGCTGTGAAAAACAGTAGTCCCATTTCACAGTGAATGTGACTTTAAAATGAGTTTGATTTACTGGTCGGCCTCGTCGCCAGACAACGATGCATCGCATCATTCAGCTTCTGCACAAAGGTTTTTTAGATTGTATCACGACTTTTATTCAACCGTGCGTTCCCTCTTCGTCCAGATTGGTTCACGATTCGTCAAATTGGCGACTGTGGGCTTGTCCTTATTTGCCGTACGATCGTCTCAGGCGGGCCTGATTGAGACAATTGAAGAAGCGGGGAGACAGACTTCTTCCGCCAAGAACATCGCCACAATTAATTTCAATGATGCATCCACCGGTTATCACAACACCGAGACATTTAATACCGGCACTTTGAGTGTGACATATACCGGAGACCAGTATATTAACCGTGCAGATTTGTATGGTGGCGCATTCGACCCATCGACGGGAAAAAACTCGAATTATTTCGCCGTTAACTCCGGTGATGTCACAGTGGACTTGAGTAACCCACAAGCCTACTTTGGCCTCTGGCTTTCTGCAGCTGACAAATTTAATCAAATCGCTTTTTACAACGGCGACAAGGAAGTTGGGGCACTGACCGGCATCAGCGACTCGCTGGCGTCACTCCCCAAAAGCTACGACGGAAATCCCACAGACCAATTTCTCGGGAAAGATTCGGAAGAAAAATTCGCATTCATTAATTTCTACGCGCAGACGCAAGAAGATGAATTTAACAAAATCATTCTCACGAATACTCCAGGTGGCGGAACAGTTTTCGAAAGTGACAATCACACTTTTAGTGACATGTTACAGGCGCCCGCATCAAGTGGAACTCCGTTGGATAACAAATCGACGGATGACAACTCGACAGACAACAACTCGACAGACAACAAGACGACGGATGACAACTCGACAGAAGGCAACTCAACGGACAACAACTCGACGGGTGCCTCATCTTTGAATCAGCCATCCTCTAATTCACCGGTTGCCGTCCCTGAACCATCAACCTTCGCCTTGCTAGGACTTGGCGGACTCGGCTTACTGATCCGCAGCATTCGCCGTCGACGAAATGTGATAAAGTGAGGTTCGTCACCTTTGCTGCGCATGTTTAACTGTAGAAAAGTAAGAGACTCAGCTCAGCTTCGACACAATTTGGTCATGGAAATATTCACCAATCGAATTCATCGGCCCGCCCACAATTCTGATTTCGAGATCTTGTTTCTTGAGACGAAGACACACCTCGACACCTCCGGTCACCCACAGTCGGCAAGAACCTCACAAACCCTCTTGAGGAACTTGACGTTTTACGAGTTGCAACAGCTCCTCCGACCCATGGAGCGGTAGTTCCTGGCAAACCGCTTGTAGCGGCTCTTGAGGAACTGACGCTGCGAGTGTCGCCAAAGCGCCTCGCGTCCATAGAGCGGAACTGCTGGCAAATCGCTTGTCGCGGCTCGCCCTGAGCACGCGTTTAAGAATGTTTAAGAGAAATCAAAGTTCGGAAGCATCACAACAGGCGATGACGAACCGACGACACCCACCCCTTTTTCACGCCAGCCGTCAACACAAATGTATTTTTTACCATGTAAAATATACCTACACACCCGTCAATTCGACTCTTTTTACCCGTTTCGACCTCGAGTCAAGCATATTTTTGCATTTTGAGGCTTTGGCCTTTCTTTTGCGTTCAGTGTCTCGAAGTCAGTCCTCAAATCAAAGTTAACTGTGAAGAATAAAAAATGTCCACGAACCGATCAGACAGCCGACCACGCAAGCGAAAAACCAACAGCTCACTGCAATGCGAGCTTCTGGAAATCCGTCAATTGTTGACCGCAACACCAGTTGTTGCTGCTCCAGCAACAGCAACCCCAACCATCGCCTGGCAGGCCAACGCACCTCAGGCTCTGCTTGGTGACACATTTCAAGCCTCATTGACGTTCAGCAATTCAGGCAACACCGGCTACGGGCCATACGTCGACGTCGTTGTTCCTCACGGGAAAACTGCCGACCAGGGGATTAGTTACGTTGCTGGCAGCGCTCGTCTGCTCGACACCGTGCTTAAGGAAACCGTGGTCCAGTTTGACGCCAACGGTAACGCTGCTCATCCTTTCGCCGTCGACGGTAGCGGCAACCCGATTACGGTGAAGGGGAATCCAGGAGATCAACTTGTCGTTCTTCAGATGCCCTTTGGTAGTTTCGTAACGACTCAACCCTCGTTGCAGATTTCGATTCAGTGCAGCATGGGTCAGCACGCGACTGTAGGCACGCCTCTCTCGCTGGTTGCGACCAGTGGTTTCCGGTAT
Source organism: uncultured Schlesneria sp. (assembly GCA_903899985.1). Classification (GTDB taxonomy): domain Bacteria; phylum Planctomycetota; class Planctomycetia; order Planctomycetales; family Planctomycetaceae; genus Schlesneria. The sequence continues at coordinate 19,950 of CAIULL010000125.1, forward strand.
GGCAACGACCCGCTCGACAATCCAAAAACAGACGCCCCGATTCGCGGAGCCTCGTCAACTTTGGCTGTCACACCAGCCTTGGTTGCAACAAAGATTTCTTATCTCGGCCCCGAGAACGAAACCGCTACGGGAGCCAACTTTGTCCGAAGCTACCGTGTCGATGTCGTTGTTGCGGCGGGCGCCACGATCAACCAGGTCACCCTGGACAACGTGCTGGATAACAACGAAGTCTTCGTTGGAATGCGGAATGTCTCCTGGAAGCCGAATTCTTACACGGTGCTTTCAACCCCTGTGACAGGCGTTCCCTCTTCTAACTCGCATCTGACGTTGCAATTGGGACCGATGACAGGCGCGCAACTGGATGGAAGTTACATCCTGGATTTCTATGTTCCGAATCTGAATGCAAATAACCAGTTGGTCGCTGATCCGATTCTTGGTGCCGATTCAAAGTCTGTTTTCTCGGTCCAGGCAACAGGCTCGTGGGTGGTCACACCAGCAACAACAACAGCGGCTGCGGTCATTAGTACGTTCACATCCACTGCAACCCATACTCTTGCCGATCAAAATATTGCTGTCCAGCAGTCTTATCGAGTTGTTTCCGATGCAAACGCCAGCGGCCTGGGCCCAGGTGACGTTCTCGAATATCAGATCAATTTTCAGGTCTCTGATTATGCCTGGATTCAAGATCTGTTACTGACAACGAGTGTCCCCAATGGACAAAAACTTCTGACCAGTACGCCGGTCACCTTTACCGTTTCCGGGGTGAATGGTTATGCCGATGGTGCGGTTACCAACAGTGCCCTTGGCCTCAGTCTTGTGACGCCGGGAAAAACGACGGGGCAGCTCGATTACCAATTCAATGTTTCCAGCCAGCTTCAAGCGTTGGGGCTCGACGGAATCCTGCGTGGGGGTGCGACGGGCGGTTCGACTGGCCGCGCTGTGACCGGCACGATCACCTATCGGACCGTCGTGTTGTCGAAGTTTGAAGACAGCGTTCCGTCAGGCGACATGTCCATCAGCGAAGGTGACGCATTCGCGAGCCGTGTTCTGGCAACGGGAACGACAGTCGATCCCAGCACTCAATTGGCCACTGGTAACCACGCTTACAATGGCAGCGGCTCCGCTCAGCAAATGGCAACCGGAGCGTTATCAACAACCGTTTATGCGATCAACGGCCAGCCTGCCGTACCGGGTGCTCCCGTCAAAGCGGGTGACCTCGTCACTTACGAAGTCACACGTCAAGTGATCGGCAGCAACATTGAAAATCTGACCGTCAGCGATTACCTGCCACTCCCGATCTACCAGGTTGGAAATCTGACGTGGCAAGGGACGAACCAGGCAAATAACGCAGGTTCGATTCGAGTCGGCCCGAATGACACGTTCAACTCGCAGTTCAACATCACGCCTAAGCTTTCCATCGACAAAGCCTCGAACAGCGTGACGCTTGCGTATGGAAATGTCAGCTCGCCTGCCGACAAAACGACCACGCTCGACCTTCTCATCACAGTGGCTGTTCAGGATCAGCCGTTCGCTGACGGAATGTGGTTGACAAGTGTCGCTCAGTCCACGCAAGGGTCTGCGAACAACACGACCTTCTCGCAGACGGCGATGACAAACGTCGAGTACACGCGGCCTGTGCTGTCGATTTTGAAATCGGCCGTCAGCAGTAATGATCCGAATGCCGTTTTCACGGGACCTGCCAATGATGCAAACATCAGCTCAATCGGTGCTGGTGACACAGTCCGTTTTCAGATTTACGTCAACAACACGGGACTTAGTATCGGTGGTGCATACAACGTGTTAGTGAAGGACGCGATTCCCCAGGGATTCGTTATTCCAGCCTCGGGGCTGGGGATGACGGTCACGGATGGCAGCGGGAAAGCCCTTCGTTATTCGCTGGTGAATGCCGCAAACCCCAATTCTCTGCTGGATAGCGGAATCCAGCTGACCGACGCCTTGTCGGGTGGCAAAGCCACGGATGGAAGTAACATCTGTGTGATTCAGTACACCTTGCAGGCTTCACAAGTTGTTCACTCTGGTGTCGTCAGCAATTCCAACGCGCAGCTCGTCGTTTATACCGCTTTGCCTCATGGCAATAACTACGTCACGGCGACGATGACCGACGGTGCGTCAGAAACGATTGCGTTACCGAGCGTTCAGCACACTCTCACAAGCGTCGATCAACCGAACACCACGATGACTCAGGTCGTGATCGGCGAAACGGCAACCTATAAAGTTCTGGTTACGATTCCGAAAGTAACGATGAACAACGCCGTTCTGGAAATTGATGCACCGCGTGGACTGGCAATCAAGAGCGTTACGGGTGTAACGGTTGATAGCTCGCTGGCACTTGCGACAACAACCCCAAGTCAGATTCTTGCGTCGGCAACGATTTCGAATCTCTCTTCGGCTGATCAGGATGCTGGTCGCGTCCTTCGCCTGCAGGTTGGAAATCTCGTCAATACAAATCGGGATTTCACCCAGACGCAAACGATTGAAGTCGACTACACAGCGACCGTCACCAATGACATCACGAACGTCGCTGGAACAAACCTTCGAAGCAACGCGGTCTGGTCGTACGACACACGAACTGCGACTCAGCTCGCCACGCTCGTCAAGGTTGTTGAACCGAAACTGGTCGTGAACACGACGTGGAGCGCCAATAACGTTGACGCCAACGATGCGGTAACAGTCACGATGAATATCGCCCACACTTCTTCCAGCGGCGCAACTGCCTACGACATCGCGTTTTCAGACTCATTCCCCAATGGAGTGACCTACGTTCCCGGCTCGTTGCATTGGGTCAGTGGAACGGCTCCAGCTCAATTGACCGACAAAACGGGGGTGATTCAGGCCACATTTGGCTCGCTCCCGAAAGGATCAACCGCTGTCCTGCAATACAAGGTGATCGTCAACAACGATGTCCAGGCCGGAATGCCGGTTGATACGACTTCGAAGATTTCCTGGACCAGTCTTGCTGGTACGCCAGGGCAAATTGCCAGCACGAATCCGCTGACCGTCGAACGAACAGGAAACACGAGCGACGTCGGCGGGGCAGCCAACAGCTACCTGATCACGACGGATTCCAACATTACGATTGCACCGGTCAAAGTTGCGATGTCATTAATCTCAACGACCTTGCAGCACGCTGTTGCAAATCAATTGACGATTGGCGAACGAGCCACGTATCAAATCGTTTTGACGATACCCGAAGGAGTGACACCGCTTGATCTCAGTATTCCTCAACTGACGAACAATGGGACGTTCCTGCCAGAAAGCCTGACGCTTGTTTCTGTTGGAAAGAGCCTGATTGCTCCATCGCTTGTGGCTGGTAAAACGCTGCTGGCGTCGAACGGACAACTTGACTGGAATCTCGGGACCGTAACGAACGTTCCAGACAACAAAGTCACGACCGGTGACACAATTGTGTTCCAACTTACCGGATCGATCCCGAACGTCAGTAACAATGTGGCGGGCGCGAACCCGGTTGTGACAGCGAAAGCGAGTTATCCCTACGGAGCAGCATCCGCAACGTCACCGATCACTGTTGTCGAGCCACAACTGACAATCGTACAAAACCTCAGTCGTACGAACGTCGACGCCGGTGACGTGCTCAATTCGACGCTGGTCATTTCGCATTCCGCTGGTAACAGTCAAGTTGCGTTTACTCTGGACCTTGATTCGCTGGTTTCACCAGGATTGACGCTGATTCCTGGTTCCGTGACCACAAACATCGGGACAATTCTTTCGGGCAATGGAAAAACAGACTCGACCCTGCAAATCAATCTTGGTCAGTTGACTGGCCTGCAAACCATCCAGGTCCAATACCAGGTCAAGGTCAGCACCGCGGCTGTCCCTGGATCGGTCTTACAACTTCCTGTGTCTCTCTCGTGGAACAGCCTGTCGACAGTTGGCGGTCGCGCTTACACCTCTCAGCTTTCAACACCCATCACGATTAACACAAACAGCTTCGCCGGAACGGTGTTTGAAGACGTTAATCAGGATGGAATTCAACAACAGGGAACGGATATCTCGCTTTACCAGGTTGGCATTCAGCTTCAGGGAGTTGACTATCTGGAAAATACCATTTCGATGAACACGCTGACTGACGCCAGCGGCAATTATCTGTTCACCGGCCTTCGCGCAGGAACTTACTCGATTACCGAAACAACACCCACGAACTGGGTTGACGGACAGGACTACGCAGGAACCGCCGGCGGCGTTGTGACACACGACCGAATTGATGTGACTCTGCCAAAAGAAAGCAATGTCGTCGCAACGGGTTATAACTTCACCGAATCTCCTTTGACGTGGATTGACGGTACTGTTTACACCGATGCAAACCAGGATGGAAAGCTTCAGGCTGCAGAAACCGGCATCGCGAACATTACGATGACGTTAACCGGCACCACGGATCTGGGGGCTCAAGTCAACGAAACCGTGCAAACAAACGACCGGGGATATTATGTCTTCGATCACCTGCAACCAGGGACCTACTCTGTCGCTGAAGGGGCCACTCCCGGATACTTTGATGCCGCTGACCAGTTCGGTACCCGAGGGGGAAGCTTGACCGGCAACACGTTCAACAACATCAATGTGAAAACGGCACAACCAGGTCAAAGCTATAACTTTGGTAAGTATGCACCATCCTCGATTTCAGGGCAGGTTTACATCGACAACAATCAGGACAAGACACTGGATGGGAAAGACGGACTGCTTGCGAACGTTGAAGTCGACCTTTCGGGGACAAATGACCTTGGCCAATTCGTGTCGGCAACGACCTACACGAACGCAAAAGGGAAGTACAACTTTGGAAACCTTCGCCCAGGTAACTACACGGTGTTGACAGCTCCAGTTGACGGTCTCGATTTCGAAGTTGCCAACGTTGGTCGTGACTACGGTGCGTTCTCGCCCGCTTCCGACAACGGAAAAGCAATCCCACTCGGGTTTACCGGAATCCAATTGCATGCCGGAATCGCCGACGTCGGATACAACGTCGGTAATGTCGATCCAAACAACGTTGTGACTCTCGCAACGAATTTCGATGAAGAAACCGTGATTGCTGGTACGAAGGGAAATGACAAGTTCACGGTCGACGTCAACTCGAAAACCGCGACCGTCACTGTGAACGGTAACGTTTACAATTTTGACTCCAGCGCATCGGAATCGATCCACCTGCTTGGTAACACTGGCAGTGACTCGTTAAAGATCACTTCCAGCGAAAGCGACGATCAGATTGACCTGCACTCGACGTCATCAACCGTGAATGGAACCTGGTTCGAAGTCCGATCTTTCGAAATGGAAAAGACTTCATTCGTCGGAACTGGCAGCAACGATATTGCTCGATTCTATGACTCGGCATCAAACGACAAATTCACCGCGAGTCCATTCAACGCCACGATGCAGGGTGCCGGATTCAGCAATTCGGTCCAGGGTGCGTTCCGAATTTACGCGTATGAAACGGCCAGTAACGACTTCGCCAATCTCACGGGTGCGAAAGGTCAACTGAACGATTTCAACGTCGAACCTGGTCAAGCTCGCATGTATGACAGCCAGTATTACCTGTTCGAAAGCGGGTTCAGCAATGTGATCGGAAATTCGGTCAGTTCTCAGGACCGAGCCTACTTGTACGGATCGAGTGGCAACGATCAATTGAAGAGCGGTCAGTTCCAGACGACGCTCCAAGGAAGTAATTTCAATTCCACCGCCAACAATTTCTTGTACACCCGAGTGGAACTTGATCAAGGTGGAACTGACACTGGTGTGTTGATTGGCTCGAATGGCAATGACGCTTTCGTGTATACGCCGACGCAGTCGACGTACGATGTTGGAAGTAGCCATCTCGTTCTGATCGGCTGTGGAAACATTAATGTCCAGGACGGAACGGGAAAAAACACCGCGACGATTAACGACAGTAATTACAACGATACGTTCACCGCGAATCCCGCAAAGGCCACGTTTGTCAATCAAATCGTGAACCTGACGATGACGGGGATCGGGCAGATCACTGTCAATGCAAATGCTGCTGGTACTGATCAGGCCTTTGTCACAGGGGGTGTCGGATCGAATGTCTTCAATGCATCCCCTTCAGCCTGGTCGATGACGGGAGCAGGTTACTCTTGGACCGGTTCTGGATTCACGCAAGTGACCGCTTACGGTGGTGCATCTGATGTTGCCAACTTGACCGATACCAAATTCAATGACTCGTTGGTGCTCTCGTCAAAGAAGGCAACAATGAGTGGCCAGCAGTATTCGAATTCGGCCGTCGGCTTTGGAACGGTCAACGCAACATCCGTCAGTGGTGATGCTAACGTAACCTTTGTTGACGACACGACGAATGCCTCGATCAACGTCACGAACACCGCAGCAATCTTCTTCGGCAACGGGTTCAATGACAACGTGACCGGCTTCAGTCATTACGATGCCTTCTTCCAGAATCTTCTGGGGAAAGACAATGTTCAAGTCCAGGCAAATGCTCAATACGTTTTGTCGCCGGTGACCTCTGACAAAGGAAAATACAAGCTGAGTATCGGAGTGTCTTCGACGGCCCCAGCGATGAACCTGAATACGACTGTCGACAAGCTGAAGGTGACAACGTGACGAGAAAAATCGTCCTGTAAGCGTCCATTTAACCGTGCGGCCCGCACTGTTTTTCAGAATTTCTCGAGCGATGCCTGATCAGCTTAGATCAGGCATCGCTCCTTTTTTTAAAGAGCCTCCGCTTCGCGGCCCAAGGAATTCGAGTCTCTGGAAGCGAAGCAACTGAAAACCGAATCGATGAATTTCTACGAAGCTGTAATCAAGATGAGGGTCAATCGCGTTCTGGACACGAATCACCAGGCAGCATTTTATTCAGCAACCGCAAGACATGGCGATTAAAGGCGATATTTTATACTGCACACGCCAACAACAACAAAGCATTTTTTACCATACTAACGTTAGGAGAATCATAAAAAACAGAAAAAAACACCTGACAAAGTTGATTTTGTATTCAGTTATCGAATGGCACGGGACTCGCGATAGAAGGAGACATCGACAGCACAAACCGCAAACACCCCTCACTGAATACGAAACGGAGCTTTAAGATGATTCACAGCACCACAACTCGCCATCCTTACCAGTCACTGCAAGCCGACGAAGGCCATCTTGCCGACGAAATCGTCTCATTCGACGAAACTCAGCCAGCACTGAGCTTTGTGATTCCGCTGATGAACGAAGAAGCGACCCTCGAAGAGCTTCTCGCTGGTATCCAAAAGCAAGCAGCAAAATACGGTCACTACGAAGTCATCTTCATCGATGACGGCAGC